>PWMF01000026.1 GCA_003559215.1 Natrialbaceae archaeon
CCCCCGGGACAATGGAAAATCCTGCAGAATCATACAAGTATCTCCCCAATATTTCCTGCAACCTCGACAGCTGCATTCCGGCCCTTTCCTGAGAATATCAACCTTCCTGATTTTCTCTCTGTCAGGGAAACATCTATTTCTGATGACATGCTCTCTTCAATCCTTCCATCCATATGACCGTTCAGGGGTGATGCAAGAGCCGTGGCCGAATCGCGTAAAACACTAATCTCCAGCAAATAAGTTTTGTTCTGCATAACAATTTCCACTTTAGGTCCTTCGATAGCTGATTTTTTTAAAATTGAACCGTTATATGTAGTAAATTTTATAAGCCTGTCATACAGCCATATGCCGGAGATGAAACCAGTAAAAGAACCTCTTAGCCAAGGTATTTTGGCAACAGAGGTCTTAATGGAAACACCCGGCTCGGGAAAGTGATTTGACTGTAACCATATATAGCCTTCAGGAAAAGAGCTGCCCCAGTCCTTTTCAATATATCCCCTGCCACCGGTAAAATCAATCTCTTTTCCTGCATATTCAAGCACTCCGTCAATTGAATGATCCATACTCACTATTCCATGATAGCATTGCATGAAGGGCACAAAAGTGTATGGACCCATAATGCCCGGTGAATACCATGTTTTGGGCCAGGGAACATTGCCTGAGAAGTTAAGCTCCCCCTTAAGGCCGTTCAGGTTAACCGACAGGTTGCTATCGGAGAAACGGTTGTCGCCGACAGAAACCTGGAACCTTTTGGGTGACGCACTAAAATCGTCGTATTCAAACTTATGATATTCTGATGTTTTTTTGCGTCCGTCAAGAAACTGCACAAATGAGTGCCGGTTACCTTTAGTGTCCATTGAAACACCCGGAATAAGAGCAAAGGCGTTTTCTTCATCGGTAGACAATATTTTGAAATACCATCCTTCAAAGTAGTTTCGCTTTTTTCCCCAGCCCTGAAAACGCTCCGGGTTGAACAGAGATACAATTCTTTTCACGGGTTTTGCTTCCATGTTTAATAAGTCTTGGTTTTATTTACCGGAGGCTTATGAATGTTATGATGATCTCTTTTGATTAAAATGTTTTGATGGCCTCTTTTGGTTAATTAGTAAAGATATAATATTATTGCAATAATTAAACTTTGTACATTATTACATATAAAACGCATGACTCCCTCATCTACCTTCGACAGACAAAATAACCTATATAAAGCCCTAATCCTGTTCATATCAGTCATAATGTTAACGGGAGTATTGACTGCACAACAACACTCGTCGTGGCGCGGAACTGAAAGAAACGGAATTTATCATGACGAGGGACTGCTCAGAGAATGGCCAGAAGACGGTCCTGAAATCATCTGGAGTTTCGAGGGGATTGGAGAAGGCTATTCTTCTCCGGCTTTTGCAAATGGTGAGATATACATAAGCGGCATGATTGAGAGGACAGGTTATATTTTCGTATTTGACAAGGATGGTGAACTTAAGAGAAAGTTCAAATACGGCCCTGAGTTTTATCAATCGTATCCGGGCAGCAGATCGACACCGCTTATTGTTGAAAATCTTTTGTACATGGTGACCGGAAAGGGAAGAGTCCTGTGTATGGATGCCGGTACCGGCCTGATAAAATGGTCGAGAGATGCTGTTCAGGATTTCAATAGTGAAAATATCCGCTGGGGGATTACTGAGAATCTGTTGATTAATGGTGATAAGGTATTCTTTTCACCAGGAGGGACAAAACACAACATTGTAGCTCTGGACAGATTTTCAGGTGAAACGATCTGGTCAAGTCCTGGTGCAGGTAAGGGTGATCTATCTGCCTACTGTTCTCCAATATTTATAGAACTTCCGGAGAGGAATGTTCTTGTTACCATTATGGCCACCGATATCGTTGGGGTTGATGCAGAAACCGGTCAATTTCTCTGGTCATACCCTCAGACAAACCGTCATAATATACATGCAAATTCTCCGGTATTTAAAGATGGCAGTGTGTTAGCCTCAAGTGAAAAGGCCGGCAGCGTAAAACTGAGCTTAAAAGATGACGGCATAATAAAAAATGTTGAGTGGACTAATGCTGAACCTGATCCCCTCCAGGGAGGCGTAGTTATTGTTGATGGTTATGCTTATACCGCCGGAAGCACAAACAGAGGGTGGTTTTGCATGGACTGGCAGAGCGGGGAAACAATATGGTCATCAACAGAACTTGATCGTGGTGTTGTGCTTTATGCAGACAACAGACTTTATATTTATACCGAAAAAGGAGTACTTGCCCTGGTAAGGCCAACCCCTGAGAAACTTGATATAGTAAACAAAACTATTATTAAGACAGGTACGGGCGAACATTTTTCATATCCGGTTATCCATGAAGGCAGATTATACGTCAGAAGAGGTAATGCAATTGTAGTTTTTAATATAAGCCTTTAGTATGTAATGCCTCCTGTGGAAATATTTGCTGCAATGTGGAATAATTCCTCAAAACTCTAACCTCCTACAGGGATGGTGCTGTAACATAATCCCCGTATTTCATAACCACTTGAGCCATTATCGCTACTTACAGAAGTGTTTGGCACAGTTTTTTTATAATTTATTGTAAAAAATAACCAAACAAACTTGTCAATTATGAAAAATTTAAAGATTCTTATGATATTGCCGGTTATGGCAATTATACTTGCAGGATGCCCCAGCGCAGTTGAAGATGTTTCACAATTTGCCGAACCCATCTCCCGGCCACATGTTGCAGTGATGGTAGCCGAGGGGTTTCATGACGGAGAGGCATATATGACGATCGGTTACCTAGTCAATCAGGGAATGAACATAACGATCATAGGCCCTGAAACAGGAACGGTTAAAGCATACAACAGCGATTTCACTATCGACATAGAGAGATCCGCCGGTAATGCATCAATAACAAATTACGACGCTCTTGTGCTTCCAGGAGGGACGGCTCCATCGGTTCTTAGAGATGTACCGGAAGCAG
>PWMF01000187.1 GCA_003559215.1 Natrialbaceae archaeon
CGGGAACGAACGTGAATCCGGATCGGTTGCTCTGGTTGTGCTGTGCTTCGTCGTCGCTGTCGAGATCGAGCGATTCTGCATCGCTGTCGATCTCTACCCCATCGACGTCGGCGGTTTGGTTGTGAACTTGTGGTGTCATCGTTTCGCGTTTTCGCTTCCGTTGATCGTGTGTGATAATTTCGTGCTGCTGTCCTTCCTTGATCTTAGTCGGCTCCGGTTGGTTTCAGATTTTGTTGGTCGTTTTAGATATAGTATAACTGCAGCAATATAAACATTCAGGAAATAATTATAATCACGATAGAAAAACTATCGTCTACGGAGACAAGGTGGTTGTGTGACAGGTATAAGTCTTCTAGAAGCGCCGTTGATACGAAGCGGATACGGCCGGATTGCCGGTTCGGTCGCGTCGAAAAACCGTCCAGTTCAGACGAACGCGAGCGGAAGCATGACGAGTACGCCCGCGGCGGTGCCGGCCGCCAGTTCGGATTTCCCACCACGGGGCAGTTCCTCGCCGATCGCCAGTGCCTCCGGAACGAACTCCGTGAGGACGAGGGAGATCATCGCCCCGGCGGCGAAACCGAACCCGAACGGGAGCAACTCCCGGGCGACCTAGACGAACCCGAACGCGAGGACGGCGCCGATCGGCTGCGGAAGACTCGAGAAGATCGCCCACCAGACCAGCTTCCAGTTCGCCACCCCGAGTGAGTTCAGCGGGATCGAGATCGCGGTTCCCTCCGGGACGTTGTGAATCGAGATCGCGACTGTCATGAACACCGGCAGCAGCGGGATAGTAAAGCCGAGCAGGGAAACTCCCCCCTCGAGGCCGAGATCGGCGAAGGAACGCCGACGGCGATCCCTTCCGGGAAGCTGTGAACCGGCAATACCCCCAAGATGAGGACGAATTTCTTGAAATCGGCCTCCTCGTACTCGCGGGGATCGATGTCGGCGTCGACGATGACGTCCTTAGCAAGAACGACGAGGACAACCCCGCAGCGACGCCGACGGAAATCTCGAGCGGCGTGCCCACGGCGAGCCCCTCCTCGAGGAGGCCGAAGACCGACGCCGAGACCATGATTTCGGAGGAAAAGCCCTAGAGAACGACGTTCCGTCGGTCGCTGATCTCGTCGAAAAAGAAGAACGGGACCGCGCCGAGACCGGTCGTCAGTGCGGTAACCAGTCCGGCGACGAACACCAGCACGAGGTTCTCAAGGAGAACCATTCGGGCGAAGTATCGCTTCGGGACCGGTTACCGTTCGAGCGTCCGGACCGACAGCACCGGAACCGGTGCGGTGCCGATTACCCGCTGGGAGACGCTTCCGGCGACGACCCGATCGAGCCCCGATCGACTCTCCGTTCCGACGACGACGAGGTCGACGTCGCGTTCGTCGGCGTAGGCGACGATCTCTCGATGAGGGATCCCCCGCTCGATCGCCCGTTCGGCCTCGAGGCCGCGCTCGCTCGCGCGCTCGGCGATCGCACTCGTCGAGCGCTCGCCGAGTTCCTCGAACGCCTCGAGGACGACGCTCGTGTGCGAGTGGACGTCGTTGACGACGTACAGCGAGTGAACGCGCGAGCCGTAGGCCGCCGCGAGGTCGAGCCCCTGGTCGACGGCTGCCTCTACCCCCGGGCGGCCGTCGGTCGCGATGAGTACGTCGTCGATCTCACGGATCGGTTCCGCGACTGTCGCATTGACGGTAAGCACCGGACACCGCGCCTCGCGTACGACCGCGGTCGCGACGCTACCCATGAGCCAGCGCTTCAGTCCGGTTCGGCCGTGGGTTCCCGTGACGATCAGCCCGATGTCGCGCTCGTCAGCGTACTCGAGCAGTTCACGGCCAGGTCGACCAGACCGAACGCTCGTCTCGACGGCGAGACCCCGGTCGTGACAATCTCGTTCGACGCGCTCGACGAACTCTCGGTGGCGCTCACGGACCGACTCGTGGTCGGTATCTGCCGGATCGACGACCGAAACGGCGTGGACGGTCGCCTGGAGGCGTTCGGCAATCCCGAGCCCCTGATCGACGGCGGTCGCCGCGATGTCGCTGCCGTCCGTCGCGACGAGAATATCTTCGTTCATCGGAGCGGAGTACGACCGCAATCCCTATGAACGTGAGGTGGCGTATCACGCTCTGTCGTCCATCGGCCGGTCGGTCATCCTCTCGAGTCCGACGCTGACGACGGTTCCTCCGGAGGATCGAGATGCGCTGCTCGTAGAGCGCTGTTGCCGGCAAAAATCAAAACGCTGCTGGAGGCTGTCGTCAGTAGAACTCGCGGACGAGATCCATCGCGTCCTCGGGAGCGCCGTCGGGAATCTCGGACATGTCTTCGGTGACACCGTGTTGTTCGTTGTACGGCACCGAGTTCTCGTTCTGGTACATCACGCCCTGGTACTCCTTCTCGCTGTCGAGGATGACCTCCTTCGCGGCCTCGTAGTCGTTCGGATCGTGATCCTCCTCTTCTTGAAGGTCCACCAGCGAGTCGCGGAAGTAGTCGTAGGTGTCGACGTCGTTGAACGTTACGCAGGGGCTGAAGACGTTGACGAAGCCGAACCCGTCGTGCTCGATCGCCTTCTGGACGATCTCCTGGTGGCGCAGGGCGTCGGAGGCGAACGACTGGGCAATAAAGGACGCGCCGGAGGCCAGCGCGAGCGCGAGCGGGTTGACCGGAGGCTGTTTGGGGCCTTCGGGGGTCGTCGAGGTCTCGAAGTCCGACCGCGAGGTCGGCGAGGCCTGGCCCTTCGTGAGCCCGTAGATGCGGTTATCCATGACGATGTAGCTCATGTCGACGTTCCGTCGGACGGCGTGGACGAAGTGGCCAGCGCCGATCGAGTACCCGTCGCCGTCCCCGCCAGCGACCATCACTTCGATGTCGGGCCGGGACATCTTGACTCCCTGTCCGACGGGGAGCGCACGGCCGTGAACCCCGTGGAGGGCGTAGCTGTGCATGTAGGTCCCGATCTTGC
>PWMF01000128.1 GCA_003559215.1 Natrialbaceae archaeon
CCAGCGGCTGTGTGTAGTCGACCTGCTTCGGCTGGAAGTCCATATCGCGATAGAAGCGACGTGCACCCTCGTTTTCCCACTCACAGGAGACTTTGAGATGGTCACAGCCTCGCTCTCGAGCCATCTCTTTCACGCGCTCGAGGACCGCCGCGCCGTGGCCCCGATTCCGACAGTCGTCGTCGATAGCGAGGTTCACGATCCGGAGGTACTGCGAGTACTGCCGCGACGGATGTCGGCCCTCGCGGAGCGTGACGAAGCCGATCGTCTCGCCATCGTGGACGACGAGGTAGTCGGTGACGTCTTCGTCGTCGAGGTGAGCACGAAAGCCGTCTTTGGCGGTCTCCGCGGTCGCGTCCGCGTCGAGTTCGTTCAGTTCCGAGTGCTCCGCCATCGCCTCCACGAGGTCGAACCAGCGGTCGGCGAGCGCCTCGAGGTCGTCCGCGGTGGCTTCCACGAGTTTCATACGGGAGCACTCCGCGGCACGGTTGTCAACGTTCGGTCGGCGTCTCTCGCTCTGGCAGGCCCCTCCATTGTGCTCCGCACGGTCCGTGGGCCCGTGTCGAACGGCGACCCGAAAGCGACGGTCTCGTCTTCGGCTGACTACCCTGCCAGTACCGTCCACACCCGGCCCGACACTGACCGCGCTCGCGGACGGTCGATACGCTTTCACCGGCTGCACGATCGTCAGTAGCTGGTAGTTCGTCACCGGATAGCTTTCTGAGGGGTCCGCTCGTATCTATCGTGTGCCATGACAACTAGCAATCAGGACCGGCCGGAGTGGCGCCTCGCAGGGGAGTTCATCGAGGCGTGCAACTGTTCGGTTCCGTGTCAGTGCCTGTGGTACGAACTCCCCGACGATGGCAGGTGCACGTTCGCCGGGTTCTGGACCATCGAGGAGGGAACGTACGGCGACGTCTCCCTGGACGGGCTGGGCGCGGGAATGCTCGTCTGGGAGGACGGCGTCCTCCTCGAGGGCGGCTGGCACGTCGTCCTCGTAATCGACGAGGCCGCCGACGACGAGCAGGCCGAGGCGCTCGAGGCGATCTTCTCCGGGGAGGCGGGTGGACTGTTCGAGGCCGCCGCTCCGCTGATCGAGACCGTCGAGGACAGCGTCGCGGTTCCGTTCTCGTACTCGAGGGCCGACGGCCACCGTTCGTTCAGCGCCGGCGACATCGTCACGATCGAGACCGACGAGAGCGTCGGCTTCGGCGACCAGCAGGGGTCGGTGTTCCCCCATCCGTTCGTCCCGCCGGAGGAGCGAGCGAACACCGGGAAGACGACCGATGCGACCGTCGACTACGACGAAGACTTCTCCTGGGACGTCGGCGGCAACAACTCCTACTTCGGGCCGTTCGAGATGGCCAACGGCTGATCAAACCCGCAGCACTCCACGAGCATGACCACTCGAGACTCCGTTCGGCAGCGACCCGCTGTCCGACGGATACCTGCCGTCGCGATCGTCGTCTACGGTGTCGCGATCCTCGCCTGGGTCGCGATCCTCCGGCGGTGGCTGCCGATGCCGGGCGGGGAGATGGGGATGGAGATGCGGATGTCGGATCCCGGCGCTCCGGAGGCGATGGCACTCGAGGGCGGCGCCGTCGGAGTCGCGCTCTACCTGATCATGTGGGGGACGATGATGATCGCCATGATGTACCCCTCTTCGGTACCGCTGTTTCGCCTGTACGACGGGACGCTCCGGGAGGTCTCGAGAGCCGCCCGGTTCGCCCGACTGGGTGCCCTGCTCGGGACGTACACGCTCGTCTGGACGATCACCGGGCTGGTCCCCCTGGCGGTCAACGCCGCCGTTCCGATCGCGCCACTTGCCACGGACCACGGGCCGCTCCTATTTGGCGGCGTGCTGGTCCTGCTCGGCGGCTACCAGCTCTCGCCGTACAAGTATCGCTGTCTGGATCGCTGCCGATCGCCGTTCGGCTTCCTGCTGACGTACCACCGTCCCGGCGTCGTCGGCGCCGCGAGGATGGGCTGGGAGTTCAGCCGCTTCTGCGTCGGCTGCTGCTGGGCGCTGTTCGCCCTCATGGTCGTCGCCGGCTCGATGAACGTCCTCTGGATGGCCGGTATTGCAGTCGTGCTCTCGCTCGAGCGAACAGTCTCTTGGGGACCACAACTGGCGAGGGCGGTCGGCGCGGTCGCGGCAGTCGGTGGCGTCGCGTTGCTCGCGGTCGCGATGGTGTAGCTGGTCCCACGAGCCATGCCCAGCCGACCGCACGACTACCCGACGCCCCCGACGAACAGCCGCACGCCGAGCCCGATCAACACCAGCCCGGAGAGCCACCGCACTCCGTCCGCGACCCGCGGGCGGGTGATCAGCAGTCGGCGAACCGCGCTCGAGGCGAGTGCCACCGTTCCCAGATACCCCATCGTGAGCAGGGCGTAGATCCCGCCGAGCACCGACAGCTGGGTCGGGACGTGGCCCGCCCCGTCGACGAACTGCGGGAGGAAAGCGAGGAAGAACAGCGCGACCTGCGGGTTGGCGACGTTGACGATGACGGCCTCTCGGAACGGGTTGCCCTCCACCGCGGCGCCGTCGTTCGCGTCGAGCAGTTCGGACTCGCGGATCGTCCGAACCCCGAGGTAGGTCAGGTAGGCCGCGCCGACGTAGGTGACGGCGGCGAACGCCAGCTCGGAGGCCCGAAAGATCGCCGCGAGCCCCACGGCTGCCGCAAGCGTGTGGACGAGGACGCCGACGCTGATCCCCGCCGCGGAGGCCAGCCCGCTCTCGCGGCCGTCGCCGACGCTACGGGTCAGTACGTAGACGGTGTCGGGACCCGGCGAGAGGATCATCGCTCCTGCGGCGAGGAGGTACACCGCCAGCAGCGTCGGATCGAGCAGGACGGATCGGAGCGCCTCGAGCATCAAGATCACACCTCGTCCGAGTCGGGGAGTCTCACTGCGTTCACTGTCGGTTCGGTTCGCGGTCGTCAACAAAAGGAGCGGGGATCCGCCTCGACGCCGACGGCCGTCACCAGAACCGGGCCAGCGGTTCGAACCAGACCGCGGCGACGAGCACGGCGAGGAAGACGTACGACCCCCGAATCAACAGCATGGTCGCCAGCTTCGGCGGCGCGCGGCGGGCGACGACGGCGACGGCGGCGAACGCGAGCGCGGCCAGCACCGCCGAGGGCGGAAACACCCGCGCGACGGCGAACGCGACGACGACGAACAGTGCCGTGAGCATGAGCCCGTAGGCGACGGCGTACGCGCGGTCGGGGCCAACGGCGACGGCGACGGTCCGTTTGCGGATCGAGCGGTCGTAGTCGTAGTCCTTGGCGTCGTCGATGACCTTGATCCCGGAGAGCAGGACGAGAAACACCGCAGCGAAGCCGATCGGAACCAACGCGAACACCTCCGCCTGGACGTAGAACCCGCCGAGAAGCGAGAGCGCGATTCCGAGCGGATAGCCGGTCGTCGCCGTCACCGGATTCGTGTCGAGCTGTGGCGCGTGGTAGTAGGCGATCACCCACGCGGGAACGGTCAGTGCGGCGGCGATCCAGTCGACCAGCACGAACAGGGCGATCGTACAGAGGGCGAACGTCGCCGTCGAGAGGGTCAGTCCGAGCCGGCAACCGCGCTCGGTCAGCGGGTGGTCGTCGTCCTCCCCGCGGACGTAGAAGTCGACGTAGCCGTCCTTGACGTGGGCCGTGTAGACGGCCGCGAACATCGCGACGACGTGCAGCGTCGCGACACCCGGCGCGAACGCTTCGGCCAGCACCGCCCCGAACAGCGAGGCGGCGAGCGGCGGGAGCATGAACACGGGATGGACCTGCGACCAGAACGCTCGAGCCGTCGCCCCGATGCCGGCCCCGTGTCTCGCGAGGGACATGGTTCCGGTGACGACGGTCCGACGTAAAATACCGCGGGTAGCGGGGAGTTTGCGTGGCTCTCGAGGGGGCCGGCTACTCGGGGAGGTACGCGATCCCGTCGGGGTGAAGCTCCGTGTCGTAGCGTTCGATCTCCGCCCAGCTCTCGCAGTCGATCACGGAGACGTCGTTGGTCTTATTGTTAGCGACGAACGCGCGCTCGCCGTCGGGCGCGAAGACGGTTCCGCCGGGCCAGATCCCGACCGGGATCCGCGCGATCTCCCAGGGCCGCTGCTCGCCGTTGCGGACGTGTTCGGTGTCGAGCAGCGAGACGTCGTTCGACTCGCGGTTCGGCACGAGGACGTGGCGCCCGTCGGGCGAGGGGACGACGCGGATCGGCGTCTCGCCCAGCAGCGCGCGGTTCGTCTGCTCGAGCGTGTCGGGATCGAGCACCGACAGCATGCCGTCGTCCTGGTTCGCGACGAGGAGGCCGGCCTCGGGGTGGACCGCGATCCCCTCGGGCTCCTCGCCGACCATCGGATCGCCGAGGATCCGGCGCTCCTCGCAGTCGATCGCGGTGACGTTCCCGCTGCCGATGTTGGCGACGAACGCCCGCTTCTCGTCGGGCGTCAGCGCCACCATATGCGATTTGTCCTGGTGGGTCGGGAAGTGATCGACGATCTCGTTCGTCCCGCAGTCGAGGACGTAGACGCGGCTGCTGTAGGTCGAGGCCAGCCACAGCTCGCCCGCGGACTCGCGGACCGCCAGCCCGTGGGGGAAGTCGAACTCCTCGTGTTCGATCTCTGCGGTTCGCTCCCACGTCTCGGCGTCGAACGCGAGCAACGCGTTGCCGAGCGAGCACGTCACGTACACCGTCTCGCCGTCGGGGCCGACGGCGATCTCGTGGGGGTTGAACGCGGTCTCGACGACGCGTTCCGTTTCGCCGGTATCGGCATCGATAACCGACATCGTATCGGAATCCTTGTTCAGCACCAGTAGTCGGTCGCTCATACGCGACCCTCTCGTCGCCCGTCCCCTAATGTCCCGAGAACCGGCAAACGGATCACGGACCAGGTGGCCGGGGGACACAGTTTCATGATCCGCCGGGACCCACGGGAGAGCATGACGGACAGCTACACCGGGGCCGACCTCTTCGTCGATGCCCTCGAGTCCTACGGCGTCGACTACGTTTTCGGCAACCCTGGCACAACGGAGCTGCCGATCGTCGACGCGATCGGCGAGAGCGAATTGGAGTACGTACTGGGCCTCCACGAGGACGTCGCGGTCGGGATGGCCGGCGGCTACGCCCAGACCCGACGGTACCACTCTCACCACGACGAGTCGATCACCCCCGTCGGGGTGGCGAACCTCCACATCGCGCCCGGGCTCGCCCACGGCCTCGGCAACCTCTACGCCGCGAAGATCACCGGCGCGCCACTCGTCGTCACAGCCGGTAACCACAGCACCGACTTCCGCCACGAGGAGCCGATTCTGAGCGGCGAGCTCGCCGAGATGGCCGACCAGTTCTGCAAGTGGTCCGACGAGGTGTTAGACGTCGAAGCGCTGCCGACGATGCTCCGGCGGGCGTTCCGCGTCGCGATGACGCCGCCGACTGGGCCCGTCTTTCTCGCGCTGCCGCTCGACGTCACCCTCGAGGAGACCGACGTCGAGCCCGAACGACTCGGGCCGATTCCCAACGCCGGGAGCGGCGATCCGGGCCAGCTCGAGCGCGCCGCCGACCTGCTGGCCGAGGCCGACGACCCGGTGATGGTCGTCGGCGACGAGGTCGCTCGATCGGGCGCCGACGCCGTCGCCGCAGCGGTCGACCTGGCTGAAGCCACTGGTGCCCGCGTCCACGGTGAGATCCTTGCCTGCGAGATCGACTACCCGACAAGCCACGACCAGTGGGTCTCCTACATCCCGCCCGACGAGAACCTCGCCGCGATGCTGATGGACAGCGACACCCTGCTGTTCGTCGGCTGTTCGACGAACACGACGCTGACGCGCCACGAGGAGGCGCTGGTCGACCCCGAGACGACGTGTATCCACGTCGGTCCGAACGCGTGGGAGCTCGGCAAGAACCAGCCCGCCGACGCCGCGGTGATCGGCGATCCGGGGCTCGCTCTCGAGGGGCTCACCGAGCGCGTCCGGAAGCGGCTCTCCGACGATGTCGTCGCGGAGCGCCTCGAGCGCGTCGCTGCGATCAAGGAGATGGTCGAAGCGAAGGTCGGAGCGATGGGCGAGGACGAGGCTCCCGGCGATTCCCGCGCTTCGAAGGCCCAGCTGGTCGACGCGATGGAACGGGTCGCCGGCGACGCCTACGTCGTCGACGAAGGGGTTACCTCGAAGTATGCCATGCTCACGCGGTGGGATCTCGCGCCCGAACAGTACATCTCGAACAAGGGCGGCGGCCTCGGCTACGGGCTGCCGGCCTCCGTGGGTGCGGCGCTGGCCGAGAGCCAGCGCGAGGAGCCCCGCGACGTGGTCGGCTTCATCGGCGACGGCTCCTACCTGTACTACCCGAACACGCTCTACAGCGCGGCCCGCTACGACCTCGATCTCACCGTCGTCGTCCCCGACAACCGCAACTACCGGATACTGAAGGACAACACGCTCAAAATCATGGGCGGCGAGGAGGAGGACTACGACTTTACCGGGATGGATTTCGATCCACCAGTCGACATTCCCAAAAACGCCGAGAGCCACGGCGCCCGCGGCCACCTCGTCGAGACCCCCGACGAGATCGAGGGGGCGCTCGAGGAGGCCCTCGATCGCGAGGGACCGGACGTGCTCGACGTGCTGGTTCACGACTGATACGGTTTGCTGTAACGATTTACCGGCGAAACCGTGAACGAGTTTGCGACTGTCCCGGAACTGACGTCCCACAGTCCGTGTCAGACGGTGACTGTGAGGGCCTCAATTTTCCGTCTCGGGCGAGCGTGTCGAACGCCCGTGAGTCAACGTGATGTGAATTGGTACCAGAAGAGTATTAACCCATATTATCCTAACGAGTTTATCCGTCCGTAATGGTAGGGGAGTTACCGGAGCGTACTGAGAAAGAGCGGGAAGCAGCAATAGATGAAATGAGCCGCTGGAGCCGGGTGTTTTCCGTCCCGGGGAGCAGACGTGTCCTGCTTGCCCTCGGAGGTCTCTACGTCGCACTGGCCGTTGGGTGGGCAGTTTCGCAGTCGTTTCTGGGGACATCAGTTGCGACTATTCTGGTTGTCTCTTCGTTTATCGGCGGATCGGGGATCGTCCTTCTTTGGGGCGGGTATCGGTTGCCACAAATGGAGATCCACTCGACGTGTTACCCCGCTGTCGCAGGGAGATGTCTCACCGGACTCGGGATAATGCTCGGTATTCTAACGTTGTATCATCTCCAGCCGGACACTGGTCTTACCAACCCGGAACGTTCGCTCCCCATTCTTACCGGGTTCAGTAGTGTCGCCGGCTTCGGTGTTGGAATGTACGATGCGCAGGCCAAAACGCGCGCTCGAGAACTCAAACTCCAAAACCGGAAGCTTCAGCGAACGCAAGAGCGCCTCGAAGAATCGAACGAACGACTCGAGCAGTTCGCGTACGCCGCCTCTCACGACCTGCAGGAGCCCCTGCGGATGGTTTCGAGCTACCTGCAACTCCTCGAAAGTCGGTACGGCGACGAGTTCGACGAAGAGGGTGAGGAGTTCCTCGAGTACGCGATCGACGGCTCGGAGCGAATGGCAGAGATGATCGACGGGTTGCTCGAATATTCGCGCGTGGAAACACAGGGAGAAACGTTCGAACCGGTTGATCTCGACGAGATCTGTGCCGAGGCGTGTCAAAACCTCGAGCTACAGATCGACGAAACTGACGCCGTCATCAACGGCGAGGAACTCCCTCGTGTTGAAGGCGATGCGAGCCAACTCCGGCAAGTCTTCCAGAATCTCATTTCTAACGCGATCGAATACAGCGGAGACGCGCCCCCACGGATCGATATCTTTGCCGAACGTGATGGCGAGGAGTGGATCATCTCGGTCCGTGACGGCGGTCTCGGAATCCCCACGGAGGAGCAAGACCGCATCTTCGAGGTGTTCGAGCGACTCCACGGTCACGAGGAAGGGACGGGAACGGGAATCGGACTCGCACTCTGTAGCCGGATTATCGAACGTCACAACGGGGAAATCTGGGTCGAATCGGAACCCGGCGAGGAGACGACGTTCTCGTTTACCTTGCCAGCAACGTCGACGCAAACGGAGACTACAGCGGCAGTGACCGAGCCACTGTAACCGCCTTCGTGTTCACTCGTCGTCCTCTAGGTCGTCGTTCTCACAAACCCGCAGTTCCGTCGCGGTTTCCGGAAAGATCTTCCCCGGATTCAGCGTCCCCGTGGGGTCGAGCGCGCGCTTGACTCGTTTCATCGCATCGACCGCGCCTGACCCGTGCTCGGCCTCGAGGTACTCCCGTTTTCCCTGCCCGATACCGTGCTCGCCGGTCGCCGTGCCGCCCATCTCGAGCGCCCGTTCGACGATCTCGGCGTAGACCGCCTCCCCGAGGTCGACGTGGTCGGGATCGTCGCGGTCGACGAGCACGGAGTAGTGGAGGTTGCCGTCGCCCGCGTGGCCGAAGCAGGGGATCAGCAGGTCGTGCTCGTCGGCGAGGCGTCTGGTTTCGCGGACGATCTCGGGGTAAGAACTGATTGGGACCGTCACGTCGCCAGGGTGGAGCGGCTCGAGGTCGGCGTCGTACGTCGCGACGGCGTAGGCCAGCTCCCGGCGAGCCTGCCAGAGTTCGTCCATCCCGGCGTCGTCGGCGCTCAGCTCGAAGCGCGCGACGTCGTGTGCCTCGAAGATCGTCCGACAGAGCTCGATCTCCTCTGCGACGCCGTGGTTGGCGTGGAACTCGAGGAAGACCATCGGCGCGTCGGGAAGGTCGGTCCCCAGGTAGGCGTTGGCCATCCGCGCGCTCAGCCCGTCGACGAGTTCGATCCGGGCGACGTCGAGATCGGTCCGGACGGCCTCGGAGACGGCCGCGGTCGCGTCGTCGAGCGTCTCGAAGATCGCCCGTCCGCCGCGGATCTGTGCGGGTCGGCCGGCGAGTTCGAGCGTGGCTTCGGTGACGACCGCGAGGGTGCCCTCGCTACCGACGAGCAACTCGGTGAGGTTGTAGCCGCTCGAGGTCTTGCTCGCCCGCGATCCCGTCTCGACGACGGTGCCGTCGGCCAGCACGGCCTCGAGCCCGAGCACCCAGTCAGCGACCTCGCCGTAGCAGACGGTCTGCATTCCGCTCGCGTCGGTCGCGATCATGCCGCCGATCGTGGAGATATCGCCAGAGGAGGGCAGTGGCGGGAAAAAGAGGCCGTCGCTCGCGACGTGCTCCTCGACGGCCGAGCCGATGATCCCCGGCCCGACGTCGATCTGGAAGTCGTCGGGTCGGTAGTCCCGGACGCCGTCCATCCGGGTGAGATCGAGGCTGATCCCGCCGCGAGCGGGGACGGCGTTGCCCTCGAGGCCGGTCCCGGCGGCGTACGGCGTCACCGGAACCCCGTGCTCGGTCGCCGCCGAAAGCACCGCCGAGACGTCGTCCGTGCTCTCGGGCCAGACGACGGCGTCGGGCCGAACACCCTCGCCCAACTGCTCGGCACCCCAGTCGGCGGCGTGGCTGTCTCGCTGGCCGTCGGCGACCGAGCGCTGGTCGTCCGCGAGGGGGAGGTCCTCGAGGAACGAACAGTCATGTGTCATACAGCCACATTCTTCACCGTCGGTATCAACGTTGTCCCCGTCTTCACGACGGTTCTGGTGTCCGGACGCCACGCGGGGACAACGGTCACAGCGCTCGGACCCGTCCGTTCGAGCGTGACCGATCCGGACGACTCCCTCGAAAGCCGACTCGTAGCGCTTCGCGACCACCTCGAGGCGACGGCCGAGCTGCCGATCGATCCGCGGACGAACCGCTGGCTCGGCGAGGCCGAGGCCGTTGCCCGGGACGCGACCGCGGACGACGTCGATCCGGAGACGGCCAGAAAACGCGTCCGACAGGTCCAGCGGTTGCTCTCGGAGGCCGACGACCCCGACAACGAAGAGGCGATCGCACACCTCGAGGCGGCCCGCGAGCTGTGTGCGGCCGTGCTGTCGTCGTGAGCGATTCGACGCGAGCGTTTACCTAATGTGCCGTGGTACCACGGCATATGCATCTCGGAATCGTCCTCGAGACGAACGACCCCGAGCGGGTCTGGAACGCGTTTCGACTCGCGAACACCGCGCTCGACGCCGATCACGAGGTCGAACTGTTCCTGCTCGGCGACGGCGTCGACGCGCCCGACCTCGAGCACGAGAAGTTCAATCCCCACGGCGTGATGGTAAAGTACGTCCGGAACGACGGCGAACTGCTCGCTTGCAGGACGTGTCTCGACTCGCGGGAGCTGCCGGAGGGGGATCTTCGGCCGCGCGCGACGATGGGTGACCTCCTCTCGATCGTCGAGAACGCCGACGAGCTGATGACGATCGGTTAGCGGGATCGGTCGCGACACCCGACACTGCGGCTCACGACGACTCGTGAGGCCACGAGTCGATCTCGTCGTCGTAGTTGCCCGGCGCGATCGGCCCCTCGAGCAGCGGGTCGTCGGTCTCGACCATCCACTCGTGGAGCTGCCGGGAGAGTTCCGTGCGGACGTCCTGATACCGGGGCTCGAGGGCGACGTTCTCGTCTTCCTGTGGAGTCGCCCGGAGGTCGTACAGCTCCTCGTAGGGGCGATACGGCGCCGTGTAGGCCTCGCGGACCTCGCGGCCGGCCTCGCTGTCGAAGACGTCCCGGGCGAGGTACACCCGCGGGAGCTGCCAGAAGTTCCGGACGTACTTGTACCGCTCCGTCCGGATCGCCCGCACCGGGTTGTACTCGTCGTGCCAGGTCATCTCGGCGAAGAGCCGTTCGTGGGGCTCGTACTCGCCGTCGGTCGCGAGCGGGAGGAAACTCTGACCGTCGAGATCGTCGGGCACCTCCAGGCCGATCAGCTCGAGCAGTGTCGGCAACACGTCGACGTTGCTGAGCAGCTCCTCGTACCGATCCCCGCCGTCGATCACGCCCGGATAGGATACCACCAGCGCGGCCTCGAGCCCGGCGTCGTAACAGCTCCCCTTCGCCCGGGGGAAGGCCAGCCCGTGTTCGGTCGTGAAGATCACGAGCGTCTCGTCGGCCAGCCCCGCGTCCTCGAGGGCCGCCCGAATCGTCTCGACGCCGTCGTCGATGGCGGTCACCATCCCGCGCATTTCGGCCAGATCCCGGCGAACGCCCCGCCGGTCGGGAAGGTACGGCAGCGGCCGCACGTTGTCGGGGTCGTCGGCGTCGTAGTGGTCGGCGTCGAAGCCGAACCGGCCGGTCTTCTCCTCGACGCGGTGGCACTCGAAGAAGCCGACCGACGCGAAGAAGGGGTCCTCGAACCCCCCTCGCTCGAGGAAGGAGGCGACGACCGAGGAGACGTTTCGGGCCCGGTTTGCCTGGTGGACCGACGGCGAGACGCCGGGGTAGAGGTTCCCTTCCGAGTGGATGTGGTCGTACCCGAGCGTGTCGGTGTCCTGGGAGATGTGCTGGAGGCCGAACAGGTGGGTCTCGTAGCCCGCATCGCTGAGGTAGTGGGTGACGATCCGCTCGCCCTCGTCGAGCTCCCAGTGGGTGTGGGCCAGCCCCATGAGCCCGTTGACGTGCGGGTAGCGCCCGGTCATGAGGCTGCCCCGACTCGGCGTACACTGGGGCGCCGTCACGAAGTGGTTCTCGAACAGCGCGCCATCGGCCGCGAGCCGGTCGACCGCCGGTGTCTCAACGTCGACGCCGTAACAGCCCAGGTACCGGCCGAGGTCGTGGCAGTGGATCAGGAGTACGTTCGGTCTGGTCCCCATAGGAGCCGCGCTACCACGACTGCGGGGATAAGTACTCGAGGGCTACAGCCGCCGCGGCCCCCTCGCGGACCCGACCGCCTCGCGGGATCCGTTAAGTCAATCCGTGCCGCGGTCGACGGTGACGGGTATGAGACGACAACGGAGGCGAGCGGTGTGAACGCACGGCTGGATCTGCTGGTGCGACTCGGCGACTACGACCGCCCCCAGGACGTCGCCGACCGCGCCGTCCGGGCCGAGGAGCTGGGTTTCGACCGGATCTCGATGGGCGAGACGACGGGCTGGAACATCGTCCCGGCGCTGACGCTGATCGCCGACCGGACCGACGACCTGGGCGTCTCGAACGACGTCATCTCGCCGTTCGGGCGGTCGCCGGCGATGCTCGCCCAGACCGCGCTGGCGTTACACGACGCCTCGGATGGGCGATACCGGCTCGGGATCGGCCCGAGTTCGCCCGCGATCACCGAGCGCTGGCACGGCGAGTCGTTCGAGCGACCGCTGCGACGTACCCGGGAGGCGATCGAGGTCGTCCGAGCGGTGTACGAGGAGGGAACCCCCGCCTACGAGGGCGAGATCTTCGACATCGCGGGGCTCAATTACGAGCGCGAGCCCCCCGCGAACCCGCCGCCGATCGACCTCGCGACCCTCGGACCGAAGGCGACCGAGATGGCCGGGCGGTTCGGCGACGGCTGGGCCCCGCAGCTGTTCACGAAGTCCGGACTCGAGGACCGACTCGAGGACCTCCACCGGGGGGCGGAGCTCGCCGGGAAGGACCCCGCGGAGCTGCGCGTGAGCCCGATCGTCCGCGGGATCGCCGCCGAGGACCGCGAGCGGGCCCGCGAGCGAGCCCGAAGCACGATCGCGTTCATGCTCGGCGCGTACGGCCCCTACTACGGCGACTCCGTGGCCGAGCAGGGCTACCCCGACGTCGTCGCGGATATCCGCGAGGCCTGGCAGGATCGGGATACGGAGGCGATGGCCGCCCGGCTCCCCGACGAGGTGCTCGACGAGCTGGCGCCCGCCGGCACGCCCGAGGAGGTCCGCGAGTGGGTCGCCGACTACGCCGCGGTCGACGGCGTCGACGCCGTCCGGATCGGGTTCGTCGACGGAATGAGCGAGGATGACAAGGAGACGACGATGGCGGCTGTCTCGGAGCTGGTCTGAGGGGCGGCCCTCACCGTCGGCAGCGGGCACGAACGGAAACGCTCTCGACGCCGTACTGCTGGCAGACGCCTCGAGCCCGGTCCGAGACGAACTCGTACCAGGGGTTCTCCCTGATCGTCACGTCGTCGAACCCGGCGGTCTCGAGCAGGTCTGCGCAGTCGTCGATCCGGACGGCACCGCCGATTCCCGCGGCCCACAGCGCCGGATCGGTCCTGACCCGGTCGGGGAGCCGACGCTCGCCGACGAGTTCGGAGACCGCCAGCCGACCCCCCGGGCGGAGGACCCGACTCGCCTCCGCGAAGACTCGCTCCGGCCTCGGCGAGAGCGAGATCGTGCCGTTCGACAGGACGACGTCGACCGTCCCGTCCTCGAGCGGGAGCGCCTCGGCCGTCGCCCGCCAGAGCGAGACGTTCGCGGCGCCGGCTTCCTCGCGACACCGACTCGCGTTCGCCAGCTGCTCGGGGACGGGATCGACGCCGATCACGCGCCCGCTGTCGCCGACCCGTGCGGCGGCGACGAACGCGTCCGTTCCGGAGCCACAGCCGAACTCGAGGACGACGTCACCGTCGGCGAGGTCGGCCAGATCGAGGTGGTAGCCGACGCCGGTAAAGGAGTCGACGGCCGCAGCCGGGAGCCGACCGATCTCCGCCGGTGGGTAGCCGAGACGCGCCGCCAGTCCGCGCCCCGTCGGGAACTCCAGGTCGGCGTCCTCGTCGGGTCTGTCGGCGACGATCCGGTAAACGGCTGCGACTTCGCGTCGCAGCTCCCGCTCGTCGATCGCGACGGTCGAACGGTCGGTTCGCGATTGCCGCAGATCGGCCCGGCCTCGAGCGCGTTGCCACCCGAGAACCGGAACCCGGTCGACGTCGATCGTGGAAGACACTCGGTCGCGCATCCCGGTTCAGATACGCTTGCACGTGTCATGTACGTAACTGGTGGTGATCGATCGTCCGTCGGCATCGTTGCAGTCGGTGACCGGCTGCCGGCCGTTGCGAACGGTACCGACCCGGTCGCTACCCGATACATCACCGGTTCGTGCGGACCGCGAACGATGGGGCCGTCGCTACTCGGCCGGCGTTTCGACCGCAAGCGGACGCGCCTCCCGGCGGTACTCGTCGTAGGTCGAGACGGCCCACTTGCGGATCGTCGGGTCGTCGGTGTCGACGAACGCCCGGACAGTCCCGCTGTCGGGGTGGTAGCCACAGATGCCGACCCGATTCTCGAAGATACTGAGTCCGTACTCGGGAGGCTCCTCGTGGATCAGAACGGTGAGATTACCACTCGCCAGGGTCCGTTCGGACTGCTCGGGGTAGGTGGTTCGGATATAGCTGACGACCGACGGCGGATCGATGATTTCGGTCGCCATCCCGTCGACGACCCGCCCACAGAGTTCGTCCCGGCAGGGCTCGAGCAGCGCCAGCTCGAAGCCGACGAACCGGAACCGGTCGGTCTCGCGGAGTAGGGACGCGAACCGGTTTACCGGGCGGTACGGATCGTCGACGTCAGGAACGGTGACGACCGCCTCCGAGAACGACTCGAGCGGAAGCCCCCGGATCTCGGCGGGAAACCAGCTCCATGTCTCCCGGAGCTTCCGTTCGGTTTCGATGCGATCGAGTAACTCCCGCATTCCAGACGCGACGAACGCGCCGAGTTGCGTCGTCTCGTAGCGGTGGTCGGTCCGGGCGATCCAACCGCGGTTCTCGAACGCCCGCAGGGTGCGACCGATCGTCGACTGCGAGACGCCGGTCAGCTCGCGGAGTTCGGCCCGCGTTCGCGGCCGATCCGCCAGTGCGGCGAGTGCAGCCGTTCGATGATGCGACCGCGTGAGATACGCCACGTCGTCGATCGCGTCCGATTGCATGTTCACCCCCGCCTCGGGTTCGCGGCCGCCGCGTCCGCCGGAGTACGGAACCATGCTAGTCATATGCACGCAGTGGTAATAGTAGTAGGGCCGGATCCGCACCGAAGCCGATCGGATTACGGCTCGAGGACGAGCTTGCCGAAGAAGCTCTCTTTCATCACGTCGCGCTGGGCCTGGGCGGCCTCCTCGAGATCGTACGTGCGGTCGATCTCGACCGAGAGGCGATCGCGCTCCATGAGGTCGGCGACTCCCCGAAGCGGAACCCGCAGATCTGGCGTGTTGAACATCGTCATGAACTGGTAGCTGACGTCGGCCGAACGGGCCGCGCCGACGCTGGTGAAGCCCGGACCGGGATCGTTCTCGCCGATGCCGACGACGCGACAGCCCGTCGCCGCGACCTCGGCGTCGAACTGGAGGTAGTCGTCGAGCCGGTGGTCGAGGATCGCGTCGACGCCGCCGTCGCTCGCCTCGAGGACGGCGTCGGCGAGGTCGTCGCGCGAGTAATCGAGGGCGGTGTCGGCGCCGAGGCCCTCGAGACCCTCGTGGTGCTCCTCGGAGGCGGTCGTCACGACTCGGGCGCTGACGGCGTCACCGATCTGGACGGCGACGTGGCCGACGCCGCCGGAGCCGCCGTGGACGAGACAGGTCTCGGCCGGCTGGAGGTCGGCGTGGTCGATCAGTGCGCGCCAGGCGGTGACGCCGACGACGCCCGCCGCACCTGCCTCGCGGGCGTCGACGCCGTCCGGCAGGTGGACGACGCGGTCGGTCGGTACCGTCGCGTACTCGGCGTAGCCGCCCTGGAACGACCCGTTTCCGATCCCGGTGCCGTAGACCCGGTCGCCCTCCTCGAACCCGTCCGCGCTCGAGCCCGTTTCGGCGACGACGCCCGCGAAGTCGACGCCCGGCGTGAACGGAGGTCCGAGGGGCTCGTACGACCCCTCGCGGAAGTAGGTGTCGACGGGGTTGACCCCGGCGGCCTCGATCTCGAGCAGTAGCTCGTCGGCCGCTGGTTCGGGTCGGTCGATCTCCTCGACCTGCAGTACGTCCGGTCCGCCGTGTTCCGAGAGACGAACAGCTCGCATGACGTGCGAGGGCACGGAACGTACCCGTATAAGGGTACAGATCGCGGCACGCCGGCGATCGAATCCCCCATCTTGAAAGCGCCGACCTCCTTATCGCTACTCGATTCCCGTCTCGGCCGCCCGATTCCTGTCCTGCGCCGACGGGGTCGCGACTCGAGGGCGGACAGGGAACCGACACCGCAATGATCGAACTCCAGTGGCTCGTCGCCGCCGTAATCGTCGTTCCGCTCGGAGCCGCCGCACTCTCCGCGTTCGCGGACGGGTGGTTCGACGACGTCGGCTGGTCGATCGCCGCGGCGTCGCTGTCGGTGACGTTTCTCCTGTCGGCGGTTCTCACCGTCGCCCTCGTCACCGGCGACCCGATCGAGTACCAGTTCGCCCTCGATCGGGTAGGCTACGCCACGGAGTTCCAGGCGGACGGCTTCTCCGGCGCGATCGTGCTGCTCGACTCGATGGTTGCCCTCGGCGCGCTCGCGTACACCCGGACGGCCGGCCCCCGCGGGAACGGGTTCTACGCCGGCTACCTCGCGATCGTCGCCGGGGTGATCGGAATCACCCTCACGGGCGATCTCTTCGCGCTGTACGGCTACCTGCTCCTGCTCGGCCTGGCGACGTTCGTCCTCGTCGGGGCGACGGGGACGGGGTGGGGAAGCTACGTCGCCTTTCGGTACTTCGTCTTGGGCACGCTTGGAGCCGGCATCTACCTCGCAGGGGTCGTCGTCGCGGTCGCCGCGACGGGGACGAGCAACATGGCGCTGCTGGCCGAGCGACTCCCCGAGATCGGCTACACCGATCCGCTGATCGTCGCCTCCTTTCTCCTGATGGGCGTCGGCCTCGGGATCAGCGTCGGTCTCTTTCCGTTTCACACCTGGCTCGTCGACGCCCACGGCGTCGCGCCCGACGCCCTGAGCGCGCTGATCTCCGGGGTGATCCCCGCCGCGGCCGTCTACGCCTTCTCGCGGATCCTGTTTACCGTCTACACGACCGACTTCCTCGCGGCCAATCCCATCCTCGTCGACGGCATCCTGGCGATCGCGCTGGCGACGATGCTGATCGGCAACCTGCTGGCCGCGGTCCATCGGGGGATCAAGGACGTCCTCGCGTACTCGACGATCTCCCAGGCCGGGCTTGTCGTCGCCGGCTTCGCGATCGCCAACGAAACGGCGATCTTCGGCTCGATCCTGCAGCTGTTCGGCCACGGGGTCGTCAAGGGCGCGCTCTGTCTCGTCGCGGGGATGTTCGCGCTTCGCTTCGGCGCCCGCTCGCTCGAGGAGTACGCCGGCCTCGCCTCGGAGGCGCCGGTGCTCGGCGCGACGTTCGCGGTTCTGGGCGTCGCGATGATCGGGCTCCCGCCGACGGTCGGCTTCGTCGGCAAGTGGTACATCGCGCTGGGGGCGATCGAGCAGGGGATGTGGCTCGTCGCGGCGCTGATCGTGGTCAGCACCCTGCTGACCCTCGCCTACGTCGTTCCGTTTATCGATCGGCTCTACTTCCACCCGTTCGAGGGGACCAGACGCCCCGACACGACGACCACCCTCGGGATGGTGGCCGTCGTCGTCGCGGCGACCGCGATCTCGCTCGCGATGGGGGTGAGTTCGGCGTGGCTCGAGCACCTCCTCCAGGAGGCCACCGAGCGACTCGCCGCGTAGATCCATGACCACGAGACACACACCGAGCCGACGACTGGAGGCCGATCGACCGTGAGCGACGCCGCCGAGATCACCACGCTCCGACCGCTCGCGGCCGTCGTCCTCCCCGCGTTGGTCGTCTTCGCCGTCGCCCTCGCCGATCGCCGACCGAACGTTCGCGAGGCGGTGAGCCTCGTCGGCTCGCTCGCCACCTTCGCCGTCGTCGCGAGCATGCTCCCGGGCGTACTCGAGGGGCGGACCTACGTCACCTACCTGGGCACGTTCGCCACCGACATCGAGTTCGCGTTCCGGGCCGACCCGCTGGGGATGGTGTTTGGCGCCGTCGCGAGCGGACTGTGGGTCGTCACCGCCGTCTACAGCGCGGGCTACCTCCGCGGGCTCGAGAAGGCCAACCAGACCCGATTCTTCGCCGCGCTGGCGCTGAGTATCGCCGCGGCGATGGGCGTCGCGTTCGCCGCGAATCTGCTCGTGCTCGTGTTGTTCTACGAGCTGATGACCGTCGGCACCTACCCGCTGGTCGCCCACGACGGCACCGAACGCGCCCGGCGGGTCGGCTACAAGTACCTCGCGTACGTCCTCGGCGGCGGGACGCTCGCGGTCGGGGGGACGCTCCTGATCTTCTATCTGGCCGGCTCCGTCACCTTCGCGCCGGGCGGGATCGACGCCCTCGCGAGCGCCGCGAGTGACGACCCCTGGCTCGCCCGAATCGCCTTCGGACTCCTGGCTGCTGGCTTCGGCGTCAAGGCCGCCGTGATGCCGCTACACGGCTGGCTGCCCAGCGCCATGGTGGCGCCGACGCCGGTGTCGGGGCTGCTCCACGCCGTCGCCGTCGTCAAGTCCGGCGCGTTCGCGCTCGCACGGGTCGTCCTCGAGGTCTACGGCCCGGTGACGACGGAGGCGCTCGGACTCGCGGCCCCGCTGGCCGGCGTGGCGGCCGCGACGATCCTCCTGGGAAGCCTGCTCGCGCTGCGCCAGGACGATCTGAAGCGACGGCTCGCGTACTCGACGATCGCACAGCTGTCGTTCATCGTGCTCGGAATCGCCCTGTTGACCCCGTCGGCGGTCGTCGGCGGGGTGGTTCACCTGCCGGTTCACGCCGTGGGCAAGCTCACGCTGTTCTTCTGTGCCGGCGCGCTTGCCGTCGAATGCGAGACGAAGAAGGTAAGCGAGATGGCCGGTATCGGCGGGCGAATGCCCCTGACGATGACCGCCTTCGCCGTCGGGGCGTTCAGCCTGGCGAGCATCCCGCTGTTCGCCGGCTTCGTCAGCAAGTGGCACCTCCTGCTGGGCAGCGCCGAGGCAGGCAACGGGCTCGTCCTCGCGCTGTTCGTCGTCTCGGGCGGGCTCAACGTCGCGTACTTCTGGCCGATCGTCTACACCGCCTTCTTCGAGACGGGCGGAAAGGAGGATCCGAAACCCGTTCTCGAGGGCCCGCTGGGCGGCGCTCGAGCCGACGGCGGGGACGCCCGAACTGAATCGCGGACGCCGTCCGCGGCCCGAGCCGACGGCGGCGATCGGTCCGGAGCGTCGGGATGGAAGCGACGGCCCTGGACCGGTAGGGAGACGACGTGGCTCCTGCTCGGCCCGATCCTCGCGGCGGGCGCGCTCGTGGTCGCGATCGGAATCGCCGCCGACTGGCTGTTCGTCCTCGAGCTCGCGCAACTGGTCTCGGAGAACGCGGGGGTGAGCGAGCCGTGATCGGCACCGGTCCCGACTGGCTGCTCGCGGTCCCGCCGCTGCTGGTCGTGCTCCTCGGAACCGCCCTCGTCCCGTTCCCCTCGCGACGGCTCGGCCACGCCCTCGCGGCCGTTACGCTCGGGATCGTCGCGGTCTGGACGCTGCTCGTCCCCGACGGGACGGGGCCGACGACGACGTTCCTCGGGCTCGAGGTCGTGCTCGTCCACGTCGACGACGCCTCGCGGCTCGTCGGACTGGCGCTTTCGGCGTTCGGCGCGCTGGCGGTCGGCTACACCTACCTCGTCGGCACCGACGACCGCCACCTGCTGATCGCGCTCGCGTACGTCGGGACCTCGTTGTGGACCGTCTTCGTCGGCGACTGGCTGGGGCTCGCCCTCGGCTGGGAGCTGATGGCTGTCGCCAGCACCCTGCTCGTCTGGTACTGCGGCGGCGAGGCGGTCCGGGCGGGCTACCGCTACGCGCTGGTCCACGCCGTCGGGGGCGGCCTGTTGCTGGTCGGCGTCGCGCTGCACTGGGTCGCCGTCGGTCCCTCGGCGACCGCGCTGCAGTACGACGGAACCGGGATCAGCTCGGGGCTGCCCGCCCTCGCGGTCGGCCTCGCCGTCGGCGTCAACGCGGCCCTCATCGGCGTCCACGTCTGGCTCCCCCGAACCTACGCGGCGCCCCACGTCGGCACGTCGGTGATCCTCTCGGCGTACACGACGAAGGTCGCGGTGTACGCGGCCTACCGGGCGTTCCCCGACGGGAACCTCGCGCTCGCGACCGTCGGCGCCGCGATGACCGTCTACGGCGCGGCCTACGCCCTCGCCCAGAAGGACATGCGGAAGCTGCTCGCCTACCACATCCAGGCCCAGGTCGGCTACATGCTCGCCGGGATCGGGCTGGGCTCGGCGCTCGGGGTCGCGGGCGGCTTCGGCCACCTGTTCAACAACGTCCTCTACAAGGGACTGCTGTTCATGATCGCCGGCTTCGTCGTCGTCCGCACGGGGAAAGACAAGCTCGACGACGTCGGCGCGCTCGGCCGGGCGACGCCCCTGCTCTTCGTAACCTTCCTCGTGGCCGCGCTCTCGATCACTGGCGTCCCCGGGTTCAACGGCTTCGTCACGAAGGGGATGGTCCTCGACGCGGCCGCCGAGGCCGACGCGACCCTCCTCGAGGCCCTGCTGCTGGCCGGAGCCGTCGGCACGTTCGTCTCGTTCATGAAGTTCGGCTACTACGCCTTCCTCGAGGGCGAGCGCGCCTCGATCCCCGACCTCTCGCCGGCCGACCTCGCGGTCTCCGCGCCGATCGCGGTCGCCTGCGTCCTGCTCGGGATCTTCTATCCAGCGCTGTTCGCGATCCTGCCGGCGACCGACGCCTGGAGCACCGATCCCTACTCGACGGCCCACCTCTACAAGGCCGTCGTGCTCGCGGGCGGCAGCCTCGTCGCGTTCGTCGTCGCGAAGCCGCTGTTCGGCCGCGTTGCGGGAGGCCGGGACGTCGATACCGTCCGGGATCCGTTCGTTTTCCGGGGGACGCGAGCGCTTACGGGCGCCCTCGAGCGGGCGTTCGCCCGAACCGACGGCTGGGTCGTCCGAGCCGGCTGGTGGACCGTCGCCGCGGTTCGAAATCCGGGTGCGACGATCGCCGCCGCACTGCCCGCGTCGCTCGAGTCGCGGTACCGGGATCGGCTCGAGCGGACGCCCGGGAAGTCGGGGCTGAAGACGAGCGTCGGCACGACCGTCGCGCTCGCGTTCGCGGCGCTTGCGGTCGCGCTGGTGGTTGCGATAACGTTTTAGGGCTGCACGGGAGGATGCCGGACGTCTCTCGGTTCTGTCTCGTTTCGAGTAGCACACCAGAACACTTTTTCTAGAGTCCGACTGATATTGCAGACATGTGTGCAAACCGAACAACAACGACAGAACCGCTTTTCGAGCGTCCGTCGAGCCCGGTCGGCTACGTTGCCATCATCATGGCACTCGTCACCGGAGTCCTCCATCTGATAGCCTCGACCAACGCTATCGAGATGAGTGTGGTCCTAGCCGTTCTCTTTATTCTCAACGGACTGGGATTCATCGGCGGAACGGTTCTGTACGTTACGCGGTACTGGAAACGGTGGTTGTTCCTCGTTGCCGCACTTTATGCGATCGTCACGATTCTGGCGTTGTTCCCCGTACAGGGGTGGGGCGTAGAAGCGTTCTACATGGACGGCAGTCTCAATCCGATCGCGGTCGTCACGAAAGCTGCCGAAGCCATCCTCGCCGTCTGTGCCCTCTCTCTGTACGCGGCGACGGGTGAGTAATAGAAGAGAGAAACGTTCCGTCGCGCAGCGGCCCTTTGGAACGGAGCTCTCGATTTCCGCTCCGGCTACCGGACCGCTCGCGTCGCGTCGTCGATGATCTCGAGGGCCTGCTTCAGTTCCTCGGTACCCGTCGCATAGGAGAGGCGGGCGTACCCCTCTCCGTTGGCGCCGAAGGCGTCGCCGGGGACGACGATCACGTCCCGCTCGAGCACCTCGTCGCACCAGCCCTCGGGCACCTTCGGCATGACGTAGAACGCACCCGACGGCGTGGGAACCTCGAGGCCGGCGTCCTCGAGGCCGTCGACGACGAGATCCCGGCGCTCCTCGAAGGCCGCAACCATCTCCTCGACGGGATCTTGGGGACCCGTCAGAGCCGCCTCGGCGGCGTACTGGGCCGGTGCGGAGGCACAGGCCTGGGCGTACTGGTGGACCCGCAGCATCCGTTCGATACGCCGGTTGGAGCCCAGAACCCAGCCCAGTCGCCAGCCGGTCATCGAGTAGGTTTTCGAGCAGGCGCTGACGACGACGACGTTGTCCGTCTCGGCGAACTCGAGGGGTGAGCGGTGTTCGCCCTCGAAGACGATCCGCTCGTACACCTCGTCGGAGAGACAGAGGACGTCGTGTTCGTCCGCGATGCGGGCGAACTCGCGCATGTCAGCCTCGCTTTGAACCGCACCCGTCGGGTTCGCGGGGCTGTTGACGACGAACACCGCGGTCTCGTCGGTGATCGCCGCCTCGACCGTCGCGGGGTCGAGGGTGAGGTCGTCGCGCAGGCCGACGGGTTTCGGCGTCCCGCCCGCGATGTGGGTCAGCGCGTCGTAGGAGACGAACCCGGGGTCGGGGAAGATGACCTCCTCGCCGGGATCGACGTGGGCCTCGAGCGCGAGGTGGAGCGCCTCGCTTCCGCCGGAGGTGGCGATGAACTCGGCGGGATCGATCTCGAGTCCGTACTCCCGGTCGTAGTTCGCGGCGATCGCCTCCCGGAGGGATCGGGTTCCCTTGTTCGACGTGTAGGCGTCGGTCCGCTCGGCCTCGATCGCCTCGATCGCCCCCTGTCGGGCGTGTTCGGGCGTCGGAAAGTCCGGTTGGCCGATACCGAGGTTGATCGCGTCCTCGCCGGCGGCCTCGAACACTTCTCGGATACCGCTGATCGACACCTGCTCGACCCGGGCTGCAAACTCCGTCATGGCTACACCGGCGTGGCCGATCCCGATAACTCTTGATGTGTTGTCCTCTCGCACGCACCCGACGTGTGTCCAAACCGAACGTACAGAATATATTTAGTCAAAAAAGATATGCGTACCTGGGCGCATAGTCGGGACGATGACTCCCTCCCGACGATCGGTCCTCGCCGCGGGAGCGGCGGGCGGGCTCGCACTCGGTGCCGGCTGTCTCGACGTCGTCTCCGGCGAGGAGCCCCTCGAGTTCGCCGCCGACCGGGTCGAACCGGCCGAGGCGACGGTCGCCGAGACCGGCTACGAGAGCCGGCGGAGCGAGTACGAGTCGATCGACAGAACCGTCGGCGTCGGCCTCGAGCGCGAGGTGCGGGCGTCGATCTGGCAGTCGGTCTACTCGAAGAGCCAGGAGTACGAGGGCGAGGATCGTGAGGCGAGCCTGTTCGCCGCGGTTTCGACCCCGGAGATGGCCGTCGCCGGACGATCGGCCAACCCGCTTGCGGACGCCTCGAACGAGGAACTCCTCGAGGAGATCCTCGACCGCGTCGACGGCGCACACGGCGAAATCGACGGGCTCGAGCACGAGCGATCGTTCGTCCTCGAAATCCTCGGGGCGGGCCGGGAGGTCGACGTCTTCGCGGGCGATACCGACCTGGACGGCGAACGGGTCGGGGTCGACGTGCTGATCACCTCGTTCGACCACGAGGACGATTTTCTCGTGGCCGTCGGAACGCATCCGACGCTGCTGGTCGCGGAGTCGGCGAACCTCGAACTCCTGCTCGAGTCGCTCGAGCATCCGCTCGAGGAGTAGCGGCCGCCGACCGCGCTCGGGGGTGGAACCTATTTGTCCCGGCCGGTGGTGGGACCCCACACCATGTACGAGACGATCCTCGTCGCGACGGACGGCAGCGATCCGGCGAGCCGAGCGGTCGACTGCGCGACCGATCTCGCGTCGACGTTCGACGCCGACCTGCACGGTATCTCCGTCGTCGACACGTACCGGTACGGCGACTCGATGCTCTCGGGCGACCAAACGGTCGTCGACGACCTACGAGATCGCGCCGAGGCGGTCCTCGAGGAGTTCGAAGGCCGCGCCGACCGCGAGGTGACGACGGAACTCCGGCGAGGGCGACCCCACGAGGAGATCGGCGACTACGCCGCGGCGATCGACGCGGATCTGGTCGTGCTCGGCAACCGCGGGCTAGGCGCGGGCGGCGAGATCGGGAGCAGCGCCGAACGGCTCGTCAGGAGCGTCGATCGACCGGTGCTGACGGCCTGATCTCGGATGCGTCGACTGGCCCCGTCTGACGCGAACCGTTAGGCGTCTGGCGATCCAATCGTCGAACGGATGATCCAGAACGACGGTCCCGACGCGCCGATCCGATCGATCCTCGTCCCGACCGACGGTAGCGACGCCGCCGAGGCCGCCCTCGAGCGAGCGCTCCGGTTCGCCGAGCTCGAGGGGGCGACCGTCCACGTCCTCTCGGTGGTCGACACGACGGCGAACCCGATGCGCTTCGGCGTCGCGGAGGTCGCCGACCTCGATCGGGCGCGGACGGAGCTCGTCGACGGTGTCGTCGACGCCTGCGGCGACCGTGCGCCGGGCCTCGAGGTACGGGGTGCGGTTCGCCGCGGTCGCCCGGCGGAGACGATCCTCGAGTACGTAGCGGAGCAGGCGATCGATCTGCTCGTCGTCGGCCGGACGGGTCGGGGCGGCGTCGCCGAAGCGCTCCTGGGAAGCACCGCCGATCGGCTGGTGCGCCGGTCGCCAATCCCCGTCGTGGTCGTTCCGGACACGGGCGAGGCCGACGACCGACCCCGCGGAGCCGGGTAGCTTTATTCCGCTCCGCGGTGTACGACCCCCCGACTCGCTCCCTGGAGCCCACGGCTCGAGGCGGCGGAGTACTCTCAACCAATGAACTACAAGGAATTCGTCGGCCAGGTCCAGCACAGACTCGAGTACGCACAGTTCGGTCAGGCCGTTCGGGCGACCCGGGCAGTGCTGACGACGCTCGGCGAACGGCTCCCGGAAGGGGAGGCGACCGATCTCGCCAGCCCGCTCCCGATGGAGATCGATCGGTACCTGAGGGAGGCCACGCACGGCCAGCGCTTCGACTACCACGAGTTCCTCGATCGGGTCGCCGAGCGCGAGGGCGTCGATCGATCGGACGCGAACTACCACGCCCAGCAGGTGCTCGCGATCGTCGCCGAGGACGTCCCGCCCGGAAACATCGAGAAGGCCCGAAACGGACTCCCCGACGACTTCGATCCGCTGTTCGAGCTGATCGAAGCACTCGAGGAGTGACCGACGAGCGACGCGTCGCAAGCGAGGCGGCCGACCGACCGCCGGGGCCGATCGCCCGCGTTTCCCGATCGAAGCGGGACGCTCGCGACTGGTACGATACGTTCAGTCGCCGGTACGACGCCGTCGCCGATCCGTTCGAGGCTCCCGCGCGGACGGGCGGGCTCGAGCTGCTCGCCCCGGAACCGGACGAGCGCGTCCTCGACGTCGGCTGCGGGACCGGCATCGCCCTCGTCGCCATCGCGAGGGCCGTCGGCCCGACGGGGACCGCCGTCGGGATCGATCTCGCCGATGGGATGTGTCGCGCGTCCCGACGGGCGCTGGCCGGAGCCGGCCTCGAGCGGGGCGTCGTGATCGCGGGCGACGGCGCGAGCCTGCCGTTCGCCGACGACGCCTTTGACGCCGTCTTCGCGAGTTTCGTCCTCGAGCTCTTCGATACGCGTGAGATTCCGATCGTCCTCGCCGAATGGCGACGCGTCCTCGCCCCGGACGGTCGGCTCTGTGTCGTCTCGCTCTCCCGGAGCGGGTTCGGTCCGACGACGTGGCTCTACGAACGGGTCCACGACCTGCTGCCGACGGCGGTCGACTGTCGGCCGATCTACGTTACCGAGACCCTGTGCGAAGCCGGCTTTCGGGTTCTCGAGACGCGATACGAAACCGTCTGGCGGCTGCCCGTCGAGATCGTTCTGGCTCGGCCGCGATAGGATGATCTAGGCGGGCGCCCCGCGAACCAGCGTGACCGTCCGCGGTGAGCGGCGGGCGACCCGTTCCGCGACCGAACCCGTGAACAGCCGGGCCGCGAGCGATCGGCCGTGACTCCCCATGACGAGCTGGTCGTAGTCGCCCGACTCGACGCGTTCGACGATCGCCGCCGCGGGCGCTCCGGGCGCGGTTTCGGTCTCGAGTGTCGCGTCGCGTCCGTCAGCTAGCGTCCTCGCTGACTCGAGGATTTCCTCGGCTCGGTTTTGGCGGTCGTCGAGAACCGCCTCCAGGTACGTCCCCTCGACCTGCGACCGCGGGCGGTCGAACGGGAGGTTCAGGGCGTGGAGGGCAGTATGGGAGGCGTCGGGAAACGTCTCGAGGGCGTACGCGAGCGCGGCCTCAGCCTGCTCGGAGCCGTCGAGAGGAGTCAGGATCTTGCCGGGGAGGTCCCGTTCCCGGATCGTCGCGGTCGTCTCGGGGACGACCGTCGTCGAAACCGACGATCGGCGGACGACGGCCTCGCTCACGCGGCCGAGGAAGGGACGGGTGATCGGCGACTGACCGTGGCTGCCGAGGACGACGTGGTCCGCACCCTCCTCGTCGGCGACCGCGAGGATCTCGGTGTGGGGCGTGCCCGTTCGGAGTTCGGTTCGGAGTTCGCGGCCGCGCTCGTCGGCGCGTTCGGTCGCGCGCTCAAGGACCCGCTCCCCCCGCTCTTTCGCACGCTCGGCGGTCGGCTCGGGCGACCCCACGGTCGCGGTGTGATCGCGTGTGGGGTCGACGACGAACAGTGCGGTCGGTGACGCGTCGGGAAACGACGCGAGACAGTACTCCAGGCCGGCGAACCCCCGATCCGATCCGTCGAGGGGGACAAGAACGTCGTGTGGCATGCTAATGTCGGAGGCGGGCGTCGGCCCGCTTGGTCCCGTCTCCCACGCCGACGGATATAAAAGGTCTGTCGAGTCGACCGGTCAGCCGAGAGTCGCTCGAGAGAACCCTCGGTTCTCGTCCGTAGCCGATCGTCCGATTATGTCTGTAGTGTGCAATACCAGAACGATTTTCCCATAGAGTTCATGGGTAGATGACGAGTATAAGTCCCTTATGTGGTAGCTACCACTCTGTAGCTCGGCTCAACGTTCGCCGAGGAAGCAACTGTAGTTCATAGTATTGTGCCTACTACACAAAGACTTATGACGGATCGGTTCCAACTCGAGAGTACGATGGGAGAAACTGCAACGAAAACCGGACTGGAACAGTCGGAGGGACTCGGCGAGTACACGAACGCGCTCCTCGGTGCCTTCCTGGGCATCGCGGTGATCGGCTGGGGAGCCAGCGTCTTCCTCACCGCGGTACACTTCTGGGCCCTGCCGCTTCCCGCGGGAATCGAGCCCGAGGGAAGCCTGGCCGTGATCACGAGCACGTGGGCGTACATCGGCCCGATACCGCTGGCGCTGCTCGGCGCCGGCTACTACGCCACGATGATCGTCCTCGGCGGGCTCTGGCTCGAGACGAAACACGAGCTGCTCGAGCGGGGAATATTCCTGATCACCGGTGGCGGACTCGCCGCCTCGGCGTACTTCGTCTACCTCCAGCTGGGGGTCATCGGCGCGATCTGTCCGTTCTGTATGATCTCCGCGGCCGCGACCACGAGCCTGTTCGCGATCGAACTGCTCGTGAAGTCCCTCGGCGGCGCGAGCGTCGCCCCCTCGGTCTCGAGCACCCGGGTCTGGCCGCCGCTGGTCGCCGCCACGATCGGGATCACGGTCGCGGCGATGTACGGGATCACGCTGGCCCCGATCCCCGGCGTCTAAACGGGGAACCGGCCGTCGACACGCCAGCGAAACTATGAGGCTAGCGCTCCCTGATCCGGTATGGACCTCGGCCTCACTGTCGGCGACTCCCTCGAGCGCGCCGATCGAACGATCGACGGCTTCGACCTGCTCGAGCTGTCGATCGGCGAAGGTACTGATCCGAACGCGATCGATACCGACCGCCTCGAACGGATCCTCGACCGGGAAGACGCAGACCTCTGTGTCCACCTCCCGTTCAAGCAGGTCGTCGTGACGCCCGTCGACGGGATCAACGACGCGATCCTCGACTATCAGCAAGAGTTGCTCGAGTGGGGCGGGTCGGTCGGCGCCGAGAAGGCGGTCCTCCACGGGACGACCCGGAACCCCCACGACACGGACCTTCGCCCGGTGTTCGCCGAGCAGCTGGCCGCCATCGCCGACGCCGGCGCCGACGCAGGTGTCGAACTCGTCGTCGAGAACGTCGGCCACCAGAAGCGCGGACTGCCGCTGTCGGTGCTGGGCGATCTGGCCCGCGAGACCGATACGTCGGTCTGCTTCGACGTCGGCCACGCCTACATGGAGGACGGCGACGACGGCGTCGAGCGGTTCCTCTCGGGGTACGGCGACCTCGTCTCCCACCTGCACGTCCACGACGCCCGGAGCAGGGGCGACACCCACCTTCCGCTGGGGGCCGGCGAGATCGACTACGGGATCGTCGCCGACCGCCTTGGCGGGTTCGAGGGCACCGTCGCGATCGAGGTCTTCACCGACGACGTCCCGCTGTTACGCGACACCGCCGAGCGGGTTCGGGAGCACCTCGAGGGCTGATCAGCTCGCACTCGAGTCCGCGACAGGAACGTGAACGGTAGTTTGAACAGTTCAGGGTCCGAACAGTCGGTGATGGACTCACGGAGCGACTCGAACGCCCGTCTCCTGCTCGCTGTCAGCGCGATCGCGGCCGTTTTCGTCTACGCCGTGTTGGTCCCCCGAGACGTCCTCGCGGGCGACGGCTCGCGAGCGGTGCTGTACATCGTCGGGGGCTGGGTGCCGTTCACGCTCGTTTTCTACGCGCTGGGGCGGGGGTTTTCCTCGCCAGAGGCGCTCCCGAGCATGCGAAGCGCCGACGCGGGGCTCGGGCTCGTGCTCGTCTTACTGCTCCTCAGCCTCGGGCTCGAGGCCTGGGGGGTGCCCCCCGAGGAACTCCCGGAGGCGTACGTCCTCCAGGCGATCGGAATCTTCCTCGGCCTCGCGCTGTTCGGCTGGGGGATCGGCCGGCGCTCGCGGGCGATCGGTCGGCAGGCGGACTCCTAGACGCCCTCACCGACGACGAGTACGTCGATGTCTCCCTCCCTGGTGACCCCGTCGGTGACGCTGCCGAGCATCATCCGGCTGACCCCGCCCCGCCCCCGAGAGCCCATGACGGCGACCTCTGCGTCGACCTCGTCGGCGTACGTGAGGAGTTCCCGGACCGGAACGCCCTCGCGGATCTCGGTGTCGACCTCGAGGCCGCGCTCCCGGGCTCGTTCCTCGAGGCGGCCGACGAACGTCTCGGCGCGCTCGGCGAACGCCTCGGCGGCGCTGGCGCCGTCGCCGGGGAGCCGAACGGAGCCCAGCGGTCCCTCCTCGACGACGCAGACGACGAAGACCGCCGCGTCGGTCGTTTCGGCCAGATCGAACGCCCGCTCGGCAGCCGCCTCGGCGTACTCGCTGCCGTCAGTCGGGACGAGAATTCGGTCGTACATGCGCTCCCGTTCTCGCGCGAAGAGGATAAGTCCGGGTGGCGAATCGTAGCGGGAAGCGGGCTCGAGCCGCCTCGAGCGTTCGCCGCTGATCGCCGCCTCTTCATCCGGCCGACGCCCGTCGTCGCCCCCGAACGTACTGGACGAACGCGACGGCCGCAGCGAGCAACGTCGGGAGTTCGTAGGGCTGGCCGTGAAACGTCAGCACGGCCGCGGCGACGAACAGCGCGCCGGCGACGACGGCGTACCCGACAGCGGGATCTCCCCCGCTCGGCGGATCAACGGGATCGGTCCTGACGACGAGTTCGCCCCGCTCGAGCTGGCCGAAGACGCTATCGAACCGGGCGGGAGCCCGGGCGAGGACGGGCGCCGACTCCCGCAGGTCGCCGCGGACCTCCTGGAGAAGCGTCTCGAGCTCGCTCTCGATGAAGCCGTAGTCGACAAGAAACGATCGCGTCGCCGCGAGAAAGTCGAACTCGGGATCGAGACTCCGACAGACCCCTTCGCCGACCGTCCCGGCTCTGACGAGTAACATCACGTTCGGTGGGATCCGGAACGGGAAGTCGTGGAGCATCGACAGCAGTTCGGTGATGATCGCTCGCCAGGTGACGTCACTTCGCCCCTCGAGGTTCTCGATTACCAGCTCGAGGACCCGCCGAACCGCCACCCGGTCGACGGTCGGCTCGAGTACCTCGAGTGCGACGAGCGTGTTCAGCAGGCCGTCGACGTCCCGGCGGACGAGCGTGCGGTAGAGGCTCGCGATGTCGTCTTGCTCCTGTGGCGTGAGCCGCTGGCTCATCCCGTAGTCGTAGATGACGAGCCGACCGTCGTCGGTTACCGCGAGGTTGCCCGGGTGGGGGTCGGCGTGGAACACGCCGTCGACCAGTCCCATCTTCAGGTAGGTCCGGGCGATCAGGGTGGCCATCTCGGTCGGATCGGTGTCGGCCGCGGCGAGGGCGTCGTCGTCGGTGATCTTCCGTCCCTCGACGTACTCCATGGCGATCACGCGGTCGGAGCAGAGCTCCTCGTACGTTTCCGGAACGACGACCCGGTCGTCGTCGGCGAAGTTCTCGCCGATGTCGTCCATGATCGCGGCCTCCCGAGCAAAGTCGAGCTCCTCGAGGATGATCTCCTCGAAGTCGTCGGCGACGTTCTCGAGCGAGTAGCGCTGGCGCTCGTCTGCGAACGTCGCGATCAGCGGGACGAGCCCCCTGATGACCCGGAGGTCGCGTTCGATCATCGAGACCAGCCCCGGACGACGGACCTTCAGCGCGATCTGCTCGCCCTCGTACGCGGCGGTGTAGACGAACGCGAGCGAACCGCCCGCGACGGGCTCGACGGTCTCGAGATCGAGCTCGGCGCCGAGTTCGTCCTCGAGGACGGTCAGCGGGTCCCCGCCCGCGTTCTCGGGGACCTCGTCCTGCAGGCTCGAAAAGACCTCGACGTACGTCGGGGGAACGACGTCCGGGCGCGTCGACAGCACCTGACCGACCTTGATGAACGCGGGCCCGAGCGCGAGCATCGTCTCGGTGAGCCGTTCGGCCCGCTCGCGGTGGACCGCTGTCGACACTCGCCGGGGCGGACCGAACACGAAAAACCGGCGTCGGTCCCGGAGCAGGGCGATCGCGACGGGGAGAAACCGGAACAGCACCTGGACGTACCGCAGGTAGTAGCCGATCATCGCTTGAGGGCGCTGTGGGCGATCGTCTCGCTGTCCATAGCGGGCGTTCGACTCCCGGTCACAAATACGTCAGCACCCTGGCAACCCGGGCGGCAGCTGCACGGACGGATTCCTTTCGTTCTCTCCCAACTTCTTGGAACTCGTGGTTGGGCATATGGTGCTCGCCCGCGTTCGCTCGAGTATGTACGATCGACTCCTGCTGCCGACGGACATGAGCGCCGGAATCGAGCACGCGATCGAGCACGCGATCGACGCAGCCGAGCGGTACGACGCCGAACTGCACGTCCTGTACGTCGTCGACACCGACGCCTACAGCTCGTACCCCGGCGACGAGTACGTCCACGAGCTCGAGGGCTTAGAGAGTGCCCTCGAGCAGGCCGGCACCGACGCCGTCGAGGCGGTCGCCGAGGAAGCCGAGGCAGCCGGGGTGGAGACGACGCAGGTGATTCGCCACGGCGTTCCCCACGAGGAAATCCTCCGGTACGGCGACGACGCCGATATCGGGCTCACGGTGGTCGGCTCGAAGAACCGCTCGGGCGAGTACCGCCGGCTGCTGGGTAGCGTCGCCGAGCGGGTCGTGAACATGTCCGAACGGCCGGTGACGGTCGTCAAGTCCCCGGTTGACGAATAGCAAGCCCGTCCCTATCATCAGCTGCTGGCGCGAGTTTTTGTTCCGATTATCGTACGGAACTCGCGTTACACAGGTCAAGTAGATAACAGAGCAGCAATCGAGTTGTCCGATAGCTGTCAAGGGTGGCCTGCTGAATATAGAGCGTGCATACAGCAGTCGATTAGTGTTGAGCTCACACAGTATCTGGTGGAGCAACCGTTCAATCGGCGTGTTCGACCTTCCTTCTAAAATAACCGACAGGATAAAATTGATCCAGCTACCCTTTGGGCACTCGGAATCCGGGATTTTCATAAGAACAGTTATAACAACAGCGAGCCACCATGAGTCTGTCAACCAATGACAAGAGAGCGATACACACCGACCTCACGACGAGCAGTGCTGGGAGCGATTGGAGCAGCAAGTGTGAGCGGCCTGATCGGAACAGCGACTGCAGAACCAGGGAGAGGCGAAGGTTTCCCACCGCCAGGCCGTACGCAGTATACTGATCCGGAGCCGCTGGGTGATGGTGAAGTGAAGGCGTTCTTTACAGACCACCCTCAAAACAAATGGCAATATATCGGTATGGAACTGACCGCAGAAGCTGCCACGATTAGTGAAACAGAGTACGGTAAATCGTTGCTTGTTGATATTGATTTCCCAGGAGCCACCGAGTTTGAGTGGCTCGGTCTTAACTGGATGCCTGGTGGTCATGGACCACCGGAAGTCTACGGAGCACCGCACTTCGATATCCACTTTTACCTAGACACACAAGAAAAAATCGGAGCAATTGACGGTGTGAACTTCCCGCCTGATGAGAACAATGACCCGTATGACGTCGAAATACCTGATGACCAGTTCCCTCCCGGCTACTTCCGGACCGAATACGTTGTTCCGGAGATGGGCGAACACCTTTACGACCTGAACGCTCCAGAGTGGGAAGAAACCGAAGACGGCGTGCCGATCCCAAGTGGGGAGGAGTTCACGCATACGTTTGTATGGGGTCACTGGGACGGTAATCTGAACTTCTTCGAGCCGATGATCACCACAGAGTTCTTTGAGAATCTCACTGACACCATCGTGAGTCCGATCAGTATGCCTGAGCGTCTGCCTGGCCCCGGGAGTTACCCAACTAGCTATCAGGTTGCGTACCATCAGAATCGTGATACGTACACAGTCACGCTGAAAACCTTCGAATCGTTTGATGAATCCGAGGAAGCAAACTAATAGCGGCCTGTTAAGTTCGACACGCTTGAATATGGTTTTGTTGTATTTTTTGTGAGTGAATAGGCGTGAGCGGATCCACGATCAACAGTCACGTTAGTTTCTGTGCGACGTTCGCGCTGTGTATCCAGCAGGACTTTGCCAACAACACTGACACCTGATAGAAGTTACAGCGGTACGTTCGCACTCTCTACGTAACAATTCGATCGATCCAGATTCACGACCGATACTGAACAACGAAACCGCAGTATCAACTACTGGTATCGACCGTCGCTCGAGGACGGCGAGATGGACCCCGTTTTTCTCGCTCGGCTGCCGAGCCGAACGCTTAGGAGCCACCGAGCCGAGGATCCGGTATATGGATTACGAACGGCTCAGGGCGGAGATCCCGGCGCTCGAGCGCGCCAGCTACTTCAATACGGGCGCGGGCGGCCCCAGCCCGCGGCGAGTCGTCGAGGCCACCGAGTCGGCGCTGGAATCCCACGAGTACGAGGCGCCCGTCGAGGACGGGATGTACGTCGCCGCCGGGGAGAGCCACGACGCGACGAAGACCGCGGTCGCCGACCTGCTGGGCGCGGACGAGGCCGAGATCGCGCTCACCCAGAGCACGACCGACGGGATCAACCGTGTCGCCGGCGCCGTCGACTGGGGCCCCGAGGACGTCGTCGTCCGGACCGACCTCGAGCACGCCGCCGGAATCCTTCCCTGGCGCCGTCTCGAGCGCGAGTACGGCGTCGAGGTGCGCGTCCTCGAGACCGAGAACGGCCGGGTCGACCTCGAGGACGTCACGAGGGCCCTCGAGGGTGCGACTCTGTTCGAATTCAGTTCGATCACCTGGACCCACGGCACCCGCCTTCCGGTCCGCGAACTGGTCGAGATCTCCCGGGATGCGGGCGCGACAACGCTCGTCGACGCCGTCCAGTCGCCGGGTCAGACCGCCGTCGACGTCAGCGAGTGGGGGGCCGACTTCGTCGTCGGCGCGGGCCACAAGTGGCTGCTGGGTCCCTTCGGCGCCGGCTTCCTCTACGTCCGGGGGGGCGTCGAGACCGACTACGCGCCGAGCGCGATCGGCTATCGCAGCGTCGTCGATCCCAACGCCCCCGACTACGAGTACGCGCCAGGCGCGGGTCGGTTCGAGGTCGGGACGACCAGCCCCGCGACTGACGCCGGGCTCCGGGCGGCGATCGACCTGCATCGAGCGCTCGGTCCCGAGACGATCGAATCCCGCATCGAGACACTGACCGATCGCCTCAAGGATGGTCTGTCCGACGAGCGCTTACTGAGTCCGCGCGCGTTCGAGTCGGGACTGGTCACCGTCGACGTCGACGACCCCGAGGCGACCGTGGAACGGCTCGCCGACGAGGATATCGTCGTCCGCGCGCTGCCGTACCCCGAGGCGATCCGGATCTCGGTCCACGCGTTCAACACGCGAGCGGAGATCGACCGGCTGCTCGAGGCACTCTAGATCGTTTTCGAGGGGTCCCGAACGACAACGACGGGTGTCGGCGACCGACGGACGACGCTCTCGGCCACACTGCCGAGCAAGACCCTCGAGATTCCCTCGCGGCCGTGGCTGCCCACGACGACGACGTCGTACCCTTCCCCTTCGGCGCACTCGACGATCTGGTCGTCGGGTTTCCCGGAACGGATCTCGGTGTCGAGGTCGCGATCGTGTTCGGCCGCCAGCTCCCGTGCGGGCTCGAGGAGCTCCTCGGCGTACTCGCGGGCCTTCTCGGTGACCGGCGGGCTGATGTCCGGGCCCTCGAAGGCGCCCCAGTACCCCTCCGGGATCTGGATGACGTGGAGGGCGGTGACGTCGGCGTCGGCGAACGTCTCGAAGGCGAACTCGAGGGCGTGTCCCGCGGGCTCGGAGCCGTCGTAGGGGACGAGGATGCGGTCGCTCATAGCGAGAATATGCCGACGGATCGCATAATGGTATCCACCGTCATCGAGACTGATACCTCGCTTCGCCCGCGGAACCGGCGGTCAGCGTCCGAGGCGCGACCCGAGCCGGCGCAGCCGGGAGGGGACGGGATCGTGGCGCTTCGCCAGCACGACGGTCCCGGCGGCGTGTCTGCCGACCGCCTCCGAGATCGTCCCTAGTAGCTTGTGCTGGACGAGCCCGCCACGGGAGACCCCGAGTACCGTGAGGTCGTGTTCGGTCGTCCGGTCGGTGATCGCCCCCGCGACGTCGTCGGCCTCGACCAGTTCGCGCTCGACCGATGGAACCCCCTCGAATACCCCGGCGGTCTCGGCGAGGACGGCTTGAGCCTCCTCTCGGGAGAGCTCGGGCTCGTCGGACTCGAGGACGTGTAACAGCGTCGCGTCGGCGTCGTTCGCGCGGGCGACCGAGGCGGCCGCCTCGGTCGCGAACTCGTCGTGGGGGCCGCCGACGACCGGGACGAGCACCGATTCGACGTCGTCGGTCGGCGTCTTGATCCGCTTGACGAGGACGTCGCAGCCGGCGTCCCGAAGCACTCTGTCGAGGTGGCTGCCCAAGATGACGTCCTGCCGAGGCGGTCGACCGCGCCAGCCCAGCAGGATCGCGTCGACGTCGTACTTGTCGACGGCGCCGACGATCCCCGTGGCCACGCCGCGGGCCATTCGGATCCGCTTGTCGACGGGGACGCCTCGGGACTCGACGTACGCCGCGGCCTCCTCGAGCATCGCCTCGGTCTCGTCCTCGAGAAGGTATCGCCGTCCGTCCTGCAGCGATAGCTGGGCGGGAACCTCGAGGACGTACACCAGCAGGATGCGGTAGGAGCGGTCGGTCGCGATATCGATCGCGGTGTCGAGCTGGCGGTCCGCGGTCTCGGCGTTCGCGACCGGAACGAGCAGGGTCCCGTCCGCGCTCGAGGTGTCGTCGGTCATGGCAACGACTGTCCCTAACGCGGGCCGTGGGTATTACGGTTTTCCTGTCGATCACGATCGGTGACAGCCGCGTCGTTCGGGCCGACCGAGCGGTCGGATAATCAGCGGTCGGTTCGGCCGCCCGCCACGCTAGGGGCTACCGAACGATCGTCACCGGAACCGGTGCCCGGCGCGTCACCGTTTCGGCGACGCTACCGATCAGGATCCGCGAGATGCCGGAGCGACCGTGGCTGCCGATGACGACGTGGTCGACGTCCTTGGTTTCCGCGTACTGGAGGATCGTCCGGGAGGCGCCGCCGGTCTCGACGGCAGTCTCGAGGTCGGTCGTCTCCAGGGCGCCGGACTCTCGAAGGCGTTCGCGGGCCTCCTCGCAGATCTCCTCGCCGCGCTCCCGTGCGCGGTCGAACGCCACGGGATCGTAGTAGCCGCCCTCGGCGCCCGCGTACGAGCCCGCGGAGGGGTCGACGACGTGCAGGGCGGTGATCCGGCCGCCCGTGTAGTTCTCGGCGGCGTGCTCGAGCGCGGCCCACGAGGGCTCCGAACCGTCCAGCGGAACCAG
>PWMF01000047.1 GCA_003559215.1 Natrialbaceae archaeon
AACATGGCTTTCATCGAGCCACGGATGTTATCGGGATCACGCAGGGCAACAAAACGCAACACAAGCTCACAATCCCGCATAGACGAATACAGGCTGTTCTTCTGCCTTTTCGGGTTCTCATAGAAGTCTTCTTCATCGTCTTCCGTGTAGGGCGGAATTCCGAAAACTTCGGTGAATAGTTCGTACCGGCTAAGGCGGATAATGCACCTATTTAGCGGTCCGGGATTTAGTGCGTTACGGATTTCCTGCGCATTCAACTGACGACCGCCAGTGTTGAGTCGATCAAAAACCAAGCGACGAATGTCGGTAATAGTGAACTGTCCTTCCGCTGGGCGTTCTGACTCGCTTTCCATAAGCAAGACAATTGCAGATATAGTCGCCCGATCCAGCGTTCTTTTTACTCGCGGCGGGCACCTTGTATAACGCAGTCCGTTAAGGGGCTCTAGGACCCTCAGGCTGCTCAAAGCGAATTCTCCTGCAAAGAAGTCTCGAATCGCATTCAGCCTCTGCTGGCCGTCCATGACTTCATAGCGTGCCGCGTCCGCCTCAAAAAAGAAGACAGGGGGAACTGGAATGTTTAGCAGCAAAGACTCGATCAACTTCGACTTTTGCGCGTTTGTCCACCTCAGTCGTCTTTGATATTCGGGGCGGAGGTTGATCGTTTCCCGCTTGTCGATCATGTCCCTGATCTGCGGAAGAAAGAAATTGTTCGTCTGGTAGACGATCCTGAAAGAGTTTTTGGCGAGAAATTCGTCCGGGTCTTGATGCTGCTCTTGAGCAACCTCCTCTGCAACTTCTTCCTCGCCAAAATCAACGTCAACTTCCATCTTACCCTCCATCATTTTTCGCAAGTTATCGCCGGCCAACCGAAGCGGCAACAATAGATGTCTTGTCGGCTTTGAGCAGCACGGAGGAGCTCGTAGCCGTCGTTCCGACAGACCGCCCACGGCCAGCGGTGAACCCATTGGGGAGCGCCGCATCTCGTTTCCCGCACTCTGGTCAACCGAGAGCGAGGCCTCGAGCCTTCGGCCGACAAAGTCGGTCTGGTGGTGGGGAGTGCGCTTGTGCAAGAACATCTCAATGGTTGACCGCCTCACGCCCGAAGAACGCTCGCGCAACATGGCGCGGATCCGCAGCCGGGATACTGGACCCGAGCTCCGCGTCCGAACGGTCGCGCATGCGCTGGGACTCCGTTTCCGGCTGCACCGGCGCGACCTGCCCGGAACCCCCGATCTCGCGTTTCCGAAACACCGCGTCGCGCTCTTCGTGCATGGCTGCTTCTGGCACCGGCACGAAGGCTGCGCGAAGGCCTACATGCCGAAGTCGCGCATCCCCTTCTGGACACAGAAATTCGCCGCGAACACCGCTCGCGACAGGTGTAAGGCGGCAGAGCTGGTCGCGGCCGGATGGAAGCCCGTGGTGGTGTGGGAATGCGAAACAACCGATGCCGGGCGCTTGGCACGGATCCTCGAGGCGCGGGTCAGAGCGCCTGCCGAGCGCTGATCAACTCGAGGAAATCGCCGAAATCGATCAGCCATGCCGACTGCCCCTCCGTGAAGGTCGGATGCAGCCTGCGCGGCACCACCAGCTGCAGCCCGTGCCCGGCCATCTCGTCCGTCTGGTGGACCGAAATGCCGGGCTCGAGTGTCAGTAGATGCTTCGTGGTGATCCGCGCCGCCTCGGCCAGAACCTGCCGCCAACGGTCTTTCAGTGTCGACTTCACACCCAGCATGGCCAGCCGCGCCGGGTCAAAAGCCGCGTCCGCATATTCGGCCGCCCCGGGAAAGAGGAAATCGGGCTTCGACCGGCCCTCGGTGCGCGCGCCGCGCTCGTAGCGGATCCGCCGCGCCGCCAGAACCGCCTCGACATGGTTCTCGAGCGAGAGGCCCATGCGCGACTTGCGCCGGTTTTGAACCGACAGAGAGAACTGAAGGAAGCCGTCGACATCGGCGCTGCCGCCGGCCAGGAAGCCGGACTCGATGCGCGCCGCGACGATGCGACGCTCGAGCCGCCGGAATAGCGCCTCCTCGAACTCGATCCACGACAGTAGCGCCGCGTCGGGATCGTCTCGCGGGTCCGGCCCGTCCAGCGATCGGCGCGCGAGCTCCGACATGACGCGCGAAGTCGGGAAGGCAAGCTCGAAGCCGTCGAGGATCCGGTCGAGCCGGTCGGCCTCGGGCTCCTCCGGCTCGATGCCGATCTCTTCGAGAACATAGTTACTGACGAAATCAAGGCCCCGGTCGTGCGCTCCGCCGAAACCCTCATAGCGGAAGCCCGCGCCCAGTTCGCCGTCGAGGCCGAACAGCCACGCGATCTGGTTCTCGAGCGTCGAGCTCTGCGGCGCGATCAGGAACATGATCTCGCCGTCCGGACGCCGGCCGACAACCAGAAGGTCGCCGGCGACGGCAAGGTCCATGACCGCATTGGACTTGAAGTAGAGCCGCCACTCGGCCGCGCGGCACGGCTGCCGTTCCCGCGCGTCGTACCAGGTGACCGGCGCATCGTCCGACACGCTCTCATTCTCGCCGCCGAGCCAGAGGAAGCGCGACTGGCGCTGGTCGAACCGCTCGGTCCCCAGCAGCTGGCGCAGCGCCGCCACCCCGTTGAACTCGTGCTGGTTCGAAACGGAAGTATCGGCCTCGACGGCGGTCAGACGCTTCGCCGCGATGCCGGTGAAATGGTCCGAAAGCGACCCGTAGCGCATCCCCGGCCTATTCGGCCGCGACGCGGGCAGCAGCCTCCGCCTCGCCGGCCGGGTCCTGCCCGACGAGTTCGAGGATCACCGGCTCCATGTGCCGCGCGACCGCCTCGACCACCGGTACGACGACCGCGTTCCCGAACTGACGGTACGCCTGGGTGTCCGACACCGGGATCACGAACTCAGAGCCGCCCGGCCGGTCGAAGCCCATCAGCCGCGCGCATTCCCTTGGGGTCA
>PWMF01000092.1 GCA_003559215.1 Natrialbaceae archaeon
CGGGAGCCGCTGGTGACGCCCGACGACGGACTCGAGGCTGTCGCCGTCGTCGAGGCCGCCTACGAGTCGGCGGCGAGCGCCGAATCGGTCGCGGTCGAGACCCGAAGCGGAGCGAGTGAGTTCTCGGACGAGTGAGGTCGGCGTCCGCGATGGCGTCGAGTCGGTCCGTCCGCACACGCCTCGTCTCGAGGTCGGCCAGTACCTCGGCGTCGCGGGCGGTCTCGTAGACCGTCCACCCGTCGGCGAAAACGCGCGGGCGGCCGAACGGCCGATACCGGAGCAGCCGGTGATGAGGACCGTGTTCGTCGTGCCGAACGGACGGCGGGACGGGAGAGATCCCGGGTCGACTAACCGCAACCGCCCGTAGTCTACCCGAACTCGAGGACGTCACGGATCCCGGCCTCGATGCGATCGGCGTCGGGCAGATAGTCGTCCTCGCGGGCAAACATCGGCATCGGGACGTCGTACCCGGTCACCCGCTCGATCGGCGCCTCGAGGTAGAGAAACGCCTCCTCGTTGAGCCGGGCGATGATCTCGCCAGCCATCCCCGCCGTCTTCGGCGCCTCGTGGACGATCGCGCAGCGCCCGGTTTTCTTCACGGAGTCGACGATCGTCTCGGTGTCGAGCGGGTACAGCGTCCGCGGATCGATCACCTCGACGTTCGCGTCGATATCGTCGACTGCGTCGAGGGTTTCCCGTAACATCGACCCCCAGGCGACGACGGTGACGTCCTCGCCGGGCTCGACCACCCGGGCCTCGCCGAGCGGGATCTCGTGGTCGTCGGGGACTTCCTCGCGGAACGAGCGGTAGAGCCGTGTCGGCTCCATGAAGATAACAGGATCGGAACTCCGGATCGCCGAGGTGAGCAGCCCCTTCGTCTCGGCGGGCGAGGAGGGGAAGACGACCTTCAGGCCGGGGATGTGTGCGAACCCCGCCTCGAAGCTCTCGGAGTGGAGCTCCAGGGCGTGGATCCCGCCGCCGTAGGGCGTTCGGATCGTCATCGGACAGGTGATCGTTCCACGGGTTCGGCTCCGCATGCGCACGACGTGCTGGGCTAACTGGTGGAACCCCTGGTAGAGGAAGCTCTGGAACTGGATCTCCGCGACGGGACGCATCCCGGTGGCCGCCAGACCGACGCCCGCTCCGACGATGCCTGCCTCCGCGACCGGCGTGTCGAACACCCGGTCGGGATAGTCGTCGATCAGCCCCTGGGTCGCTCGGAACACGCCGCCGGCCTCGCCGACGTCCTCGCCATAGACGACGACGTCGTCGTCGCGCGCCAGTTCCGCATCGAGCGTGTCGCGGACGGCCTCGACCATCCGGAGTCGCTCGCTCATTGACTCTCACCCCCGTTTTCGGCCTCGAACGCCGCGAGCTGTCGCTCGAGTTCGGGCGGCAGGTCCTCGTAGACGTGCCGGAACATGTCCGCGGGATCGAGCTCCTCGCGCCGTTCGTTCGCCTCGTCGATCGCCGACGCGAGCTCCTCCTCGATCCGCTCGGCGATCGCGTCCTTCGTCTCCTCGTCCAGGATCCCTCGATCCTCGAGGTACCGCTGGAATCGGAGGATGGGATCGCGGGCCTCCCACTCGGACTCCTCCTCGCTCTCGCGGTAGGCGGAGGGATCGTCGGAGGTCGTGTGCATCGATCGGCGGTAGGTCAGCGCCTCGATGAGGACCGGCTCGCCGTTGCGGGCCTTCTCGACGGCCTCCCGCGCAACGCGGTAGACCCCGAGGACGTCGTTGCCGTCGACCTGCACGCAGTCGATCCCCGCCGCGATCGCCTTCTGGGCGAACGTCTCCGCCCGGGTCTGTTTCTCGGTTCCCGTCGAGATGGCGTACCGGTTGTTCTGACAGACGAAGACCGTCTGGGCGCCGTAGACGCCGGCGAAGTTCATCGCCTCGTAGACGTCGCCCTCGCTGGTCGCGCCGTCGCCGAAGTAGGTGATCGCGACGTTCTCCCGGTCCTGGAGCGCCTCGCCCCAGCCGATGCCGGCGGCGTGCAGCGGCTGCGAGCCGACGGGGATCGCCGGCGGAAGCGCGCCTTCGCCGTCCGGAATCTCCGCGCCCTCCTCCATCCCCTTCGCGTACTGGAGGATCGCGTCCGGCGCCGTGCCGTGGACCAGGAGCGCGGGCTGTTCGCGAAACGACGGGACGAGCCAGTCGTCCTCGCCGAGGGCGAACGCGGTGCCGACCTGCGCCGCCTCCTGCCCGATCGCGGGGGCGTACGTGCCGAGCTCTCCCCGCCGCTGGAGCGCGATGGCGCGCTCGTCGAGGCGACGGGACCGCTTCATCTGTTCGTACACCGTCAGCAGCTCGTCGTCGCTCAGGTCCGGAACCAGTTCGTCGTCGACCGTTTCGTCCTCCGACAGTACCTGGACTGATCGGATGTGAAACTGAGCGACGGTCTCTTCGGGCATAGGGATAGTACGGGTTCGATCGTGTTAATCTACTGGTCGGTCCGGAACGGGAACGGGACGAAGAGCGATACGGCGACCGCGAGTCGCAGGCCGACCGACGAGTCGGCGGTCAGCGGCGATCCCGTCGCCGTCGATCGGCGGACCCAAAACCGCCCGATCGGGCCGTCTGACCGCTCGCTCCGCGTTTGCGACCTTATATTGTCCATATCCGTAGGTATACGTCCGACCTTCTCGAGGAACGTGAGAAAAGTACTAAATCGTAAACGATCACTGTTTAGTATCCTCATACGTACTATGTTCGTATGAATTGGTTTGTGGTCGGAGAAGATATGCTCGTCCTGATCTCCGTTTGTAAACCTGCATCCGTGGGTTCGAGCGGTGGAGGGGAGTGGCCGTGACCGGTCTCGTTCCGACGACCTGCATGCGGTGTGCGGTCGGCTGCGGGCACGTCCAGCGGGCCGTCGGTCAGGGGTACGGGATCGAGAGCGTCCGCGGCGACGCTGCCCACCCGGTCTCGAACGGGCTCGCCTGCCAGCGCGGAATCAGCGAGAGCGCCGATCCCGACGGCGAGTGGCTGACCCGCCCGCTCGTTCGCCGCGACGGCGAGCTCGTGGCGACGACCTGGGAGACCGCCCTCGAGCGGGCCGCCGAGGGACTCGATACGGCCCTCGAGGGCGGCCGCGACCGCGTCGCGGTGCTGGGTAGCGGCCAGCAGACCAACGAGGCCGCCTACGCGTTGGGCAAGCTCGCCCGCGGCGGGATCGGCACCCGGTACTACGACGCCAACACGACGCTGTGTATGGCCTCGGCCGTGACAGCCTACTACGACGCGTTCGGAAGCGACGCCCCGCCGCCGACCTACGACGACGTTCCCGAGGCCGAGACCCACCTCGTCTGGGGGGCGAACCCGGCCGCGGCCCATCCCGTCCTGTTCCGGTGGATCAACCAGTCCGCCGACGCCGAGGGCTCGGAGCTGATCGTCGTCGATCCGATCGACAGCGAAACCGCCGAGGTCGCGGACCACCGCGTTCCGCTCGAGCCCGGCGGCGACCTCGCGCTGGCCCGCGCGGTCCTGGCCCGGATCGTCGAGACCGACCGGGTCGACGAGGCGTTCGTCACCGACGCTACGGTCGGGTTCGACGAACTCCGCGAGTCGCTCCCCGATCCCGCTCGAGCGGCCGAGCGCGCAGGCGTCTCGATGGCCGACGTCGATCGCCTCGCCGCGGCTCTCGAGAATCAGACGCTCGTCTACTGGGGGATGGGGATCAATCAGAGCGTCAACGGAACCGACGCCGCGGGCGCGATGATCGATCTCTGTCTAGCGACGGGCAACCTTCGGCCGGGGTCGGGCCCGTTCTCGCTGACCGGGCAGGCGAACTCGATGGGGACCAGGGTCTGCTCCTCGAAGGGAACCTGGCCCGGACAGCGATCGTTCGACGATCCCGCGGCCCGAAACCTCGTTGCGGAAACCTGGGACGTATCGAGGTCGCGGCTGCCGGCCGACTCCGGGCCAGGACCAGTCGGGATCGTCGACGCCATCGAGGACGAGGTCGACGCCGTCTACGCCGTCGCGACGAACCCCGTCGCGGGGATGCCCGACGCGACGAACGTCCGCGAGCGCCTCGAGGACGCCTTCCTGGTCGTTCAGGACGCCTTCCGCAGCGAAACGGTCGAGTTCGCCGACGTCGTCCTGCCCGCTGCAACCTGGGGGGAGTCCGAGGGGACGACGACCAACATGGAACGGACCGTCTCCCGGGTTCGGGCCGCGACGGAGACCCCTTCCGGCGTGCGGACCGACCTCGAGCTGATCGCCGCGTTAGCCGACCGGCTCGCGCCGGGACTGTTCGACGAGCCCCCCGAACCGGAACCCGTCTTCGAGGAGCTCGCGGCACTGACCGAGGGAACGCCCGCCGATCTCTCGGGGCTCTCTTACGACCGCCTCGAGGCCGAGCTGGCGGTGCGGTGGCCGGCGCCGGAGCCCGATGCCGCGGGCGGGTATCGGTACCACGAGAGGACGGGAGCAGGGACGGAGGACGGCGAAACGGAGACGTGGTCGTTCCCGACGCCGTCGGGCCGCGCCCGCTTCTCGAACGCGCAGGCCGAACCGCTGCCCGAACCGACCGACGACGACTACCCGTTCACGCTGACGACCGCGCGCCGACCCGACGCGTACAACACCGGCGTTCGGACCCGCGAGGACGGGCCGCCGACCGCGCGGGTGAGCCCGGCGACGGCCGTCGCCGTCGCGGACGACCTCGAGCACGGTACCGACGGCCGGTACGGACGCGTCGTCTCGAAACGGGCGTCGATCACCGTCCGCGTCGAGGCCGATGAGTCGATCCCCGACGGTGTCGTCTGGCTGCCGATCCACCATCCCGACGTCAACGATCTCACCCTCCCCGCGGTTGACCCGCGCTCGAGGGAGCCCAACTTCAAGCAGTGTGCGGTTCGGCTCGTTCCGCCCCGCGACCGGGAGCTCGAGGCCGTGGTCGAGGCGAGCGCCTGACGGACGACGAGCCGACGGACGGCCGGTTCGACGACCGATCAGTCCTCGGTCGCTTCGTACCGGGCCTCGGTCCAGATCTCCTCGGCGGTGCCGTCGTCGAAGTGGATTCGGATCGCATCGACGAACGAGCGCCGTAGTTCCTGCTTCCACTCTTCGAGGGCCTCCTCGTGGTACTCGTCGACGACAGCCTCAGTCACGTCGTCCCCGCGGTCGTCGCGGGCCGCCGCTCGAGCCTCCTCCCGCGTCGGGGCGGTCAGGTGCGTCTCGTTCGGGTGGACCCCCGCCTCGTTGCGAACGAACGTTGCGGGGTCGAGATGGAGCGGTTCCGGATCGCGGTCGGGTGGATAGCGCTTGGGGCCGTCCTGGGCGTACGGTTCCGCACGCTGTTCCTCCTCGAAGGGCGGGACGAGCCGGAGTACGTGCGTTCGTCGGAAGTTGTCCTCCACACGGTTTCGTTCGAACGCCTCGACGACGTCGTCGGGATCGACGACGACGACCTGGATCTCCGTCGCCGGGTGGTCGGCGAGTAGCCCGTCCTCGTTGGAATCTCGCATACGACGTCTACTGACGGTCCGCGCGGTTACGTCGGTTACGGTCGACGGGTATCGAAACGCGTCCCCGTACGGTATCGAGACGCGTCTCCGCACGGTCGTCGGCTCCCGAGGACCCCTTCGGGTGCTCGACGAGAACGTCGGAGTTCGACAGCGGGGAGTCGCGAGATCAGTCCCGACGGCTCGAGTCGTCCGGCCCTGGCATCCTCGACGCGGGCTGACGGTTGGGTTCGCGCACCGACGCTGCGATCGTGCGACGGACGGCTAGACGATATTCCACTCGAGTCGAACGGTCCGGTATGCCAGGGTTCGTGGGAGTTCTCGTCACCGCGCTGATCGTCCTTCAGGTTCCGGCTGCGATTCTCGTCTACCTCGATGCGAAGCGTCTGAACGCCAAGAGCCCGTTCGTCTACTTCTATGGGATTCTCGTCCCGGCCGCCGGATTCGTGGTCGTCCCGGTCTCCCTCTCGAAACGGGACGAGCTTCCGCTCGAGTCCGCCGACCCGGAACCCGATCCCTAATCGTCGCTCGAGGCGACCGCTCCGTCCGCGGGCGCCTCGGCGGCGACGAGCCAGCCGTCCTCGGTCGCGCGCTCGGCGAGGGCGGGCTGGAACACCCACGCGGCGAGCGCGACGATCGGGAGCATCGTGACGGCGACGATGAGGTACCCGAGGTGGAGGTTCGGGAGGAACGGCGCGGCGAACACGAGCGGATAGACGGTGCCGCCGATCGTGCCGACGCCGCCGACGACGCCGGCGACGCTCCCGGAGCTGTCGGGGAACATCGCGGGCACTTGCGCGAAGATCGCTCCCTCGGAGAACGCACAGCCGACGCCGACGAGGAAGCCGGCGGCGACCGCGAGGTAGATGTTCCCCGAGAGGCCGGCGACGGTCATTCCGACCATCGAGACGACGACGAAGACGAGCGTCGCGAACGTCCACTGCTCGCGGTAGCGACCCTCGAACCACGGGAGGATGTCGCGTTCCCTGCGCGCGACGACGTCGCTGGTGTAGCCGCCAAGCGGCCGAAGCAGTCCGGCTGCGATCGAAAACGTCGCCGCAAACGTCGCCGCGATGACGATGTCGCCCTGGCCGAACCCCTCGCGGTAGTACGTGCCCAGCCAGCCGTTCATCGCGACCTCGAGGCCGAAGGTCATCACGTACGCCGCCGCGAGCACGACCGCACCGTGGCGCGTACCGACGTAGAGAAACTGCCTGAAGCTGGCCTTTTCTTTGGTCGCCTTCCGTTTGGCCTCGCTCTTCGCGGCGTCACCAAAGACGTAGTAGACAACTCCGAGGACGACCGCGAGCACGCCAGTGTAGAAGAAAGCGGCACGCCAGTTCGTCGCGAACAGCGGTCCGGCGTACCCCTCGCCGAAGATCCGCGGGAGCGTAAAGTACGCGCCCAGGCCCGCGCCGGCGTTTCCGACTCCGGCGAAGACGCCCTCCGCAAGCCCGAGGTTCTCCTCCTCGAACCACTCGGCGACGTGCTGAATGCCGATGACGAACGTAATCCCGGCTAGCGAGGCGATCACCCGCGAGGCGGTAAACACCTCGTAGGTCGTCGCGAACGCGCTGACGATCGAGAAGATCCCGACGATCACGAGCGTCACGCTGGCGGTCACCGGTGCGCCGTACCGATCCGTGAGCGGGCCGATCAGGATTCGCCCGGCCGGAACGGCGATCACGGCCGCGCTCGAGACGAGTCCCAGCTGGGCGACCGAGAGGCCGAACTCGTCGGCGATTCCGCCGGTAAACGGCGCGAACGAGAACCAGATGACGAATCCCAGGTTGAACATCGCCGTCGCCAGCAGGAGGTTCTTCCACTTCCCGTGGATCACGGGTGAGCACCCCTGCTCGCACCCGCGGACGCACGGTCGGTTCTGCTCCAGGTGAATTGACGATTCGGTTCCGAATCCGACTCGAGGAAGACGTTCGAGGTCACGTGTCTATACTATCTGGACGTGCGATGTTGTATAAGGCTACTTATTACCCAGACCAAACAATCATATCGCCACCGATGACAGGCGATCAGTATATATCCCTCTATGGATTCGACGTTCGGTGAAAATTCGGAGGGAGTATTCCAACAACGGAAGCGAGGCGGCCGAGACCGAAATTAAACGGCAGTTTGCATCGATCGACCGGCTCAGTCGCCGTCCGCCCCCTCTTCGTCGGATCCCCATCTGTCGTCGGGGTCGACGGGTTCGACCGCGCGAGCCAGCTCCTCCTCGGTGTACTGGCGGTCCTCGAGGCGCATGCTCTGGAGGCGCCACTGCCGACTCAGTTCGGGCTCGCCCTCGGGACCGACGCGGGCACCGTGGGTCCGGAAGAAACGTCCGTCCCGACCGAGCGCCTTCCCCTCGTAGGTGTGCTGGTCGAACGCGACATCGTAGCGCCCGCCGGGCTCGAGCTCGTCGACGGGGTGGTCGTACCGCGGCTCCCGTCCGTCCTCGCGGGCAGCCGCACGCTCGGCCGAGAGCTCGCCGAAGTAGTCGTCGGCGTGGGAGGCCTCGCGGCTCGAGGGTGCCCGGGCAGCCGCTAACGCGGCGTGGACCGCACAGAGTCGCCCCTCCCAGGAGCTTTCCGACCAGCGCTCGCGGGCCAGTTCCTCGTAGCGGGCGATCAGTAATGCGACCTCGTGGCCCGCCCGGAGGTCCTCGACGACGTAGAGGTTGATCCGGTCCCAGAAGTTCCAGGCGAACCCCGATCGGACCAGCTCCCAGGCGGCCCACGCCGCGACCTCCTCGTCGGATCGCCTGACCGCCTTCTGGAGCAGGCTCGAGACGTCGTAGCGGTTCGCACCAGATCTCGTCTCGTTGTCGCCGCGCTCCTCGCCGAAGTCGTTGTGCTCGGGGCCGGTCTCCTCGTTCTCGGTACGATCCGCGTCGCTATCGGTTCGAAGCTCCCCTTCGGAGCCGAACGTGGCCTGTTTCCCGTCGTCGTCCATACACCACTGTCGTGACGGTCGAGGGAAATAGCTGACTGCTCGAGCGGTCCGACAGCCGCGCGACGCCGGCTCGAGGCCGAGCGCGTGAGGCGCTAAACGACGAACATGACGCCCTCGAACTCCGTTCCATCGGGCGTCGTACAGCCGATCTCGTACTTGCCGGCGAACGGGAACTCCCACGAGTGGCTCGTTCCGTGGTCGTCGCCCGACCACCCGCAGGGATCGGGCGTGTCGATCGGGTAGATCTCGTAGCCGATTTCACCCCACGTCCACGTGATCTCCGCCATCTCGTCGACTTCGACGGAATCCGGTTCGAACCGTGCCTCGCCGTCCGGAGCGACGGCGATTTCGACCGTTTCCTCCCCCGTTCGATCGACGAGATCGTACTCCTCGCGCTCGTCGAGACGGGTGTCGTACCCCGCCTCGTCGTCGTCCGCCTCGTCGTCGTCCGCCTCGTCGTCGTCCGCCTCGTCGTCGGACGTGTCCGCTTCGTTCTCGTCGTCTCCGAGACACCCGGCGAGACACGCGGTCGTGCAGACGGTCGCGACGAACGCTCTGCGAGAATTCATCGGTCTTCGTACGTCCGGCGAAATAATAACGGTTCGTTCCGATTCCCAGACGGTCGGGAATCCCTCGGCTGTCGGTCGACGACAACCGTGACTCTGGGCGGTTCGCCGAGCGGATCGACCGCTCGAGGAACCTGCTCAACCGGCACTGAAGTAGACAGTTTCATTGTAACCGTCTCCGTTCTGTGGAATAGTATGCGAACGACGACGCGGTTCGGCGTTATCGGTCTCGTGGCAGTGCTCGCGGTCGGGCTGCTCTCGGCGGGTGCGGTCGCCGGCGGCAGCGGCGGCGCCGATGGCGTGACCCAGGTCGGTAGTATCGACGCCTCGCTCGAGGACGAACACGTCGAGCTCGACGGTCTCGAGCTCTCCGCAGACGGGCTTCCGTCCTACGAGATCGACGAGCGAACGTACGACCTCGACTCGGCCGGCATCCAGAGCGACGGCGTCACCGTCGACCTCAACGACCGAACCTACGAGATCTGTTCGGTCGACATCTCGCTCGAGAACGTCTCGGTGACGGTGTCGGACGTCTCGATCAACGGCGACGAGTAGGCGACGTCCGGCAGCTCCCGATCAAATTTTCCGCGAGAGCCGGTCCGCGAGCGACCGACGTCGGATCGTTCCGCCGGATGGAAAAACAGTTATCGACGAGGTCGTGCTACCATATGCCATGGTTAGCAAACTCGCAGTCAAATCGTTCGACGATCCCGACGAGACGGTCGCGTTCGACAACGGTCGGGCCGAGCGCGTCAAACTGGGAGGGCGAACGTTCTGGCGGTCGACGGTCGAACCTGGGTGGCGGTTCTCGAGGGACAACACCCCCGAACTGGGGACGGATCACTGTCCGAGCCCGCATCGTCTCTACGTGCTCGCCGGGTGCATGACCGTCGAGATGGACGACGGAACCCGCGAGACCTTGCAGCAAGGAGACGTCGCGCTGATCCCGCCGGGACACGACGCGTGGGTGAACGGGGACGAGCAGGTCGTCTTCTTCGAAGAAACGCTCGAGACGTAGCCACTTCGTCGGGACGGGGCCCGTTCGTCCGTCTCCGGCAACCGGTCCTCGCGAGCGACCGGAGCGATCCCTTCCGTCGAACGAGCGGCGATACTGACGGACGCCGATACTGTTAAGCCATATCGTGCTCATTGGTAGCATGTAACGTGATCGAGATGCCAACCTGCCACAACTGCGATAACCCGATTTCGGCGAACTTCGTCCGCGTTTTCGGTGATAACGACGGCTACCTCGAGGGCTGTATTCACTGTCTGAGTTCGGCGGAACTCACCGGTGCCGACGAGGAGCGCGATTCGACGGCGCTGTTCGTCTGAGCCTCGGAGCAGGTCGGCCGAATTGGTTCGGTCGTCGGTCGGCGTCGAGAGCCGGCGGACCGAATCTGATAGCAATTTCTATGAAGCTGTCCTGAGACGGCCCGATATGGGCACCGTCTACGAGTGGCCGTCGCCGACCCGCGACAGGCTCGGAATTCTCCTGGTCGTCGCCTCTGCAGTCGGGTTCGGAACCCTCGGGATCTTCGGGCTCTACGCCCAGGAGGCCGCGCTCTCGATCCCGACCGTGCTCGCGTTCCGGTTCCTGCTCGCGGCAGTCCTCGTCTGGGCGCTGCTCGCGGTGCAGGGACGGCTGACGGTGCTTCGCGGACGGACGCTGGCGATCGCGCTCGGACTCGGTGCCTTCGGCTACGCGACCCAGAGCGGGCTCTACTTCCTGGGTCTCGAATACATGACGGCGGGGCTCGTCGCGATCGTGCTGTACACGTACCCGGCGTTCGTCGTCGTCCTGGCGATCGCGGTGATCGGCGAGCGCGCGACGCCCGTAATGCTCGTCGCGCTCTGTCTGGCCCTCGGCGGGGTCGTCCTCGTCACGGGCGCCGATCCCGACGGCGCCTCGCTGATCGGCGTCGCCATCGTCCTCGGCGCCGCGATGGCCTACGCCGTCTACATCACGGTCTCGCGGGCGCTGCTCGACAGGGTCGACCCGCTGGTACTGACCGCCTACGTGCTCCCCGCCGCGGGCGGAACCTTCCTCGCGATCGGCACGGCTACTGGCCAGTTTGCGATTCCGACGGCGCCGTCGGCGTGGCTGATTCTGCTGTGTATCGCCGTGGTCGCGACGGCGCTTCCGGTGGTCACCTTCTTCGCCGGGATCAAGTACGTCGGTGCGAGCCGCGCGGGGATCATAAGCACCGTCGAGCCGCCGGTCACAGTCGCACTCGGCGCCGCGCTCTTCGCCGAACCCGTCACGACGGCGACGCTCGCCGGCGGTGCGCTGATACTGATCGGCGTCGTCCTCCTCGAGCGCGAGTGACGCAAGATGCGCATCGTTCACAACATCAATACGGTACCGTTCCGTAACGGGAGTATGGACACTGAGAGCAGGACACAGGTTCGGGACGTAATGTCGACGCCGCTCGAAACCGTCTCAAAGGACGCGACGCTGACCGAGGCCGCATCCGCGATGAGCGAAAACGAAATCAGCGCGCTGGTCGTGCGGACCGATCCGCCCTCGATCGTGACGAGCACCGATCTGGTCGCGGCCGCCGCGGAGGGCCACGATCCGACGACGATCGACGTCGACGCGGTGATGACC
>PWMF01000151.1 GCA_003559215.1 Natrialbaceae archaeon
GAGAGGTGAAACGACGAACATCTTCGTTTTCAAACTGCTTTAGCAACGCAGACGCGGAAACGGCTGACGAGTGGCTCAGATCGTTCGCCTTTGCGTGGAATCAGCTTATCTGAACACGATGGCTGATACCGGCCACAAGTTTAAGTGAGATAGATCACCTACACCGAGTATGGCCGCTCACGGCCGGTCTGCCCTGCGGGACCTGTTCGACGAGTCGCCCACGCCCCACATCGCCCACCCTCCGCGCACCCATCGTCGCGACTTCTACGTCGCCACCGACGGGTCCTTCCGCGAGTCGGGCGGTGGCCTGGGCGCCGTCATCGAAACGCGCGACGGCACCCGCGTCGCTCGCATCGCGACCGCGGACACGCCGCCGGACAACAACGTCGCCGAGTACCGCGCCCTACACCTCGGTCTCGACGTCCTGGCGGCTCGAGCCCCGGCGGACGCCCGGGTCGGCGTTCTCGTCGACCACGATACCCTCGCCAGCAACGTCAACAACACCGTCCTCGCGACCGGTCACCCCGACCGGAAACCGCCACAGCCGATCTCGGTACCGGCGGCGACGCGATACCACTGGCGCGGGATCCAGGCTCGACTCAACGGGTTCGCTGAGATCCGTGCCGCACGGATCGATAGCGATCAGAACCCCGCCCATCCGCTCGCGAACGCGCCCGCCCAGTACCGGCACGTCAACCGGGAACCCGACCGCTGTGTCCTCCCCGAGCCGCCGGAGGCGACGGCTCCGGCCGAGTTTCCGCCGCCCTCGCGCGCCGACCGAAACGGGGGAGGTCGCGCCTCGGACTAAGCGCGGCCGGAACCGCCACCGTTTTTCCGTCCCTCGAGAGAGTCGTCCTCGATGAGTCTTCGCGTCGCCGTCGCAGCCCCCTTCATCCAGCACGGAACCGACCGCCTGCAGGAACACGCCGTCGTCGTCGCGCTCTCGCTGGATCGCGACTGGTTCTCGCCCGACCAGGCAAAGCGGCTGATCGACGTCGCGACCCAGGAAGGGTTGCTCGTTCACGAGGACGGCGACCTCGTCGCCGGCTTCGATCCGACCGACGTTCGGATCCCCGAGGAGTTCGTCCCCGACGAGGACCTGCTCCAGGAACGGTCGGCGTTCGAGCGGGTTCTCGACGGGCTCGTCGCCGAGGGCGTCGAGAAACACGAGGCCGTCGGCGCAATAAACGGCCTCCAGGGGGAGCTGGGGGTGACGATCGAGGCCGCGGCCGTCGTCTACGCTCGCCGGCGGGGGATCGACGTCTCCGAACTCGTCCCGGTCGCTCGCTCGGCGCTGATCGAAGAGCGTTAGGTCGCCGACAACTGACCTCGACCATGGTCGAGGAACGAACTACCGACGGCCGACGGATCGCCGAACTGCTCGCCTCGGAGCTCGACGGGCGCGAGGACGGAGCGCTCGAGGCCGTCTCGGTCGCAAACGCCGACCGGGACGTCGAGCCGTCGGCTGACGGCGCGCGGGCGTACGATGTCGAGGCGGGCGACGACCGACTCGCCCGGGCGTTCGTCCACCCGGATCGGCTCCGCCTCGAGTTCGAGCGCGGGCGGGAGCTCGCGGCCGAGATGGCGACGGAACTCGAGCTTCGCGTTCGGCCGAAGGCCTCGACCCCGCCGAAGACGCTGGTGTTCGTCGAGAGCGGTGCTGCAGTAAAACGAGCGACCGATGTCGTCGACGCCATCGTCGACGCCGACGCCTGATTCTCCTCTCGAGCTGCTACGATCCGATCGTCGAGCTCGTCTCCTCGAGCGCGGCGACCGTCTCGGGGACCGCCGTCGCGACGACGTTCTGTTCGACGTGGGCGGCCGCACGCGGGTCGGGATCGGGGCCGTCATCGAGCAGGATCTGGATCGCGGTCATCCCGGCGCCGGTCGCGCCCTCGATATCGGCCTCGACCTCGTCGCCGACGTACACCGCCTCCTCGGGGTCGACGCGGAGTTCGTCCGCGATCGCCTCGAAGGCGCGGGCGTCGGGCTTGCCGGCCTCGAGTTCACCCGTGACGAGCGCCGCGTCGAAGGCCTCCTCCCAGCCCAGCGTCTCGAGTTTGTCCCGCTGGGCGCGAACCGGCCCGTTGGTAAGCAGCCCGATTCGGTAGCGCTCGCCCAGCGCCGCGAGCATCGACTCGACGCCCGGCAGGGCCTCGAGGTCGGCCGCGATCTCGTCGCGGTAGGCCGCGGCGACCTCGGCCGGCTCGGCCTCGGTCTCACGGCCCTCGAGCAGCTCGGTGAAGATCGGCTCCCGGGTCTCCTGCGTGAGGTTTCGGCGGTGGGCCTCGAGGTAGTCGGCTCGCGACAGTTCGGGCGCGCCGACGGCGTCGGTCGCCGCCTCAAGGATCGTCGTCCGGTCCCGCCGGGGAACCGCGAGCGTGTAATCGAGGTCGAAGACGACCGCCTGTAACATGGTGCCAGCAAAGGAACGAGTGCGTTTGAACTTATTGTTTCGGGCGACGAGCCCGCCCACAGCGACGACCGTTCCCAGCCCGTTTCGACACCGTTAATACGCTCTCTCGGCCGTCCGTAGATAATGGTCTCCGAGGTAGCCCTCACCGTCGATCTCGCGATTATCGTACTGGGAGCGACGGTTGCCGGCTTCCTCGCGAAGCGAACGGGCCAGCCGACGATCATCGCCTACATCCTGGCGGGCGTCGTGCTGGGCCCCGCCGTCCTCGGCGTCGTCGAGGTCGGCGACCTCACGGATCTGCTCTCCGAACTCGGGCTCGCCTTTCTGCTCTTTCTGCTCGGGATCAAGATGCGACTCGAGGAGATCCGACACGTCCTCGCGCCGATCGTCAAGATCTCGATCCCCCAGATGGCGGCGGTCTTCCTCGCGGGGATGGGAGTCTCGCTGGCGCTCGGTTTCTCCGCGCTCGAGTCGCTGCTGATCGGGCTCGCGGTGATGTACAGCTCCACCGCGGTCGTCATCAAGATGCTCACGGACAAAGACGAGGCAACCTCGCTGCACGGCAAGCTCGACGTCGGCGTCCTGCTCGTCCAGGACGTCGTCGTGGTCATCATCCTCGCGGTGCTCGCGGCCGGCCGACCCGACGGTCTCGCCGAGGTCGCGACGACCCTGGCCGTCGTGCTCATCCTCGTCGCGCTCGTCACCGTCGCCGCGGTCGGCGCGTCCCAGACGGTGCTACCGGTCGTCTTCCGCCGAGTCGCCGACAACAAGGAGGTATTCTTCCTGCTGGCGATCTCGTGGGCGTTCCTGTTCGTGTTCGTCTCCGACAACATCAACCTCTTTCTGGCCCCGCTGGGGATCGAGGCGTACCTCTCGATCGAGATGGGCGCGTTCATGGCCGGGCTGGCCATCGCACAGCTCCCCTACAGCAAGGAGCTGCAGGATCGAATCAACCCGTTGACCGACCTGTTCGTCATGGTGTTTTTCGTCTCGGTCGCACTCGACCTCCAGGCGAGCCAGCTCCTGTTTTATGCGCAGGAAGCGATCGTCGCCGCGCTGGTGTTGATGCCGATCAAGTTCGCGGTCTTCTTCTACCTGCTCGACTGGCAGGGCTTCGGCACGGAAACGACGTTTCTCGGGAGTATCAACATGATCCAGGTCAGCGAGTTCGGAATCATCGTCGCCGCCGTCGCGTTCGAGGGCGGCTTCATCGAGGCGGAGGTGCTCGGCTTCATGACCTTGCTCGCGATCTTCACGATGGCCGTCTCGGTCTACTTCATCGAGTTCAGTCACCCGCTGTTCGAGCGCTTCGAACCGACGCTCTCGAGGTGGAGCGGCGACGGGACTTTCGAGGGCGAGAAACGGGAGTACCGCGATCACGCGGTCGTCATCGGCTATGACGAGGTAACGCGCAACGCTCTCCCGTTGCTCGCGGATCACTACGAAGACGTCGTGGTCGTCGATCGAACGGTCGAACACATCGAGGCGCTCGAGCAGGAGGGGTATGACGTGATCTACGGGGACTTCCGGAACGCGACGATCCGGAAGGACGCGGCCGTAAAAAAGGCTGATTTCGCCCTCTCGTCGTCGGTCCAGCCGGAGATCAACAAGGCGCTGCTCAGGGAGGTCGCCGACGACGCCGTCGTCTTCGTCGAGGCCGAGCGGGTCGAGGACGCCCGCGACCTCTACGATAGGGGCGCCCACTGCGTCGTCGTCCCGCCGTACTTCGCCGCCGACAGACTCGCCGATTACTTGCGGGCGTACCTCGAGGAGGAAGCGCCCTTCGAAAAGGCGATCGACGACGACGTCGAGTTACTGAAGAGTCCGGAACCGTTCCCGGAAACCGCCGACCGCCTCGGAGGTGGTTTCGATGACTGATCTGCTCACCGCGATCTCGATCATCTTCATCGTCACGGGCCCGTTCCTCCTGGCGGCCAACCGGTTCGATCTCCCGACCGTCCCGTTTTTCGTCCTCGCTGGGGTCGTTGTCGGCTTCTTCGTCGAGCCGGAGCTCACGCTCGAGCTCGCCCAGTACGGGATCGCGTTGCTCGTGTTCTCGTTCGGGGTCGAGATCGACTTCTCGGCCGTGCGGACGGTCCTGGTCGACAGCGAACTGGCCGCCGTCGGACAGATTCTCGTCGTCGGCTCGCTCGGGTTCGGGCTCGGCGTCGCGCTCGGCGTCCCGCCCGGGGACGCGATCTACCTCGGCGCTGCGGCGGCGCTGTCCTCGACGATCGTCGGGGCCGCGCTGATGCAACGGGAGTACGACACGAACCTCGTTCGCGGCCGGCTCGCCCGATCGCTACACTTCGTGCAGGACCTGCTCGCGATCCTGTTCGTGCTCGTGTTGAGTGCCGCGACGCTCGCAGCCGAGCCGGTCGCGGCGGCCGTCGGCTACGGCGTCGCGTTGCTCGTCGCCGCCGTCGTCGTCAACCAGTACCTGTTCGACCCGGTCGGCGAGTTCGCCGGCGACTCCGACGAGCTCATGATCCTCGCGGTCGTCTCGCTACTGGTCGTGTTCGTCGGCGTGGCCGAGTACGTCGGCATCTCGATCGTCGTCGGGGCGTTCGCCGCCGGACTCGCGGTCCGTCACGACCCCGTCGACTATCTGGGCCTGTTCAACGGCCTCGAGTCGATCAAGGACTTCTTCGTCGCCATCTTCTTCGTCACGATCGGCGCGCTGGTCGTCCTCCCGTTCGTCGAACTCGGGTGGACCGCGTCCCTCGAGAAGCTCCTGCTCGCGGGCGTCCTCGTCGTCCTGACAGTGGTGGTGAAGCCGGCAGTCACCACGGCGATCCTGATCTATCAGGGCTACGAGCCGCGGACCGCCACTCTGACCAGCCTCAACACCGACCAGGTCAGCGAGTTCGCGCTCATCATCGCGATCGAGGCGCTGGTGCTCGGCCTGCTGAGCCAGTCGGTGTTCGACGCGATCATCTTCGCCGCGGCGGTGACGATGGTGACCTCGAGTCTCACCCAGCGCTACGACGAGGAGATCTACAGGACGCTGGCCGACCGCGGCGTCCTCGGCGACAGACACGAGAAGATCGACGACTGGAGTTCGGTTCCGGCCGACCGCTCCGATCACGTCGTGATCGTCGGCTACGGTCGCCAGGGGCAGCGGCTGGTCGAGACCCTTGAAGAGGTCAACCAGCCGTACGTCGTCGTCGAGAACGACCCGTCCCGCAGGGACGCAGTTACCGCCGAGTGCGACGCCTACGTCTTCGGCGACGCGATGGAACGGTACACCTGGGAGAAAGCGAACGTCGAGGACGCGCGGATCGTGGTCTCGACGGTGAAGTCCGAACTCGTCTCCAGGCGGATCCTCTCGTTCGAGTTCGAGGCCGACCTCACCCTTCGATCGGGCGACCGGGAGACCGCGCTGGAACTGCTCGACGCGGGAGCGCTGTACGTCAGTCACTCGGAGCTGCTCGCCGGACAGCGACTCGTCCAGCAGCTCCGGGCGCTGTTCGACGACAAGCTAACGCCAGCGGAGCTTCGAGACCAGCAGCGAGCCGAACTGGAGAGTCGCGCTGGCCCCGTGTTCAAGCCGCTCCGCTAGCGGAGCTCCGAGGCACCGTCCGGTTTCGAGACGGACTCCCGGCGAGAGAGGCACACAACTGTTTTGGCGCTGCCCTCGCTACGATCCCGATACCGATGTTCGAATCAGCCGAGCCGGGCCGTCTCCTCCGCAACCTGAGCATCTACACCGTGGCGGTCCTCGTTGCGATCGCGGGCGCGATCGGACTGATCGACGTCATCGACGTCCCCGCCGTCCTCGCCGGAGCGTTGCTCGTACTCGGCCTTGCAGTCGTTCTGGCGGTCCACGAGTATCTCGGCGGTCCGTTCTGAGCGGGTAACTCCTCACCGATCACAGAACCGCGGTGGACTCAGTACTGCTCGCGCTGGGCGGTGAACCCGTACCGTTCGAGTTCGGCCAGCCGATCGAGATGATCCGTGGCGAGCGTCTCCGCGTCGATCTCGTCGTTGAGCAACCCGTCGACGATCTCGGTCAGCTGTTCGCCGGCCAGGATGTCCGGAACGGTAACGTACGTCGCGCCGGCCTCGACGAGTTCTGCGGCCCGCTCGGCGTCGTCCGATCGAAGGACGACGTCGGCGTCGGTCTCGAGTTCGAGGAGGTGTTCCGAGACGGGGCGGTGGTCGACCGTCGAGACGACGAGCGCGGCGTCCTCGAGGCCCGCCTTCTGCCACGGGTAGGTCGACATCGCGTCGCCGAAGACGTAGTTGCGACACTCGGCCTCGAGTCGGTCGTACAGCGCGGGGTCGTTCTCGACGACGACGTAGCTCCGATCGAGATCCTCGAGGGTTTCGATGAGACGGCGGCCCTGCCGCCCGTAACCGACGATCACGACGTGATCGGAGAGCTCGTCCGCGACGCGACTGTACTGGTCGACCTTCCGCGTTCGCTGTTCGGTGAAGAACCGCGAGACCACCGCCGAGTACATCTCCTCCTCGGTACGCCTGGCGACCGCGGTGAGCAGCATCGTTACCGCCGCTCCGAGGATGATCGCGTCGAACATCGCCTCGGTGATCGTCCCCATGAGCAGCGCCTGGATGGCGATGACGAGTGAGAACTCGCTGACCTGGTTGAGACCGCTCGTTGCGAAAAACGCCGTTCGAACGTCGTACCCCTCGTAGACGAACGCTAGGAGCAGGACGATCGGGTTGACAACCGCTACCAGCGCCACGAGCACAAGCGCGATCGTCGCCGTCTCGAGGGTCGGGATCGAGACCAGCGCGCCGACGGTGACGAAGAAGATGGTGACGAAGAAGTCCCTGATCGAGTCGATCCCGTTCCCGACGGCCAGCGACTGCGTCCCGTCGTTTCTGATCGCGATCCCGGCGGCGAACGCGCCGACGACGATCGAGATGCCGACGTACTCGGCGGCCGCCAGGAAGGCGACCAGGATCGAGATACTGCCCATCAACACGAGCTCGTCCGAGCCGTCGGCGGCCCGAACCAGCAGCGGGAACCCGTGACGATAGATCACGAGCCCGGCGACGATCAACACGACGCCGTATCCGATCTTCGAGGAGACGGCGTCGGCGGTTATCACCTCCGTGCTCAAGATCAGGAGGAGCGCGATCGCGACCAGATCGTCGAAGAAGTGAATCGACGAGGCGAGTCGACCGTGGACGAGGTTGTCGCGGATCTCGATCTCGAGCATCCCGGCGCCGACGAGCGTCGAACTCAGGGTGACGGCGGCGCTGAAGTAGACGGCGTTTCGGATCGGCTCGGCGAACCCAAAGAGGTCGCCGAGGACGTAACCGGCGGCGAACGCGATCGGCGCGACGACGAGCAGCTGGGTGATCGCGGCGACCTCGCCGTCTCTGAGCACTGACTGGATGTCGCCGAGGTCGAGCCGGATTCCGAAGACGAACACGAGGAACGCAATTCCCCATTGGGCCAGCACGAGGAGTTCGTCGAGCCCGATGGTCCAGCCGACGGCGAGCCCGGCGAGAAGGTAAAACGGGATGGTCGGCAGCCGGAACTGGTTGGCGACGAACAACAGCGCGCCAGCAGCGACGAAGATGATACCGAGGTCGACGATCAGCGCCTCAACCATCGGTCTCACCCCCGTCGCCGATCATCTCGTCGGCCGGATCGTGGCCGCGCCGCCTGAGTCGCTCGAGGTCGTCGTTGACCGTCTCGTCGAACGTCGACCGATCCTCGAGGTACCGCTCGAGGTACTCGGCGAGCATCTCCGCGGTCAGGTGCGTACTCATTACGACGTACGTCGCGCCGCGGTCGTAGAGCGCGCGGGCGTCGTCGATCCGCTCGGCCTCGACGAAGACGACGGCGTCGTCGGCGACCTCCTCGAGCAGCGCCTCGTTGACCTCGCGCTCGACGCTCGAGCTCAACACGAAGCTCGCCTCCGCAAGGTTCGCCTCCGTTCGGATCTCGGAGTGGCGGAAGTCGCCGAAGATGTAGTCGTACGGTTCGTCCGGGTCGTCCTCGACGTGTCCGGCCCGGCGGTCGATGAGGACGACGTCGTCGTAGCGCTCCGCCAGCAGCGGCAGGATCCGCTCCGTGATATCGTCCCGGCCGATCGCGATGGCGTGGTCGCCGTAGGTTGCGATCTCCGCGTCGCGGTCGTCTGCCGACTCGAACCGACGGAACCACGGCTCGACGCGGTCGTAGATCGCGTGGTTGTTGGCGACGATGTACGTCGAGACGGTCATCGTCAGCAACGCCATCAGGGTGAGGTAGCCGAGTATCTCGGGACCGATGTACCCCTGCTGGAGGGCCAGCGCGCCGACGATCAGCGAGAACTCGCTGACCTGGACCATGTTGATCGAGGCGAGAAACGTCGGCTCGACGCTGAACCCTTCCCGGTCGATGAGGTAGAACATAATCCAGAAGTTCCCGACCATCAGAACGATCGAGGCGACGATCGCCTCCTGCCAGTAGGCGAAGAGGCTCGCGGCGCCGCCCTCGATCTGGAGCCCGATGCTCGCGAAGAACACGAGGATGAAGAAGTCGGTGATCGGCGTGATCCGGTCCTCGAGTTCCTTGCTGTAGGGGAGCTGTGCGAGGCTGAGTCCGGCCAGGAACGCGCCGATCTCGATGCCGCCGTCGAACTGGCTCCCCGCAGCGGCGATAAACAGAAACGCCCAGGCGATCGCGACGATCAGGAACACGTCCTTGTTGTCCGCGATGCGGCGGAACAGCCGTGGAAGGATGTACTTCGAAGAGGCGATCGAGAAGATTCCGATGAAAGCCATCATCGCGAATACGATCGCGAGCGTCTGGAGGATCTCCCCTACGTTATCGAGCGACTCGGCGCTGAACATCGCGAGGACGACAACGAGGTAGATGTCCTGGACGATGAGGACGCCGACGTCGATCTTTCCGGGGAGCGTAGTGATCTCGTCCTTGTCGGAGAGGACCTTGACGATGATCGGCGTCGCGCCGAACACCGTCGCAAGCGAGATGACAAGGACCTCCATCGTTCCAAAACCGAGCGCCAGCGCGACCAGGAAGGCGAGCGCCGTCTGCAACACCGTCTGGCCGACGGCGACGTTCGTCACCGGGCGAAGGATCTCCCTGATATCCGAAAACCGCATCTTCATCCCGAGCAGAAAGAGCAGGAATCCGAGACCCAGCTCGGACATCAGGTAGACCAGTCCCTCGTCGGTGACGATGTCGAACGCGACCGGGCCGAGGATGACCCCCGCGGCGATGTAGGCGATGATCGTCGGCTGTCCCAACTGCCTGACGAGGATACCGATAACTGTCGCGACGACGATGATGATCGCAAAATCGGCGGCGAGGGCGATTTGACTCATCGATAGTTCCGACTCGTATCCGACGGTTCGTACATTCGGTGTAAATGCGTTTTCGTTCCCGGAGGGAAAACCGGTCCGATCGGCGATTCCTCGGAGTCGACCTTCTCCTCGAAACCACGACCGGTCCGAGTCTACAGGCTCGCCGTACCCCGTGACGGCAGACCGTCTCAGTCCGCAAGCCCCTCGATGAGGAACTCCGCCGAGGTGAGGTTCGTCGCGATCGCGGTGTCGTGGACGTCACAGATCCGGAGCAGCGCGGAGATGTCCGGCTCGTGGGGCTGGGCCCGCAGCGGATCCCGAAGGAAGACGATCCCGTCGACCCGCTCCTCGGCGACCTCCGAGCCGATCATCAGGTCGCCGCCGAGCGGTCCCGACTGCTTGCGCTCGATCTCGAGGTCGGTCTCTTCCATCAGTCGTTTCCCGGTGGTTCCAGTCGCGATCAGTTCGTACTCCCGGAGTTGGTCCTCGTGAGTCTGTGCGAACTCGATCAGGTCCGACTTCTTCTCGTCGTGGGCGATGAGCGCGACGCGCGTCATACATCCCCCTTCTCGCAGAGCCAGATAACCCTAGGTGAGCCGGCGCGAACGGAAGCGCTTTTGTCGGCCGCTCGCACGAGCCAAACCATGACAGCCCTCGATGCCCACCACGTCGGACTCACTGTCGGCGACCTCGAGCAAACGCTGCAGTTCTACCGCGATGTGCTCGACCTCGAAGTGCTCGACCGGTTTTCGGTCGAGGGCGAGACGTTCGCCGACGCCGTCGGCGTCGACGATGCGGGCGCCGACTTCGTCCACCTCGATGCGAACGGCGTCCGCCTCGAACTCGTGGAGTACGACCCCGAAACCGACCCCCGACCGGCGCCGGAACTCAACGAGCCCGGGGCGACACACGTTGGCCTCGCGGTCGACGACCTCGAGGGGTTCTATGCCGACCTGCCCAACGAGGTGCCGACGATCAGCGAGCCCCGGACCACCGCGAGCGGGACGTCGATCTGCTTCCTTCGGGATCCGGAGGGAAACCTCGTCGAAGTACTGGAAACGTAACGAGCGAAAAGGAGTCAGCTCAGCAGGTACCGGAGCCCCGGGAAGCGCTCGACGAGCGTCTGCCCGCCGACCTCGAGGCGTGCGATGTAGCGGTCCAGGCCGAGGATCCGTCCGGCACCGAAGGCCGCCAGCGCCAGGAAGACAACGGCGTAGATCAGCGTCGAGTCGAACAGCGCGAGCCAGGCGCCCTCCCAGCCGCCGAGGTAGAACATGCTCATCTGGATGGCGCCCCCCAGGGCTGCCAGCCGGACGAACGCGCCCGCGATCAGCGCGACGCCGATCAGCACCTGCGTGACTGGGGCGACGACGTTGATGATCTCGAGCAGCATCGCGTTGCCTGCCATCGCGGCGTACAGTCCGCTGACGGGACTGACGGGGTCGACGCCGTGGAGCAGGAAGCCGCTGGCGTCGAACGCCTCGCCGCTGACGAACGCGAACTTCCCCAGACCGGCGAACAGCATCATTCCCCCCATGACGGCTCGTAGTGCAACGACGAACCACGCGCTAAGCGCGTGGGGTTCGCCGACGAGGTCGATCCCCCCGTAGCGGCTTTCGAGCCGGTTTCGAGCTGTCGTGGACATTGTCGGTCACCGTTACACTCGAGTGTAGACGCCCTCCCATCATATATCGGAAACTCGATTCTCACGGGTGTGGAAACCAGCCCGACGTTCAGAGTTGTTTTCGTTCGAGTATCCGTCGTCGACGATCGCTCCGGAGGATGACAATCTTTTCGACCGACCCGAACCACGTTCGGACATGAACTTCTTCGATCGCCTGCGCGACCGCATTCGAACGGTCGACAGC
>PWMF01000054.1 GCA_003559215.1 Natrialbaceae archaeon
ACCGCGACCGCATCGATCAGGCTCGCCTCGCTGGCGATCCCCTCGCCGGCGATGTCGAAGGCGGTGCCGTGGTCGACGCTCGTGCGGACGATGGGGAGCCCGATCGTGACGTTGACCCCGGAGACGGCATCGTCGCTCGAGAAGCCCAGCGTCTTGATGGGGATGTGGCCCTGGTCGTGGTACATCGAGACGACGCAGTCGTAACTGCCGCGGGCCGCCTGGACGTAGACGGTGTCGGGCGACTCCGGGCCGTGGACGTCGATCCCCTCCTCGGCGGCACGCTCGGCGGCGGGACGGATCTCGGCGTCGTCCTCCGAACCCAGCAGGCCGCCGTCGCTGGCGTGGGGGTTGAGGCCGGCGACGGCGATCGTCGGCTCCTCGATGCCGAGATCGCGCAGCCCCTCGTCGGTGACCCGGATCGTCTCGAGGACGTTCTCGGTCGTCACCAGGTCGCAGGCCTCCCGCAGCGGGACGTGCGTGCTGACGTGGGTCACGACGAGGTCGTCCTCGACGAGCATCATCGAGTAGTTCTCGGTGTCGGTGTAGTCGGCCAGCATCCCAGTGTGGCCGGCGTACTCGCTGCCGGCCAGTCGAGTCGACTGCTTGTTGATCGGCGCGGTCGCGATCGCGTCGACCTCGCCGCCGACCGCGAGTTCGATCGCGCGTTCGACGTACGCCAGGCTCGCCGCGCCGTACTCCTCGCGGACGACGCCGTACTCGAGTTCGTCCACGGCGTCGAGGTCGAGGACGGGGATCGCGTCCTCGGTGAACGTCGTGTCCGCGACGGTCTCGACGGCCTCGATCTCGAGATCGGTCCCCGAGACGTCGACGCCAGCGCGCATCACGCTCGCGTCGCCGACGACGATCGGGTTCGCGTGCTCGAGCAGCGCCGGGTAGGCGGCGGCGACGATCTCGCTTCCGATGCCGGCGGGGTCGCCCATCGTTACAGCGACGACTGGTCGCTCACTCTGGCTCATCGACTCGGTCAAGGAAGCTCAGACAGTTAACGATACTCCTCTGGTCGCCGAACCCACCCGCCTTCGTCACGATCGGGGTCCCCGCCGCCGGACCGTCTCCGATCACGCCCTCCGGAATGCCGTCGACGACCGCCTCGCCCGTGAGATCGACTGCGCTCGTGGAGAGCTCCTCGAGGGCGGCCCGGGCGATCGCCCCGCCTGTCAGCAACAGTCCCGCCAGCGGGGCGGTCTCGGTCGCGTTCGCGGCCGCCACGCCGAGCGCTCGCGCGATCCGCTCGCCGGCGTCGGCGTCGCGTTCGGCTGCGGCCTCGCTCGCGCGGTCCACGTCGGCTCGCGAGGTCGCTCCCGTGAGAACCGCTCGTCCCTGCTTCCGACGGACTGACTCGAGTTCGGTTGCGGCCTCTCGGCCCGCTGTGCGTGGATCCGCGACGGCCGCGACCGGATCGAGTTCGACGAGCGTCTCGTCCGGCACGGCGGCGAGTTGCTCGAGCGTGCGGTCGTTGACGCTGCCGACGATCCCGAGCGCGCCCTCGCCTTCGGGGACCGCATCCGGGGGCGACCGCGACACATCCGGTACCGACACCGCACTCGCCAGCCCGCCGCTGCCGACATAGAGGACCTCGCGTTCACACCGTCGAGCGCCGGCTGCGATGGCCTCGAGGTGGCGATCGTGAACCGCGTCGCAGACGACGATCTCCGGACCGTCGCGTCCGCGATCGGCGAGGACGGACGCGACGGCGCCCGATCCCTCGAGGACCGTCTCCAGGGAGAGGGTCGAGACGTCGTACTCGGAAGCCTCAAACAAGGCGGGAAGGTCGGAGTCGGTGCCGTAACCGGCGTCCTCGAGCGGTCGTCCCTCGACGAGATGGCGCCCGTTTACCGTCACGCGGCCAGTCCCGGGAAACGCCGGCGCGACGACCGCCAGCTCCGCTCCGGTCGCCTCAAGGGCGGCGTCGATCTCCGGGACGACGTTTCCACGTAGCGTGGAGTCGACCTTCTTGTAGACGACTTCGGGGACGGGGCCGCGCTCGAGGACCGACGCGACGGCCGCGGCCGCGGTTTCGGGCTCGAGGTCGCGGCTGTCGAGATCGACTGCGAGGACGTCCGAACCCGTCTCGGACGGTCGATCGATGACGTCGGCGTTCGGATCCACGACGACGACCCGAACGGCGCAGCCGCAGGCGGCGAACCCGTGTCCGGTATCCATCGCGCCCGTGAAATCGTCGGCGAGGACGAGTACGCTGCTCATGGCCACGTTTCTCGACCCCGTGTACAAAACGGTTCACCTCGTGGGTCACGGACATCCGACGGTTCGATAGCGCTACGAACTGTAGTATTATATTTTATTTTAGAATGGTTGTTTTAATATAGTGCAGTTCTATCATAACAGTGGAGCCAAAGCGGTTGGCGTTCGACCAGCCGATCACCGGCCCTCACCCGTGATAACGGTGGGATGAATCGGCGTTCCGTCCAGAGAGGGTCCGGTTGATCTCCTCTCGAGTCGACCGGTGCTACGACGACGATCTGAGGGATTAGAGCGACATAAGAACCGAAATACTGCGAACAGGTCAATCGGTTGCTTCGCTGCCGGACCCATGTAGCAATCCAAATTTTGAACAATACTACAGCTACAGACTACATACGCTGTCTGGTGTTTCGGAGGAGTGAAAATCGCGATCCGCCCGTCAGTCGTCGGCCGCCGTCACCGAATCGATCGCCGAGGACGGAACCGTTCCGTCGTCGTTCCAGCCGCGGACCTCGTAGTACTCCGAGATGGCCGCCTCGAGGTCGGGAAGCTTGTACGGCAGTCGGTCGTCCTCCCGGTCGAAGCCACGCTGATTGTTGAAGTGGCGCTCGAGTTCGACGGTCCGCGCACCGATCTCGAGCAGTTCCTCGT
>PWMF01000167.1 GCA_003559215.1 Natrialbaceae archaeon
GAAGTATGCTCTCGTATACGGTTTACTCCGAAGCGGGGGGCGTCGGAAAGTCCTCGCTGGCGGCGAACCTCGCCGTCGCGCACGCTCGAGCGGGACTCGACGTGCTCGTCGTCCCGCTTGACCCACAGGACGGCGATCTCAGTCGACTGCTCGGGGTCGACGAGAAACGCGCGGATCGGGACGTCGACAACCTCGTTCGACACCTCGTCAACAGCGGAAAGGGATCGTTCAACGAACTGATCCGGTCGGCGGAAGGCGTCGACATCGTCCCGGAGCACAACATGCTTTCGGACCTATCGAACCACCTCGCTCGCGAGCAACAGAAAGCTGAGGAGTTCGGAGATGCCTACAACATATACGCGCAACTCCATCGCGTTCTCCAGGAGGCTGGCGTCGCCGAGGAGTACGACGTCCTGATCTGCGATCCGCCGGCGACCGAGTCCGACCACCTGTATAACGCCATCTATGCGACCCGGAACCTCGTCCTCCCCGTCGAGCCGAGCGCGAAGGGCCGAGCCTCCGTCGACGGACTCGAGGAGCTCGCCAGCAACTTCGCCGATCAGATGGGGATCGAAGTCGGCGTGCTGGCGGCCGTTCCGAACGGGTTCAAGCGGACGAACGACCAGACGGCGCTGATCGAGGAGATCGAGTTCCCCACTCCCGAGGTGCTCCCCGATCGAACGTCGCTGATGGAGGGCTGCTGGAAGGAGCAGTGCTCCGCGTTCGAGTTCGTTCGCGAACACCGCGACCGGCATCGCGACTACGAACTCGAGACGCTGGCGCAGTTCGATCGGCTCGCCCGCTATCTCGAGGACCAGGCCGGAATCGACGCGCCGAACCCGCCAGAACCAGGCACACTCGAGGAGGTTGTGACGGCATGAGCGGGTTCAAAAGCGGCGCGAGCAGCGACGACCCGTTCGGTAGCGAGGACGAGAGTGGCGGTGGCGACGAGGAATCGAGCGGTCCGGAATCGGACCCCGAACGGCCGGCGACCGGTTCGACGCCGGAGTCGGGTTTCGAACGCGACTCGAGCAGCCAGGAACAAGGTGGTGCCTCGATGGCCGGCGGATTGCCGTGGATCTACAGGCGCGATAGCATCTCCGACGACAGACCGAAGACGGTTCAGCTACACCTGCAGGAGTCGACGCTCGATCGCCAGCGCGAGACCCGCCGAAGTCTCGAGAGTGAACTCGGCGAGTCCGTCAAGAAGGCCGATCTCCGAGAGGCCGCCCTTCTCGTCGGCATGACCCGCATCGACGAGGTCGCCGACGTGCTCCGCGATTGGGGTTACGACTTCGAGTGAGCGCTCTCGAACTGGAACGCGGTTAGAGCTCGAAGCGATGAGCGTCGGAGCAGTGATCCGAAGCAAGAACTCGTATACCGTATGCCGCGATACAAATATCACGGGGCCCCGCTTTCTCTACGAAACGTCACCAAACAGAGTTCACTGCCGAGAAGACATCAATCCTAAAACACTAGTCAGACACACCCCGTTTCCGGTGAAATCGATCTCCGCGTAGTCGGAGTACGAAAGGTGAGAAGAACTGCCGTTCTAGGTGTGCTTTCACCGGAACCCCGGTGTGTTGGTGGGCGGACGTAGTCGTCGACGGAGACACCACCTTTCCGGTGGAATACCTGGCGGGACGATCAGATTGGAAATAAGCGCGCTGTAGCCGAGGATTTCAGAAACGAGGGCCAGTAGAAGTGTGGTCGGTCGACTGGACTTGTCCGGCGAGCAAAGACACACCGAGTTTCCGGTGGAGAAGCACACCGCGTTTCCGGTGAATCACGCTGTTTTACTCCCACAAACGGACGGTTCCATCACGATCGATCGAAACGGTCGTTCGAGAACTACTCAACGGTGTCCTCGAGGACGTTTTTGACCACTTTGGGGTCCTCGAGGAGCGTGTGTTCGGTGTAACTCCCCTCCGCGCTCCCGCCGCTGTGGCGGGTCTGCTCGAGGATATCGAGGAAGGCATGTTCCTTCAGGAGGTCGCGGACCCGGCGAAGCGAGAGCGCATCGGTACCCTCCTGTCGACAGATCTGTTCGTAGACGTCGTAGATACGCGTGGTTCTGAATCCGCTGTTCTCGACGCCTTCGTCCTCGCGTTGCTGGTCGAGCGAGAGCACCGTCAGCGCCTGCAGGACGTACCGGGAGTGAGGGGTCGAACCGCGGATGAGTTCGCGGAATCGATCGACCTCCGCGCGTTCCCGAGCCTGAACGACGAACTCCTCGCGAACGGTCTCCGTACCTCGAGTCTGGGCGATCTCGCCGGCGTACCGGAGGATGTCGATCGCCTTGCGCGCGTCACCGTGTTCGCGGGCCGCCAACGCGGCGGCCCGTGGAATTACCGCGTCCTCCAGCACCCCTTCTCGGAACGCATCGCTTCTGGCGGTCATGATCTTGTTGAGTTGACTCGCGTTGTACGGCGGGAAGACGAACTCCCGTTCGCAGAGGCTCGATTTGACCCGCTCGTCCATCCGATCCTTGTACTTGATCTTGTTGCTGATTCCCATGACACCGATCTTGCAGTCTCTGACCTTTCCCGCCTCGCCGGCCCGGGAGAGTTGCATCAGGATTGCGTCGTCCTCGAGTTTGTCGATCTCGTCGAGGATGATCAGCGCCACGTCGTATTCCTCGTTGAGCAGGCGCCAGAGACGTTTGTAGTAGGTCGCGGTGCTAATCCCCTTGTCGGGAATGTAGATATCGGTCTCCTCGGTGTTGACCGAGCTCGCGATCGTCTGGACCGCCTGGGTCTCGGTGGTATCCTGCGCGCAGTCGACGTACGCGAAGACCGCGTTGATGTCTTCTTCTTTCGCGGTTTCGACGAGTCGTCTGGAGATGTACTTCGCACAGAGGGACTTTCCGGTCCCGGTCTTTCCGTAGATTAGGACGTTGCTCGGACTCTGGCCGAAGATCGCCGGATTAACCGCGTTAGCGAGATGGCTGATTTCCTCGTCCCGACCGACGATACGACCCTCGTCCGGAAGGTGGCTGATCTCGAGGAGTTCCTTGTTAACGAAGATTGGATCCTCCCGGACAAACAGGTCATCGGACTCGGGCATTGATTCAGACACCGTGTTTCCGGTGAATCGACTTGAGGGTTTCGGCGAGCGAGATCGGTCGGTCACACACACACACCACGTTTCCGGTGAAATCGGCTCCGAGGGTGGGTAGGGTGGAGGGGAAACGGGGGTTCACAACGAGTCGAGACCCAGCTATTCGAGTGTGAAACCTAAGGCGCGGCGGGATTTGATTTGACGATTTGAACGCGAGAGGCAGCAAGTTCGGCTCGAGGAAACGATCTCTTCGGTGACCATAGTCACCTTCCATAAAATGTAATCCAGTCAGTGGACTTTACACACTAACACCTAATAAAACCACTAGATACATAGGTCAAAGGATCTAGGATATCGATCTATAAACTTCTAATAGTTGCCATCAAATACGTCTCCGGGCCCTTCTCTTTCAACCTGTTTCACCGGAAACGTGGTGTGTGTGTGCGACCGTACGTTCCTCTTTCCGCCTTCGGCCTCCTTCCTCTGAGAGAGTTTACCCGATTCGTCGTTTACAACAGCTCTTCTGACTGTCTTTTCCAATGATCACCCTGTCGTTCGATACGACTCTCTAAAGCCGCCCTGATCAAGGCCGCCTCTATCAAGACTGCGCGCTCTTTCGATACCACGAGTTCGCCACAGGTTAGGATGAACCGCACCCAAGTCGTCGTAAGCCGGACGGTTCAATCACGGGTTCGCTTCGACGAGTTCCGCCTCGCCGTAGGTCTCGTCAACGGTCGTGACTCGGACCGTCGCCTCGATCGCCGCGATATCCGCCTCGAGAAAGAGTACGAATCCGCCCTCGGTCTTACAGACGAGTGTCCCGTCGGCCTTCTCATCGACGATGTCGACGGTCACCTCGTCGCCCGGTTCGGGTTTTCCGCCGAGGGGCTCCCCGCATCGCCAACACTCGGCGTCGTACTCCGCGGATCCCTCCGGGGCGTTGCTCGCTCCGCACCGAGGTGCGTCGCACTTGATGAACGAATCGTGTCGTCCCGGCTGATATCGTCCCACACCGCCATCGTCGCTGCCGTCTTTCAAAAGCGTGCCGCTCGACCGTTCACGAATCGACGGAAGTCGGGTTCGGACCGACGAATTCGGCTGCGTTCGGGTCACCCGTTGCCGAGTTCGTCACTTGTTGCCGGGTTCGGACCGCTTTTGAGCTACCGGATTCGGATCGTTCGCTACTGATCGTTCTCTCCGCCGGTGCACGCACTCACCACTGGACCGCTGTCGTGGATGCGTTGCAGCTCCGCCCGTCGTTCCCAGATCGGCTGCATATCGCGACGCGTTCGACGGTAGTGTTCGTACAGTTCGTCGTACGTTTCTGCGATGTCTCCATTCGGCTCGTAATGCTGTTCCGTTTCGCCGAGTCGGGAACCGGCTCGCTTGAGGGAAGATTCGATCCCGAGCCCGACCGCGAGTAGCGTCGCGGCCCCCTTCGCCGCGGGGTACTCCGTCTCCGGAACGAGCAACTCGATCCCGAGACAGTCCGCGAGGACTTCACACCAGAACGCCGATCGGCTCCCCCCGCCGGTGAGGTACACCCGATTCGGCGTCGCAGGAAGATGTTCGATACAATCCCGGACTGCAAGGCTAAGCCCTTCGTAGACGCTGCGGACGACGTGCGCTCGAGTGTGCTCCGGCGTCAGTCCGACGAATCCGGCACGAGCGTTCGGATCGATGAACGGCCCTCGCTCCCCGGTCGTACTGAGATAGGGGAGAAACAGTACTCCTCCCGACCCCGCCGCCGCCGCCGCGGCGATCGGTTCGAGGGTCTCGATCTCTTCTTTCTCGAGCAGCGCCTCGCACACCCACTCGAGGCTCGGCGTCCCCGCGTTCGAACCGATCGCGGTCGTCCAGCGATCATCGATTCCGAACGCCATCCCGATCCCTCGGCCGTCGGCTCCGGGACCCTCGGTAATCGTCTGGGCAAACAGTGACGTTCCGAGCGAAACCGCCCCGTCGCCCGGCGTGACTGCACCCGCACCGACCGCCGAAGCGACGACGTCGATCGTTCCGGCCACCACCGGCGTCCCTTCGGGGAGACCCGTCTCTGAGGCGGCGTCGCTCGTTACCGTTCCGATCACATCAGTCCCGGAGTGAACATCCGGGATGAGGTCGCTCCGCTCTGGAATACCGGCCCACTCGAACACCGTCGGCTCGAACTCGCCCGTTTCGCGGTCGAGAAACGGCACCGTCGCTTCGGTGTAATCGGTCACTCGAGCCCCGGTCAGGTTGTAACCGAGCCAGTCCTTACACGAAAACGCGGTCGTTGCCCGCTCGAGCGTTTCCGGTTCGTGCTCGGCGAGCCACGTCAAAATCGGCAGGCACGTTCCCGGATACACGGATGAGCCACACGTTTCGACTAGCGCGTCCATCGTTCCATCCTCCTTCCAGGTCTCGAGCATCGGTGCTGCCCGACTGTCCGACCACAAGACGGCGTCTCGAACGGGCTCTCCGTTCGTATCGATCAGCCAGCAGCCGTCGCCCTGGCCCGTGATGCCGACGCCGGCAATCTCGACGTGTTCGCCCAGCCTCGCGACCACTCGTGTGATCGTTTCCCTGGTTCGGTCCCAGACCGCCCCCATATCCAGTTCGGACTGACCGGTGTCCGGACGGTCGACGGACTGTGTTTTCGTCGCGGTCGCGAGAGCAGACCCGCTCGTATCGTACGCAACGGTCGTGATGGCGGTCGTTCCGGCGTCGATTCCGACGAGTGTTTTCATGGGAACGGTGACGGGCGCGTGTCTTATCAAGAGGTACGACGAGCGAAACCGGTTATTCTTCGCGACTTCTTTTCGCCTCGTTTCGCTCGGATCACTCCCAGCGTTTAACCTTCTCGGGTCACTCTATCTACTCGACTGATGAAACGCCCGACCCGTCAGAAACAACGTGACGAGCAGACGAAGAATAATACGACTGAACAGGAGGGCGTTCGGGCGTGTCCGGAGTGCGATTCGACGGCACTCGTCCGGAGTTCGGACGGAAGCGAGGTCAGTTGTGAGGACTGCGGGCTCATTCTCGAGGAAGACGGCATCGATCACGGACCCGAGTGGCGGGCGTTCAACCAGTCGGAACGGGACAGCAAGTCTCGGGTCGGGGCGCCGACGACCCAGACGATGCACGACAAGGGGTTGACCACGACGATCGACTGGAAGAACAAGGACGCCTACGGTCGGTCGCTGTCCTCGGAGAAGCGAAACCAGATGAGTCGGCTCCGGAAGTGGCAGGAACGCATCCGAACGAAGGACGCCGGCGAACGGAACCTGCAGTTCGCCCTCTCCGAAACCGACCGGATGGCATCCGCCCTGGGCGTCCCCCGTTCGGTTCGGGAGGTAGCCAGCGTGCTCTACCGGCGCGCGCTCGACGAGGACCTCATTCGGGGCCGATCGATCGAGGGCGTCGCCACGAGCACTCTGTACGCGGCCTGTCGAATGGAGGGAATTCCCCGTTCGCTCGACGAGGTCGCGGCAGTCTCGCGGGTCGATCGTATGGAGATCGGCCGCACGTACCGGTACATTTCCCAGGAGCTCGGCCTCGAGATGGAGCCTGTCGACCCGAAGAAGTACGTCCCGCGGTTCTGCTCGGAGCTCGATCTCCCCGAGGAGGTCCAGCTCAAGGCCAACGAGATCATCAACACGACGGCCGAACAGGGGATGCTGTCTGGCAAATCGCCGACGGGTTACGCCGCGGCCGCGATCTACGCAAGCGCGCTCCTCTGTAACGAAAAGAAGACCCAGCGGGAGGTCGCCGACGTCGCTCAGGTGACCGAGGTCACGATCCGGAACCGGTACCAGGAACAGATCAGCGCGATGGGGATTCACGACTAGAGACTGGCCATCTCTTCTCTCTTGCCGACGTTCGAGCGATTGCGCCGAGCGCGGCGCCTCGGCACCCCGAAACTCGAGATGGCCCACTCGCGAACCCTCCCGTTCTTCGCGTGCGCGAAAGACCCGCCGGAGCGATCGGGATCACGGGGACTCAGACTGCGATAAGCGTGACGCCGACGACCGCCAGCACGGCCGCGACGAGCCGAATCCGGAAGTAGCGCTCTCCGAGGAGGATCCCGCCGAGAACGACGGCGATGATCGCTTGCGTATTGATCACGGGCGAGGCGATGCTCGCTGGCAACAGGGCGAACGCCAGCGTCGTGAGGTGCTCTCCGAGCGCGACCATCGCCCCGCCGAGAGCCAGCTTGGGGAGATCGGTACGGACTCTCGTCGGCGGGTTCCGGACCGCACTCGGAAGGAGAACGATCGCAACCCCGGACAGCAACAGCGGAACCCAGAGCGTCTCCGGAACGGCGAGTTCCTGTAGCGTGACACGCTTTCCGAGGTCGCTGACCGCATAACACATCGCACTTACCAGTGCGAGCTGGGCGGGTCGCGATCGCGCAGCCTTGACGAACGGCTGGAAGAACCCGCCGGGGTCGTAGTTTGCCACGTACACCGCAAGGGTCGCCACGACGACTCCGGCGACCTGCAGCGGCGTCAACACCTGGCCGAGAAGTAGGATCTCGAGCGGGAGGACGAACATCGGGACGATTTTGTTGATCGGAGTCACGTACGAGACGTCCCCCTGCGCGATCGCTTGCAGAAACAGCACGAACGCGGCGGCGGTCGATACGATCGTCAGAACGATCACTCCGACCTCGAGAAGGCCGAACCCGTCGAACGCGACCGCGGAACGTTCGGTTTGGGTGAGCAGGATCGGCGTGTACCACGCGATCGCGAAGGCGTTGATGAGAACGGTCAGCGCTGCAGGGGGATACCCTGAGAACGAGCGCTTCAACACGTAGATATAAAATCCCCAGACGAAAGCGGCGACGACTGCGAACCCGAGCCCGGCGTCCATTGTTCGAACCGAGGAATGCTCGAGGTATCAGTCGTTCGATCGGTAACCGATCGGGGACCGCTCCAACCGACGTCGACGCTTGCCCCGGCGACTCCACTCGAGCCGTTTTGACCGGTACTGTCTAGTTGAGCTAGTTTGAGAAGTAAGCAGGTCGTCGAGTTGATTTGGACTACCGCCCGCAGACCTGCTCAACGAGAGCTACGATGCGAATTTAGACGGATCTTGGGAGAACGAGTGGACGGCGACATTCACAAAAGCGAAGCTCTTGTGCAGCCCATCAGAACGCTTCGCGTTCTGAGGACGCCCGCTAGGGCGTTCGCCGTCCGCCTCCATCAGACCGGCTGTTCACTTCGAGAGATAACTACAATTCTCGCTGAATTAGGTCCTGAACACTCTCACGGTGCGGTCTGGAGCTGGGTACATCGGTTGGCTGACAGCGGATGCGCCCCGTCTGAGGCAAAGCCGAAGCGGTCGCTGTCGACGAAACCGCTGTCAAGATCAACGGCGAACGGCCTTGTCTATATGATACAATATATCTCGAGGCAAAGTTGATCCACGATGTCGCGTTGTTCGGTCGGCACGGCACCGATCCGGCGGCTGTATTTCTGCATGGACTCCGCGAGAAACATGATCTCTCGAACGCTGAGTTTCTTGTCGATCAGTTCGAGTATCGGACTGCACTCTCTCGATTAGGATTGAACGGCCAAGTGAACTATACTGACCGAACCCTCATCGAAAAGTGGTTTCACACCCCCAAAATGTGAGTCGACCGTTTTCATAATTCGTGGGTGATCAGTCGGGCAAGCGCACGCGAATTGTTTGAACAATTCGTGCATTATTATAACCGCCAGAGACCGGTTCAGCCGCTCGATGGAAAGACGCCAGCCGAGGAGGTGTAGAACTAGACAGTGGCTTTTGACCCAACAGATGATTACTTATGACTGTAATAATATTATTACCTTCGACCGTACATACTACCGATGACACACGATAACAACACGCGGCGGCGGTTTCTCGCACTGTCGGGGTCGGCGACGCTCGCGGGGCTCGCCGGTTGCACGGACCGATTCGGCTCGGAAGCGTCCGAAGAAAACGGTAGCGATCCGTCGAACGAGTCGACCTCCGGGACCACCGAACAGAGCGAGACGAACAGCTACGAACCCCCGGCGCTGACGGTCGAAACGGAGTACAACAGTCGCGAGGAGTTCGGCCAGCCCGGGGAGTCGTTCGACGACTTCGAAGATCTCGACGCCTGGGAGACGGTTCAGGGGTCCGCGGAAGCCGACGAAGATGTCGCCTTCGAAGGTTCCCAGAGTCTCAAACTCACCGCCGAGGACGGCGAGAACGTCATCGTCGAACGGAGCATCGAGACGACCGATCTGACCGATCGGGAGTTCTCGCTCGCCGTGCAGACGTCGACCCCCGGCAACGTGGCGGTCGATATCCGTCTCTTCGACATTTACGGCGGGTACGCCCACCACCAGCTTCGAAGCGTCACCTACCGAACGCCTGATATCGGCTGGTTCCGAACGAATCCGGGCGTCTTCGAGGAGAGTTCGGTTCCGCTCGAGCGAGACGTCGTCGACGAAATTCAGATTATCGTCTACAACACCGGCGACGCGGAGGTGTGGGTCGACGACCTCCGGGTTCACGACAAGCCCGAGAAGGGGTACGTCGTGCTCTGCTGGGACGACGGCTTCGACGACTTCTACGACACTGCGAGCCCGCTGCACGACGAGTACGGCGTCAACGCGGTCCAGGCGGCCGTTCGCCAGTGGACGCGCGGACAGCGCGAGGGCATCATGACGGTCGGTCAGCTCAAGGAGCGCCAGGAGGCCGGCGACCAGATCGTCGCCCACGGAACCCACACTCATCTCGCGCAGATGGACGAGGATTCGCTTCGGGATAGCCTTCGACGAGACAAGAACTGGGCGGTCCAGAACGAGTTCCAGGGTGGCCACTACATCGTTTACCCGCACAACAGCTTCGACCAGACGACGCTGGACGTCATTTCGGACTACTACTACGCAGGCGGGTTCAACCAGGCCGGGGACGTCAATCTCACCGGTGTTCACGGCTTCGATCCGCTCGTTCTCCCGCGAACGATCGGTCACGATCTCGATATTGCGATGCGGTGTGTCGACCTCGCCGTGCAGCACCGGCAGTGTACGATCCTGAACTTCCACGCGTTCGACCTAGACAACACGATCGATACCGACGAGTACGAGCAACTGCTCGAGCACATCGATAGCAAGGGCGACGCGCTCGAGGTGATTGACTTCGACGACCTCTGGACGATGCGACGCAACGGTCACTGATCGAAGATCGTTCGGATGACCTTCATTAGTGGCATGCTTTAACATGGCTCGGGCCGTACCGACGTCTAGAATGAGCCCCGACCAAGACACCCCGTTCGCCGACAGCGAACTTCGGAATAAAGAGGAGACGGAGATTCCGATCGGCGAACCGCGAGAGCCCGAGAACCGAGATCATAACATGTGGCGGTGTCGGAAGTGCGGCGAGATGGGACGATTCAGCGGGAATCTTCCCGATGCGTGTCCCGAGTGTGGAAGTCCGAAGGAAGAACTGTACTACTGGGAAGAGGATTAGTACGACGTGTGTAGCGTTATTCGTATGATGACGACGCGTGTACTCCTGCGGTGAACGGCGAGGCTTTGCACCTGTTGTGTACGCAACCGTTACGGCTCGCACTGTACCCAAATACGGCTCCAGTACGAATGTGAAACGACCCGAGGTACCGATTTGCTGTTCTCATGCGTGATCGACGATAGTATTTGAAACTGATCGAAGCGATATCCTCTATGAAAAACGCACGTTCAGTATAACTTAGCTTTGTGGTATCCGCAGCCGAAGCCGCGCTGCGGTCGAATGTAGTTCGGTGGCTTACCACGTCCGCCGAGAAACGCGGTGGTACCAACGGCGTGTTCCTCATGTAGTTCTACAGAGAACTGATCTGCTATTCTTTCGACTCGGACTGTGTAGACTGTGACCCGATCGACACAGGCCCGGCCGCACCGTCCCGTCAACACGTTCGGTATCGGGCCAAATTCCGGTTTCGACGTTCGTGATGTAGTCCGTCTCCGCTCGAAGCTGACTTCTAAATCGTCTTTGTCAAGTTGTGAATGCTCGAGCCTGATCGGATCGTAAACATACTCAATATGAGCAGTAGCCGAAAGCGATAGTTCCTGTAGTGGAGTCGAGTACTAAACCGAAGCAATGGTCTCAGTGTGTTTCTCGTCCAGTGACGGATCGTTCTCGAGACGTTTATCGAGTACAGTTACGATGGCAAGCCCGTCCGCCTGAGTCGATCGGCGTAGGCTTAGGTGCTTGCCGCCGGTGTATGGGCTGCCACCAACGCACTTTCGCAGCGAGACTCGCTTACGCTGTCTGTTGTCCCTCTATTCGGCAGTTAGAACCTCCCAGCTGTTCGTCCTGGCAAAATCGGATCTCGAGA
>PWMF01000063.1 GCA_003559215.1 Natrialbaceae archaeon
CAGGGGCAGCTGAACATCTCCCTGGAGAGACTGAGCTCGGGGCTGCGGATCAACAGCGCTAAGGATGATGCGGCGGGGCTGGCGATTACTGAGCGCTTTACCTCGCAGATCAACGGGCTGGACCAGGCGGCGCGGAATGCCAACGATGGGATCAGTTTTGCTCAGACTGCCGAGGGTGCCCTCGATGAGGCTGGGAACCTGCTGCAGCGAATCCGCGAGTTGGCGGTTCAATCCGCCAACGATACCAATTCGGCATCTGACCGGGCGGCTTTGAACGAAGAGGTGCAGCAAGCTGTCGAGGAAATTGGGCGGATTGCCCAGGATACCCAATTCAATGATCAAAATATCCTGGACGGCACCCTCGGGGACCTTTTTTTCCAAGTGGGAGCCAACCAAGGGCAGACCATCCCGGTTACTGGGTTGGACGCGAGGGACACAGAGTTGGGACGCGCCATTGCGACAAGTGAAAATGGCATTTCCCAACAGCAGCTCGAAGAGCAATTAGAGAGCTTCGAGGAACTGACCATCACTCTGAACGACGATGGACCGGAAATTACTGTGCCTAGTGAAAACATCAATTCCCTGGAGGAGATGGTTCGAGCCATCAACAGCGAGATTACTGGCTTTGAGAGCGACGAAACGGATGAGGCCGATGCGGCAGCTGAAATGCGGGCAGTTCGTGATGCGGGGCTTAGCGCTGCTCTGTCCACCGACGACGAGGGCAACACAAAGGTCGTGATCCGAGGTGGCTTTGATGCAAACTTCGAGGTCGATGGAGGGGATGTAAACCTCGAAGAGGATGGTGCCATCACAATGTTTGATGAAGAAGATGCCGAACCTGTCGATCTGACGAAGGTTGATGTCGCGACGCGGGGTGGAGCTAACGAGGCCATTGCGGTCGTGGATGGTGCTCTGGAGCAGGTCAGCGGATTCAGGGCGGAACTCGGCGCGGTGCAGAATCGGTTCGAAGCCACCATCGCCAACCTCAGCATCACCTCAGAAAATCTCAGTGCGTCTCGCTCGAGGATTCAGGATGCCGACTTCGCGTCGGAAACCGCGGCCCTTACACGTGGTCAGATCCTGCAGCAGGCCGGTACTTCCGTCCTCTCGCAGGCCAACCAGATTCCGAACAACGTACTCAACCTGCTGCAGTAATCGAACAGCCAGACCGAACCTCAAGCAGCAGTACTTGGCCCGGGTGGCAAACGCCTCCCCGGGCCTTTTCTGATAGTTCCCGCCTTCGCTTCTGGCGACAAGCGTGGTCTTGTTGCTGCGCGAACATATTGCTCATCAAGACCTGCCTCCTTCTCTTCCTCTTCCTCCCTAGCTAACTCGGCTAGAGACAGTTTGCCGTACTAGGGCTCTCTGGGCCCTGAAGATGTTAGACGGCGTCGCGTCTTACTTACGTGCCAGTCCCGACTACTTGTGCTGCACTCGTCTTTTCGGAGTGAGTCCAGCGTCGGTACCGGAAAAATTTTTCCGCTTTGGGGGTAAAGGTTGCCGGGTGGTTGCCGTTACATGGGGTGCAGGGAGTTGAAGCGTTTGCGCTGATGGCTTCCGAACGGTTTTACATCCAGGGGTTCCTCACAGAACCCGTGAGTGGTTAAGGAGAAGAGCCATGTCACAGGTAATCAACACGAACATTGCCTCGCTGAACGCCCAGAGGAACCTCAACGCCTCGCAGAGCCAGCTGAATGTGTCTCTGGAGCGTCTGAGCTCGGGGCTTCGTATCAACAGTGCGAAGGATGACGCGGCGGGGCTGGCGATCTCGGAGCGTTTCACGGCTCAGATCAGTGGCAACAACCAGGCGGTCCGTAACGCGAACGACGGGATTTCCCTGGCGCAGACTGCGGAGGGTGCGCTGGAGGAGATCGGCAACATTGTGCAGCGCGTGCGCGAGCTGGCGGTGCAGTCCGCGAACGACAGTAACTCGGCCTCTGACCGGGCGGCGCTGAACCAGGAGGTGGAGCAGCTGGTGGCCGAGGCGGGTCGTATTGCCGAGTCCACTGAGTTCAACGATCAGAGTGTGCTGAACGGCGCTCTGGAGGACTTCTTCTTCCAGGTGGGTGCTAACCAGGGGCAAACCATCGCCGTCGATGGGGTGGATGCGAGGAGTGATCAGTTGGGACGTGCTGTAGCGGAGGGCGCGAACGGACTGACTCAGGAGCAAATCAATGACATCGGCATTGACACCATTGCGGAGGACATGACGATAACACTAGATGGCATAGACGTTTTGGGGGATGGCGGTGAAGATTTGGACTTGGATGGTGTTGACTCCCTTGAGGGGTTGGTCAGGGAGATAAACAGCACGATTGCGAGCTTCTCCAGTGAAACGGAGGGGGAGGAAGAAACGGTCAGAGAGGCAGGTCTCAGTGCCGCTCTAGTTACCAACAATGACGGTGAAACGACAATTGCCATTCGAGGGAATTACGATTCCGAATCATTCGAAGTGGGCGGGGGTACGGTAACTTTGAATGATGAGGCCACTGTTGAACTGTTTGCGGGTGGCGTCACTCGGTAGCAAAGAGATTTGACGCAGGTGGACGTTGGCACACGAGCAGGCGCGACGGGGGCCATTGCAATTGCTGATGGTGCTTTAGATCAGATCAATGGACTGCGGGCTGACCTAGGCGCGGTTCAGAACCGTTTCGAGTCCACCGTGGCCAACCTGAATGTAACCTCTGAGAATCTGGAGGCTTCCCGCAGCCGTATCCTTGACGCGGATTTCGCCGCCGAGACGGCATCGCTAACCCGGGGTCAGATCCTGCAGCAGGCCGGTACCTCCGTCCTGGCGCAGGCCAACCAGATCCCGAACAACGTGCTGGGCCTGCTCCAGTAATCGGGCCTTCGGGAACTGAGTAGCGGG
>PWMF01000006.1 GCA_003559215.1 Natrialbaceae archaeon
CGGCTGACGAATGATCACATTTCCATGCGGGTCACCGGAGCCGTTATCCGGAGCCGGAGCCGTGACCGGAGCCGGAACCGTTATCCGGAGCCGTGACCGGGCCCGGAGCCGTGACCGGAGCCGGAGCCGGAAGCGGCGACCGATCACCGCCGATCGCACAGCGGGCCGTTATTGGCCTTGTATGTTGCTGTACACTTCGCTACGAACGCGCGCCATCTTCAGGTACAGTCGAGTTCTTGGCGATAATTGTTTTCTCTTTGACCGCGGACCGGTGAAATGCACGCCCCTTATTGTCGTTTTCGTGTGTTGGTTGTGTTGTCGATCCTCACCCTTGTCGGGTCCATCGGATGTGGAGGGTGCGACGATACGGCGGGGACCGGTTATATCGAAGAGGTGGACGCCGGCGGTGATACCGGCTCGCCAGATGGGGACGGCGACGAGTCCGATGCTGGCTTTCCCGACGTCGGCGAGTTCGACGTCGAATATGTGGAGACGCAAGAGCCCTGCGACGACGAAGGGGCGACACGGGAATGTGGTACGGACGTCGGGGAGTGCGAATACGGAGAGCAGGTCTGTGAAGACGGGGTCTGGGGTCCCTGTCAGGGCGGAGTAGATCCTCAGCCCGAATTGTGCAGCGGCCTCGACGAAAGTTGCACCGGAGAGGCCGATGACGCCGATTATCTGTGCTCCACAAACTCGCTGTGCGTCGAAGGGGGCGCCTGCATCGACGGCGAGTGCCAGTATGAAGAAGAGGTCGATTGTTCCCATCTCGACGGTCCCTGCACCGAGGGCCAGTGCAACGGCAAGTCCGGCGAATGCATTCAACTGACATTCTCCGACGGGGTCGAATGTGATGACGGGGACTACTGTACGGTCGACGGCGTCTGCCAGGACGGGGTCTGTCAGTCCGATCCCCGGGACTGCTCCGAGCAGGTCGGGGTGTGCGCCGTGGGAGCCTGTGACTCCGACGAAGAGGCGTGCATCGCCGATCCGGTGGCCGATGGCACACCCTGCGATGATGGAGACAACTGCAACGAAGGCGCAGTGTGTACCGCCGGGGCCTGCGGCGGGGGCAACCCGGTCGATTGTTCCGACTTCGATGATCAGTGCAACGTGGGGGTGTGCAACGCCGATGATGGAAGCTGCGAGGCCGTACCGGTGTCTGATGGAACCAGTTGCGACAACGGTCTGTTCTGTACCGTCAATGATACCTGCCAGGCGGGCAGTTGTACGGCGGGACCCGCCCGGGACTGCAGCGCCCAGGATGATCAGTGCGCAACCGGGGTGTGTGACGAGTCGATCAACAGTTGTGTCGCCGACCCCGTACCGGACGGCACGGACTGCGATGACGGGCTGTACTGTACGGTCGACAATATCTGTGTGTCCGGCCAGTGCAGCGACGGCGCTCCCCGGGATTGCTCCGCCTACGGCGACCAGTGCAACGACGGGATCTGCAGCGAAGGCGCCAATAGTTGCATCTCTCAGCCCGTAGCAGACGGCACGGAGTGTGAGGACGGAGATCTGTGCAACGTGGGCACCATATGCTCCGGCGGTCAATGTGGGGGCGGCGACGACAAGGACTGCTCGGACTTCGACGACCAGTGCAACGTGGGAGTGTGCAACGCCGACGACGGAAGTTGCGAGGCCATTCCGGTGTCCGACGGCACCAGTTGTGACAACGGCCTGTTCTGTACCGTCGACGATACCTGTCAGGCCGGGGTTTGCACCGCCGGTCCCGATCGGGACTGCAGTGCCCAGGGGGGAACCTGTAAGACCGGGGAGTGCGATGAGGAAAACAACACGTGTACCGGCGATCCGGTGGCGGACGGCACGGAGTGCGACGACGGGTTGTATTGCACCGTCGATACGAGCTGTGTGGCCGGCGAGTGTACCGACGGCTCCCCCAGGGACTGCTCCGCCGTTGGCGATGAGTGCAATGACGGCGTCTGCGACGAGGAGGCCAGAAGCTGTGAGCCGGACCCGGTGGCGGACGGAACGGGGTGTGACGACGGAGACAACTGCAGCGTGGACTCGGTATGCACCGACGGGCAATGTGGTGGAGGCGACGACAAGGACTGCTCGGACTTCGACGACCAGTGCAACGCGGGAGTGTGCAACGCCGATGATGGAAGCTGTGAGGCCATACCGGTGGCCGATGGAGTCAGTTGCGACAACGGCCTGTACTGCACGGTCAACGACATCTGTCAGGACGGGGTCTGCACCGCCGGATCCCAGCGCGACTGTAGCGACGAGGACGGCGAATGTACGACCGGCGTCTGTGATGAGGACAGCGAGAGCTGTGTGGCCGACCCGGTGGCCGATGGCACGCAATGCGACGACGGGTTGTACTGCACCGTCGACAATGCCTGTGACGACGGCGTGTGCGCCGCCGGAACCCCCCGGGACTGCTCGGCATACGACGATCAATGCAATGACGGGATCTGTGACGAGTCCATCAACAGTTGCGTCGCCGATCCGGTCGACGACGGCACCTATTGCGACAACGGGCTGTTCTGTACGGTCAACGACATCTGTGTCGACGGTCAGTGCACCGACGGCGATCCCTACGAATGTTCGGAGTACGAAGACGAGTGTCACGTCGCCGAGTGTGACGAGACGACCCAGAGCTGTGACGTCACCAATATCTGTGACCCCTGTGATGATGGGACCCCGACGGCCGACGCCGGGCCCGACCATCAGGTCGCGCCCAATACCGAGGTGGAGTTCGACGGCACCGGCTCTTCCGATCCCAACGACCAGGATCTGACGTATGACTGGTATATCAACGACGCTCCCAGCGGCAGCGACGCCACCCTCACCGACGCCGACACCGCGACCCCGGTCATGACCG
>PWMF01000165.1 GCA_003559215.1 Natrialbaceae archaeon
CCGTCGAACTCGAGGAGGAGAAAGCCGAGGCGCTGTTCGAGATGGTTCAAGAACTCGCCGCCGAGCACGGCGGATCCATCGAGACCGAAACCGTCGTCGGCTCGCCCCCTCGAGGGATCGTCGAGTTCGCCGAGGAGAACGACGTCGATGGGATCGTACTCGGCAGTCACGGCCGATCGGGCGTCTCACGCGTCCTGCTCGGAAGCGTTGCCGAACAGGTCGTGAGACGCGCACAGGTTCCGGTGACGGTCGTCCGGTAGTCACGCCGCCGACCGATCCGCTCTCTCGAGAAGGCACCGACCATCGACGGGAGCGACGCGCCGATCGCCGTTCTATCGGTATCGGCGGTTCCCGAGAATCGGGAATCGGATAGCAGTTCACTACCGACGGTCCCCTCATCCTCGACCGATGGAGACGAACGAACTCCTCGACGGCGAGGAACTCACCGGAAAGCACGCGGCAATCGTTTTCGGGCTGTGGATCGGGCTCGTGATCGTCGGCGCCTTCGTCCTGACGTTCGTGGTGTAGCGAAGCGTCGCTCTCGGCGACGACGAGACGGCTTCTTTTCGATAGTGTGACCGAACAGCGGAGAGAAGCGTCCGATCCTGGCGCTCGAGAGAGACGGACGCGGGATCGTTTCGGCGAGGCCTCTCCGAGGATCGGTCGTGCCAAAAGTCGAGAACGGCCGGAATAATCTCGAGACGGGGCGAGTTCAGTCGTCGCCGGCCAGCCGTCTGAAGACGACGTAGAGCACGGCGAACATCACGAGGAACGTGAGCAGTCCCTGCGTGGCCTTCGCGAACGCGCTCTTGCCGTCGGTCTCGGTTTCGGCTTCGAGCCCCGCGTCGTCCTCGCTTCCATCGTCAGCCGTACGCTCGTCCTCGCTTCCCTCATCGATCGCAAACTCGTCCTCCCCGCCTTCGACCGCTTCGTCCGCCGTCGCGGCCGACTCGTCGATCGATCCTTCGACGGCCTCGAGAATCGGCTCCTGCAGCGGCGTCTCCATCGCGGCGCGGACCGCCTCGCGGGCGAGTAGCTGAACCAGTTCGTGCTCCAGGTCGAGTTCCTCCATCGTGGGTCTCATCGTGACGAAGGGTTGAACGTACAGTCGGATAACTGTTACAACTTCGATAGAAGGGTCACGTCTGCTCGAGGGCGTAGGCCGCGTTCAGCGCCGTGGCGTCGTCGAACCGGGAGGAGACGAGCATCAGGCCGACCGGGAGCCCGTCGACCTCACCGGCAGGGACACTGACGCCGGGGTGGCCGGTGCGGTTGAACGGCGTCGCGTTATGGACGAGGTCGTCCTCCCGCAGGCGCTCGTGCTGGTCGCGCTCGGGCTGGTGTTCGGGCGGTTTCGTTACCGCCGTCGGCATCGCCAGCAGGTCGTACTCCTCGAGGGCCGCGTCGTACCGTTCGGTGAGGTCGACGACGAGGTTCATCGCGCGGGCGTAGTATCGCGAGTGGTACTCGGTGTTGGTGTACGATCCCATGAGCAACAGCAGCTTGAGCCGCGGCGGGAAGTCGTCGCTCTGGGCCCGTCGGTACTTGCCGAACGACTCGATCCACGAGCGGTTGTACCACGCCTTCCAGCCGTGACCCAGTCCCTCCCCGGAGATAGCGTCGAGCAGCCCCTCGGAGGTGCAGACGTCGTGGATGTCTTTGGCGTCGAGATGCATCGGCACCGAGACCTCCTCGACGGTCGCGCCCTCGGCCTCGAGTCGGTCGATCGCGTCCCTCGTGGCGTCGAGGATCTTTTCGTTTGCCCCCTCGCGGTCGAACCCCTCCTCGAGCACGCCGATCGAGAGGTCGGAGACATCGCCGTCGAGTTGCTCCGCGTACTGTTCGACGGGGACGGTGCTGTGGTTCCGGAGATCACGTTCGTTGCTCCCCGCGATCGTCGTGAGGGTGCGCGCGACGCTCTCGACGTCGGGACCCATCGGTCCCGGATGGTCGATCGCGTGTTCGATTCCGATACAGCCGGTGTAGGGAACGAGCCCGTACGTGGGCTTGTGGCCGACGATACCGCAGAACGCGGCGGGAACCCGGACGCTACCGCCCTGGTCGGAGCCGATGGCGACGTCGACCTGGTTTCTGGCGACGGCGACCGCGCTCCCGCCGCTCGAGCCCCCCGCGAGGTAGTCGTCGTCGTGGGGGTTCAGAACGGGACCAAAGGCGCTGTGGCCCGTCGAGGTCATCGCCATGTCGTCCATGTTCGTCTTCCCGACGACGTCGGCACCCGCCTCCAGCAGGCGCGTGGTGACCGTCGCGTCGCGGTTGGGGACGTAGCCCTCGACGACGGAGGAGCCGCAGGTCATCTCGACGCCCGCGACACAGACGTTGTCCTTGATGCCGACCTCCCAGCCGTCGAGGGCGCCGCCCTCGTCGCCCTCGACGTAACACTGGGTCATCCAGGCGTTGTACGGGTCCTCCTCGCTGGTCACGCGTCGACCGGCGTTGCGCGTTCGGTTCTCGTCGCCGCCCAGCCGCGGCTTCGGGTCGTACGACATGACCGTCTCGTAGGCACCCATCTTCTGTTCGGCCATCTCGACGAAGAACTCGAGCTCCTCGTCGGTAAGATCGAGAAACAGATCCTCTCCCAGTTCCGCGAAGGCGTCTTCCGTCGGTATCCGCAGTGGCATACCCGAATAATGGGTCGTCCGGTGGAAGTGAGCGGAGGTGGCACGCGCAAGCAGCGGCCCCATCATCGGGGGAAGGCGACTGACAACGGAAGCGATTCGGCGAGCGGTCGGTTCCGGTGACCGCTCGGAACTAGGTTCGTTTCAGGCGGATCTCCCGATCGGTGATCGCCTTTACGTTGTTGTCGTCGATCGCGTACGAC
>PWMF01000083.1 GCA_003559215.1 Natrialbaceae archaeon
ATCGATACTCGATTTCACGGGAAGAATACCTTGCGATGGCCGAATGCTGAGCGGTTGCCCCGTCGAGACCGATAGAACGGTTCCAATTCGGAATCAACGTTTGTTGCACTCATCCTCTATATTCAGCAGGCTACTTTTGACAGCTACCGGAGGAATCGATTGCTGCGTCGTCACCTACTTGGCCTGTTCAGAGCAGATTGGTACTGATCACAAGATTGCCTACTTAACCAACATCGGGCACAATAAAAGAGCCTTCGTTGGTTAACTAAACAGGTAGAAGATCGGAGAGAGAACGATGATCCAGATGCTACGGAGTTGTGCGAGAAAGTGGCTGTTGCTTGAGCGGCGGCCCTGTCTGAACGGCCTGATTGTCCTCAATATATTCTGTCGCTGTGAGTGCAGCGGCTAATTGCATCCATGGGCCGACTATCGGATGCTCGAGTAACCGTCGCAAGTTCAGGATGTGGATTTCTACAAACCACTAGAATGCATACAAGTTATGTGACAACAGCGGTTGAAACTAGTGATATATCCATTTAGAACGTTATTGGAGTGGAAAAATCAGTCATTACACGTGAAAATTGAGTGAAAACAATATAGTACAAGGTATCTCATCAGTGTGAGTCCGCAGATCGCCTATCAAGGACCCAGACACGTGAAAGACTTCGGGACGGACAGACCATCAACCCACGAATGTTGGCCAGTTCGTCCACAGAGTATGGTGATGAACCGGTAGTAGCCTCAACTTGATCGATCGCTCGGTACGGTCTTCAAGTCGACGAATCAGCCGGACCTATGTGCTGAATCGGCTTACAGATCAAGTTTCCCTACGAGTACCTTTGCGGCGGTGAGAATTGGATCCCAGACAGGACTGAACGGGGGCGCGTACGCAAGATCAAGATTCTGGAGTTCGGAGACGGTTAGCCCGGTAGTCAGGGCGGTTACAACCGTGTCGATTCGCTTTGTACCCTCATGGCCGACGAGGCTCGCACCCAGCACACGCTCGCTCTCCCGATCGGCAACCAGCGTCACGGTGAGGTCGGTCGCACCGGGATAGTAGTGTGGCCGCGTCGGCGCTTCGATCGTAACGTGAACTGGGTCGAACCCAGCCTCACGGGCTCGCTCCGGATCAATTATTCCGGTGCGTGCCGCACCGAGGTCGAACGCTTTGACGATTGCGGTGCCGGCCGTTTCGCCGGTCGGTGTCGGGTCGTCGGAGACCGTCGACCCGATCGCTCGGCCGGCCCGGTTTGCAGTCAGCGCTAACGGGACGTGATCGGGTTCGCCGGTCACGGCATTCATCGCTTCAGCGCAGTCGCCAGCGGCGTAGACGTCCGCAACGTTGGTGCGGCCGTACTCGTCGGTTGCGATCGCACCCGTCGGACCGAGCTCGACCCCGGCTTCTTCCGCGAGTTCGACGTTCGGCGCGACGCCGACACCGACGATGACGAGATCCGCCGGCACCGCCCCCTCGTCCGCGAGTTCGACCGACTCAACCGCGTCGCCCCCGGCGAATCCCTCGACGGCTGTCTCGAGGTGCAGGTCGACGCCCTGGTTGCGGAGGTGGTCCTCGACGACGCGGGCCGTCTCCTCGCCGAACGGCTGGAGGATGTGCGGGAGCATCTCGAAGATGGAAACGTCGACGCCGCGTTCGACGAGCGCCTCGGCCATCTCGACGCCGACGTAGCCGCCGCCGACGATCGTCGCCGTCTCCGGATCGACCGCGGTCACATAGTCCTCGATCGCGTCCGCTTCGTCCATGCTCCGGAGGGTGAACACACCCTCGAGATCGATCCCGTCGAACGGCGGTTCGATCGCACGAGCGCCAGTCGCGAGCAGAAGATCGCCGTAGGGCTGATCGAACCGTTCACCGTTCGCCTCGACGGTGACGGTCTTCGCCTGAGGATCGATTGCGACGACCTCGTGGCCCGTTCGGAGGTCGACGTCGCGCTCCTGGCGGAACTCCTCGGGCGTCACGGCGACGAGATCCTCGAAGTTCTCGACAGTGCCTTTCACGTAGTAGGGCATCCCGCAGGCCGCATACGAGACCCACTCGCCCTTCTCGAAGACGATCACGTCCCGGTCTGGACCCTCACGCTTTGCCTTGCTCGCGGCGCTCATTCCGGCCGCGTCTCCGCCAACGATGACGAACGGTGCTGTCATAGGCGACGGTACGACCGCGAGCACATAAAGTATTTCGTGGATCACCCAATATTGGGAACTGCCAGCTAGAGCTACCGAACGGCGGCCTCGATCGGCGGTTCGGTCCGTTGGCGGGCCGGGGGCTCTCGATCCGGGTCACTCGCGTTCGACCGCGAAAAACTCGCCAGATTCGTTACTCGAGGGTGACGCGGCCGTCCGGGCGGATCGTCACATCGTACCCGCAGTAGCGAAACGAGACGCTGCCGCGGCGGATGGCGTCGTCGCGTCCGGTCGGTTCGAACAGCCGATCGAGCGCGCTTGCGTCCACGACGTCGCCAAGCGGGGGTTTCAGTTCGGCTGGGTCGGCCCCCTCCGCCTCGGCGATCCGTTCGACGACGCGCAGGCTCGGTTTCGTCTTCGGTTCCGGCGGGTCGTCGTACGGTTCGGATTCGATCATGCGTCAAACCAGTAGCTGGACATCGGAATCGGCCATGTGCTGGAGTGCGGTCGCCGCGCCGACGCCGGTCGTCACGCCGTCGTAGAAGTCGTCCTCGTCGTACTCCATCAACTCGATCGTCATCTGGCAGGCCTGCAGGTCGACGCCCTGGTCGAGCGAGAGTTCGATCAGTTCCTCGATCGTGGCCGTGCCGTTCTCGTCGATCTTCTTCTGCATCATCTTCGTCGCCATCGCGTCCATGCCGGGGACCGCGGCGAGCGCGTTCGGCAACGGCATGTTCGGGTTGCCGACGGCGGAGAGCTTGAGATTCCTCGACTTCTCCTCGTGGAGGATGTCGAGCCCCCAGAACGTGTGGAAGACGACGACGTCCCAGCCGAAGGCGGCCGCAGTGCTCGCGAGGATCAGCGGCGGGTACGCCATGTCGAAGCTACCCTGGGTCGCGATGATCGTCATCTTCTGCTGGTCGTCGCCCGCGTCGACGTCGGCGATCGACTCCTCGAGTTCGCCGACGCGCTCGCGCAGCGCCTGCAGTTCGGCGGCGTCGAACTCGTCGTCGATCGGTGCGGAAGGGTTGTCCGTACTCATCTTACGCGGTCTTCTCGACGTAGTGGACGTAGCGGTCGCCGTCCTCGACTTGGTCGAGGAGTTCGACGCCGTCGGTCCCCTCGGCCCAGCCCTCGATGTCGCTCATGCTCCCCGAGTCGGTCGCGACGACTTCGAGGACGTCGCCGGCCTCGAGGTCGTCGATGGCCTGCTTGGTCTTGACGACGGGCATCGGGCAGGACTGTCCTTTCACGTCGAGCGTCTCCGTGGTGTCGTATTGCGAACTCATGTGTTCCCTTTGCTCTGTATTGGAGCTATCGTACAATATTGGGCCTTGGTATAAAAGGATGTCGATTATTGTGCCCTATACGAACAGCCGCCATTCGATGGGAACGCACACATTCACGACTACTGATCTCGTATCTATGATTTAGGGACCTTCGACCGCGTGTAGCTCCGGCCACCATATTGTGTGGTTTAGGAAATACTATGCAAACTCTTATGTGCGAGCGGTCTATACTGGAAGGTGTACGACATGGACGACATGGACTTTCCAACGCCGGACGTCGAGATCGAATCGGTGACGCCGGACGAGCTGAAAGCACGCATCGACGCGGGAGAGGTGGTCACGCTCCTCGACGCGCGAATGGAATCGGACTACGAGGAGTGGCATATCGACGGCGAGAACGTCGAGTCGATCAACGTCCCCTACTTCGAATTCCTCGAGGACGACATCGACGCCCACGTCCTCCAGAAGATCCCCGAGGACCGCGAGGTCACCGTCCTCTGTGCGAAAGGGGGCGCAAGCGAGTACGTCGCGGGCACGCTGAAAGAACGCGGCTACGACGTGAACCACCTCGAAGAGGGGATGAACGGGTGGGCGCGCATCTACGAGGCCGTCGAGGTCGAGCGCTACGACGGCGCGGGGACGCTCCTGCAGTACCAGCGTCCCTCCTCGGGCTGTCTTGGCTACCTCGTCTACGACGACGGCGAGGCAGCCGTGATCGACCCGCTGCGGGCGTTCACCGATCGCTACCTCACCGACGCCGACGAACTCGGCGTCGACCTGCAGTACGCGATCGACACGCACATTCACGCGGACCACATCTCGGGCGTCCGCGCGCTCGACGCGGTCGGCGTCGAGGGCGTCATCCCCGACGCGTCCGTCGACCGCGGCGTCACCTATGCCAACGAGATGACCCTCGCCGAGGACGGCGACGAGTTCCAGGTCGGCGACGCAACGATCGAGACGGTCTACACGCCCGGACACACCTCCGGGATGACCTCGTATCTGATCAATGATGAGTTGCTTGCGACGGGTGACGGTCTCTTCGTCGAGAGCGTCGCCCGCCCCGACCTCGAAGAGGGTGATGACGGCGCGCCCGAGGCAGCCAGTCAGCTCTACGAGTCGCTGCAGGAGCGCGTGCTGACCCTGCCCGGCGAGACGCTGATCGGCGGCGCTCACTTCAGCGACGCCGCCGAACCCGCCGAGGACGGAACCTACACGGCACCGATCGGCCAGCTTACCGAGGAGATGGACGCCCTGACGATGGACGAAGACGCGTTCGTCGAGTTGATCCTCTCGGACATGCCACCCCGGCCGGCCAACTACGAGGACATCATCCCGACGAACCTCGGCCAGCAGGAGGCCGACGACGACGAGGCGTTCGAACTCGAGCTCGGCCCGAACAACTGCGCCGCCAGCCAGGAATCCCTGGCCGGTGACTAACTCCCCACTTTACCAGCCGAATGGTATCTGAACTCTTCGCACCCGCGCTGTACGAGACGCTGTTCCCCGTCGGCATCAGTCGGTACGCCGTCGGAGGGGTGCTCGTCGGCCTCGGGGCTGTCGTCATCTACATCGGCACCGGCATTCCAGCCGGCGCGAGCACGTTCCTCGAGTCGACGTTGAGCTACGTCTCGGATCAGTCGCGGTTCCAGCAGTACCTCGGTTCGCGCGACTGGCGCGTCGTCTTCACGCTCGGGATCATCGCCGGCGCGTTCGTCTACGCGCTGATATTCCAGTCCGGGCTGGTCTCGAGCGGGCTCTACGAGCCGGGGACGACCGGTCAGCTGTATGACATCGGCGGGTTCTCGCTCTGGCTGACGGATGTCCAACCGTGGCGGCTGTTCCTCGGCGGGATCCTCGTCGGGATCGGCACCCGGATCGGCAAGGGCTGCACGTCGGGCCACGGGGTCTGTGGTGTCGGCTCGGCCTCGAAGACGTCGATCGTCGGCGTGATTACGTTCCTAATCGTGGCGATTGGGACGGCCCAGGTCGTGATGGCACTGGGGGTGACACCATAGTATGAGTCAGCAAAGACACCCCCTGTTCATGCCGCTGATCTTCGTCGGCGGCCTGATCTTCGGCTTCGGCCTCGGCTTCAGCCACATGGCCCGTCCCGAGATCGTGCTGAACTTCCTGCAGTTTGAGGACTTCGGTCTGCTGTTCGTGATGTTCGGCGCGGCGATCGTCTCCGGGATCGCGTTCGCCGTGATGCCCCGCATCAGCGATCGCGCTCCGCTGACCGGCCGGCCGTACGGCCGTCGACTGAAGTCGTTCGACCGAAACGTCCTCGTCGGCGGTGCGATCTTCGGCGTCGGCTGGGGCCTGTCGGGGATCTGTCCCGGCGCGGCCTACGCCAGCCTCGGCGTCGGCAACGTCACGATCCTGTGGGCGCTGGCCGGCATGTTCGTTGGTGCGTACCTCCAAGGCTACTGGCGGAGCCAGCGCGCCGCGTCGGAGACGGCGGCCGCAGGGGCTGACTAACACTTTTACACGTTTCGACCATCGATGGAACTCGCAACGATACTCCTGTTTGTCCTCGCCGCGCTCTCGAGTCTGTTCATGGCCTGGGTCATCGGTGCCGGCTCGAGCGGTGCGACGCCTTTTGCTCCGGCCGTCGGCGCGAACGCGATCGGGACGATGCGAGCGGCGTTTCTGGTCGGCATCCTCGGGTTCGCCGGCGCGGTGACCCAGGGAGCGAGCGTCTCCGAGGCTGTCGGAGAGGATCTCGTTGTCGGCATCTCGTTGCCAGTCACGGGCGTCATCGTCGTCCTCCTGATCGGGGCGGGGTTGATGGCGATCGGAATCTCCACCGGCTACCCGATCGCGACGGCGTTTACGGTCACGGGCGCAGTCATCGGCGTCGGCTTCGCTCTTGGCGGCGATCCGGCCTGGGAGAAGTACTCCGAAATCGGTGCCATGTGGGTTCTGACGCCGTTCGTCGGTGGCGGACTCGCGTACGCCATCGCCAGCGTGCTCCCCAGACCGGACGTTCCGGAACGGATCAGTGTCGCGTTGCTGGCCGGTCTCGTCGGAGTCGTCGTCGCGAACCTCGAATTCGTCGTTTTCGAGGGTGTCGGCGGCACGCTCGCAGCTGCCGGTGCCACGATCCTCCCGCTCGGTGTCGTTGCCGTAGTCGTCGTTTCGTTCGGTGCCGGAACGATCGCGGCACTCCTCGTGTACTGGGATGTCAGACGGGACGAGCCGGGTGGGCTGCGTCGATTTCTCCTCCTTCTCGGCGGTCTTGTCGCCTTCTCCGCGGGCGCAAGTCAGGTCGGTCTCGCCGTCGGACCGCTGTTCCCGCTGATCGACGACGTCTCGACCGTTTCGTCGATCGCAGTGTTGCTCGGCGGCGGGCTCGGGATTCTCGTGGGCTCGTGGACCGGAGCGCCACGGATGATCAAGGCGGTCTCGCAGGAGTACGCGTCGCTGGGACCGCGTCGCTCGATTGCGACGCTGGTCCCGTCGTTTCTCATCGCCCAGACGGCGGTCCTGCTCGGCGTTCCGATCTCGTTTAACGAGATTATCGTCAGCGCCGTCGTCGGCGCCGGGATCGCCGTTGGCGGAACGGGTGGGATCAGTCCTCGAAAACTCGGGATTACCGTACTGGCCTGGATCGGGTCGTTCGTCGTCGCATTCGCACTCGGTTACGGCGCGATGGCTGTTGTTCGTCTGTAACTCGGCTCCAGCAACGAAAATCTAGCTGTGCTGTTCAATCAGCCCCTCGAGCGTCCCCTGATCCTGAACGCCGACCAGCCGCTCGACGGGTTCCCCGTCAGCGTAGAGGACGAGCGTCGGGACGCCACGGGCGCCGAGTTGCTGGGCCAGCTGCTGGTGGGAATCGACATCGACTTTCGCGACCGCCGCGTCGGTCGTTTCAGCCAGCGCCTCGATGGTCGGTTCGAGCATCTGGCAGGGACCACACCAGTCGGCGTAACAGTCGACGAGGACGACGTCGTGCTCGCTGACGACCTCGTCGAGATGAGCCTGGCCGTCGATCGCGATGGGTTCGGACGGCGCTTGGGCGGTGGTGCCTGCGTTTTCACCCAGTTCGCCGCCGTTCTCGAGGCGCTGCTGAAGTTCCTGTTTCTTCTGCTCGCGGATTCGGTCTCGTTCTTCATCGAGTGAGTCGCTCATTGCGCCCCCCTACGGACCCGTCGAGCTTAAATTGTGTGGAATGAACAACACTCTATCGCCGGAGCCGCGACTCGCCCTGATGATGGACAACAGCGCCGGCCACGGACGGTCTGCGACAGCAGCCCGTCGAATTGCACACGTCCTCATCTCGGGCAAATTCCCACTTCCGTCAACCCACGTGAACGCTTATCCACGACGGCCTTCAACAGTCCGTATGGAGACGCCATCGGGTTCCGCGTCGCTCGCCGACGATCAGCCGGCAGCACCGACGGACCGGCTGGACGTTCGGCGACAGGCGGTGTTCGTCGTCCTGACGTTCTTCGGGATGACGATCGGACTCCTCGGCAGCTGGTTCGACGCGCCCCCGTCGGTCGTCTGGGCCAGTTATACCGTGGCCTACGTCTTCGGCGGCTGGTACGGGCTCAAGGCGAGTATCGCCGCGTTACGAGAGCCCGCTATAGAGATCGACCTGCTGATGATCATCGCGGCACTCGGTGCGCTGTACATCGGTGCCCCGTTCGAGGGAGCCATGTTGCTGTTCCTGTTCTCGCTATCGGGCGTCCTCGAGGAGTACGCGATCGGCCGCTCGAGAACTGCGATCAAGTCGCTGGTCGACATGCGCCCGGAGTCGGCGCAGGTGCTTCGCGACGGAACGGAAGCGACGACGCCGATCGAGGACGTCGCGGTCGGCGACGTGTTCGTCGTTCGGCCCGGCGAACGGCTGCCCCTCGACGGCGTCGTCGAGTCCGGCGAGAGTACGGTCGATCAGTCGTCGCTCACCGGCGAGTCGGTGCCCGTGACGAAAGAACCCGGCGACGAGGTGTTCAGCGGGACAATCAACGAGACGGGGAGCCTCGAGGTGCGGGTCACGCGGGAGGCCACGGAGTCGGCGATCTCTCGGCTGATCCAGATGGTCGAGGAGGCACAGGAGAAACGCGCGCCGACCCAGCAGCTCATCGACCGCTTCGAGCAGCCCTACGTGCTGGGGGTCTTCACAATGACGGCGATCGCGATCGCGCTGCCGCTCTGGCTACTCAATCACGCGTTCGAACCGACGTTCTACCGCGCGATGACGCTCATGGTCGCTGCCTCACCCTGTGCGGTCATCATCTCGACGCCGGCGGCCGTCCTCTCAGCGATTTCGGCCGGCGGCCGGCAGGGGGTCCTGTTCAAAGGAGGCGAACACATCGAGACGGCGGGGAACGTCGACGCCATCGCCTTCGACAAGACAGGGACGTTGACCGAAGGCAACACGCGGTTGACCGACGTCCGCGCTCGCGGGGACGCCCTGTCCACCGACGGCGGTGCGGTCGGCGGCGACCTGCTCGCAGACACCGCCATCGAGCACAACTCGAAGGTCGACGATCGACTGCTCTCAATTGCGGCGGCCGTCCAGACCCGGTCGGAACACCACCTCGCCGAGGCGACCGTCGAGGCTGCCACGGAGCGCGGCCTCGAGGTGCCCGACGCCAGCGAGTTCGAGGCGGTCGTCGGCAAAGGCGTCCACGCGACCGTCGAGGGCCAGACGATCCACATCGGGAATCCGCGGTACGTCGAGACTGCCCTCGGGGATCGGCCGATCGACGGCCGCGAGATCGGGCTCGACGCCGTCCGCGACCTCGAGGCCAACGGGAAGACGAGCGTCCTCGTCGTCAGCGAGACTGCCGAGGGCCTGCGCGTCCTCGGCTGGCTGGCCTTCACCGACACGATCCGGCCAGACGCGGCCGAGATGATCGCGAAACTCCGCGAGCGCGGCGTCGAACAGATCGTCATGCTCACGGGCGACAACGAACGGGTCGCCCAGTACATCGCCGACGAACTCGGCATCGACGAGGTGTACGCGGAGTTACTCCCCGAGGAGAAGGTCGAACACATCGAGGCGCTCCAGGAACGCCACGAAGCAGTCGCGATGGTCGGCGACGGCGTCAACGACGCCCCCGCCCTCGCAACGGCCGACATCAGCGTCGGCATGGGTGGGGCCGGAACCGACGTGGCACTCGAGACGGCCGATATCGTCCTCATGTCGGACAAACTCGATCGGCTCCCCTACGCGTTCGCGCTCAGCAAGGAGACGCGACGCACGCTGTACATCAACTTCGCCATCGCGTTCGGCGCCATCGCGATCATGATCGTCGCGATCCTCACCGCGGGAATCCCGCTCCCGGTCGCCGTGGTCGGCCACGAAGGATCGACCGTCCTCGTCAGCCTGATCGGCCTGCGACTGCTCCGGTTCGACGGCTGAGGACGCGATCGCCGCGCCCGAACGCAAATGCGTGCACTCTTGTGACTACCGCACAAATATATCCGTATGGGATTTCACACATTTCCCGTCGAGCGCGCCGACAAACTCGAGGATCCGTCGCGGTATCGCTTCTGTTCGCGCGAGGAGTTGCTCGAAATGATTGCACCTAACGCCGAGGACGTCGTCGCCGACCTGGGATCGGGGACGGGCTTTTACTCGCGAGACATCGCGCCCTTCGTCGACACGGTGTACGCGGTTGACGTACAAGAGGAGATGCACGAGTACCATCGTGAGGTGGGGGTCGCAGCGGGCGTCGAACTGGTCACGGCCGGTGTCGACGCGCTCCCCTTCGAAGACGACGAACTAGACGCTGCCTTCTCAACGATGACACACCACGAGTACGCCACGGATGAAACGATGACGGAACTCGCCCGCGTGATTCGGCCGGACGGACGCCTCGTGACCGTCGACTGGTCCGCCAACGGGACGGGTGAGGACGGCCCCGACGTCGACGAACGGTTCGGAGTCGACGATGTCGTGGCTCAACTTGAGGATTCGGACTTTATCGTCGACCGCGTTCACGACCGGCCGGAGACGCTGGCAGTCGTGGCTCGTCGATAACGGCTCGACGACACACGATCGGAATCGCGCGCCGCGACGGAACCCACCAGCGACGGGGACCAAGCGCGTGTGGGTTTAACGGTACTGGATGGCGTGACGGCCCGTATGGAATCGACCGACGGAGCGTTCGATTTTCTCGTGATCGGTTCGGGGTCGGGACTCGACGTCGCGAGCGCGGCGGCCGCTCGCGGACAGTCCATCGCAGTCGTCGAGAAAGGACCGCTCGGAGGCACCTGCCTCAACCGGGGCTGTATTCCCTCGAAGAAGTTGCTCTACCACGCCGAGGTGATGGAAACCGTCGAGCGCGCCGACGAGTTCGGGATCCTCGCCGACGTGACCGACGTCGACTTTGCCGATATCGTCCGCGAGGTGAACGCAGACGTCTCCGAGAGCGCCAAGTCGATCCACCACGGGCTCCGAACGTCGAGCCAGCACACGCTCCTCGAGGGCGAAGGCCGGTTCGTCGACGATCGGACGGTCGAAATCGTCGACGGCCGCGACGCCGGTGCGCGTGCCTCCGCCGAGACCGTCCTCATCGCGGCCGGGACGCGACCGACGATTCCGTCGATCGACGGCCTCGAGAGGGTCGACTACCTCACCAGCACGGAGGCGCTGCAACTCGAGGTGCCGCCAGATCACCTCGTGGTCGTCGGCGGCGGCTACATCGCGGCCGAACTCGCGCACTTTTTCGGCACGTTCGGGAGCGATGTCTCGATCGTGGGTCGTCGCCCGCACCTCCTGCCGCAGGCCGACGAGGAGGTCGCCACAGCGTTCACCGAGCGCTATGCCGACCGGTTCGACGTCTACACGGGCTACGAAGCCGTCAGTGCGTCCGAGTCCAACGGCGGGGTCGCGGTCGAAGCGCGTCCGTATCCGCCCGCCTGGCCCGACCCGTCCGAGCACGAGGACGTGACCGTCACTGGCGACACGCTGTTGATCGCGGCTGGTCGTCGACCAAACACCGATCTGCTGAACCTCGAGGCGACGGGCGTCGAGACCGACGAACGAGGGTTCGTCGAGACTGACGAGTACCTGCGAACCACGGCTGAGGGCGTGTGGGTGCTCGGCGATATCGTCGGCGAGTACCTGCTGAAACACAACGCGAACCACGAGGCCGGCACCGTCGTCCGGAATCTGTTCGGCGACGACCTCGAACCGGTCGACTACACGGCGATGCCCTTCGCGGTCTTCGGCTCGCCGGAGGTGGCTGGCGTCGGCGTCACGGAGCAAGAATTGCAAGCGGACGACCGCGAGTACGCCACACGGACGTACCGGTACGAGGATACCGCCCGCGGGAGCGCGATGAAGGTCGAGGGATTCGTGAAGGTGCTCATCGAGCCGAACGGGGAAATTCTCGGCTGTCACATCCTCGGTCCCGAGGCGTCGAACCTCCTTGAGGAGGTCGTCGTCGCGATGAAGGCCGGGACGGGGACCGTCTGGGATATTCGCAAGTCGGTTCACGTCCATCCCGCGCTCTCGGAGGTTGTCGATCGGGCCTTTGCGGGACAGTTCGTCCGTCGCGGGGCCGACACGCACGATCATCACCACCACGAGAACGACCACGACCATCACGACTGAGCACCGTTCGCGTCCCCGTCTCCACACGACGTGAGTGCTTACAATTATTTGACGAATCAGAAGAATTTAGGGACCGACGATGATCGCGTTTTCAGCGGAGTTCTACTGGATTGGGGCGTTCGCCATCGTCGCCGCGGTGGTAAACAGCGCGGGAATCGTCGCGATATTTCGCCACCGGGAGTGGGCGGAACGGTCGCTCCCCTATCTCATGTGTTTTGCTGCGGGAATCCTCATCACGACGCCGCTGATACACGCACTACCACACGCGATCGCGAACAACGCTGCCGCCGGATTCACGGCCCTGTTCGGATTCCTGTTCATGTACCTTTCCAACGAAGCGATCAAACGCCGAACCGGCGAGGAGACACTCGCGTTCGGGGTGACGGCCGCCGAGGGCATCGGGATCCACTCGCTGGTCGACGGGGTCGTCTACACCGTCACGTTCAACATCTCGCTGTTGACCGGGGTGTTAGCCGGAACCGGGCTGGTCGTCCACGAATTCGCCGAAGGGGCGATCACGTATCTCGTCCTGTTGAAAGGAGACGTCGCGGAACGAACGGCGGCGGTGTATGCGTTTTTCATTGCGGCGTTGACGACACCGATCGGTGCCTTCGTCGCCTATCCCCTGGTGAGTCGGTTGGGCGAAAGCCAACTTGGTCTCCTGCTCGGGTTTGTCTCCGGGGTACTAATCTACGTTTCCGCAGCCCATCTGCTCCCGGAGGCACGGACCTACGAGACGGACCACTCGATGCTCGCCCTCCTGGCCGGCGTGGCGCTGGCGTTAGTCATCGTGTTCGCACGGGCGATGTGAGCTTCGTAGTCCAATTTATACGGTACATCTCGTCGTTCAGGCAACCTCACACTGTCCAACAGAATGACTGCACGCGTCGAGCCGACATCGATTCGCGGATGCGATGCGACGGATACCACCTGCATTGACGGTCGTCGTCAGTAGACGACGAGCGCCAGATAGAGCTGGCCGACTCCGGCGACGATCATCACTGCGCCGGCGAGTCGCTTCAGATGGCCAGCGTACGCCGCGAGTCGTCCCGCACCCGCGACCAGCCCCATCCCGGTCGCGACGGTCATCCCGAGCATCAACGTCACGACGCTGCCCACGTACGTCACCACCACGACTGCCGCTGCGTCGGCCGGCAGCGACAGCGCGCGGGCGACCACGGCGAGAAACACGGGAGCGACACATCCAGCCGCGGCGAGCGCGTAGCCCGCCCCGAATACTCCGAATCCGAGCACGCTCGAGCGGCGTTCTGGAAGGGGGATCGCCAGCGACGGAACCCAGCCCAGCAGGACGAGCACTCCGAAACCCACCAGCAGCCCGCCGACGAGCGACTCGAAGAACGTGAGTTGTGAGACCGTCGACTGGCCGAGCCAGAACGTCGCTCCCAGAAGGACAGCGAGCGTCCCCAGCACACCGATGCCGGCGACCCCACCGCGGAGGAGCGCGCCACCGAGCGAGGCGTCGTCACCGTCCGTCTGACTGACGTAGAACCCAACGTAGCCCGGCAGTAACGGATACGCACACGGACTGAAGAAGGTTGCAAGACCAGCGGTAAGTCCGAATCCGATCGCCGAGAGGAACGCGGCGTCGAGCATCGGTTACGTCCCTGCCTCCGCCTCGAGCGCTCGTTCGATCCCTGCGACGAGTTCGTCTGCGGTTTTGACACCGGAATCGGACCACTGAACGCGTCCGTCCGTATCGATCGCGACGGCGGAGGGATACCCACCCGCGAGATACCGTGCGGTCAGTTCGGCGGTCGGGTCGAGGCCGAGCAGCCAGTCGCCGTCGTGTTCATCCCACCAGTCGACCAGTTCGTTCTCGGTGATGGACGAGCCGACCGCCTCGTTCGTGACCGAGAGAAACAGCACGTCCGATCCAATGCGATCGTTCGTCTCGGCCAGTGCGGGCATCTGCTCGGTACACGGCTGACACCACGTCCCGAAGAAATCGACGAACGTCACCCGCTCGGTCGCCGGAATCCGAACCTCGCCAGCCTCGCTGCCAGGCGCTTCGATCGTTTCTATCGTGATCGGATCGGGAGCCGTCGTCCCCGCTCCATCCGCCGCTTCCGGGTCGTCGCTCTCGGTTTCGAACAAGGGGACGCCACGGACTGCCAGTACGCCTCCACCACCTACAATCCCGACACTGGCGAGACCAGCGAGAACGTCTCGTCGTCGCATCTACGCCGTCACCACCGCTTCGAAGTCATCGACCACCTGTGACGGGTCGACGGTTGCCCCATCCGGATACACACGCTCGATGCGTCCCTGTTCGTTGACGAGGAAGATGTAGTTGTAGTGAGGGAACATGTACTCGAGATTCTCGTACTCGTCGGCGTCCCGTTTCTCGAGTGGCAGTCCGAACTGTTCAGTGAGGCTCGCTTTTGCATCCTCGTACTCCTTTGGGCGAAGGAAGTGCCAGTTTCCAGCGTCGAGATTGACGCCCTGCTGGTCGGCATACGCTCGTAACTCGTCTTCGGTGTCGCGTTCGGGGTCGAAGGTCATCCCGAGAAAGGCAGCGTCGTCCCCGTAGCCTTCTTCAGCCGCGACCTCCTGCGCTCGTCGCAACCGCAAGAGAAGCGCGGGACACGCGCCGTCCGGACACGACGTATAAAAGAACGTCATCAGCGTCGTCCGCTCGCCGACAAACTGCTCAGTCGAGACGGTCTCGCCCGTCAACGGGTCAGGGAACTCGACCGTTGGAAACTCCTCACCGTAGCTCGGATGCGACGCCTCGCTCAAATCCTGTTCCGGTGGCCCGAGCGTGACGCCATCCGCGCGTGAACGAGTTGACTCCTCGTCACCCGGTGACAGCGACTCGAGACAGCCTGCAGTGGCGATGAAACTCGAGGCGACGATCGTTTGGAGGCACGTACGCCGGTTCATAGCTCGGTATTTCGAGCCGATTCATAAACGCCGTCCGGCGATTCCCTGGCTCGGAAAAATTGCAGCATTTCAGGGAGAAACTATCGCCGCCGCAATTCGTATTACTATCGTCGAAGTGAGAGAATGACGAGTACCATGCCGCTCGAGACAATGACCCCCTGTACGAGCGCTGCGGACGCGATCGTCGTACCGAATAGCTGGTAGATGAGGCCCTCACAGATCGCACCGACGCCGATGAAGACGAATCCACCGGAGACGTACAGCATCGGCGTCTGCCCGCTTCGCCGGTAACCGTGGTACGCAAGATATGCGACGATGAGGCTCAACACGAGCGTAATTCCCTTCGAGAGGAGGAACGAGACTTCCATCAGTCACCTCCCCGAAGATCGCTCCACAGTGACGTGAAGTTGTCCGCGAGATCGTCGCGCGTTTCGACTGTCAGCGAGAGTTTGCCGTCGCTAATCGTGACGTGAAGCTCCTCGAGTGACGTTTCGAACTCGCTTCGGTGAGAGCCGTCGGAATCGACGGTGTGGTGTTCCTCGACGAGTTCGTGTTCTTGTAGCACCGAGACGCGGCGGTAGATGGTCGTTAGTGAGGCGTCACACTCCTCGCTGAGTGTTTTTGCGGTCTTCGGTCCACTATCCGCGGCGAGGAGGATCTTCCGTGCGTACTCGTCAGCGAGAAGTTGGAAAATGTCTACCGAATCCCCGGAGCCTCCGTGTTGCACGCAATACATTCCGTCAGTTACCGTCAAATAGGCCACGGTTTGCTGGTTCAGCAAATCACCGAGACCGTCTTATACGTGCGTCCGCGTTGCTTCTCGGCGTTTCGTCAGCCCTCATATCGAGTCCTGTGATACTCAACGAACTGCTGACATGGTTATTTGGGATCAGTCGGAATACATCGAGTTATGGATCCGACGGTCGAACGGCGATGTCACCTCTTGTTCGGTCTCTCGTTAGTACTCCTGACGTTCGGGATCGGATACTGTGTTATCGTCGGTACGTGTCTGGCCGACTTCATCGTCGTCATTGCGGGTCTTTTCGTCGGTTGGGTGGCGTTGTTTTACTGTCTCAGTAACGCCTCGTTCTGGGGATAATTGCGGAGGCCAACTCCCATATGATCTGTCACTGGACATTGCCACGACATTCGTTCGATTCGGCTCCACAATGTCTATCCGTATCATCCACATAGAGTGTCTACATGGATGCAAAGACTGCGTCACGACGGTCGCTATTCGGCCTTGCAGGCGCGGCGAGCCTCTGCTGTCTGGCGCTTGCTCCTGGCGCTGTTGGACTGGCAGGCGGTGGCGCTGCGGCTGGACTAGGCGCCGGTCTCGGACAGATCATCGTGACGGTGCTGACGCTGGGAGTCATCGGATTCGTCGTCCGCTGGCGAACCAGCTGTTCGGACTGCAAGCAATAGCGATCGATACCGCGGACCGTTCTCGTCGGTCACGTACACCGACTGCACTTGGTGGGTGCTCTCCCGTCACAAACCGCGCGTCGGCGCCGTCTCCGTCCTCAGGTATATAGCCAGCGTTTTGCTGGTCCAGCAAAACCCCACTGGTGATTTACCTGTCGTTGCAGTTGCTCCGAATCGCGGATCTTTCAGGAACCATGACTACCTATCGACTCGCGTTCAAGCCCTCGATCGGACTCTACGGACAACACGATCCGAGCGCCGTGCTCTTCGAGGACCGAACACCCGTCTTCGGGGTCGAAGAGGAACGGTATACACGAACCAAACACGCGACTGAGACCTTCCCCGAGCGAGCGATCCAGGCCTGTCTCGACTACCGTAACCTCGAGCTCTCGGACCTCGAACGTATCTTGCTGCCCTACGACCCGAGCCTCCGTAGCGAACTCACCGGCCACTACGTTACGGATGCGCTTCGTGCCCCCGACTGGGCCGAAAGCTCTCTGCGCTGGAGAATACGATCGTCAGTCAGGCTCGAGCTCGGTTCGTACCAACGCGACAGATCGAAAACCGCCTCGAATCGATCGGGTCGCCACTCCCACCGATCGAGACGATCTCTCACCACCGCTGTCACGCGGCGAGCGCGTTCCACCCGTCCGGCTTCGACGAGGCGGTCGTCCTCACCGTCGACGCGAAAGGCGAGTACGACTCGACGGTCGTCTGGCGTGGCGACGAGGACGGACTCACCCGTGTCCACACCTACGAGCATCCTAACAGCCTCGGGCTCTTTTTCGCGATCGTCACGGAGTACCTCGGCTATCGGATGTTCAACGGCGAGGGGAAGGTGATGGGGCTCGCACCCTACGGCGACGATAACCCGGCAATCGAACGCGCGCTGCGGGAACTGATCGACACCGGGGCCGACTACGACGTCACCGAACTGACGAAGAGGTGGGGCACCGGCCACGGCGTCGCCCTCCTTGAGGAGACCTTCGATCAGCCGCGCAACGAGACGCCGGGCGAGTTCGACCAGTGGGAGAAGGACCTCGCGCACACGGCACAGAAATTGCTCGAGGAGACTGTCGTCGACATCGCAGAGTCTGTGGTCGAGCAACTGGGGACGTCGAACGTGGCCCTCGCCGGCGGCGTCGCGCTCAACTGCAAACTGAACAAGCACGTTCGCGAGTCGCCGCTGGTCGAGGATGTCTTCGTCCAGCCGGTCGCCCACGACGCGGGGCTCGCACTCGGGGCGGGCTGGTCCCAGCAACGGCCGGCCGCAGTCGACCGACAGACGACCGTCTACCTCGGCCCCGAGTACGAGACCAGCGAGATCTGGGAGCTCCTCGAAACCAATAAGATCGCCTACACGGAACCGGGCGATCTCGAACGGTACGTCGCCGAACGGATCGCGGATGGCCAGCTCGTCGGCTGGTTTCAGGGTCGTATGGAGATGGGGCCGCGAGCGCTCGGTGCCCGGAGCATCCTCGCCGATCCGCGTACTGCAGAGTCACGGGATCGGGTCAACCGGTTCGTCAAACACCGCGAGGAGTGGCGACCGTTCGCGCCGTCGATGCTCGAGGACGCGGCCGCAGACTACCTGATAGACGGTGCCCCGGCGCCGTTCATGATCGACGCGTACGACGTCGACCCCGAACAGACCGACGATCTGGAGGCCGTCTTGCACCCGGCCGACGACTCGACGCGGCCCCAGACCGTCCGCGAAGACCAGCACCCGCGCTATCATCGTCTCATCTCCGAATTCGGCGATATAACCGGTGTGCCGGTCGTCCTCAACACCTCGTTCAACGACCACGCCGAACCGATCGTCCGAACGCCGACGCAGGCGCTCAAAGACTTCTACGGGATGGGACTCGACGTCCTCGCGATCGAGGACGTCGTCGTCGAGAAGACCGAGAGTTAACCCGTACTGATCTAGACTGTCCCAAACTGATCTTGCTCTCCGAGGCGGCCGTACCGGCCTATTCTTTAGTTCCAGCGTGCGTTTCGAGGACGTCGACGAGCGTGTCTGCGGATTGGAAGCCCTCGTCCAGTCGATCGACTTCCTCGCCGTCTTTTAAGACGACGAACGTCGGGACGCGTCGGACGGTGAACTCGTCAGCGAGGTCCGGAACGAGTCCGGCGTTTACCGTCACTACCGCACCGGGTGCGCTGCGCGCGACGACACTGAGTACCGGCTCCATAGACGCACAGATACCACACCCGGACGTGACGAACTCGAGGAGCACGAGGTCGTTGGCCTCGAGCAGGTCGTCGTACTCGGCCGCGTCGGTCAGCTGAATCGGCGTTTGCGGTGCGTTCTCTGCAACAGCAGTCGTTTTAGAGGCCGTATCAGTCATTGAGGCCCCTACGTGCCGAGAGTATTTTAGTATTGTGCAATATAAGAAAACTCATTCTGCCCACCGTTATTTTGCGTTGCTTACCGAAAGACGAGGAAGGCCGATGACTGACGACACCGATACTGACGGTACAGCGGCGGATCCCGGTCGCGAGATAGGACGGGACACGTCAGAGTTGAGTACGGTCTTCGGCGACGCCTATCGCGGAGAGTTGGATCGTGAAACGACCTGGCGATCCCGACTGGACCAGACGACGACGTGGAGCGTCACGATCATGGCTGCGATCCTCACGTGGGCGTTCTCGAGTCCCGACAACCCCCACTATATCATCCTCATCGGCGTGCTGGCCGTCGGCCTGTTTTGCTGGATCGAAGCTCGCCGGTACCGCGACTACGATGTCTACCGTTCTCGCGTTCGCCTCTTCCAGCAGGATCTCTTCGCGAACGCGTTCGATCCGTCATTGGAGGTCGAACACGACGATTGGCGAACCGAACTGGGGGAAGACTACCGATACCCGACGTACAAGATCACAATGTTCGAGGCCGTGTCGAATCGACTTCGACGCATCTACTTCGCGCTGTTGCTCGTCCTCGGTCTCGCGTGGCTCTTTCGCGTGACGGCGTTCGTCCCGGATGCCACTCTCCCCGCCGCCGCAGCAGTTGGAACACTCGCCGGATCTGTCGTTCTCGGTGTCGTCGGAGCGTTCTACGCAGCGTTACTCGTCGTAATGCTCTGGCCGCGCGAACGCGAGGCCAAAGGGGAGTTTCGCGAGGTCGAGGCTGGCGAGTGGAAGGACACGGATTGATCGCCGATCACGATTGGGGCGCACACGTCGGACACGACCGTCGGTGGCGAACGTAAATCAACCCCGCAAGTAGTGCGACCGAGACCGCTCCGAGCAGGGGACGCAGCGGATCGAAGTACGCCATGAGTGCGGACGATCCGAACAGCGCTAGAAGGACGGCGTTACAGATCGGACAGCTGACTGCCAAAAATCCACCGACTAAACCGCCGAACGCCAGCCGATCTGTATCGGCTTCGTCGTTCTCACCGTGGCGATGATCGTGATTGAGGTCGGGATCGTAATCGCTATGTTCGTCTCGGTCGGCTCCCTCGTCCTCGAGGTCTTCAACGGTGCGGACGTCAGTTGCCAGCCGTTGAGTGACGTAGACGCCAGCCAGAAGCGCAGTCAGGGTGAGAAACAGGTAATCGAAGCCCGTCCGCGGGACCATCCGAACGAAGAGCGGATTCGGGATGAGTTCAGTGACGAGTCCGAACAAGACGAACACACCTGCTGACGTAGCGGCCCCCCAGCTGATCGCGCGTCGGTTTGTGCCGAGTAATCGGTGGTGTCCGCTTCTCGTCACTGTGATCCCTCCAGTGAGACGACGCACTGTTCGGGATGGCCCGCTCGTCCGAGAAAGAACAGCAAGAGCGCGAGACCGCCGACCTGAAGGAGCGTGCCGTCAAACGGAAGCAGCGTCAGCCCGCCGGCGAACCCGAGGAAGGCGAGCAGACCTGCCCCACAGCTCGCACAACCGGACGCGACGAGTCCCGGGAGGACACCGGACACGCTCGTCGCACCCGAGAGGCCGACGAGCCGGAGCTGTGCGACGGCATTGACGACGGCGACGCCGGTCAGGAGCGCGTAGGTGACGATAATCCCGAGCCCCGTGGCGCCGTTGGTCAGGTAGACGGACTCCGTCAGCGAGACGAGGACGTAATCGAACCAGTGGAGTCCGTCGGCGAGCATCTGGAGCGCAAACTCCGGCATCGTACTCAGAATCAACAGGATGTAGGTACCGAACGTGACGAGGACGAAGCCAACCGTCCCGTACCAGGACTCGAACGGATACCGTATCGCGTTCGAAAGGTTCCGCCCGAACCTGCCGACCGACTCGTCCCAGTTCACAACTCCGTCACCCAGTTTGCAGCCAGATGTCTGCCGACGGATGTCACGGACGGGCGGTCGCCACTGGGTTTCGAGGACGGACGACTCACGACCTGTCTTCGAACTGTCTCGAGCGTGCTCGATACCACGAGTAGGTGTTTCGTCGCACGATTATCACAAAGGTGCTCCTCCGTTTTGCTGACTCGGCAAATCGGCGCGTCGGTTACGAGGAATCGATGTGAACCAGCAACCGAACACGAATGTCGCTCGATCAGACGACCCGTCGCGCCGTGCTTGCCGGTTCGACCCTCGCGCTCGGTGGCGGCGGTGTCTACTATCTCTCCCGCTCGGACGATACCGACGATGGTAGCTCCCTTTCGCCGACGATGCACGCGAGCGAAGAGACGTCAGCCCTCGGCGTCGACCTGGCGGGAAAGCCGATCATGGGCGATACGGACGCACCGATCGAGATTTACTACTGGACCGACTTCCAGTGTCCGATCTGCGAACAGTTCGAGCGGGAGACGCTCCCCGACCTCGTCTCGGAGTACGTCGAGTCGGGGGAGGTTCGTCTCGTCTTTATCGTGGTGCCCTTCTTCGGGGCGGATTCGATGACCGCTGCTGTCGCCTCGAAGTGCGTCTGGGAACAGGTCCGCGAGTCGGACCCGTCGACGTACTGGGATTGGCACGCTGCGGTCTTCGCGGAACAGGGCGAGCGCAATTCGGGGTGGGCCAGCGCCAACAGCCTCCTTGAGATCACCGACTCGGTTCCGGACGTCGACGCCGCCGAACTCGAGGCGTGTCTCGAGGACGATCGTCCGGCGTTCGAAGATGACGTCGAAGCCGACGCAGCGCAGGCGCAGTCGTTCGATATCCGTGGGACGCCGACGTTCGTCGTCTTCGACCCGAAAACGGAGGCGGCCGGGACGCTGATTGGTGCCCAGCCACTAGAGCGGTTCGCAGACGCACTCGAGCAGATACGAGAAGCGTAGCGAGACGTCGACGGCTGAAGTTCCGAACTGATGTGCAATGGTCGTCAATTCTTGCGTTCCCTTGTTGCAGCGGAGGTGCTCGCCGGAAACTTGTGTGTGGATCGATCGCGTCGCTGTTTCTGATAACGTCCAAAGATCAGTTCCAGAACCTGTACAAAAAGACAGTCTGTCTGATGCCTAACAGCCGTTTATGAGGGGGGTCTACTGATAGATATCCTATGGATAATGACCTGACACGTCGTATGGTCCTTGGAACGAGTGGCGCAGTTAGTATGGCAGCACTGGCAGGCTGCGGAGGACCTGGAGAAGAGAACGATACGGACGAGGAGGAACCGGACGGAGCGGAAAATGGCGAGGCCGACGACGAGTGGGAAGATGTCGACGAGTTCTACTTCGAAGGCCGTGTCGAAGCGTGGAGTGGGCTGGAACCCGGAATCATTGACGGCGAAGACAATCCAACGATCACGCTCATCGAGGGGAACGAATACGATTTCACCTGGATCAACGCCGACGGCGTGACGCATAATCTAGAGATACGAAACGAGAATGACGAGATCATCGACGACTACCAAAGCGACGACGTCAGCGAAGAAGGCGAAGAAACGACCCTCGAGGGTGTAGTCGCCTCTGAAGAGATGTCGGTGTACATTTGTACGTACCACGAATCGACCCAGGTCGGAGATATAGAGGTTCAGACGGACTGACTGCTGAGATTCTCACGTGAACTCGTTTTACTCGCTTTCTCAATGGGGGAGGAAATAGTTTATACTATTGGGGATATAATACACATCTGTAATGCAGCAATCTGAACGATCAGTTGATAGTATCGGAATCGTTCTCGAGACTGCTGATCCCGAACGCGCCTGGAACGCGCTACGGTTCGGTATTACGGCAGTCGAGAACGGACACGACGTGTCAGTATTCCTGCTGGGAGAAGGCGTCGAGGCCGAGGAAATCACTGATGACCAGTTCGACGTTCGTGACCGAATGGAAGCGTTCGTCGATGCCGGTGGTGACTTGCAGGCGTGTGGGACGTGTCTCGAGATTCGCAACAACGAGGAAAGCGAGTACTGTCCGATGTCGACGATGGCCGACCTCCTCGAAATCGTGAGATCGGCTGATCGCGTGCTGACGATCGGTTAGTAAGTGCAGAGTGACATCCAGTATAGTGCTCAGGCCACTTTGTGCTACTCACTCGTCCCGCCGTAGTCGCTCACGTCGTTGCTTGAACTCTTCGTCCGAGATATCACCGCGGGCGTAGGCGAGTCGGAGCTCCTCGAGCGCCGGGTCGTCTTCGGCGCGAGTCGAGCGAGCGGCAGCCCTGTACACTAAGTAGCCAACAACCAGGAGCATCAGGAGGGGAACCCAGCTAACTAACCACATTCCCGGGCCAGTCCACGCGCCATCATTCCACATGTGCCCGCCACCCCACATCCCCATCATCGGCCAGGCGACAGCCATCAGGACCAGCGGGACGAGTATGACGAGCACCGCGATGAACAATACCGTTCGGAGGAGCGTCGTGTCGTCGGCCATACGTGGCGATTCGACCGCCCTCATGATAAATGCCGGTCACAATTTCGACGCTATCACAATATCGCTACGGTTCGAGACGCGACGGGCTGGGAGGGCATTCAGGCCGGTGGGACGAGCATCACGTTCCCGTTCGCTCGAGCGACGAGATCCTCGGAGACGCTGCCCAGCAGCAGTCTCCGAAGCCGACTGTGACCGCGCGAGCCGACGAGGATCGTCGTCGGATCGACGGCGTCTTCGACGGCGAGAATTTCGTCGGCGGGATCGCCCTGTCGAACCTCGATTCGCGTCTCGATATCCCACGCCTCGAGCTGGTCGGCCAGCTCCGCTAGCCGTCCCTCGGGGTCCGTGTCTTCCGCGAGCCCCGGGTCCTTCGGAGTCTCGACGTGGACAAGGGTTGCTTCTTGAGTCGCGTGACGGAGATACGAGAACGTCTCGAACGCGCGTTCGGCGTTCTCGGAGAAGTCCGTCGCGTACAGCATGCGCTGGAAGAGGTGCTGTCTGACGACGGCCGGGTCGTCGGCCTCGCGTTCGATTCGGTTGACGAGCAGCGGGGTCTCCGTCGTTCTCGCGAGGTTGCGCGCCGTCGAGCCGATAACGCGGTTTTCGAGCGGGCTCTTCCCGCGCGAACCGACGACGGTGAGGCTCGCGTCGATCGTCTCCGCAATACCCCGGATGCGTCGGTGGGGCGTCCCGCGGACGACGTGTACGTCGACGTCGAATCCAGCCTGTTCGATGACGCGCTCGTAGTTTCTGATCGCCTTCCGGCGTCGCTTCTCGAAGTCGATCCCCGGCATCCCCGAGTGGACGTTTGACGGGATGACCGTCACCAGATGTATCTCCTCGATTCCGATTCGGCCGAGACACTCGAGACAGGTTTCGTTCTCGATGGTCGCCTCGCTGGCTGCCGAGAGGTCAGTGGCGAGTACCGCTTTCATACCCGCAGTACGTTCCGAAGGCATAATATTGTTTGGTCATTCCAATACCAGTATGGAGTGGTTGTCGACCGAGAATTATTGTGGGTAATCGTTATCCGTCGCGTCACGGACGCCCGAACATCCTCATCGATCACAGCCGCCCGCTCGCACGCAGCGTCCTCGCATCCAACGTTCTAGAACGGTACCGATGACTGTCATCGGGAGGACATACCGCGGGCGACACCGTGCACCGACGTGGATCGGGTGTTCACTGGACTACCTGTATCTCCATAACGTATACAAATATTCTCGTTGGATAGCGGTGCCATATCCTGCAGTAATATTGTACATTAGTCCCAAAAGCGTTATACGCACTCTCCGGATAGAGGGTACTGAGCAGAAATCCATGATCCGCACACAATCGAACGCGAACGGTGGCCGAGGCAGATGATCGACGTCGTTGCACTCCCCGCACCGGTCCAGGCGACGCTCCTCGTGGGCGTCATCCTCGTTCAGGCCGTCATCCTCTACGCCGGCTACGGCGTCCTCGAGCGAGTTGCAACACCGCTGATCAAAACCATCACGAACGCCTAATCGATGGAGATACTAGGACTGAGTTTGACCCTGCTGGTGCTGTTCGTGAGCTTCGGCTTTATGGTCGGAGTACTGTTCGGCTTCTTCGGGATGGGCGGGTCCTTCCTGATCACGCCGACACTGTTGCTCCTCGACTACCCCGCCTCCGTTGCGATCGGGAGCGGGCTGGCGTTTTACTTCGGTACCTCCGTGATCGCCGTCCTGAAACACTACGACGTCGGCCAGGTCGACTACAAACTCGGCGCGATCCTGTTCGTCGTCCTCTCGATCGGGATCGAACTCGGTAGTCGGCTCGTCTTCGGCCTCGAGGCGCTGGGGATCGCCAACCTCGTGACGGGTATCGCGTACGTCGTCCTGCTGGCGGGGATCGGGGCACTGTTCCTGCGCCGAGCCGCTAATCTGGACGACGAGGAGGGCGCCGAAGATGAAGACGAGGACGTCGACGACGAAATTCCGGCGGTCGGCCAGAAGATCCAGTCGTACAACGTCCCCCCGATGATCTCGCTGACGTCAGGTGGGCGGGCGTCGCTGTGGACGATTTCGGGTGCCGGCGGGAGCGTCGGGCTCGTCTCGGGACTGATCGGCGTCGGCGGCGGCTTCATCCGCATGCCCGCGATCTACTACCTGATCGGGACGCCCCTGACCGCCGCCGTCGGGACCAGCCTGTTCGCCGGGCTGTTCTCGGGTGCGTTCGGCACCTTCACCTACGGGATGTCCGGCAGCGTCGACCTGACGGTGGTCTCCCTGCTGCTGGTCGGCAGCGCACTCGGCGCGCGAATCGGCTCGGCAGCGACGACGATGGTCGACGAGGACGACGTCATCGTCTACTTCGGTATCATGATGGTCCTCGCCAGCGCCGGGATCGCACTGTCCGAACTCGCGAACTGGCTCGGAACGGGAGCGCTCGATCTGGTGAGCGTCCTCCTGCTCGTCGGCTCGTCGTTCTTCGTCGCGTCGATGATCCTCTACAAGGTCGTTCAGTCGGCCGGCGCAGACGATGCCGACGACGCGGGCGCACAGCCAGCCACCAACGGTGGTGACTGATGCTCGAGGCGGTCCACCAGTATCGGTTCGAACTGCCCGCACTGTCGGGTACCCAGGATATTAGCCAATCGTGATGCTCATCGCCACCGTCGCGCTCGTGCTCGCCCTCGGTGTCGCCTCCCGCGTCCTCGCGGATCGACTGCGGATTCCGAGCGTCCTCTTTCTGATCGTCGCCGGGATCGCGATCGGTCCAGAGGTGCTCGGACTCGTCTCGCAAGAGACGTTCGGTGGTGGCCTTTCCGCGATGGTCGGCGTCAGCGTCGCAATCATCCTTTTCGAAGGTGGCTACCACCTCCACCTCGAGAAGCTCCGTGAAAGTCCGACGGCACTGACCCGGATGGTCACCGTCGGCGCGGCGATCACTTGGCTCGGGACGGCCGCCGCCGTCGTCGTCTTTCTCGACACGAGCCTCGAGGTCGGCCTGCTGGTCGGCGCACTGTTGATCGCGACCGGCCCGACCGTGATCGGCCCCATTCTGCAGGTCGTCACCGTTCGAGACCACGTCGCCAGCGTCCTCGAAGGCGAAGGCGTGATCAACGACGTCACCGCGGCAATTCTGGTGGTCGTCGTCTTCGAAGTCCTCGTCGCCGGGAACGGAACGCCAGCCGCACTCGTCGGCGACTTCGCGATGCGGCTGTTCGTCGGCCTCACGTTCGGGGCCCTCATCGCCGGCATCGTCTGGCTGGTGCTCGATCGCGCACGATCCAGACCCTGCGCGGCACCGCTACATGCACGATTGATCGTCCTCGCCGGTATCGTCGTCGCCTACGCCGGCGCCGAAACGATCGCCAGCGAGACGGGCATCGCCGCCGCCGCGATGGCCGGCTTCATCCTCGGCAACGTCGATCTACCCCACCACGAGGACGTCATCGACTTTCTGGACGACCTCTCGGTCGTCGTCCTCTCGTTTATCTTCGTCGCGCTGGCGGCGTTGATCGACTTCGCGGACATCCGCGCGCTCGGGCTGGCGGGTCTCGCCATCGTCGCCGCGATCACGCTGGTGCTTCGTCCAGCCGTCATCTACCTCTCGACGACGGACGCGCGGTTTACGCACAACGAACGGCTCTTCCTGAGCGCCGTCGGCCCGCGCGGGATCATCCCCGCAAGCGTCGCGACGCTGTTTGCCGTCGAGTTGCAAGCCCTCGGTCGGCCACAGGAGGCCCAGTTGCTCGCCGGCACCGTCTTTCTCATTATCTTCGCGACGGTCGTCCTTCAGGCCGGCCTCGCACGACAGATCGCGGATTACCTCGAGGTATCACCAATGCGTACGATAATCGTCGGCGGGGGACGGGTCGGCCTGTCTCTCGCAGAACGGCTCGAACAGGACGGAGAGAACGTACTACTGATCGATCTCGACCCCGATGCGGTCGAGAAAGCCCGCAAACGCGGTCTCACCGCGCTTGAGGGCGACGGCACCGATGCCGACGTTCTCGAGCAGGCGGGCGCTGACGACGCGAAGACGGTCATTGCAACCACGCCCGACGACGACGTCAACCTGCTGGTCTGCCAGCTCGCGAAGACGACATACGACGTCGAGAGCGTCGCCTCTCGGGTCAACCAGCCTGACAACGTCGACGCGTTCGAATCGCTCGGCGTCCACGCGATCGACCTCTCGATGGCGACCGCGTGGTCGCTCGAGAACGTCCTCGAGCGTCCGTCGCTGTCGGCGTGGATGAACGAACTCGGCCGCACCGGCGACGTCCAGGAGATCGAGGTGACGGCGACGGACCTCGTCGGGAAGACGATCGCCAATCTCAACGCGGAAATCCCCGACGGCGTCATCGTCGGGTTGCTCACCCACCGGAACGGCGCGACGGAAGTTCCGACAGGCGATCACGAACTCCGGGAGGGTGACCGTGTGACGTTTCTCGGCCAGACCGACGCCGTCGATCGCGCCGTCAAGCGGTTCCACCCACACGACTGAAATGAAAGGCGTACCGATACACCGATGCAGACACTGTTCATATCGCGGTCGCACCCGAAATAACTGCCTGTGTTGGAAGCTTCAGTCAGCGTCCTCGTCGCTCGCCAAACTAGTATTGTACGATACGCACAAATCTTATGCCAGCGCGCCGCTTACGTTCGAGTATGACTAGGCAGTCGTCGATAACCGATCAACTGGAACGTGATATTGCCTGTGAAGGGCTGCTCGAATGCTTACACGGGCTCAAACCACTCGACAGGGATTGCTACCGCGTGATGGTCGAGAGCAACGACCCGCTCACCATCGACGAGGTTGCACACCGGATCGACCGCGAACGCTCGACCGCGTACCGCTCGATCCAGCGGTTGCTGGGACGTGGCCTGCTCGAAAAAGAACAGATCAACTATGATCAGGGCGGCTACTATCACGTCTACTCCCCGACTGATCCCGAGCAGATTGCGACTGGCATGCGACGCCAACTCAATGACTGGTACGCGAAGATGGGCCAGCTCGTCCAGGAGTTCGAGGACAAATACGACTCCATCGACGAACCGACGCCAGATGAGGCGTTCTGACTGACTCCATGTCCGGTTGCGAACGTCCGCCCGAAATTCCTCGGGAACGGCTGGTTGAAACGACGCTCGACCTCGTCTCCTTCGATACGTCGAACCCGCCAGGTGATACCCGCGAAATCGTCGACTGGATCGAATCGGCACTCACCGACCTCGGTCTCGAAACCGAACGGGTGGCAACCGATCCGACGAAACCGAACCTGCTTGCGACCCTCCCCGGCGAACGATCGACGACGCTGCTTTACAGCGGACATCTCGATACGGTCCCGTACGATCCCGACGGCTGGTCGTACGACCCGCTCGGCGAGCGCATCGATAATCGCCTCTACGGGAGAGGGACGACGGACATGAAAGGCGGAGTTGCCGCAATGCTCGAACTCGCCCGCACTTACGTCGTGGCCGACCGACGCCCGCCCGTGACGCTCGCGTTCGCGTTCGTCAGCGACGAAGAAGTGGCCGGCGACGCCGGATTACAGGCGGTACTCGATGCAGGCCGACTCACGGCCGATGCCTGCGTGATCGGCGAGCCGACCGGCCCACTGAATGCCCCGTCGATCACCGTCGCCGACAAGGGTAGCCTCTGGTTGACGCTCGAAGCTACCGGTGAGGCGGCCCACGGTTCACGGCCGATGCTCGGCACTAATGCGATTGATGCGCTCTGGGACGCCCTCGAGACGATTCGGGCACGACTCACGAACTATCCCATCACAGTCCCCGTACCGGTCGAGACGATTCTCGAGGAGTCGATCAACTACTACGGAGAGTCGATAAACGAGGACACAGCCCAACGCCTGTTCGATCAGCCGACAGTAAACCTCGGTACGATCGAGGGCGGGGAGGCCGTCAATAGTGTCCCTCGATTTGCTCGCGCGGAGCTTGACATTCGGCTTCCTGCAGGGGTAGACACGGAAGCTGTGCTCGAGGACGTCAGGGAGTGGCTCCACGAGGACAAGGACATCTCGATCACCGACGTCAGCTGGAGCGTTGGAACGTACGAAGCACCTGAGTCACCGCTCGTGGACGCAACGACGACTGCAGCGACTGCAGTTCTCGATGGCCGAGTCTATCGACGGAGCGCAACCGGCGGTGGCGATGCGAAGCGACTCCGCAACGCTGGGATACCTACTGTCGAGTTCGCCATCGGGACCGATACGGTCCACGCCTGCGACGAATACACGACGGTCGACGCACTCGAGACGACGGCGGGGGTGTACGCTCGGCTCCCGAACGCACTCGCACTCCGAGACGTCGGCGAGTGATCGGCCCGGAACCGACTCGCTTCGATTGTCCGTTCTCCGTCCGACCCCGTTCCTGTCGCTGCTCGAGGGCAGCGGTTCGCCGACGCTGAACGTCGTGATGATCAGTCGTGTGAAAAACGAGTCTCTACCGTCGGTGAATGCTACTGGATTCCCTGTTTAGGCGAACGGAACCACTTCCGGCAGTGGGAGCACGGGCACCATGAACAGACCTGCGATTGTGACCAGTCCCATGAGGATCGGGACGAGGACGAGTGCGTAGTTCGTCTTCTCGAGGACGCGACCGAGGTCACTACCCATGTTGGACAGCGACGGCGTCGTACTCTGGCGAAGAATCACCAGTTCGAGAGCGAACAGGATGACCGTCGCTGCGGCAGACACCATACAGAACGGGCAGATCGCGCCGATGACGCCCAGTTGCAGGTAGACGAAGTACGCCGAGAAGGCGACGCCGCTGGCTGTGATCGGCGTCAGGATCTTGATGATCAGCGGGTGTCGGGTGTCGAACCACCAGAGTGCGAGCCCGATCGTCGTCAGATAGTAGAATCCGCCGAGAGTCGCGAGCGGGATGCCCAAGACATACGCCCACTGACTGGTGATCACTTCGATACTGCCCTGGACTGGTGCATCGGCTGGTATGGCCGGGATTGCGAACAGGTGAATCGCCGTCAAGATGACGGTGACGAGCCAGCCGAGAACCGCGACGAGCGTGAATACTCCGAATAGCTCCTTAATTCTCGGGGAGTACTCCCACTCGTAATCGAACGCCATTGATCTTGGTGTTTCGGTTGACATGCAATACTGTGTTGGACTACGGGGCACAAAAGTGTTGTGCAGCTTTCCCAATTCTATAGAATATATGCTGGGGAAATCGATGCAGATTCCAGTACTGGAACGGTACCGAGAGAGTGCGATAGTACAAATTGCAGTTATATGGGAATTACAGCCGCTATCCAGACTTTTGTACTAGGGACGTTGTTTGACGTAGCTGTCAGGACAGATGTTTTCCCCACACTGTATTGTATGGATAACCCAAAAGTATTGTGCGACCAGCGCCTTCCATTTGATATGGAGTTGTCCACGACAGGGCTGATTCGATGCTAACGCCGACAGAACTCCGGGCTGATATCCCAACGCTACAGGACGCGACGTATCTGAATTACGGCGCACATGGGCCGAGTCCGCAGTACGTAGTCGAGGCTGCGACGGAGTTCGTTCAACGACACGAGTACGACGTACCTGCGGTGGGCGACCCGTACGAAACGGCGTTCGGCGAGTTTGACGAAACGAGAAACCAGGTCGCTTCGTTTATCCGCGCACAGCCGGACGAGATTGCCCTTACAGAGAGTACGTCCGCCGGAATCAACGCAATCGCCGGCGCGATCGACTGGCAACCCGGCGATATCGTGGTTCGTACCGACCTCGAGCATCCGGCCGGGATCCTCCCCTGGCAACGCCTCGAGCGGGAGGGTGTCGAGGTCCGAACTCTCGAGACCAGCGATGGGCGTCTCGATCGCGAGGCATACACCGAGGCAGTTGCCGACGCGAGACTCGTCTCGTTCAGCGCCGTTACCTGGACCCACGGAACGAAACTCCCGGTATCGGAACTCGTCGACATCGCGCACGATGCGGGCGCACTCACGCTCGTCGATGCTGTCCAGGTACCGGGACAGTTGCCGATGGACGTCGGCGAATGGGGCGCGGATATCGTTGCCGCTGCCGGGCACAAGTGGTTACTCGGTCTCTGGGGGAGTGGCTTCCTGTACGTCGATTGTGACGTCGCCGAGCAACTCGAACCGCGGGCGGTCGGGTACCGAAGCGTCGAGACGCCCACAGCAGCCGAACCGACGTTCGCCGCTGGCGCTCGGCGCTTCGAAATCGGGTCTGCGAATCCGGCTCCACACGTCGCGCTACGGGAGGCCATTCACACCGTCTCAGACGTCGGTCTTGACACTATCGAACGCCGAATCCAGAACCTCGCTGATCGATTGGCATCGAACGTCCCCAACAACCGCCTGCTCAGTCCGGCGTCTCCCGAGTCAGGTCTCGTAACGATAGACGTTGGTGCACCCGACGAAACTGTCAGTCGCCTCGATGACGAAGGGATCGTCGTCCGGGCGCTTCCGTCTCCGAACGCAATTCGGGTCTCAGTTCACGCCGTCAACACGGCTGCCGAAATAGACGCGGTTCTCGAGGTGCTTGCCGATAAGTGGTGATGACGCTAATAGCCGGGCAACCAACGACGACACATTTCGGCTGTTGGAGTCAATCGTCTGTCTTCACCGCTGAGAATATCGTTTATCGGACTTGCGCAATATTCACACAACCCTTATACCAGCGCGGCCCCTATCCCGAAATAGGATAATGGCTAATTCGATGGCAGAACAACTCCAGCAGGACATGGAGTGTGAAGGGTTGCTGGAGTGTATTCACGGTCTCAAGCAACTGGACAAGGACTGTTTCCGGGCAATGGTCGAGAGTGACGAGCCACTGACGATCGACGAGGTCGCGGACCGAGTTGACCGCGAACGCTCGACCGCCTACCGATCGATTCAGCGGTTGCTCCAAGCGGGATTCATCCAGAAGGAACAGATCAACTACGATCAGGGGGGATACTATCACGTCTACTATCCGACCGATCCGTCCCAGATTGCCGACGACATGCAACGCAAGCTAAACGACTGGTACGCGAAGATGGGCCAACTCATCCAGGAGTTCGAGGACAAGTACGAATCCGTCGACGAGAGCGCAGTTGCCGCCGAGAGCTGAACGGGTCCCTGCCGTTGTCCGATTATGCATTGTGACCTTCGAATAGGCAAATATCGTGTTAATACGACCCGTGCGAAGTCAAAATCAATAATGAGGTGTGGAATCCGGGAAAACGAGTTGTCTTGTGAACTTGTGTTGCGGTTCGTGAAGGTTAAATAACATCGTCAGGATCGTGGATGTCTGCCATACGCTGGGCTTCAGCAGCGTACTGCTCTCGCAGATCGGAATCGTTGACGGTGCCGAGGTTATCAGAGTCGGCGTCAACGGCGGCAGTCGTGTCGCGAACGTCGGTGAAAGAAGTGAGTGCGCGCTCCTTCCGGAAGTATCGCTCTCCGTCGGCGGTGGCGTACGTGAGGATAATCAGGTTTTGCTCGTCGTCGGAGTACGTCCGTTCGACGAGCCACACGCGAACGCCCTCGTCGGAATCGGTTGTCATATGTTCTCATTTTGGAGGCGGACAGAAGTGGTTTCTCCTACTGTCATTCATGAACGCAGGTTTCGCTACTTGTACTGTTGTAGATTGATCCTGAATTCAGTGGACACAAAACAAGTACCTCTTCTGTACTGAAGGGATCTGACCCCTCGATTCACACCGACGATTCTGGATCAGGTTCCTCTAGTTCGTCCTTTGACCTACTGCGTTCGATTGTACTGACTTGCTCGTTCTTCGTGGTTGATGACCTCGCCCTTCAGTAGATTTGTGCCAATAATTCAGTCTAAGCGAACGACCGTAACGCCCAACGTGTCTTCTCATCAACTCGATAGCTTCGCCATCTGGGACTCATTTTTGGCTTCGGGTCAGTGACTCTCGATGCTTGCCTCTTTCACATCTGTCCGATCGCCGGGTTAGCTATCGTTGATCCACGACCGGTGCCCCAAATTCTATACTATATTGTGCAATACACACAAAACCTTTAAACACTACCGGGCTCTACAGTGGAGTGATGGCAACTGACGCATACTCCGAATCGAACGACAACCCGATTCACGTCGAGGGTGGAGACCACCTCGAGACCGTCGTCCACGAGCACGACGTCGTGCTCGTGGACTTCTACGCGGACTGGTGTGGCCCCTGCCAGATGCTCGAGCCCGTCCTCGAAGAGTTGGCGCGTGAGACCGATGGCGTGATCGCGAAGGTCGACGTCGACGAACACCAGCAACTTGCAGGTGCGTATGGCGTTCGCGGGGTACCGACGCTCGTGCTCTTCGCGGACGGCGAACAGGTCGAACAACACACCGGCGCACTGCCGGCGGACCGACTCCGCGACCTGATCGAGGGCTACACTGAATGAACGAGGACACGAACGCACTCGTCCACGACGTGGTGATCGTCGGCTCTGGCGTCGCCGGCCTCTCGGCTGCGGTCTACGCCGCACGGGCCGATTTCGAGCCGCTGGTGCTCGAGGGCCCGGAGCCGGGCGGCCAGCTGACGCTGACGACCGACGTCGAGAACTTCCTCGGCTTCCCCGAGGGCGTCGGTGGCATGGAGTTGATCCAGCGCGGGAAAGAACAGGCCGAGCGCTTCGGCGCCGAGTTCGTCCACGGAACCGTCGAGGACGCGACGCTCAACGATCGGCCGTTCAAACTCGCTCTCTCAAATGGAAAGACACTCCGAACACGCGCCCTGCTCATCGCGACCGGCGCGAGCGCTCGCTGGGTCGGAGCCGACGGCGAAGACGAGCTGATGGGGTACGGCGTCTCAACCTGTGCGACCTGCGACGGCGCGTTCCACCGCGGCGACGACGTGCTCGTGATCGGTGGCGGCGACAGCGCTATGGAAGAAGCGCTCTTCCTGACGAAGTTTGCCGACAGCGTTACGATCGTTCACCGTCGCGACGAACTTCGCGCCTCCGAGGTTATGGCCGAACGCGCTCGCAACCACGACGCAATCTCGTTCCGCTGGAACACCGAACTCCTCGAAATCCAAGGCTCGCAGGATGAGGGCGTCACCGGTGCAACCCTGGTGAGCCACCCTGACGGCTATCCGATGCAGAAACTCGAGACGAACGCGGCACACGGCGACGTGGCAGATCAAGCGGCGAAGACGCGAGATGTTGGTGAGGTCGAACGTGAGACCGTCGACATCGGCGGGATCTTCTACGGCGTCGGTCACGTTCCAAACACGGACTTTCTCGAAGAGACACCGGTCGAACTGGCTGACACCGGTCATGTCGAAACTAGGGAGGGAATGACGACGGAGACAACTGTCGAAGGCGTCTTCGCCGCGGGTGATGTGATGGACCCCGACTACCGACAGGCAATCACGTCCGCTGGTACTGGGAGCATGGCTGCCCTCGATGCCGAGGACTGGCTCGAACAGCAGGCCGTCCGTGAGACGGCAGCGACTTACGAAGCGATAGCTGACGACTAATCCCAGATACCAACAGTTGATGAACTGCCCAATGGAGGCTGATAGGATGACAGTTTGCTAGGTTCCCGCACATAGCTAACACTGGAAAGACAAGGGCTAACAACTAGCCAGTCCACCCACATCCTAGTTTTCGAAGTAAGCTACCACGCCCTGAAGGGCGTGGCATTCAGCGTGGACTCCCGTTCTAACTGTGTAACACAGTAGGCGAATACTCGCCGTTCACGTTCAACGTCCCGCTGTTCAAGCGCACGCCTA
>PWMF01000102.1 GCA_003559215.1 Natrialbaceae archaeon
GCCCATTGCGGTTGAACTCTCTGCAGTTGCGTTTGTGTCATAACCCATTGCTGTTGAAAGTACACCACTTGCGGTTGTATCTCTCCCGATTGCTACAGAATAAGACCCAATATTGTCCCACTGTGTGGAACTAACATCTCCTGCCCTCAAAGCGTACTTATCAGGAATCCACATCATACGAGTTCCTGCTCCTGTCGGGAAATCAGGATTTGCAACACCGGGTGAAGTTTCTGCATTTACGGAAATAAAGGTATTGTCTGTATCGTCTAAATACTGATTAGCAGTTACAGCTTTCTCAAAAGTATGCTCTCCGCTCCAAGTAGGAGAACTGTTAAGGGCGGCGTAATCAGCTTTTTCACTCTCCCATATCGGGTCGGTTTCTTCCTGTATGTATGTGACGGTGGCGGAGGATTTTGTTAAATAAGTATCACTTGCCGTGTCAGTAGATAAAAAATACTCTTTCGGCTCTCCGTTAAGCAGTCCTGCGTTGTCGGCATATCCTGCCGTGCCTGATAATACTGAATAGGTCGCCGTTGATGCAACTCCGTAGAAGTTATCAGCCGTCATTTCAGGGGCGTATATCATAGTTGAACTTCTTATGCCGTAATTTACATCATCATCTTCAATGTAACGGAGGTTTCCGGCGTCGTCTTTATGACCGAATACTACCGGATATGTAAGATATGTCCGCCCTACTCCACCGCCAGTGGCAGAGTCAACTTTTAACATTGTGCGACCGCCTATCTCGTTAATATTAAATGCTTTCGGGTCTGCCGGATTCGGTACAGATATCCCGTATGCGTGAGTTCCTCCGGCGTTACGGATAACTATTTGAGGCCCGCCTCTTTGTATCTCTAAGGCGTACGTCGGATCATCTTTTCCTATTCCGATTTTATCTCCAAGCCATAAGCTATTTATCCAATTGGGAGAGTTCGCCCAGGTAGATACACCTATCTCATAGCGACCTTTAAGGCGGAATACTGAATCAGCCCCGTCATAATAATCCCCTGAATATCTTCCCATACCTGCCGAAGCCGGGAGTGATAACCCTATCATTAAAAGTGATAATAAAAGTTTTTTCATATTAGCCTAATCTCCGTATATATGTTCCGTCTTTCCATACCTCAAACTGTTCTCTTGACCTATTATAAAACTGTACGAACTTCCCGGCTGTGCTTTCGCCCTCTAATTGAACAGTAGTTCTTTCAGGTATTCCTATCTGCTCAACAGTTATATTCTTAATTATAGTAGCTTGAGAAGTTCTGAGCAGCTTCTTCATAATCTTAGCGATAAACGGTTCCATCTGCTCTGCATTATCAAAAAACTGTTTTTCCATTATATCAACTCCCTCAAGGTCAATTCTTGCGTGAAGTCGTCAGGATTAACAGATAATCTCGCTATATAATAATTCTCATTGAACGGAGCGGAAGAATACTTATCGGAAGAAATCTGAATAATATCCCCAAGTTCCAAACTAAACCGAGGCTGTAAAACTATTTCTACCTTTCTCCGGCCGCCTGTATCTGTACCGAAAACTAAATAATAAAGCCTTGCGACTCCGAAAGCTGAATCAGCGTCAGGGTCTGCTATGATAGTAGCAAAATTAAGGGTTAAACTTCTTACTCCGTGATTATCTATGCTGTCCGGCCGCGTCAAACCTTCTGTCCGTGCCGATAAAGACGCCGTATATCCTCCGTGCATAACTTTAAGTTGATTTATGATGTTATCCATATCAAGCATATAGCCCCGCACCTCAAGTCCGTCTGATATGATTTTATCGGGCGATTCTTTAAAAGACTTCGGGCGGAAAAAGAAAGTTCCGTATGCGTTAAATCCGTAAGCATAATTACACATTGACGCAAGGACTTCTATTGCTCTACGGACGCTCATACCTGTAAAGTTTGCTATTGATATTGAGAATCTGTCTCCTGTAAATTGCATTTGGAAACTATCGATATACACTGGATAAGGAAATCCCCCTGAATCGGCAACCGGAGATAAAAAGTCAAGAACGGCGGCAATTCGTATAAAGTTTCTCGGAGTGCTTGATATTACACCGCCTTCTATCAAATCCCAATCATCAGGGTCAAATGATACAGGCCAACCGGAATCAGCGTCTTGAGTTCTTGAGTAATAAGTATAAGTTCCAACGGCCGGCGCAGAAGATTCCTTAAAAAAGCCAAAATCTTCTATTCCGTCTGTATCTATAGTGTCGCTCATAAAATAACTTTCTTGCCCGCCTATGCTGAAAAATAAAGTCTGGTCCGAAGTGTTTAGCGTTACTTCATAATCAGTGGGGTAATCCCCCCTTATAGAACTTAAATATTCAGTATTTTCAAAATCATTTCCGGCTTGTAAAATTAATCTTCTCGGAACAAGTGAAGGAGTATAAGAGCTCGTATCTGGAGAAATCATCACACAATACCTCTGTCCGGCGCTTGCAGTAAAAGAGGGCAAATCATATCCTATGAAAGTTTTAGAAGAAACATTTATGCTGATATTATCCAAATTTGATAATACCGCCCCAGTGGGAAATCCCGATGAATCTGCTTGATATATTTCTATTTTTACGATAGGATTTTGACAACTTCTTACAATATGCAAGAATATTCTGTCAATAACAGTTTCTTCGTCAAAAGTAAAAGACTGAACTATCCTTGTCATATTAGTGTCTACTGTATTAGGATAAGAAGATAGCCCAGAATCAGAATCATAACTTAAAAAATTATGATAAAGTTTATCATTTCCGTCAGTGAAACTTCTCTCAAAAGTTCCGGCGTTGAAATCCGCGTCAGTTTCGACC
>PWMF01000005.1 GCA_003559215.1 Natrialbaceae archaeon
GATAACTCGGGGAGTGGCGACACCGGGCGGGCGTCGCGAAACGTCGTCGTCACTACCGGTCGGAACGGGCCGCAATCAGTTGCTACCTTTCAACAGCGAGAGAGTCCCCGCCGTTCACGGCATCCTCAGAACGCAAGCGTTCTGATGGGCATCGCAAACCTTCGGTTTGCTCAACGGACATGAATCGCGTAAACTCATATGAGAATCCGCCACGTTACTACTGGTCTTGAGTCTCCCCCTTCAACGGCACTTTTACTTTCACTCTGGATGGCTGGCATTTGTTTTTCCACGGTTCGTACCGTTCGTTGGCAGATGAAGCGTACCAACACGTTCGCCGTGCAATCACTCTCCAACACCGGAGAGCAACTGTTGCGGGACCTGTTGGACGCTTCCGCCGCTCTCTGGAACGAAGTCAATTACCAGCCTCTCATGCGGTACAACGACGAAGACGGTTTCGCGGGCGAAGACGTATGGGGCGTCGATACCGGCCAACTTGAAGGCAAATACAAAGGCGTTCTTGGTGCGTCCACCGCTCAACAGGTCATTCGGAAGAATAGCGAAGCGTGGCGGGCGTTCTTTCGGGTGAAAGAACAGTATCACGACGACTCCAATACGTCGGTAACGGAACACCCTGAACCACCAGGCTTCCGTGGGAACGAGAACGATGGACGCCAACTCGAGACCGTCATTCGCAACGACGCCTATACCGTCGAATGGGGCGAGCGTTCCCGGCTTGAGATACTGGTCGGGAGCGAACTGAAAGACCGATACGACCACATCGGGCGTCTCCGGCTAGAAATCGCTGGCGACCCGAATTGGCCCGACTACGAGAAACAGGGCCGGTTGGACCTCTGGTACGACGAGACTGATAGCACTTTCCGAGCTTCGCAACCCGTGACTGTTTCTGACGATGCACGGGATACTCCACTGGCCTCTGAGAAGGCCGTCATCAGAAATCGTAGATTCTGATTGCCCATCAGACGTAGTCTGATGACCGTTCTGGATATTGATGCGAACAATCTCGTCGTCTGTACCATCACAACCGGCGAGCAATATCTATACGAGGGCCACGAATTGTTCCAGCGATTCCGCGAGACGACGCGAGAAATCGCCCGGTTTCAGTCGAAACTCGAAGAAGACCGATACAGTAGCGACCGTATCCGGCGGTTGTATCGGAAACGGATCCGTCGCCGTAACCACGCTCAAGAGGCACTGTGTCGTGACTTGCTGGAACGACTCTATGAGGACGGCGTGGACACGGTGTATATTGGCGGGTTGACGGACGTGCTGGAAACGCACTGGTCGGTCGAAATCAACGCCAAGACTCACAACTTCTGGTCGTTCAAAAATTCACCGAACGACTGGTCTGCACCGCCGAGGAATACGGTATCTCAGTCGAGGTTCGGTCGGAAGCGTGGACCAGTCAAGAGTGCCCGCAATGCGGTTCGACACACCGAACGACACGACATCAGGACACACTCACCTGCCCGTGTGGATTCGAGGGTTACGCCGACCTCACGGCATCAGAAACGTTCCTAGAGCGGTACACAGAACAGGCAGTCAGGCCGATGGCACGGCCCGTGCGGTTCGAGTGGGACGACCACGATTGGTCGGGGAAACCACACTCTCACGAAAGTCCCAAAGAACAGCGCACAGACCCGAGTACCGTCCACCGCGACGGGAATGTTGCCTCCGGCGAGTCGTAGACCGGCTGAGACTCCCACGGAGGAAACCCCCGCGTCGTCGGGCTATGCCCGACTGCTCGCGGGATCTTCGATTCCCCCAGTTTACGCCGGGGAGGATGTCATTGATCGCGGGCGTTGTACTGCACGTCGACGGCCGCGTCACCGGCGAGTTGGAACGCCGTGATCTCGCCCTCGAACCAGTAGGCGTCGCGCCAGTCGGAGACGGCGCCCCGGACGGTCGCCCCTTCGATGACGTCCTCGTCGTCGATCGAGGCGTCCCGGTACTCCGATTTGACGACCGTGCCGTCGACGGTAAAGGAGTACACGCTCGGCGCGTCGGCCTCGGTGCCGTCGATCACCAGCGCATGGGGGAGCAACTCGCTGTCGCCGTACTCGTCGGGATCGACCTCCTCGCCGTCGACGAGAACCCTCGCCTCGCCCTCGGAGAACGTGACGTCGGTGAGCGTCCCCGAGAACCGGAACGTTCGGCTCCCGTCGGTCACGGAGTCCTGAACGGTCGAGCCGGAGCTCGGGATTTCCTCGTCGTCGGCATCGATGGTTCCGTCAACCGTGATCTCGTAGCTCGCCGGCTCGCCGGTACCCTCGATCTCGAGGACGTGGGGAAGTTCGGGGCCGTACTCGTCGGGGTCGATCTCCTCGTCGTTGAGAATCACCGTCGCCGGCCCGTCGACGGTGACGCTCTCCACGTCGCCGTCGAACCGGAAGGCGTCGATCCAGTCGGCGACGCTGCCGTGGACCCTCCCGTCCTCGAGTTCGAGATCGTCGTCGATCGTCGCGCCCTCGTCGGTCGAGGGGACGACCTCACCGTCGACGACGAACTCGTAGCGGCTCGCGTCCGACGCGTCGCCCTCGAACCTGATTCGGTTCGGGAGATCGGATTCGTCCTCGGCGTCTTCCTCGTCGTCAGTTGAGGGTCTTGATCCCTGGCTGGCGCCGCCGGCGGCCTCTTCCGCCGAGGTCGGAACGCCGTCGGGAACCGAGAGATCCGGATCGTTGGAGACCTCGCCGGTCTGGACCTGGCCCTGAGTATCGCCGCTGTAGGACCCCGATCGGAAGTCGATCGTCCCGCCCTCGTGGGTGAGCAGCGCCGCAGCGTACGGGCCGGCGGCGAACTGGGAGTCCTCGATGGTGACCGGTCCCGGCGACCACGCCCAGACGGGGCGGCCGTGCTGTTCGGTGTAGCCACCCCAACTTCCGTTCTCCGTGGAGTAGTCGGTGTCGTCGTTGTACGCGACACAGTCGACGATGACGTCGTCGGCGCTCGCACACCGGAACGTCGCAACGCCGTTGTTCTTGCCGTAACAGGACTCGAAGCGGACGCTCCCGCCGTTGGCCGTGTTCGAACAGTAGAAGCCGTTGTTCGGCCAGCCCTGGACGTTACAGTGTCGGAACGTAACGTCGGCGTTGCTGTCGCGGTGCAGGAAGACCGCGCCGGGTCCGTGGACGAAGCTCTCGCCGCTCTTGTTCGCTCCGTCGCCGAGATAGAGGTTCTCGACGAGGACGTCGCCAGCGGGAACGTTGATCGTGATCGCGAAGTCCCCACCCTGGTAGAGTCCCGAGAAGCCGACGTTCCGGATCGTCGCGCCGGCACCGGTGACGTTCAGCAGGATGCCGTTTCCGTTCGAGACGTCGATCAGCGTGTTCTCGAAGGTCTCGCCCTCGCCGATCTGGATCGTCTGCCCGTTAGCCTCGATGACGTCGTAGTCGTCGTCCGCGCTCGCGACGCCCGCGAAGGCCGCCGCGGCGGTCGTCGTCCCGGCCAGCTTCAGGTAGGACCGTCGATCCAGTAATCCGCGATTACCGCTCGTTTCCGACGGCTCGTCGCCGTCACAGCCGAACCGCTCCGTATTCAGTACCGAAGGTTCGCGTGCCATTGCAATCGAGTAATTCCGTACTACCCGTATAAAGTTTCTCCTCTAGTTCGCATAAAATTAACAGACACTCAATCGGCGGTGCCGGTTAGTTATGTAGATTATCTATTTTCTCCCACGGAATATTATATACACAAATACTCGACGGCTCTCGGAGTAATCACTGATTACCGGCACCCAGCATTCGATCGCGGCGGCAACCGCCTGAAATAAGTGACAATTATTCCGGTTGCGCCGCGGTCTCGCACTCGAGTGGCGGACGAAAAAACGGATCGGCGGGAAAACGAACGGCGGATGGAGGGCCCCAGCCGAGGGCCGTGTCAGTGGAGGGCTGCGTCAGCGGAGGGCTGCATCAGTGGAAGGCTGCGTCAGCGGAGTAGTTCGCGCCGGCGCGGTGGAGGGCGACGCCAGCGGGGCACGGTCGCTACTCGCTCGCGGCTTCCTCGGCGCTCGTCGGGACGCCCTCGGGGACGAACGCCTCGGGATCGGTACCGACGTCGTCGTCGAACTGGACGCTCGAGCCGTCGTGCTCGGCGACCCCCGCACTTTCGTCGTAGTCGGTATCGCTGACGACGACGGTGGTGCCATTTCCGTTTGCGCCCGCGTCGATCGCCGTGTTCGCGCCGTTCATCTCGATCTGGCAGCCATCGACCTCAACGGTTCCGGGCGCCCACGCCCAGATCCCCCGTCCCTCGTAGCCGTCGCCGTCGACAAGGACGCTCGAGTTCGTGACGCGGCTCCCCTCGGTCGCGAGCCGGTAGTGGGAGACGTAACAGTTCGCCGCGAAACAGCCGTCGATGTGGACGGTGCCGCCGCCGGCGTTGCCAGGCGCGGAGGCGTAGATCGCGTTGTCCGCGAAACCCTGGATGTTGAGGTTCCGGAAGTCGATATGTCCGGAGTGATCGGGGTTGACCCAGAAGCCGGTCTGGCCGTGGCCGGTTCCGGAGGCGTTCTGTGCGTCGGAGCCGTCGCCGAGGTAGACGTTCTCGACGGTGCTCGTCGCCCCGCCGGTGTCGGCGACGCCGAACGTCGCGGAACCGGCGCCGGAAGTGTTCTCACCGTGGAAACCGACGTTTCGGATCGTCCAATCGGTTCCCTCGGCGATGACGGTGATGTCACCACCGGTGGTCATATCGATCAGCTTGTTCTCCCAGGTCTCGCCGTCGCTGATCGTGACGGTCTGGCCTTCGGCATCGATAACCTCGTACTGCTCGTCGGCAGCGGCGGCGCCCGTTGCACCAACCGAGACCGCTGCCGTTGCAACCGCTGCGAGTGACTGCACGTAGCTCCGACGGGTTAAGGACGTGTTACCGCCCGTATTCATCGTGTTACTCGCATCGGTTGTACGGGGTTGCTGCGCCATACAGTTTCGTAACCTGGCCTTACGGGATATAAACCTTTTCTTGTCAACTTGGGTTAAATTTGCAGAATATATTGTCAGCAACACCCATCTGGACAGAATGTAGAACGATTCTGTTACGAACTTACGAAAGTCGCTCGGCGATGTCGGTCTTCCAACGACGAAGGTAAGAGACAGTTTCCGGGGACGGTATCGGGGTCTTCCACCCGAGTAAGATCGACGTTCGGCGTCGAAAGCCGTATTTGAGGATGATCGATTGTGAACAAGAAGGGATTACTGACCCCGGGATCGACGAGCCTGACGATCGCGGCTCGCTCGCGACCGGTCTACTCCTCGTCCCCGCCCGAGACCGCGTACATCCGGAAGTCGTCGTTGGAGATCACCCGGTCCGCGTACGGGTCGTACTCGAGCCCGCGGTAGGCCGCCTCCTCGTATCGCAGTCCCTGGTAGACGTCGAACTCGCGTGTCTCGTCGAACGAGGAGACGACGAGATAGTGGTCGGCATCGTTGTACGCGCCGCTGTAGTTCCCCTCGTTGAACTCCTCGGCATCGAGCTCGCCGCTGGCCGCGGTGCCCGCGGTCAGCGACTCCTCTCCCTCGAGCCCGTTGATGCCGTGATCGAGCCGGTACGGATCGTAGCCGATCCCCACGTACGGCGTGTCGTCGGCGCCGCGGTCCATCCCCGTCTCGTAACCGTTGAACGTTCCCTCGGGGACGTGTTGGCCCGGACTGTAGATGATCGGCGAGGCGTAGACGGTCATCAGCCCGAGCACGAGACAGGTGCCGAGCACTACCACCGCGACGGCGTTCGCGCCCGGTCTCGAGACGAACCGGGAGAGCCCGCCGACCCCGTGTGCGATCGCGACGCCGGCGAGGATCGTCAGCAGAACGTAAATAAAGCCCATCTGTCGAAACGCCATGTTGGGCGTCCCGAGGAAGTAGAGGAAGAACATTCCTCCGAGCGGGACGAGCGCCGCGGTGAAGTACGTGACGAGCGCGCGTCCTTCCGCGTCCAGCGTCGTTCGTCCGATCACGGCCAACAAGAGGAATAGCCCGACGACGAGCCCGATCACGGCCGCATCGAGGAACATCGTGACGAACAGCTCCCCGAGGCTACCGCCGATCTCGGTGAGCGATCCGCCCTGCTGGTCGATCTCCTCGCTTCCACCGACGTCCGCCGCGAAGATCCCGGTGACGAATCCCTCGACGGCGTCACGGAACCGCTGGTTGGTCACCGCCCAGGCGCCGAAGATCGTGCCGAGGACGACCGTCTGGGTGTGGAGTGTCGGCTGCTCGAGCATCGGGTGGTCGGCGTACCGCCTGTGAGCGAGATACTGGACGCCGCTTACCGCCGCGACGAAGACGACGACGTTGACCATCTGCTGGGGGTGAACCAGCAGGAGGGCGATCGCCGAGAGGTACACCAGGACGCTGAACGGGGAGACGCCGAACGGAAACCGTTCGATCGTCGCGCGCCGACGGAGGAAGGCGACGACCGCGAAGACGACGACGGGGACGAGAAACAGCGCGTTCGAGTTGGTGTGAACGCCCATGTGGGTTGCGACGTTGTTGATCGGCAACACCATCCAGGAGACGATCGCCGCGACGCCGACCGCGAGCGCGTTCCCGCTCAGATCCCGCACGGTCAGCGGGACGAAGATCAGGAACGGAACGAACACCACCACCAGCGCAAACAGCAAGCCGCGCTCGATCGGGATCCCGCCGAGGAAGTAGAAGATCGAGCCCAGCGAGTGGACCGCCGGGTAGAACAGTTCGTGGGCCGCCATCTCCCCCTCGACGATATCCCTGGTCCAGCCCAGGTGGGAGAGGGCGTCGCCCATCCCGTAGAAGTAGTAGCCTCGGATCACCGGCAGACTCACGACCGACGTCACCGTCGTGGCGCCGAGCCCGATCCCGATCGCCTGCTGGCGGCCGTAACAGGTCAGGCTCGCGCTGACGGCGATCGCAAGCGACAGCGCGAACAGGATCCAGACCGCCGTCGGCGTCCCGGTGTAGACCGACGACTCGTAGGTGGTCGCGGGCGCGTTGCGGGCGAGCGCGATTCCGGCAGCGAGCGCCAGAAAACCGACGGCGAAGAGCCAGTCGAGCGCCGATCGGTTCATAGGCTAGCGCTCCGACGTCTCCTCGATGGTGTCGCGATACACATGTCCTGCCGCGAGCGACGCCGACAGCGGGGTTTGTTATAGGGAACCTACGTCGATCCCGGCTCCGACGACCGTTCGAGGGCGTCTGTAGCTCGCGGATCGAACCTGCCGTGACGCTCGATCGAAGCTCCTCGAGCGGCGACGACCGCCGAGAGTCCGGCTCGACGGCGCGTTCACCGGATCGTCGCGACCGGCGACGAGTATGCCGTCCCTGCCCGGATCGGACGAACGGCTACGGACCGCTTTCTCGAGTTGCGGACGATCAACGACGCTGATGCTTTTTGTACGCCCTCGGCGTGCTCTGGGAGAGACGAGCCATCACATGAGTGCTATTATCATCGATCGGCCGACCGTCGACGGTCGAACCCTCGAGTGCGAGGCCCGCGCTACGCCCGGCCTCGAGCGTTTCCTGACGGGCGAGCCGTTCCGAACCGAGTACGACGTTCCGATCACCCAGGTCCCCGAAGGGATCCTCGTGATTCCCGTCCTCGCGCAGGTCTGTCCCGTCGCGTGGGCCAACGGCGCCGACGTCTACGTAGAGGCGGTCGATGCGACCTTCGCCCGCGCGCTCGAAGACGTGAAGGAAACGCTCTGCGGGATGTACGACTTCCTCGAGGGCGGCACCCTCTACGCCCGGCGCACGATCGATCCCAACCCGCCGGCGGACGGCGAGGGCGACAGCGAGAGCGGGCTGCTGTTCACCGGGGGCGTCGACTCGACGTGTTCGTACGTCCGCCACCGCGAGGAGGAACCGACGCTGATCAGCATCCGCGGCTGGACGATCACGCCCGATCCCGTCGACGACGAGAGCTGGCGCCACCTCACCGACCGCGTCGAGTCGTTCGCCACAGAACGCGGGCTCGAGACCGCCTTCCTCGAGTCGAACATGCTTTCGTTCCTCGATCATCCGATGCTACTGGCTCACTACAAGCGCCACGTCGACGGCGCCTGGTACAGCTCCGTCGGTCACGGGCTCGGCCTGCTCGGGCTCTGCGCCCCGCTGGCGTACGCCCGCGGAATGACGAACCTCTACGTCGCCGCCACCCACTGGGAGGGGATCGACCTCGAGTGGGGCTCCCGCCCCGACATCGACGACAACGTCCGCTGGGCCGGCACCCAGTGTCACCACGACGGCTATGAACTCACCCGCCAGGAACGGCTCGACGCCATCGCCGACTACGTCGCGAGCGACGCCCCCGATCTCGAGCTACAGACCTGCAATGTTCGGATGGACGGCAACTGCGGGCGCTGCGAGAAGTGCTACCGGACCGCCGTCGGACTCCGGCTTTCGGGGGTCGATCCGACCGAGCACGGCTATCCGTTCGCCGACCACGAGTACGAGCGACTCCGGGTCGCCCTCGAGGGCGGCGAGTGGGTGCTCGGCCAGGACGAACGCTACATGTGGGAAGATATTCGCGAGCGCGCCCGCGAGGCCGAGCCCGAGTCGGCGACCGAGCGCGCGTTCTTCGAGTGGCTCGAGACGGCCGATCTCGAGGATCTCGTCTCGGAGTCGGGACCGCCACTCTCCCACCGGCTGCTCAGGGCGGGCGCACGAAACGCACCCAACGGCGTCTACAACAGGCTGTATCCAGCCTGGACGGCGGCCAGGACGGGACTCCGGCTGGTTCGATCCGATCGGTAGGGAACGGCGAGGGTCTCGAGCGAGCGGTTTCGAGAACTGACGGGCCGGACGACCGGACCCCTGCAGTACCTGCACGACCGCCACTGACTGCAACCGTACCGGGAGGTAGCTATTCCCGGCTTGTTGTCGACTGGTAGCACTGCCTACGACTCTCTCCGGACGGTCGACGGTCGATCCGCGGAGAACGAGGCGAGGGAGAACGATGGCTAACGTATCACCGACAGACAAACGGGAACTCGAGACGGTCACCTCGAGCGACGGGACCGAGATCGCCTACGAACGCACCGGGAGCGGGCCGCCGATCGTGCTCGTCCACGGCGCCGTCAGCGACCGCACCATCTGGGAGCTGGGCGACGTTCGATCGAGCGTCGCCGACCGCCGGACGGTGTATGCGATGGACCGTCGCGGCCACGGCGGGAGCGAGGTGACCGAGCCGTACGCCCTCGAACAAGGGGTCGACGACGTGATCGCGGTCGTCGAGGCGGTCGACGAGCCCGTAGCGTTGCTGGGGCACTCGTCGGGAGGGCTCTACGCGCTCGAGGCGGCCGCGCGAACCGACGGCGTCGAGCGACTGCTGCTGTACGAGCCCGCGGTCGCGGTCACCGACGACGCCCTCGACGTCGAGAGCGAGTTCGAAGCGATGATGGGCCTGCTGGAGGACGGTCGGGAAGAGGAGGCGCTCGTGCTGTTCCTGGAGGACATCGCCAGGATCTCGTCGGCGGAGATCGACGCGCTTCGATCGGAACCGACCTGGGAGGAGCAGGTCGAACTGATCCACACCGTTCCCCAGGGACTGGACGCGGTCTCGGCCTACGAGTTCGATCCCGGCCGGTACGCGGACCTCGAGGCGCCGACGCTGTTGCTGACCGGAAGCGAGAGCGCCGAGTGGTTCGGCGACGGCATCGACGCGCTCGAGGCTGCGCTCCCGAACGCTCGAGTCGCGACGATGGAGGGCCACGGACACGTCGTTCAGGCGACCGGACCTGAGCGGTTCGTCGACGAGGTGCTCGCGTTCCTCGAGGGGTCGGGCTGAGGTCCCAGCGCGTCGCGCTGCCGGCCCAACGCTGATTTCCGTCAAGGTGGAACGCGAGGCCGTGTACGAGCGCATGCTGCTAGCCACCGACGGGAGCGAAAACGCCGAACTGGCCGCCCAGCGGGCGATCGAGATGGCGGACTGTCACGACGCCGCGTTGCACGTCCTCTACGTCGCCGAGAAGACGACGGAGGATCCGGCGCAGAGAGGCGTTGAAGAAAAGATCGCAGAGGAGCTAAACAGAGAGACCGACGTCGTCGAGGACGTCGAGGCGCGGGCGACCGAGCGCGGAATCGAGATCGAAACGGCCATCGAACCCGGCGTGCCGCGGACGATGATCGAAACCTACGCCGACGAGCGCGGGATCGGACTGGTCGTTCTCGGCTCGACGGGTGCCTCCGGCGTGACCGAGAAGCTGGTCGGAACGGTGGCGAAGTACGTCGTCAACGAGGTGCCCGCTGACGTCTTCGTCGTGCGTCCGGACTCCCGACTCGAGTAGGTGGATCGACTCCGGGCTGGGATAGGTGGGGAAAACGGGTACGCGGCGCGGCGATCCTACTGGCCGAGCGGGTCGTCGTCCTCGGGTTCGTCGATATCGACGTTGATCGGATCGGTGTCCTCGCGTTCGCGCTCGCGGCGACCGGCACTGTCGCCGCCAACGGGTATCTTCGTCCGGAGGTCCGACGCGAACGACTGGACCTGATCGACCAGCGTACTCACTTCCTCCTCGAACTCCTCGACGGATCGCTCGACGTAGTGGACCCGCTGTGCGGGGATCCGTCGAACGATGTCGCGTCCCTCCTCGTCTTCGTCCGTCTTGATGATCCAGTGGTCCTGGAAGTAGGCGACGTGTTCGTTCGGGACCGTCTTCTCGACGGTACCCTCGTCGGGTTCGTCGTAGACGATCGTTGCCTCTCCGACATCGCGCTCGAGCTCGAGATCTTCATCGACCATGCGTGACGATCCGGGCCGATAGGGCGTAGTCGCTGTGCTTGCAGGCCTCGGTTCGAGCGGCGCTCACACTCGTCACGGACCTCATAGGTCAATTCAGCCGGTCACTCCATGTAACCTAACCCCTTCAGTCGGTCCTCGACATCAGAGAAGTCCTCCTCGACCTCGCCCCCTTCGGCTCCCGAGACGGCGGTTCGCTCGACCTTCGTCCGCGAAGGAGTCGCGCGCTCGTCGAAGGCGTCGAACAGCACCCTGCCGTCGGTGTTCTCCGGAATCGGTTCGCCGATCCCGTGCAGTAGAGTCGGCGCGACGTCGACGACGC
>PWMF01000039.1 GCA_003559215.1 Natrialbaceae archaeon
GGCCGGTTTTCCCTTCCACAAATTGCCGGCAGTTCTCCGCTTCAATGGGTTCGGAGGCCCGATCCAGGCACTGTTGTCCTTGAGCCAGGGCATCTAAATCCTTGTTTTCGCAGCCGAGAAGTCCTGTGGTGAGAAAGACAAGGGCTACAGCCGCACTCAGAGATAGAGAGGTGCCACGGAGAAGGCCCTGAGAGAATAATGCCATATAAAATACTCCTTTTTTTTAATTATCTGGGGATTTTTCCAGACTGTCATCTTCTCCCTCACCTTGGTCGAGATTTTCCCGACTTGGGATGGTTTTGTAGGGAGTCGTCTCAACTTGAGCCGGAGGGCTGCCGAAAAGGGTCTTGAAGGAGGTGATTCCATGGAGTGGAGACACCTGAAAAAGCTGGGATTCTCTATGGGCTTTGGAGTCGGGCTCGGAGTTCTTTTAATCTTTAGTGAACTCTCACTGGCCCAGCAGCGCTTCGACTTTTATCGCGGAATTCGGCAAATGTCCATGGGGGGAGCCTCTGTGGCCGTGGTGAATGATGAGACTTCATTGCTCTTAAACCCCAATGGTTTGGGGAAGCTGCGCGACTACATTATCACTTTGGTGGATCCTGAAATCACCCTAGGGGGACAGGCCGAGAGGGTGTTAGGATTCTCAGTTCACCAGGCTCTAGAGCCGCAAAAGGCACTGGAGCGACTGAGGGAACATCCCGGACGTCATCTTCACTTTCAGGGCCAGATGTTCCCTTCCGTGGTGGTGCCCAACTTTGGCCTGGGACTTTTAGCCAAATACTCGGTGGATGCTAAGGTCACCGAGGACCTAACTACTTACGAGCTCAATTACTTCAACGATTCGGCCCTGGTCACTGGCTTTAACTTTCGGCTCTGGCATGGAATCATCAATTTGGGCTTTAATGCCCGCCTGGTCAATCGAGTGGAGATCCGTGAAGAGTTGGATCCTCAGTCCACTTCGTTAACTGTGGCGAATCTGGCCTCGGAGGGCATCGGCTTGGCCAGTGATGTGGGGCTGACGATGACCGCACCCTGGGCCTATTTGCCTACTTTTTCCGCAGTTTTGCGAGATGCAGGCAACACTCGTTATAGCCTGCGCAGGGGAATGCTGTTGGGAGCCACAGAGCAACCGGAAGTGACTCCCCAGAGTTTGGATGTGGGCTTGGCTTTTTTTCCCATTCACGGCAATGAAACCAGATCCACTTGGACTGTGGAGTATCGAGATGTTTTGACCTTTTCAGAGGCTGTGGATTGGCAGAGTCGACTTCATGTGGGGTGGGAGCTGAACATTCGCGATGCTCTCTTTTTGCGGGCAGGAATGAACCGGCGCTATTGGACAGCTGGGATGGAATTGGTGGCGGGTCACTATCAGTTGCAACTTGGAAGTTTTGGGGAAGAGGTGGGCAGTGAAAGTCAACGACGGGAGGATAGGCGCTATGCGGGCAAGCTCTCTTATCGGTTCTAAAAATAGGTGGCTTGGGAGGATTGGGAGACAAGGTCTTTTGGCCTTGGGCATTTTGCTCTTTTTAATCCCCATTGCCGGCTGTGAGCGCAATGTTTTGCGTGAGTTTAGCAAAGTGGACACGGATGAGGCCCTGCTCTTTGATGCCCGTCAGGCCATCAACCGGGGCAACTATGACTTGGCCATTGCCAAATTTGACATGATCAGCGCGGCTTTTGCAGCCCGTCGGGATGTGGTGGTCTTAAGAGCCTCGGCCTATGCCGGTCGCTGTGGCCTGGACTTTTTGGAGTTGGTCCAGGCCTTAGGAGATCTGGCCAGTCAGCGGCTCTTCGTCTTTTTTATGTCCACTTATGTGGAGGCGGAAATTGAGGATATTCAGGCCTGTCTGGATGCTGAAGATTTATTGAAGAGTCTTGGACCAGATGCTGCGGACAGGGAAGTGGATGAAAACCTTCTGATGGTCTTTTTGAGCTTTGTGAAAATTGGCAGAGTTCTGAGCTTTGTGGCGGACACTAACAATGATGGGACCTTGGACGCCGGTTTTGATGCCTGTGATGCCAATGACTTTCCCACCCAGGCTGTGGCCGAGGTGGGAACGGGCTTGGCTCTGGTGCTGACCAGTTTGGCCGCGGCCGGAACCAATATTGCGGGAAGTCAGCTGACTCTGATTACAGACATCTGCGACCAGATTGACAACATCAATCCTGCCTATAACTTTTGTGCCATCACCGACAGGGACAACCTTAATGCCGACCATCTTCGGGGGATAAGAACTCTGGTCAATGAGAATCAAGCAATTGGTGTAGGCTCTTGCAATGGAGATGTATTGACATGCCTTTGTCTATAATTCCACTTTTGCTTTTGACACTGGCTTGGGGTTTTGAAGCCCAGGGACGCTCTCTTCTGCAGCAAAATGCCAATGTGAGAGCTTTGGGAATGGGCAACGCTTTTGTGGCTTTGGCTCAGGATACCGATGCCCTCTTTTACAATCCGGCAGGTCTGGCCCGCAGCACTCACCTGACTTGGACCATTATGGATTTGCGCTTGGGAGCCAGTGGCTATGAAGCTTTCACCAAGGTGCAGGATGTCCAGGGCTCAGGCACTTTTGCCGATACAGTGAGAGAACTCTATGGGGAGAGTGTGGGGCTTGGAGTGGGGCTGAAAACGGCCGTAACCATGCCCTATTTGGGCTTTGCCATTTTCAATGATTTTGATGCCCGGCTCCTTCCGGAAAATCCGGCCTTCCCCACTTTGAATATTGATGCCATCAACGACTACGGA
>PWMF01000133.1 GCA_003559215.1 Natrialbaceae archaeon
AGCGTATTGGTGGTGAAGAGGGGAGCGGTGTTGGTGGTATTGAGCCGGGACCATTGATGGAGCGTACGAGTGAAGAGGAAGTGTTGGCCAATGTCCCGTCTACGGGGCCTGATCGTCTTGCTGCTGCAGACCCTGAGCACTTTGTCACTGTTGCTACTGACGTTGCTCATTGGTTTGAGAGTCACTATGGCACCATTCCTGATCGTCAAGGTTCTGAGTTCCGTGGTGACTTCCAGATTGGTAGGGCTATGCAGCAAGAGCTAGGATTGACTGACGAGCAGGTTAGGGACCCAGTGCAGGCTAAGGCAGCGTTTGAACGTTGGACTCGTGACACTGCTATCCCAGCCCTTGAGCGTGCACAAATTCCTACTAGCCCTGCTAATGTCTACCTCACTTGGCAGCAGGGGCAGGCAGGGTTTAGGCAAATTTATAGGGCAGCACAGGCAGGAGAGCCTGCTAGCGCAGCACGTCAGAGGAATATGGATGCTAACCCCCCGCCAAATAGTGGACGTGCTACAGGACTAACTCCAGAGCAATGGCTGCGCATGTGGACAGATGCTATTGAGGCCCGTCAACGTGCTAGCGCACAAAGGGAGCAGGCAACTAGTCAACTTATTAATGCACTAGAGGCATTGGGAAGCTTGGGCTAATGAGCTTCGGAGACACCGCACTAGCCCCTGAACTACCGAAGGCTGAGGTAGGGAGAAACCCAAGACCTTTTGCAGGAGAGATTGCTGCAGGTTTTGCTCCGGGTGCTGGGCTAGCTGATGCTGCTGGTGTGTTCCCTTCGTTCACTAACGAAGAGCAGCAGTATTATGACGGGCTAATCACCAACGTACAGAATGGTCAGTATGGCATTGCCGCCATGCAGGGCCTTGCTATGCTTGGTGATGCTATGTGGGCAGGGGGCCCTCTTGCTGGTGCTGTAGGCACAGTAGGTAAGATGCCTCTTGCTCTTAGTCGTGCCCTTGCTAGACATAATAAGAAGTTCCAAGACTGGCATACGCATGGCACTCTGAGCGGTAAGTCTAAGACGGGAAAAACTGAGCCATACTTTGTAGACGCTGACGGGCATCCTGAAGTGTTGGTGCATGGTACACAGACACCCACTGACTTCGATGTGCCACAGACTAGGCGCAGTGAAATGGGGTGGCACCTAGATTACAAGTCAAGGCAGATTGGAGATCAGGCTCTTGATTTTATCTCTGTCAATAGAGGCAGTGATGCACGTCGAGTGCTATCTCCATATAACTATGATGACTTTGGTAGGCTTATGCCTGTATATACCAACGTTTCTAATCCTATTCGACTGCCAGATATAGGAGGATGGAGCGCAGACAAATCTAACATTTACAGAGCTCTGTCAGAGTATGATGAGCAGGCGTTTAGTCCTATGGAAATCATTAAAAGGATGGAGCGCAGTCAAGAGGACATCGACATACATGGAAATCTGAGGTACGACGTACTAAGTGAAGCTGTGCGTATTATGAAAAAAAGCCCTCAGCTTGCTCAGCGCCAAAGCCCAGCATCTATGTATTATAGTGTGGACGACCTGCCCACAGCGTTAACAGGAGGGAAGTATTCTCTTAATGAATTCATAGACGGGTATAGGCAGGTGTTTGGTGATGAGGCCACTGACCAAATGCTAACTATGGCTATAGTTAATAATGCTCGGGGTATTCCTAATAGAGAGCTAACTACTGCTGCTATTCAAAGAACACTAGAAGACAACGGCTTTGATGCTATTGTCTACTACAATAGAGCAGAGGGTCTGCCCGATGATGCTATTCTCCGTATTCAAAATGAGACAGGGCAGAGTACCCGTTGGACTGATATGGATGACTGGACATGGGAAGGGGCTGTACAGGAAGTGCTAGGTATTGATCCGCCAGAAGCTCTTATTGTATTCCATCCCACTCAGGTCAAGAGTGCAGTGGGCAACACTGGCGAGTACAGCAGGACCGTAGATAGTATTGTGGACTCTACAGGTGATAGATTTGCTGGCTATGCACATCCAGAACGTGTACCTGAGACAACCAGTCAGCTAGATGAGATGTTGTTTAACCAAGGAAAGAGTGCTACAGTGCCTACAACTCCTGTGGCTAAAGCTACTGCACCACTGCCTGTAGAAGTAGGGTTTCCTCAGACTGGTAAGGCATTCAAGGGACACAAAGTAAAAGAATACTTAGAGCATGGAGGCGAGAACTTGAAGGGTAATATAATGCACTTCAAGGCCAATCGTGATGCTCCGGGAAATGTAAAAGACTTCTATCCAGAGGGGACATATCTAATTACAGAAGTGAATATGTCACCTAATGATGGGACTGTTGTAGTTAGGGTTAAGAACCTGCAGACAGGGGAGCCTAGCAGCTTGCCAAGTGATATATTCTTACAGGATAATATGTTTGATGTTTTGGCAGTTTATCCTAAAGGCAATCCACAATACAAACAGCAGTATGAGATGTACAACAAGCTACTAGGAGACCATGCTCCACCAAAGACAGTGCAAGACCTAATTGATACATTCTAAAGAAAAGGCCCTCGAAAGAGGGCCTCAGCATTTACACGATTTGGTACTCCTGCCAAGAGTTGAACTTGGATCTAACGGTTATAAGCCGTTTGCTCTACCATTGAGCTACAGGAGTGTTAAACGATCTCGCATGCTCCTCCTACACATGCGTACTCTTGACTGCCTGTGGTGCTATCCTGCACCTCGTAAAACAGATTCCAATCAATGA
>PWMF01000190.1 GCA_003559215.1 Natrialbaceae archaeon
CTCGCGCGGTTTCGAACTGCAGTTCGCCGTCGGCTCACTGCAGTACGGCACGCGCCGCGTGGTCTACACGGACTAGGCGGTTCGGTACGCTGCAAGTGAGTGCCGCGACGTCACAACGGTGCGCCAGCCAGCACGAGCGTCGCCCGCACGTCCCCGCGGTTGTGGATCTGTCGCGACTCCTCGGGGTCAAGGCGAATCGCGTCGCCGCCTCCGAGCGACACCGTTTCACCGTCTACCTCGACGTCGATGCTGCCCTCGACAACGTAGTACACCTCCTCCTGTCCGGTGTGTGTCTCGTCGTGTTCCTTGCCCTTCCCACCCGGCTCGAGTTCGAGTACCGTGAAACCGAGTTCGTCGGTTCCGAGAGCGTCCTTGAGGAACCACATACCGCCGTACTCTTCGGGAACGACCGACTCGACGTCTGCCTTCGACGCGGTATCGTAGCCCATGCGCGTCTCGTCTTCGACGGAGAGCAAAAAGATACTGACGGACGGTTACTCGAGGGCCGTAATCCGGGCGACCTCGTCGTCGGACAGCGAGAGCTGCGACGCCGCGAGGTTCGACTCGAGGTGGTCGGGATCGGAGGTGCCCGGAATCGGGAGGATCACGTCGGATCGCTCGAGCAGCCATGCCAGCGCGACCTGGCGCCGGGTCGCGTCGTGGTCCTCGGCAATCTCGTCGAGCGTCTCGCCGTGGCTTGCGAGGTCGTCCCCGTTGATCGGCGCCCACGGGATGAAGCCGATGCCGTACTCCTCGCAGACCTCAAGCACGTCGGCCTCCGAACGGTCGCCGACGTTGTACCGGTTCTGGACCGTCGCGACGTCGACGTGCTCGCGGGCGGTCTCGAGCTGGTCGACCGAGACGTTGCTCAGCCCGACCTGCTCGACGAGCCCCTCGTCTTTCAGTTCGGCGAACGTCTGGACGGAGTCCTCGAACGGCGTGTCCGGGTCCGGACGGTGGTACTGGTAGAGGTCGATAGTGTCGGTCCGGAGCCGATCGAGCGAACACAGCACCTGGTTGCGGATGTAGTCGGGATCGCCGTGGTGGAGCCACTCGCCCTCACGGTTGCGCAGCAGGCCCGCCTTCGAGGCGACCAGCACGTCATCGGGATCGTCGAGCGCTTCACCGACGAGCCGTTCGCTGACGCCCGGGCCGTAGGAGTCTGCGGTGTCGATGAAGTCGACCCCCTGCTCGACGGCGGTCCGAACCAGCTCGCGGGCGGCGTCCTCGTCCCCAGGCGGCCCGATGATCCCCTCGCCGCAGAGTCGCATCGCGCCGAACCCGAGTCGGTGGACGGTTTTCGAGCCGATCTCGAAGGTGTTGCTTGCGTTCTGGGTCACGGTAGCAATACCGGAACGAGGGGGTTAACTGTTAACCGCTCGTTTGCCGGCTGAAGCGGCACGAAGGGCCGTCATCCGGTTCCTTCGAGTCTCCGTCGATCTCGAGTCGGGAACCGGCGGTTATAGTCGGGGAAATTCGCGCTGATACTCCGTTCCGTCGAGCCGGTCCTCCCGCAGCGGCCAGAACGCGAGCAGCGTCGCCGTCTCCCCCTCGAGCGCCCGCGATGTGTGTGGAATCTCGGGCGGGATCGCCAACGTGTCGTAGGGCTCGAGTTCGACCCGCTCGCCGTCGACGAGGAAGTCGAGTCGGCCCTCGACGAGCATGTTCATCTGCTCGTAGGGGTGAGTGTGTGGCTCGCCGTCGGGCTTCTCCGGACCGATCTGCGAGAAGCCGATCAGCTGATCGATACCGCGAAAGACCACCTGCTGGAAGCCGGGCTCGTCGCGGTAGGGCTCGACGCTCTCGAGGTCGTACACCGACGGGATCTCCGATCGGTCGTAGTCGCGTGGCATGCGAAGTGGTCTCGTTCAGCAGAAAATAAGCGTGTATGTTTTCCATTGCGGACGAAACGGGAGCCTTCGAAGACGCCGTGTGAACACATAGCCCGAAGGACGATCCGTCCGTTGTGCCGAACGCTTCGATTAGCACCGGGTCCGACGACTAGTTCGAGGGTTAGAACTCCTCGGCGGTGTCGATACCGACGACGATACCGCGTTCGTCGTCCGCGAAGCGCTCGTCGACGTCGACGGCGTCGGTGAACGCGAGCCGAGCCTGTTCGGTGTGGGCCGACTCGACCGCCTCGTCAAACTCGAACTCCTCGTGGAGGTCGTCCCAGACGGCTTCGGGAACGCGGTACGCTCGCGTCCCGTCGACGGTAGCGTAATCGTGCTCTCGCTCGAGCTCGGCGTGGCGTCCGATCAGCGTCGAGTGGAGAACGACGAGGGCGTCGGCGATCGCCACCGCGTCGGCGTCCGAGCGGTCGGTGGTCCGTTCAAGCACATCGTCGCTGATGGGCGCTTCGTCGGTTTCGAGCGACTGGTCGTCGGACATGGGTGCGTCGATGGCCGCAGCAGTCACCAGTTTTGGGCTTGCAGCCGTGTCGGTGTCCAGCTAGGAACAATACCTACCGGAGAAGGACGCGTAGATGGTATCGATGTCCGGTTCCGAAGAGAGTCTCGAGTGTCCGATCTGTACCACCGCGATCGACCGCGAGGACGCGATCCGAACGAGGACGATAGGTGATCTCGACTCGGCGAGATGGCAGACGCTCTGTTGTCCGGACTGTGGAACTCGTCTGAAAACCGTGTTCGTCGGAGAGTGACCGATCATGCCGCTACTGTAACTCCGTCCAGCAGACTCGCACCCGGGTTCCCTTTCTCTCGAATCACGGAC
>PWMF01000159.1 GCA_003559215.1 Natrialbaceae archaeon
CCGGTTCGACGACCGCGACCGCGGCGATCGCCGCGGGATCGAGATCGTTCAGCGGCCGGGCGATGTCGCCGTAGGATTCGACGACTGCGACGTCGGCTGCCTCGAGCTCGGTCGAAAGCGATTCGAAGGCCGGCACGTACCGCTCGGCCGTGACGTCGTTGAGCTCGTCGACGGATTCGACGGAAATCGCGTCCTCGAGGGGTAGCGCCGAGGCGACAGGGTCGGGGATGTCGACCGTGGCGTTTCGGACGTACGTCGGTTCGCCGGCCTCGCCCGGAGCGCCGATTCGGTCGACGACGAACTCCCGATCGGTCTGCCCGAGCAGTCCGGTACCGGGGCCGGGGCTGGGCCGCCACAGCCGGTGGACGGAGTTGAGCCGTTCCGGCGCGCGACCGCGACCCTCAGCGGTCGCGAGCCGCGCCGCGTCCTTCCCGTACAGTCGACCGTCGGCGATCGCGCGCCGACAGTCGTCGTGGTCGAACCAGTAGTCGTTGCCGGCCCGGGGTTTGGCGCCGACTGCGCCGGTTCGCTCGAGCAGTCCGGTCGAGAACGTCGTCTTGCCGGCGTCGACGCGATCCGACCCGACCACGAGGAGGATCATTCGTCTTTCAGTCCGTAGAACCCGGGTTCCTCCTCGTCGCGCGGCTCGGCGACGACGAGTTCGTCGGCGTTTACCATCACCCACGGGATCGCCCAGTCGAGCAGGATATCCTCGGTCTCGCGGTCGATGTCCGCGTCGGGCTCGAGTCCCTGGAGCAGACGCGCGATCTCGTAGACGGTGTACATCTGATCGTCCTCGAACAGCTCTGCGGGCGTGTAGAAGTCACAGGGCGGGAGCTGGTCGAACTCGTCTTTCGGAACTGGCATGGGCGTTGCTATCGGCGCGGCGCCACAAGACCGCACCGGTCTCGACGTCGGCAACGGCTCGAGTGTGAGCTTCAGTCGGCGGCCCCAGCCGTAACGCGAGCGCCGTCGCTGAGCGGTTGACGGCGACAAAAAATACGTGGGTTGCCAGGTCGTCGCTTACTCGAAGTGGTCGAGGCACTTCTCGTACTCGTCTGCGGCCTTGTCCCAGTTGACGACGTCGAAGAAGCCGTCGATGAACTCGCCGCGGTCCGGGCCGTAGTCGTAGTAGTACGAGTGCTCCCAGACGTCACAGGCGAGGATGGGATGGGCGCCCCACAGCGCGTGCAGGTCGTGGCGGTCGACCTTGAGGTTGCGAAGCTGCTTCGCAACCGGGTCGTAGACGAGCAGTGCCCAGCCACCGGCGGCGCTCGCGGCGGCCTCGAACTCGCCCTTCCAGGCCTCGTAGGAGCCGAAGTCCTCCTCGATGCGGTCGGCGAGGTCGCCCTCGGGTTCGCCGCCACCGTCGGGGGACATGTTCTCCCAGAACAGCGTGTGGAGGTAGTGGCCACAGCCGTTGTGGGTGACGTTCTCCATCGCGGCGCCGGACGAGCCGAAGTCGCCGCTCTCGCGGTTCTCCTCGAGGGTCTGTTCGGCGCTGTTCAGGCCGTCGACGTACCCCTGGTGGTGCGTGTCGTGATGCCAGGTGACGACCTGTTCGGAGATTGCCGGTTCGAGCGCGTCGTAGTCGTACGGGAGTTCTGGAAGTTCGTGATCAGTCATAAGGACACCTCTATGATCCGTATCGACAGCTCGCCTGTTAAGCTTTGAGGATGGGAATGCTATCATCCCACAGGGCGCGAGGCCGGTGGCGGACGCTACGGCACCGGTTTCGACCGCTACTGACAGCAAAGAAACGGGGCCGGCCGGCTACAGCTCCTTGTGTTTCGCATGCTCGAGCCACTCCTCGAGGGAGGGCTGGTTCCAGTAGCGGACGGTCTCGCTCCGCCGGTCGTGTTCGAGGAGACTGGTGTCGGCGAGCTTGGGAAGATGGGAGTGGCGGAGCTCCGCCCGGACGGTTTTGCGGTGCTCGTCGAACTCCCGACTGACGTCCTCGGCTTCGGCCTCGAGCCGAACGACCGCGTCGACGAGCTCGTCGACGGCGGCGACCCCGTCGACCTGTTCGGAGAGACAGTACAGCGTGTACCGTCGCCGTCGGTTCGAGAGGAGATCGAAGATCAGGTCCAGGGACGGGGGCTCTGCAGTCGCAATCGATCTCGAACCCTGCTCTCGTTTACGCATTCACGAACCACCTACCGTGAGTTACCATTCGAAACCACCATGCTCGTCTACTACAGCCGATACATTAGATGTTCCGTCTATGTAAGCTACTGATCCATCTAATTTAATGAGGTCTGGTAAACAGAAAAACCCGGTCGCAAACGTCGGTAACGAGTCGGAGCCGCCGGGTCGCTACTCGTAGAGCCAGCCGGCGTCGTGCTGATCGTAGTCGATCAGTTCGTCGTCGTCGAAGTGCAGCGAGATCTCTCGCTCGTTGGCGCCCTCGTCCTCGTGGTCGGCAGCGTGGACGACGTTCCGACCGAGGTCGAGCGCGTAGTCGCCTCGGATCGTTCCGGGCTGGGCCTCGAGCGGGTCGGTTTCGCCGATCATCTGTCGGACCTGCCGGGTCGCGTCCTGGCCCTCCCAGACCATCGGGACGACCGGACCGGAGGTGACGAACTCGACGAGGTCGTCGTAGAACGGCTTGTCCTCGTGTTCGCCGTAGTGTTCCTCGGCCCGCTCGCGGGGCATGTTCTCGATCTTAATACCGACGAGCTTCAGCCCGCGGTCCTCGAGTCGGGAGACGACCTCGCCGACCAGGCCGCGCGCGAAGGCGTCGGGCTTGATCATCACGAAGGTGCGTTCGCCCTCGCTCATCAGGCCTCACTCTCCTCGAGATCCTCGGTCTCGTCGACCGCCTCGTCGTCCGCGGGGACGTCCTCGTCCTCGTCGGCCTCGTCGACGTCGGCCTCGGCCTCGAGATCCTCGTCCTCGCCGGCCTCGACGGTTTCGTCCTGGTCGGCTTCCTCGGCGGCGGGCGTATCGGCCTCGGCGGGACCCTTGCCGGCGCGGCCGGCTTCGGTCCACTCGAGGTCACGCGGCTCGCGACCGAGCTTGTAGTTTTTCTCCGCCTTCGCGCTGGCGAAGTGGAGCACGGTACCGTCGTTCTGGACGTACATGATGCCCGTTCCGGGCTCGATCTCCTCGCCCGTGTAGTCGCAGGTTCGTTTCTCGACCATTATTGTCCTCCGATGGAGTCCGCCTCGCGGGCGGTCTCGCGAAGCTGGAGTACGTCTCCTTCGCGGACCGGTCCGAGGCAGTTTCGGGTGATGATTCGACCCTGGTTTTCGCCCTTCTGAATGCGGCACTTGACCTGCATGGCTTCACCGTGCATGCCGGTCTTGCCGACGACCTCGATGACCTCGGCGGGCGTGGATCCGCTTTCGTTCTCTTCAGCGCTCATCTCAGGTCACCTCAGTCGAGGTCCTCGACCTTGTTGGCGATCTCTTCGACGTCGTCGGACGCCTCGCCGGCGTCGACGATCGCTGCGGCGGCGCTCCCGACCTCGAGGCCGGCGGCGTGGCCGACGTCGTCCTGGGTCTCGACGAAGACGACGGAGATGCCCTTCTCGTCGGCGAGTTCGGGCAGGTGCATGACGATCTCCTCGGGGGAGACGTCCTCGGCGACGTAGACGAGGTCTGCGTTGCCGCGCTCGATCGCTTTGGTGGTCTCGTTGGTTCCTTTCTTTACGCGTCCGGTGTCTCGTGCGACCTCGAGAGCCTCGAGGGCGTCCTCTGCGAGGTCGGCTGGGATGTCTGTGGTTACGTAGACTGACATTGGTTGTTCACCTCTCCTACGCGCGGGCTCGCGCTCCCCTGCCGTCCGGGCTGGGTCCCGGGCCGACGTCCGGTCGGCGGAAGTCCTGTGAGGCTAGGAGCATCATCAACCCCGCGTAGGGTGTACTACGCAGTAGCGGTGCCCCCCTTAAAAGCGTGTCCAAACGCACGAACGGGTGGGATCAGTCCGCACGCCGACCGTTCGCGCCGCCGGACCGTTCGTCTGGCCGACGGTTCTGCGGCGGCCCGAACGGTTATCCGGATCTAGTTAGATATCCTACACATGAACATCCGAGAGGGCCTGATGGGGGCGGCCCGAGCGCGAACTCGCGTTCTGATCCTCGGCGTTGCGCTCCCCGTTCTCGCCTCGGTGGCTTTCCTGCTCGAGTACGACGTCGTTCTCACCGTCTTCGTGCTGTACGCCGCGCTCGCGGTCGCGCTCTACGCCGGCTGGACGCGGGCCGGGCTGGTAGCGGGTGTCGGCGCCGTGTTCCTGACGATCCTTTGGCGATTCGTCTTCCCGCCTCTGATCGGCTACCTCCGCTGGTCGTGGGACACCCGGTACACCCCGCCTCGACTGTTGGCCTACAAGCTCGATCCGCCGGGCGAACTCCGCGAGGGGCTCATCCACGGCCCCGTCTTCGCGCTCACCGGCGCGGTCGTTCTCGGCGGGACGGCGTACCTCCTGGGTGCGCTTGGCCGCCGGCTCCGCACGCGGTACGCGACCGACACCTGATGCGGACAGCCCCAGACCGTGACCTCTTACACTCGAGGCAATGACTCGAGGGTATGGCCGCGGATGACGACCTCGTCGACCTCGCCCGATCGCTCCGGGCGGAGGCGGTGCGGACGAACGAACGGCGGATACTGGTGCTGGCCGGCGACCGAGGGCGCGGGTACGAGCGCCTCGAGGCGATCCTCGACGAACTCTCGGTAGCGATCACCCGAACCACGCTTGTCGGACCCGAGGATCGACTACGTTGCGAACAGCTCTCCCAGGCCCACGCCGGCGAACTGCTCGGCACGACGCGGGACGTCGTCGCCCTCGACGCTCACGATCAGCTCCAGCCCAACGCCCTCGGCAAGCTCGTCGGGACGGTCGACGGCGGCGGACTCCTCGTTCTACTGGTGCCGTCGCTCGAGTCCTGGCCCGACCGTCGGGACGACTTCGACGACTCCCTCGCCGTGCCGCCGTTCTCGCTGTCGGACGTTACCGGCCGGTTCAGACGCCGGCTCGTCCAGACGCTACGAGTCCACCGCGGGATCGGGATCGTCGACCTCGAGACGAACCGGATCGTCGACGAAGGGCTCACCCGCCCCCCGCCAAGGCTGAGCGCGGACGCAGAGCCGAAGCCGCCCGCGGACCGCCGCTTCCCGACTCCGACCTACGAGGCCTGTCTGACCGACGACCAGGCCGAGGCCGTCGCGGCGTTCGAGTCGCTGTTCGACGCCCCGGCGGCGGTCGTGCTCGAGGCCGACCGCGGTCGGGGCAAGTCGAACGCTGCGGGGCTGGCGGCCGGCGCGTTCGCCGCCGACGGCGAGGACGTGCTCGTGACCGCACCCGACTTTCGGAACGCACGAGAAGTGTTCGACCGCGCTCAGGAGTACTGCGAGACGCTCGAGGGCCTCGAGACGGCCGAACCGCGCCGGCTCGAGACGGTCGCGGGCGGGTGCGTCCGCTACCTCGAGCCGGCCGCGGCGCTCGAGGAATGCGAGGCCGCCGACGTCGTGATCGTCGACGAGGCCGCCGCGCTCCCGGTCGCGACCCTCGAGGCGCTGCTGGCGGCCGATCGGATCGCGTTCGCGACGACGATCCACGGCTACGAGGGCGCGGGGAGAGGGTTTTCCGTTCGGTTCCGGGATCGCCTCGCCGAGAGCGAGCACGCCGTCACCGAGCGAACGCTGACGGAGCCGATCCGGTACGCGGCCGGCGATCCGATCGAAGTCTGGGCGTTTCGCGCCCTCCTGCTCGACGCCCGTCCTCCGGTCGACCCCCTCGTCGCCGACGCCGCGCCGGAGACCGTCGAGTACCGCCGCCTCGAGCCCGACGACCTGCTGGCCGACGAGGGCCTCCTCCGGGAGGCGTTCGGCCTGCTCGTGCTCGCACACTACCGCACCGAGCCTAACGACCTGGCTCGCTTGCTCGACGCGCCGAACCTCGAGGCCCGCGCGCTGGTCCACGACGGCCACGTCGTCAGCGTCGCCCTGCTGGCCCGGGAGGGGGACCTCCCGGCCGAGCAGCGGGCGATGATGTACGAGGGCGGTCGCATCCGGGGGAACATGCTTCCCGACGTGCTCACGAGCCAGCTTCGGGACGAACGGGCCGGCGAGCCCGCCGGAGTCCGGATCGTGCGGATCGCGACCCACCACGCCGCACGCTCGCGGGGCCTGGGCTCGCGGCTGCTCGCGGAGATCCGCGCGGAGTTCGAGACCGAGATCGACTGGCTCGGCACCGGGTTCGGCGCGACTCCCGGGCTCCTCGAGTTCTGGCGGGCGAACGGCTTCGCGACGGTCCACGTCTCGACGACGAGAAACGACGCCAGCGGGGAGTACTCGGCGTTGCTGCTTTCCCCGACCGGCGAGACGGGCGACGAGTTGCGCGACCGCCACGCTGAGCGGTTCGCCCGACGGTTCGCCGCGCTCTGTTCGGACGTTCTCGCCGACCTCGAGCCCGACGTCGCGCGGGCGCTCCTGCGAAGCGTCCCCGCCGACACCGCCCCGTCGCTCGAGCTGACCGCCCACGAGTGGCGGGTCGTCGCGGGCGCCGCCTACGGGCCGGGCCTGTTCGACGTCGATCCCGGGCCGTTTCGCGAGCTCGTCGTCCGATACCTCGTCGAGCAGCCTTCGACGATCGAGCTGGCGGCCCGGCAGGAGCGGCTGCTGGTTCTCCGGGCACTGCAGGCCCGCGACTGGGAGACGGTCGCCGAGCGACTCGACTACCACTCTACCGGACAGTGCATGCGCGCTCTCGGCGATGCGTTGTGCCCGCTGGTCGACTGCTACGGAACCGACGCGGCGCTCGAGGTCCGGGAGCGGTTCGAGGATCCCTGACGGAGCTGCCTCGCGCTACGACAGCACCCGTCGGAGGATCGCGTTCGGCACGACGTCGAAGACCCACGCGACGAGTCGCCATCGTCGGGTGACGTAGACGTGTGTTCGTTTCTTTCGAACCGCTCGAGCGATCTGTTCGGCCGCGGTTTCGGGCGAGCACATCCAGAACGAGCCGTAGGCCATCTCGGTGTCGACGAATCCGGGCTCGACGGTCGTCACCGTCACGTCCGTCTCGCCCCCGCGGGCTCGCGCCCGGAGGCCCTCGAGGTAGGTCGTGACGAACGCTTTCGAGGCGTTGTACGCCGGCACGGCGCCGTTGCCGAAGTGGGCAGCGACCGACGAGATGCCGACGAGGTGGCCGTCGATCCCCCGCTGTTCGAAGTACGATACCGCGGCGGTCGCGACCGCCGCGAACCCGCGGACGTTGACGTCGATCGTCTTCCGTTCGGGATCCCACTCGAGGTCGGGGTTCAGATCGGCCGTGCCGGCGCTGACGACGACGAGATCGACCGACGCCATCGCATCGACGAGCGCATCGAACCGCTCGCGGGCGGTCTCGGCGTCGGCGACGTCCATCGTCGCGACGTACGATCGGGTCGGGAGCTCCTCGCCGATCTCCCGGAGGCGATCCGTCCGCCTGGCCGCCAGCCCGACCTCGTAGCCGTCGGCGGCCAGCTTCCGGGCCAGTGCCGCGCCGATCCCCGACGACGCACCAACCACGACCGCTCCGCGTGTTCGTCCCATACCGGTCGGTTCGTCCCGCCGTCCCTAACCGTTCCGGAGGCGGTACGTCTTTGCCGCCGCCGCGTCTTCGCCTTCCTATGGTCGACGTCATCGGCGCCCTCGCGATCGCCCTGCTCGTCGGCGGCGTCGCCGGCACGGTCGTCCCGCTCGTCCCCGGCGGGCTGCTCTCGGTTTCAGGTATCCTGCTGTACTGGTGGGGGTCGGGGTTTACCGAGCCCGGCCCGATCTCCCTAATCGTCCTGCTCTCCCTCGGCGCGCTCACCCTGTTCGTCGAGTTCTTCGCCGGCTCGATCGCCGCGCGGGCCGGCGGCGCCTCCTGGACGACGACGGGTGCCGCTGCGGTCGTCGGGATCGCGCTCATGCTCCTGACCGGCCCGATCGGGCTGCTCGTCGGCCTGTTCGGAACCGTGTTCGTTCTCGAGTTCGTCCGCGGCGGCGACGTCGACCACAGCACCCGATCGGCGTTCTACGCGACCGTCGGGATCCTCGCGTCGACGGCCGCCCAGGTCCTGTTGACGGCGTCGATCCTGCTCGGCTTCCTGGTCGCCGTGTTCGTGTTCTGATCGACCGTAAACGCCGAGTCGCTGGCCGTCGTGTCGGACCTATGGACTGCTCGGAGGACGGCTGCGACCGATCGGCCTGCGTCGAACTCCACGTCCCGTGGGACGAAAACAGGGTCGTCTGTGCCGCTCACGGCCGCGTCCTCGGGCGACAGGACGGCGTCGTCGCGGATCCGCTTCCCGACAGCGCGGACGATCTCCTCGAGGGCAGATGACGGGAGACCGGAGCCCGTCCGGTTGGACCGGATTACGTAACTGGTTCTTCATTCGAAAAACTTGTCCGATTCAACAAGAGAACTATCCAATGGATTTTATAAATTCTCTTTAATCGCGTGTTTGGTTTAACCCTACTGGACGTCATAGGATGAAGTGTGAAAGACATGACACAGCCAACTCGACGCAACATCCTCAAAACCGTCGGTGTCGTCGGTGCAACGGCGTTTATCGCGGGCTGTAACGGCAACGGAGAGGACGAACCCGACGAGGAAGAACCGGACGACGAAGAGCCGGCGAACGGCGATGAGGAACCCGAAGACGACGAGAACGGCGAAGCGATCGAACCCGATACCAGGATCGAGTTCGACGCCCAGACCTCCGGTTGGGTCGGGATCGAACCCGAGGAGATCGCCGACGAGGAAAACCCGACACTCACCCTCCAAGAAGGAGAGAGCTACGAGATCGGGTGGGAGGAAGGCGACGGCCAACAGCACAACATCGAGATCCGCGACGAGGACGACGAGGTGGTTGACGACCTCGAGACCGAGATTACCGACGAGGGCGGCGACGACCAGTTCCTCGAGTTCGAAGCCAGCGAGGAGATGGTGACGTACATCTGTGAGCCCCACGAAGGGACGATGATCGGTGATATCGAGATCGAAGGTAACGGCGAGGCCGAAGAAGACGAGGAAGACGACGAAGCAGAGGACGAGATGGACGACGAGGAGAACGGTGAAGACGAGGACGAGATGGACGATGAAGAAGAGAACGGTGAAGACGAGGAAGACGAGGACGGCGAGGACGAAGACGAGTAACGCCAAGAACCGCCTTCATCGCTCTGGTCCGCGTCCAGCGGCCTCGAGTCGAAGGATTAGAGGAGAGATCGAAGCGAGTGATCGGCCGGACGCTGCCCAGTCGTGACGGCTCAGGGGTGGGCGTAGTAGGCGAGCGTGCCGTCCTCCCCGTCCGCCCCGTCGATCCGGACGAAGCCGACGCGTTCGAACTGCACCATCTCGTCGGGCTCGAGCGCCGCCACCCCGGGCTCGGCGCGGCCGGTGACGTCGCCGTCCATCGTTCGCATCCGAACGGGGACGCTCTCGCTTGCCGGCACCCAGTGGACGACGTCGACGTCGCCCTCGCGAACGACGTCGATATCCTCCCCGGTGTACTGGAGCGTATCGCGGGTGTACTGGAAACAGCCCAGGCCCTTGAGCCAGATCCGCTCCTCGCGCTGGGGGAGGTCGTCGGGCTCGAGCAAGACGGCGTCACCGGCGGGAATCTCGCGAACGCCTCGGTCCTCGTGGTTGGGGTGTAGCGGCGGGTTCGCCTCTGCCGGCGGGCTACCGCCCAGCGGGAGTTCGGCCCCATCGCGAACGAGGAATCGACGGTCGGTCTTCTCGTCGATCAGGTCGCGGTTGTTCGCGTAGATCGAACTCATCGCGAGGTCGACGTCGCTGGTCGATGTGCCGAGGCCGACCATCGCGTCGACGATGGCCTCGCCGCGGATTCCCCGGCGACGAAGGCTCTTCAGCGTCGGCGCGCGCGGATCGTCCCAGCCGTCGAGTGTCCCCTCGTCGATCAGTTCGGCGATCGTCGACGTGCTCATCTTCACATCGTAGGCGTCGATCTGGACGTGCCACCAGTGGACGACCTCGGGGTACTCCCAGCCGAAGTAGTCGTACAGAAAACCCTGGCGTTTCGCCGAGTCCTGCAGGTCGATGCCGCGGATGATGTGGGTGACGTCGACGACGTGGTCGTCGATCGCCGACTGGAAGTCGAGCATCGGCCAGCAGCGGTACTCCTCGGCTTCCTCGCGCGGGTGAGGCGTGTCGATCATCCGGAAGCCAACCCAGTCACGCAGGGCAGGGTTCTTGTGCTCGATGTCGGTCTTCACGCGGAGGACCATCTCGCCGCTGTCGTAGACGCCCGCAATCATGTCCTCGAACTCCTCGAGAACGGTCTCGACGTCCTTCTCGCGGTGCGGGCAGGCCTCGCCGTTGTTCTTGAGTTCGGAGAACTCCTCGCCCGAACACGAACAGGTGTAGGCCCCGCCCATGTCGATCAGCTTCCGGGCGTGGTCGTAGTAGATCTCGAGTCGGTCGCTGGCCTTGAACGTCGCATCGGGGTCGAAGCCGAGGTAGTCCAGATCATCGAGGATCGCATCGTAGGCCTCGAGGTCGGGTCGTTTGGTCTCGGGGTCGGTGTCGTCGAAGCGGACGCAGAACCAGCCGTCGTATCGCTCCTTGTAGGTGCCGATGACGGCGGGCATCCGCGCGTGGCCGACGTGCCACGGCCCGTTCGGGTTCGGCGCACACCGCATCCGGATCTCGTCGTACTCGTCGGCGCGAGGAAGGTCGGGTAGATCGTGTTCGTCCTCCTCGTCCTCCGCCTCGATCTCCGCGAGTTCCTCGGGCGCGAGCTCCTCGAGTCGCTCGCGCTTCTCGTCGTATTCGAGATCGTTGACGCGGCCGACGACCCCGCCGACGACGCCCGGAATCTGGTCTCCGTGCTCGCGGAACGCCGGGTTGTCGCCCATCAGCGGCCCCATGATCGCCCCGACGTCGGCGTCGCTCTCGTGTTTCACCGCGTTCAGTAGCGCGTGTTTCTCCGCCTCGCGTTCGATCCGTCCGCGCAAGTCGTCGTCCATTGCCTCGGAGTATTCGCCGCCCGCTCAAAACCGCAGCGGTGTCGGCTCACCGTCCCGCTGTGTGTCCCGTTACGGCCGTTCGTCTCAGCCGTGGGCGGGCGGATGCTTCGCCGTGTCGATCCAGAACCGCTCGATCGCCTCCGCCATCGAATTGAACTCCGACATGACGTCCGGTTTCGTGAGGAAGGCGTTCGCGTCGTTGGCGTAACTCTCGGCGATGTCCTCCTCGGCGTCCGAACTCGAGAGCACGAGCACCGGCGGCGGCGGATAGTCGAGTTCATCCTCGAGCACCTCGAGAACGGCGAGCCCGTCCTTTCGCGGAAGGTTCAGATCGAGCAACACCAGGTCAGGACAGGGCTCCGAGTCCTTGGGTTGGCGAAAGTACCTCGCCGCCTCCTCGCCGTCGCTGAGGACCCGAAACGAGATCTCGCTCTCGGTCGCGCGGAACGCTTCCCGGGTGAGGCGAACGTCGCCCGGATTGTCCTCGATCAGAAGCACGTCGACCGGCTCGTCGGGGGTGTGGTCGTTCATGTACGGTACCTTAGCGAGTCACGCGCGTAAGGGTCGTCCCTACACACTTGGTGGTCGCCGCTCCCCTCGAGAGAGGACAACGCTCCGTTTCAGGGGCCCGTACGACTTCGTTCTTTCTCACCGCTCGAGGGAGGCTCCCTCGAGCGAGTAGCCGGCAGTATCACTTATATATCTCTATCCGGATCATCCACTATGGGTGGACCGAAGCACGTGGGAGAAATACTTTTAGCCGAGGACAATCCGGGGGACGTCCGACTCACGAGGGAGATGTTCGAGAACGCGGGAGTGGAGGGGAACTACCACGTCGTCGACGATGGCGTCGAGACGCTCGATTTCCTCTACCGCCGAGGTGAGTACACGGACGCACCCAGACCGGATCTCGTCTTGCTCGACTGGCACTTTCCGAAAAAGAGCGGCGCGGAGGTACTGACCGAGATCAGATCGGACGCCGCGCTTCGGGACCTCCCGGTTGTAGTGCTGACCGGGACGCAGCCGGAACTGGAGAAGATCCGATCGGAGTCGTTACGGGCGGACGCGTACGTCCTGAAACCCATCGAGCCCGAGGAGTGTCGAAGCCTCGTCGAGGAATTCTGCGCCGACTGAGAGCGGTCTCCGGCCGGCTCGCCTCCCGAACGTTCCCGACGGCACTCGCGTTGCAGCCTCGAAAACGAAGCGTCGACCGCCCGATCAGTAGCCCCGTTCGATCAGGTAGTCCGCGATGTCACAGAGGAGTTCGCGGGCCTCGTTGTCCGGCAGCACCTCGAGCCGATCCTTCCCCTGATCGACGAGTTCGCGGGCCCGTTCGTTCGCGTACGTGATCGAGCCGGCGTGCTCGAGTTCAGCGACGGCGTCGTCGATCTCGCTCTCGGTGACGCGCTCGACGTCCTCAGTGTCGACCAGGTCCTCGATTCGGACTCCCTGGTCGCGGGCATGAACGGTGATCAGCGTCTGTTTCTCTTCGACGAGATCACTACCTCGCTGCTTGCCGAGTTCCTCGCTCGGAACGGTCAGATCGAGCACGTCGTCGTGGATCTGGAAGGCTCGACCGATGTCGAGCCCGTAGCCGTACAGCGCGTCGATCGTCTCCTGATCAGCCCCCTGTAGAATCGCCGGCAGGGACGCCGAGGCGGCGTAGAGGACGGCCGTCTTCTGCTCGACCATCTCGAGGTACTCCTCGGGGGTGACGTCGTCGCGTTGCTCGAAGTCGACGTCCAGGGACTGCCCCTCGCAGATCTTCGTGCACGTCGTCGCGAGGATCTCGAGGGCGTCGACCGCCCGGTCCGGCTCGGCGCCGGTCTCGAGCATGATCTCGAACGCCTTCGAGTAGAGCGTATCGCCCGCGAGGATCGCCGTCTCGAGGTCGTACTCCCGGTGGACCGCGGGGACGCCTCGGCGGAGATCGTCGTCGTCCATGATGTCGTCGTGGATCAGCGTGAACGACTGGATGACCTCGACGCTGACGGCGGCGGCCATCGCGTCGATGCTGCGCTCGTCTAGGGTCGGAAACTCCCGGTACCCCTGCGAGAGCGGTTCGACGTCGGCCAGAGCCTCCGCGGTCGTCAGCAGGATCGTCGGACGGAGTCGCTTGCCGCCCGCGTCCAGCAGGTACCGCGAGGCCTCGTAGAGACGCTCGGGCCGCTGGATCGGAAGCGCCTCCGGGATCGCCTCGTTGACCAGCTCCCTGCGCTGTCGGACGGCTTCGAGCACCGCTTCCTCACGTGCCTCGGGACTGGTCATATCAGTCGACAAGCTGGATGAGGTTGCCGTTTCGGGTCACGTGGAGGTCACGGCCCATCTTGTACCCCTCGCTCTCGGCGAGGTCGACGTAGCCGGAGAACCCTTTCAGGTCCTGGTGGGCGGGGATGATGTGCTGGGGCTGCAAGGCGTCGAGCATCTCGTAGTGGCCCTCCTGGTTGAGGTGGCCCGAGACGTGGATGTCGTCGTAGACGCGGGCGCCCTGCATGCCGAGTAGCTTTTCGGCCTGGTAGCGCTGGCCCTCGTTGGTCGGCTCGGGGATGACACGAGCGGAGAAGACGACCTTGTCGCCGTCGTCCAGTTCGTAGGGGGTCTCGCCGCGGGCCATCCGGGTGAGCATCGCGCGGGGCTCGCCCTGGTGGCCCGTTACGACGGGCAGGAAGTTCTCCTTGCCCTCGTTCATGATCCGTTTGAACGTGCGGTCGACCGATTTCCGGTGGCCGAACATCCCGAGATCGTCCGGGAAGTCGACGAAGTCCAGTCGCTCCGCGGTCCCGGAGTACTTCTCCATCGACCGGCCCAGCAGGACCGGCTGCCGACCGATATCCTTGGCGAACTCGACGAGGCTCGTCACTCGAGAAATGTGACTCGAGAACGTCGTCGCGACGATCCCGCCGTCGTAGTCCTCCATGCTGTAGAGAACGTCCCGGAGGTGTTCGCGGGCGACGTTCTCGCTGGGAGTTCGTCCTTTCTTGCTCGCGTTCGTACAGTCCTCGATGTAACACAGCACGCCGTTGCCCTCTCGACCGATCTCACGGAACCGCTCCATGTCGATCGGGTCGCCGATCACGGGCGTGTGGTCCATACGCTTGTCCAGTCCGTAGACCACAGCCCCCTCGGGCGTGTGGAGCACGGGGTTGATCGCGTCGATGATCGAGTGGGTGACGTTGACGAACTCGAGGTCGACCTGTCCGGAGTCACCGATCGACATCGTCTCGCCGGCCTCCATCTTCACGAGGTCGTTCTCGACGCCGAACTTCTGTTCGCCCTCGATCTGCTGTTTGACCAGCTCGATCGTAAACGGCGTCGCGACGATCGGCGCGTCGTATCGGTGGGCCAGCTTCGAGATGGCGCCGATGTGGTCCAGGTGGCCGTGAGTCGGGACGATCGCCTGAACGTCGCCCTCGAGATCGCTCATGATCCGATCGTCGGGGATCGCACCCATGTCGATCAGATCCAGACTGTGCATCCGCTCGGTTTCGACGTTGTCGTGGATCAGAACCTGCGAAAGGTTCAGCCCCATGTCGAAGATGACGACGTCGTCGCCGGCGCGAACGGCAGTCATCTGCCGTCCGACTTCCTCGTAACCGCCAATGGTTGCAATTTCGATTTCCATAGTTGCTAGCACTGAAAGCCGCGTGTGGACTCTCACTGAAACGGTCCGCGGACTCCCGGTTGTGCGGCCCCGGCGTCTTACAGCGCGTCGGCCATCCCGCTATGCGCTCGTGGCGGAGTACCCCGCCAACTGGCCCACAGGAACGCTGTGAGTCCCGAACGCACTTGCCCGCGGGTACGTTACCGCTCCCTACACGCTCGGATGTTAAAAACGCAGTGGGTTGGGTTGCAGCGAACGCGCCGAGCCGCCGCCTCGTCAGAACCGCCCGATCGTTTGCTTCCGACGGGGTTTGGTTGCCGTATATTGAGTGAGGCAACGGCGGCTGCGCAATCGGTTCCGAAACACCAACGTTTCTTAACGCTCGCCGGGAAACCACCGTCCGATGACGAAGGATCTCGAGCGCGACCTGGGGCTGTTCGCCGTGATCGCGATCAGCATGGGCGCGATGATCGGCAGCGGTATTTTCATTCTGCCCGGGATCGCGATGGCCGAGGCCGGCCCCGCCGTGATCCTCGCGTTCGTGATCGCGGCGATCCTGGTCGTTCCCGCCGCGCTCAGCATCGCCGAACTCGGAACCGCGATGCCGGAAGCCGGGGGCGACTACGTCTTCATCGAGCGCGGAATGGGGCCTGCAGTGGGAACGATCGCTGGCCTCGGAACGTGGCTGATGTTGATGCTGAAGGGCGCGCTCGCGCTCGTCGGCGGGATGTTTTACCTCGAGGCCGTGATGACGTTGCCGAGCATCGAGGCGGTGGCGGTCACGTTCGCGCTCGTCCTGATCGCCGTCAACCTGATCGGCGTCAAACAGACTGGCGGGCTCCAGCTGGTCATGGTCGTCGTCATGCTGCTCATCCTCTCGGTGTTCGTCGCGGGGTCGATCATCCGCGTCGACGGCGCGAACTACGACCCCTTCTTTACCGAGGGGACGAGCGGCGTGTTCACCGCGACCGCGACCGTTCTCGTCTCCTACGCCGGCGTCACCAAGGTCGCAGCCGTCGCCGAGGAGATCGAGAACCCGGGCCGGAACCTCCCGCTCGGGCTGCTCGCCTCGCTCGTCGCCACGTCGATCCTCTACGCCCTGCTGGTGTTCGTTCTCGTCGGCGTCATCGAGGGTGAGGTGCTGGCGGGTGAGGAGGCACCGATGGCCGAGGCCGTCGACCTCCTCTTTGGCGAGTTGTTCCTGATCGCGATCGTGCTCGCCGCGCTGCTCGCGCTGGTCAGTACCGCCAACGCCGGGATCCTGACGGCCTCGCGGTACCCGCTGGCGTTGAGCCGCGACGAGCTCTTCCTCGAGATCTTCGAGTACATCCACCCGCGGTTCGCGACGCCGGTCGTCGCGATCCTCGCGACGGGCGGACTGATGATCGTCGCGATCCTCACGCTCGACGTCGAGCAGATCGCCAAATCCGCCGGCGCCTTCCAGATCCTCGTCTACATCCTGGTCTGTGCCGCCCTCATCGCCTTTCGGGAACGGGATCTCGAGTGGTACGACCCGGAGTTCTACACGCCCGGATACCCGTGGGTCCAGCTGTTCGGCATCGCCTCCGGCGTGTTCATCATCTCCCGGATGGAGCTGCTTCCGATCGTCGGCTCGATCGGGATCGTGATCGGCGGATTCGTCTGGTACAAGCTCTACGCCGAGGAGCGCGTCGAGCGCGAGGGCGTCGCGAAGGGACTCGCTCGCCGGGAAGCCGGCCGGCAGTTCGTCCGCGACACCGAGGAACAGCTCGAGCGGGAGGACCGTTACGAGGTGTTGATCCCGATCCGCCAGGACGTCACCCGCGAGCAAGAGGACGCGCTGATCCAGATGGCCGCGCCGATCGTCCGCCGTCGAGGCGGGCGGATCCGGGTCGTCCGGTTCGACGAGGTTCCCGACCAGGTCCCGCTCGACACCGCGGCCGACGAACTCTCGAGCGAGGACGTCGAGTTCGAGACCCGCACCGACGACCTCGTGCGCTACCTCGAGGTGCCCGTCGAGGTCGGCGAAATCGTCAGCCACGACACCCGCCACGCAGTCGTCAACTTCGCCGATCGAACCGGGGCAGATCTGGTGCTGGCTCGCCAGCAAGCGACGAGCCGACTCGGGACCCTGTTCGGCCGGGACACCGACTGGATCATGGAACACGCCCCCTGCGACGTCGTCTTCGTCCAGCATGAGCAACGCGGCGAGATCGACGAGATCGACGTCGTCACCGACCGCAGCCCGTTCAACGATCCGCTGAAGGTCGAGCTGGCGGACGCAATGGCCGACACGCTCGGCGCCTCGGTGCGATTCCTCTATGCGGTCTCCGAGGACGCCCCCGACGAACTGCTCGGGACGGTCGAGGAGTACCACGCCGAGCTGGACGCGCTCTGTACCGTCCCCGTCGAGTCGACGATCGTTCGCACCGACGACGAGGTCGAGGGCCTCTCTCGAGAGCTCGAGTCTGCGGATCTGGTCATGCTCAGCACCGTTACCCACCGCCGGCTGCCGGACCTGTTCGTCGAACAGCGCTCGGACCGACTCGCCGCGGCGATCAATCAGCCCGTCCTGTTGGTCCACTCCAAGAAGGCGCGTCGGGGGTCGTTCTTGCGCCCGATCCTCGATCGAGTGCTGTTCGACTGACCGTTACGCTTCGATCTCGACGTCCTCGAACCGTTCGGGCTCGAGCGGGCGAGCCTCGCTCCTGTAGGCGGCGTAGACCGAGTCGGCCCACTCGCGGGCCTCGGGAGCGTCCGTATCGACGAGCACCGTCACGCCGCCGCTGTCGGGATCGTAACCGCTGACGGCGACCCGGTCGTCGAGTCGGCTGACCCCGTAGGGCGGTAGCTCGTCGTGAACCAGTGCGGTCAGGTTCCCGCTCTCGAGGAGCCTGTCGCACCGTTCGGGATACGTCGACAGCATGTATTCGGCGACATCGGGCGAGTCGATCAGCTCAGCCTCCATTCCCTCGAGTACGCGCCGCCCGAACTCGTCCGTACAGGGATCGTACAGTCCGACGTCGAACCCGACGAACCGGAACCGATCCGTTTTGCGAAGCAGCGACCGGAACCGGTTGACCGGCCGGTACGGAGTGTCGTGTTCGGCGACGGTGACGGTCGTCGTTCCGGGCCTCTCGAGGGCCAACTCGAGCACCGCTTCCGGAAGCTCCGTCCAGACGCCCCGCAGCGTTCGCTCGGTTTCGATCAGGGCGAGCAGCGTCTCCATTCCGCTCGCGACGGCCGCCCCGAGTGCGGTTGCCCCATACCGATGCCCATCGCGGCGAACCCAGCTGCGTTGCTCAAAGGTTCGGAGTGTCCGCCGGATCGTCGACGGCGATGCCCCGGTCAGTTCGCGAAGGTCGGCGCGGGTCCGCGGGCGAGCGGCCATCGCGATTAGGGCCGGAGCGCGGTGTTCCGACCGGACGAGGGAGGCGACATCGGCGATCGCCGCCTCCCGCGGCGCCGCTGGTATGCTATCTATTGACATAGTGCGAGTACAGCCCCGTTCGCGATAATCATTTCCTCACCGCTGAGCGACCGTTCGGCGCCGACGAACGTTACGGTCGGGTTATTCGATCGTCGTTCCTGACTCCTCTCCCTCGAGGAACCCCTCCAGCTCCTCGAGGCCGAATATCGACGCGTTCGCTTCGAGCTCGAGCAACGCTCGGACCTTCGCGGCCATTCCCCCGGTGACGTCCGTCGACTCGCTTTCGCCTAGCACGTCCGCGACGGTCCCGTAGGACTCGATCCGCTCGACGACTTGATCGTCGGCGTCGAGGACGCCCGGCACGGTCGAGCAGAGCCCGATCCGGTCGGCCTCGAGCGCCCGTGCGAGCTCGGCGACGAGCTCGTCGCCGCTGACGATCGTCGCCCCCTCGTTCGCGTGGGCGATCACGTCGCCGTGGAGGACGGGAACGAATTCCTCCTCGAGCAGCGTTCGAACCTGTTCCGTCGGCAGGTGGAGTTCGCCGTCGGCGTCGCGGTGCCCCGCCGAGAAAGGATGGACGGGAACCGCGGGCACGTCGCGCTCGAGCAACCGCGAGCGCACGAACGCGTTCAGCGTCGTCATCGCCCCGTGGATATCCTGTACTGCGGCCGGGTCGTGCGTTCCCGCGGTCGTGCTTACCCCGTGCTCGCTGGCGTTGTGGTGGCCGAAGCTCCCTCCCCCGTGGACGACGACGAGTCCCTCGGCGAGCGACTCCCCGGGATCCGCCAGCGCGTCGGCGACGGCGTCGGCCGCCCGATCGAGTGCCTCGCCGTCCAGCGTCTCGGCGCGATCCTTGTCGGTGACGACGCTGCCGCCGAGTTTCAGGACGATCATTCGAGCCGCTCCACCCCCGTCTCCGCAAGTTCGGCGCGGAAGGTCTCCTCGCAGCCTGGCGTGTACGAGAGGGCGGTCTCGGTCTCGTCGGTCGGATCGAGCGCGACGATACAGCCGCCGCCGCCGGCCCCCGTCAGCTTCGCGCCGTAGGCGCCGGCGTCTCTCGCCCCCCAGACCATCGAGTCCAGCGAGCGCGAGGACACCCCCAGCGCCGACAGCAGCCCGTGATTGAAGTTCATCAGTCGACCGAGCTCCTCGAGGTCGCCCGCCTCGAGCGCCTCCTCGCCGTTGCGGACGACGTCGCCGATCGCCGCGACGGTGTCCTCCGCAAACGGGTACTCCTCGCGGAGGTTTCGGACTCCCGCGACGAGCTCGCCCGTATCGCCCGCGCCGCCGTCGAACCCGATCACCAGCGGGAGATCGGGCGCCTCGATCGAACCGCAGTCCTCCCCCTCGACGCGGACCGCCCCACCCGTCGCCGAACAGAAGGTGTCCGCACGGGAGGCCTGGCCCTCCTGGACCTCGTACTCCGTCCGGAAGGCGCGCTCGGCGATCTCGGTGGGCTCGAGTTCGACGCCGAGTTCCCGGGTCGCGGCGTCGATGGCAGCGACGACGACGGCCGCAGACGAGCCAAGTCCCGCACCCAGCGGGATGTCGCTCTCGATGGTGACGTCGAAGCCGACTTCCTCCTCGCCGGTGACCTCGCGAACCTGTTCGATCGCGCCGTCGACGTACCCCATCGCCGCCGTCACCAGCGACTCGGAGACGTCGACGTCGGGCTGTTCGTCCGCGCTCCCACCGTACTCGACCGTGAAGCCGTCCAGACTGAGATCCTCCGCGTGGACGCGGAGCTTGCCGTCGTCCCGTCGTTGGACGCCGACGCGTGCCCGTCGTTCGATCGCACACGGCACCGCGGGCTCGCCGTAGACGACCGCGTGCTCCCCGAAGAGATAGACCTTGCCGGGGGCGCTCGAGCGTGTCATACCCGGCCGTTCGAACGACGACGGTTAATAGTTGACTGTGTCGGTGCGGACGCTCGCAGCGGGCGTGAACGTCCGTGTGGAGCTACAGGACCAGAAACGAGACCAGCCGGTAGACGATCCCGACCGCGAAAAGCGCTATCAGACCGACCGCCGACAGCAATACCGGCAGCGGCATCTTCTTCTCTTCGAACTCGAAGACGTGCTCGAGCATACCCTTCGGTTCACACGGACGGCTCCTAATACTATCGCTCCGAAACGGCGATCAGCGAGAAAAGCGACCCTGTCGGTTAGACCATGCTCTCGAAGTCCTCGAGCGCGTAGGACGGCTCGGCGCCGCGGCGGTCGAGGACCTCGTTGGCGAGCAGCCAGTAGACCACGGAGAGGGCCTTGCGACCCTTGTTGTTCGTCGGGACGACCAGGTCGACGTTGCTGACCTGGTTGTTCGAGTCACACATCGCGATGACCGGGATACCGACCGTGATGGCCTCCTTGACGGCCTGGGCGTCGCCGATCGGGTCGGTGACGACCACGACGTCGGGTTCGATGTAGCCGTCGTACTTCGGGTTGGTAAGCGTGCCGGGGATGAAGCGGCCGGTGCGGGCGCGAGCGCCCACGGCCTCGGCGAACTTCTCCGCCGGGAACCGACCGTACTGGCGGCTCGAGGTAACCAGGATCTGCTCGGGGTCGTAGTTCGAGAGGAAGTCCGCGGCCGTGCGGATACGGCCGTCGGTCTTCGAGACGTCGAGCACGTAGAGGCCGTCGGTCCGGACGCGGTGGATGAACCGCTCCATGTCCTTGGTCTTTTGCTGGGTCCCGATGTGGACGCCGGCGCCGAGGTAGTCCTCGACGGGGATCAGCAGGTCGGCCTCCTCGTCGCTCATGACGTCGTCGTCGAGCGAGGGTCCTGCGTCTTCTTCGGCTTCGGCCGCGTCGGCCTCGGCGGGCTGTTCGGCTGCTGGCTCGACGTCCTCGTCGGGATCGGCGGCGGGGCCGGGCCCTTCGGCCGGCTCCTCGTCGATCTCCTCGTCGGCGGCGTCGAGCCCTTCCTGGGTTGCGTTTTCGTCTGTCATGTCGCGTCGTCTGCGATTCTGATGAGCTCGTTGAGCTTGGCGGTTCGCTCGCCGCCGACGGCGCCCGTCTTGATGAACGGCGCGTCGGTCGCGACGGCGAGGTGTGCGATCGTCGTGTCCTCGGTCTCGCCCGAGCGGTGGGAGACGACCGAGTCGTAGCCGTGTTCGGTCGCGAGTTCGATCGCGTCGAAGGCGTCGGTCAGCGTCCCGATCTGGTTCGGTTTGATCAGGATGCTGTTGGCCGCGTCACGATCGATTCCCTCCCGCAGTCGGTCGGTGTTCGTGACGAACAGGTCGTCGCCACAGACCAGCGTCTGGTCGCCGACCTCGTCAGTGAGATCGGCGAAGGCGTCGTAGTCGTTCTCGTCGAGGGGATCCTCGACGTAGACCAGGTCGTACTCGCGGACCAGATCGGCGATGTACTCGATCTGCTCGTCGGCGTCGCGGCTGACGCCCGCGGACTCGTACTCGTAGGTTTCCGAGTCGGCGTCGTACATCTCCGCGGCTGCGACGTCGAGCCCGAAGCCGATCGCGAATCCGACCTCGTCTTCGACCCGCGAGACGGCCTCGTCGACGATCTCGAACGCTTCCTCGTCGTCGATCGACGGCGCCCACGCGCCCTCGTCGCCCTTGCCCGAGGGGTAGTCGCGCTCCTCGAGGATGTCGGCGACTTCGCCGTGGACGGCGGCGTTGGCGAAGACGGCGTCCTCGACGCTCGGTGCGCCGACGGGTGCGGCGAGGAACTCCTGGATGTCGGTCGCGTCGGCGGCGTGTTCGCCCCCGCCCACGACGTTGCCCAGCGGCGTCGGGAAGTTGTCGCCCCGGAAGGTGCCGCCCAGGTGCTGGAACAGCGGTGCGCCCAGCACGTCAGCGCCGGCCTTCGCGGCGGCCATCGAGATCGCGACCGCGCTGTTGGCGCCGATCTTCGAGAAGTCGTCGGTGCCATCGGCGGCGTGGAGCGCGGCGTCGATCTCGCGCTGGTTGCCCGCGTAGGTCTCGCCGACGAGCCGCGGCACGGCGTGTTCGCGGGCCGCAGCGATCGCCTCGCCGGCCGGCAGTTCGATCGCCTCGAACTCGCCGGTGCTCGCGCCGCTTGGCGCCGCGGCACGGCCGAAGCCGCCGCTCTCGGTGACGACGTCGGCCTCGACTGTGGCGTTGCCACGCGAGTCCAGGATTCGGCGGAGCCGGACGTCGGTGACGAGCGTCATCGCTTCGGCCCTCGGTTGACGGTAAACGGAAGCACGTTGGCGTCGTACTCCTCGGCGGCGATCAGGATCGGCTCGCTCCGATCCGTCTCGATCAGCACCGGCGCACCGTAGGAGATCTGCAGCGCTCGCGCGCCCAGAATGCGTGCCTTCTCGTATCGGTTGTGGCGTTCCTGTTGCATTGTTACTGGTATGGTGAGACCACGTCGACGAGGTCGGTGTGACTCACGAGCATTCGTCGACAGCAGTAGCGGTCGATGCCGAGCTCGTCGAGTACCTCCTGTGGGTCCTCGTCGCCCTGGTTGGCTCGCTCGTCGAACTCCTCCCAGTGTTCGCCGACGACGGTGCCACAGGTGAAACACCGGACCGGTACCATCATGCTTGAATCACCTCAGCGGTAGGACTTCTGGTAGCGAGCCCGAGCGCCCGGGCCGCCCCACTTTTTCGGTTCGGACTGGCGAACGTCGTTGACCAGCAGCGATCGATCGAACTCCATGTAGGCGTCCCGGAGCTCGGCGTCGTTCGTGTGCTGGACGATCCCGCGGGCGATGGCGGTGCGGACGGCGTCGGCCTGTCCGCTGATGCCGCCACCCTCGACGTGGATCTCGATGTCCATCTCGTCGCGGAGTTCGTCGCCGGCGATGCGGAACGGCTCGAGCATCTTGAGCCGCGACATCTCCGGTTCGACCAGTTCGACCGGTTTCGAGTTGATACGGACGCGGCCCTCGCCCTCGCGAACGGTCGCGCGGGCGACGGCGGTCTTTTTCTTTCCACTCGTGTTCGTTACCATGTGACGTTAGCACCTAACTGTTCGCTGACCTCGTGCAGGTGCACGAAGCGGATATTCGAAAGTCGATCGAGCGACGTGTCCTCGAGAATCTCGGCCTCGCGGTCGTCGTCCTCGTAGGGGTTGCCGACGTAGACCCGAACGTTGTCGAGCGCCTCGCGACCGCGATCCTTCTTGTACGGCAGCATCCCGCGGACGGAGCGCTTGAGGATTGTGTCCGGTCGCTTCGGGTAGTAGGGACCGCTGTCGGAGCCCAGCTCCAGACGCTTGCGGTAGGTCCCGAAGATGTCCTCGGCGTCGCCGGTGATGACGGCGTCCTCTGCGTTGACGATCGCGACGCGCTCCCCGTCGAGGGCTCGCTGTGCGACCTGGCTTGCGACGCGGCCGAGAATGCAGTCTCGGGCGTCGACGACGACGTCTGCTTCGAACTCTGCCATGCTCATCGAATCACCCGCACGTTGGATCCCTCGGGGTTGTCCTCGAGCACTTGCTCGAGTGGGACGGTGTCGCCGACCTGTTCGATCTTCGTCTCTGCGGAGGACGAAAAGTCGACGGCGGCGACGGTGACGTTTTTCTGTAGCGCGCCGGATCCCAGCACCTTGCCGGGAACGACGACGGTCTCTTCCTCGCGTGCGTATCGCTCGATGCGGCCCAGATTGACCTCGGCGTGGGTACGCCGGGGCTTCTCGAGTCGATCCGCAACGTCTTGCCAGACGTCGGCGTCCCGCTCCCGGGACGTCGACTTCAGCTCGGCGATGAGATCGTTGAGCCTCGGATTGGTTTTACTACTCATTGGTTTCCTCCAAACACTGCGTGACCGACGGACTCGGAAGTGCCGTCGATCGGAATCGGTTGTGAGAAGTGATGCAGGGAGCAGGATTTGAACCTGCGGACTCCTACGAGACAGCGCCCTGAACGCTGCGCCGTTGGCCTGACTTGGCTATCCCTGCTCGCACTTCCGTCTACCCGTCGCCCCTTCAAACCCCTTTCGATTCGAGCTGCCGATGCCTCGCCAGTCTCGCTGGAGACGGCGCTGGCGAGGGATGCGTCGGCGACGTGGGTTCGGGGGCGTCGGATCATACTTTATATTTATAGCTGTACTGCTTCTTCGAGTTCGGTCGCGCGCGCCTCGATCGAGTCGGCGGCTCGCATGACCAGTTCCTCGACGCTGAAGGAGCCGTCCGTCTCCACGTGGAAGACGAAGGCGTTCGGCACGTCCTCCAGTCGGACCTCCTTGCCGGGGTGTCGGGTCGAGATATCGTGGTCGAACTCGCTCGTCGGTACGAGTTCGCCGTTCTCCTCGACGACGCCCCGAACGATCTGGGACTCCTGTTCCTGGAACTCGGGCAGGTCGTCGACGACCTCCACGCGCTGGAGGTGTCGGTAGCCGACCGCGACCCCGCCCTGGTGTTTCGCGTGGTTCTTCCCGCGCTCGAGTCGGGCCTCGGCCTCGGCCTCGAGGCGCTGGCCGTCTTTGAGCTCGATGATCGGGACGTTCTCGTCGGCGGCTTCGACGAGCGAATCGCTCGAGACGAGATCGCCCGAGTAGGCGGTGGCCGGTCCTTCGACGTCGATCGAGAGCGTCACGGTGTCGTCCTCGACGAACTCACCTTCCGGCGGGGTCGTCAGCGGAACGAGCCCGAGTCGCAGGGCGAGCTGTTCGTCGAACATCACCGACGAGTTCTCGACGAACCGGACGGTGTCGATCGCCATCGTCGGGACGTCGGCGACCATCGCGCGACGGATCCCGTTGGCGAACGCGGGCGTAATCCCGCGGGCGAGGAATCGACCCTCACGATCCCCGCGTTCGACGAACTCGACGTCGTACTCCTCACTCATGGGTTAGTAGCCGCCCTTGCCTTTCGGTGCGCGCGATCCGTCGTGGGGGATCGGCGTGACGTCCTCGATGCGCCCGATCTCGATACCCGAGCGGGCCAGCGCGCGAATCGTCGCTTGCGCGCCGGGACCGGGGGATTTCTGGAGGTTACCGCCGGGACCGCGCACGCGAACGTGCAGTCCCGTGATGCCGGCGGCCTTGACCTCCTCGGCGATCGACTCGGCCATCTGCATCGCCGCGTACGGCGAGGCCTCGTCGCGGTTCTGCTTGACCGCGGTCCCGCCGGAGGACTTGGCGATCGTCTCCGACCCGGTGAGGTCGGTGACGGTCATGATCGTGTTGTTGAACGATGCGTGCACGTGGGCTACGCCCCACTTCTCGTCGTCCTGACTCATGTTATTGCTCCTCCGCGCGTTCCGGGTGCAGGTCGTCCGACAGCGGGCTGTTCTCCTCGAAGTCGACGAGATCCTCCTCGTCGACGTCGACGACGTAGGAGGGGACTCGGTGGCGCTGGCCGTCGACCACGATGTGGCCGTGGACGATGAACTGACGGGCCTGCTGGGTCGTGTTCGCGAGTCCCTTCCGGTAGACGACCGTCTGGAGACGGCGCTCGAGGACGTCTTCGATCTCGAGCGAGAGGACGTCGCCCAGCTCGTCGGCCTCGTTGAGGATGCCGACGCGCTTGAGCCGCCCGAGGAACTCCTCGGAGCGACGCATAACGGTCTCGTCGTCTTGTGCCTGACCGAGCAGGTCACGAGCCTCGCGTCGGTAGGAACGAAGCTCGGACTGGGCTCGCCAGAGCTCTTCCTTGTTCGAGAGCCCGTAGCGCTCGACCAGCGAGTGCTCGTCGGCGATGCGCTCGCCCTGGTAGGGGTGGTTCGGCGTCTCGTACTGCTTAGTGTCGGTTCCGAGCGGCATTATTCGTCATCCTCCTCGGCGGCGGCTTCCTCTTCCTGTTCCTCGCGGATCTCCTCGACGTTGACGCCGATGGTCCCCTCCGTACGACCGGTGGACTTCGTTCGCTGGCCGCGGACCTTCTGGCCGCGCTTGTGGCGAACGCCCCTGTAGGAGTCGATCATCTTCATCCGGTTGATGTCGTGCTGGCGGGTCAGCTGGAGATCGTTGCCAATTTCGTGGGTTGTTTCGCCGGTGTAGAAGTCGTGCTGGCGGTTGTTGAGCCAGTCCGGAACTTCGTCGGCGTAGTTCTCTACGAGTGTCACGACCTCGTCGATGACGTCTTCGTCGAGTCGGCCGAACGTCGCCGTTCGGTCGACGCCCGCTTTCTCGGCGATGAGTCGGGCGGTCCGACGACCGATTCCGTTCATCTCCGAGAGCGAGCGTTCGACGGACTTGGTCCCGTCGAGGTCGGTTTGACCGATGCGGACGAAGTACTGAAGGTCTTCGTCCTCTTGCTCTTGAGGTTCTTCCTCGCTCATGTGTGGTGAATCTGTGTCTGGTGTGCGCGCGTTTCAGAGCCGACCGACTGGACGTCGATCGGGTAAGCCGACGTCGTGGCGGGGATTTGAACCCCGGAGGCTTGACGCCACATGGTTAGCAACCATGCGCCTTGGGCCGCTTGGCTACCACGACACGGTGTGTGTCTATCGTCGCCCGTACGGACTCGGGGACGGCGTCCCCTGCACGTATTGCACTCACACCTATCGCCGATGGGTACTTAAGCGCAACGAATCCCCTCGGCTGCGGGCGCGATACGTTGCCGAACCGGAAGGACCGGCGCTTATTACCGACGCCTTCGTACCGCCGCCAACGCGTGTCACGAAACGCCCCCCTCGTCCGCCTCGTCGCAGCGGTCGCTGCGATCGTTGCGATCGGGCTGGCGGCGGCGACCGTTCGCTCCCCGCTCGAGAGCGGCGGTTCCGGGGGAACGGGAACCGGCGAGGGGGACGGAGCCGGGACCGGACAGCCGCCCGAATCCGCCCCCCAGACCGGCGGCGAGATCCCGCCGTTTCTCGAGTACCTCCTCTACGCCGTCGTCGCCCTGCTGGCGGTCGTCCTGGTCTGGTACCTGCTGGCCCACCGTCGGGACGCCGTTCGGCTGCTCGCGATTGCCCTCGTCGTCGCGCTCGTCGCCCTCGGGCTGGCGTACGCGCTGGCGGCGTTGGGGACGGTCCCGCTCGGCGGTGAGGAGCCGGCCGGCGACGAGGTCGAGGAGCCGGGGATCGGCGAGGAAGGGGGAGAACCCGGCGAGGGAGACGGCGAGCGATCGGTGCCCACCGGACCACTGCTCGGCGTCCTCGCCGTCCTTACCGCCGTCTTCGTCGGCGGACTACTATTGACTCGGAACGCGACCGAACCGACACCTCCGTCCACAGGATCGGAACCCGGGGGCGACGGGCGAACACCGACCGAGGCCGCTGCCGTCGGCTCGGCCGCGGGTCGCGCGGCCGACCGGATCGACGAGGGGACGGCCGCCGACAACGAGGTGTATCGCGCCTGGCGGGAGATGACCGCCCCCCTCGAGGTCGACCGTCCCAACTCGAGTACGCCCCGGGAGTTCGCCGACGCCGCGATCGAAGCCGGACTCGAACGCGACCACGTCGACGAACTCACTCGGCTGTTCGAGGACGTCAGGTACGGCGATAGCGAGACGACGGCGGCGATGGAGCGACGGGCCGTGTCGGTTCTCCGGAAGATCGAGTCCGAGTACGCCGACGGCAAAGCGGAGTCGAGCCCAGAGCTGGGACCGGAGGGGACCGATCGCGATCGCGGAGCTGCCGACGGAGGGGACGCCACGTGAACGCCCGAACCGCCGCGCTGGCGCTCGGCCTGGCGGCGTTCGCCGCCGCGCTCGCGGTCCTCGCCGGAGTCCTCGAGTTCGGACTCGCGCAGCCGGTGATGATCGTCGTCGGTCTCGCAGCGGTCGCGATCGGCCTCCGGGCGCTGTTCGCCCGCGAACCGCCCCGGAACGTCGGCACGCCCGACCCCGAGCGCCCGACCGACGTTCCCGTTCCGGGCGAAACGCTTCGGGAGTCGCTCGGCGCCTTTCGGTCGGTCGGGACGAGCTACGCCGTCACGAGCCGGCGAACGGCCGAGGGGCTGCGAGCCGCGGCGATCGCGGTCTGCTCGCGGTTCGGGGGGGACGACGAAGAACGAGCCCGAGAGCGCGTCGAATCCGGGGAGTGGACCGACGACGACGTCGCGGCCGACTTCCTTTCGCCCTCGCTCGAGCGGCCGTCGGGGTCGGTTCGAGACAGGATCGCCGCCGTCGCCGGTCGCGGCTCGCAGTTTGACGACGGCGTCAGACGCGCGGTCGCCGCTATTGCCCGGGTCGCCGGCGACGAGGACGACGGCTCGCTTCCCCGGTACGATCCCGACGAGGGACGACCCGCCCGCGACCGGGGGACACGGACCGCCACGGACCCGATCGACGGCACCCAACGGCGCCGCGAGCGCGCGACGAACTACTGGCACGGGATCGGCGTCGTCGCGCTGCTGGCCGTCGGCGTCGGCGTCGTCGCCGAGAGTCCCGCGGTCGTCCTCGCCGGCGTCGTCGGCGTCGGCTACGCTGGCTTCTCCCGCGCGTTCGAGCCGCCCGAGCTCGAGCTCTCGATCGATCGCGAGCTGAGCGACGACGAGCCCGCCCCCGGCGACGAGATCGACGTGACGGTGACGATCACCAACGAGCGCGACGGGTTCGTCCCCGACCTCCGGATCGTCGACGGCGTCCCCGCGGGGATGGCCGTCGTCGAGGGCTCGAGTCGGCTCGGAACCGCCCTCCGGCCCGGCGAGTCGGTTCGCCTCGAGTACGCGGTCGCGGTCGGCCGCGGACGCCACGAGTTCGACCCCGCGCTGGCGGTCGTCGGAGATCTCTCGCGGTCGACCGAACGCGAGTATCTTGTCGGGGCGGAGACGACGGTCGTCTGCGAGCCCGAACTGCAGCCGGTCGCGGCCCCGGTTCCGCTGCGCTCCGCCGGAGCCACCGTTTCTGGTCGCCTCCAAACGGAGGAGGCGGGCGCCGGAACGACCTTCCACTCGGTTCGGCAGTACCGGAGGGGCGACCCCCTCGCCCGGGTCGACTGGAACCGTCGCGCCAGGACCGGCGAGCTGGCGACGCTGCAGTTCCACGAGGAGCGCTCGGCCCGCGTCGTCGTCCTGATCGACGCCCGGCGGGACGCCTACCTGACGCCCGATTCTGACGCCGCCCACGCCGTCGACCGGTCGGTCGCCGCGGCGGGTCGGATCGCCGCCTCGCTGCTGGCCGACGGCGACACCGTCGGTCTGGCGGGGCTCGGAGCGATCGACCGGGACCGGGACGAGGAGCCCTGCTGGCTCGCGCCGGCCGCGGGTCGCCACCACGAGGTTCGGCTGGCGGAGCTACTCGCGAGCCACCCGCAGTTCTCGACGATCCCGCCGACGAACGAGGGGCGGTGGCTCTGGCAGTTACGGGGGCTCAGGCGACGGCTCGCGACCGGGACGCAAGTCGTCTTCCTGACGCCGCTTTGTGATGGCGTTTCGGCCGACATCGCCCGGCGGCTCGACTCCCGGGGGTATCCAGTCACGATCGTTAGCCCGGATCCGACCGCGGCCGACACCGCCGGCGAGCGACTGGCCCGCGTCGCCAGGGCGGTTCGGGTGTTCGATCTCCGGCGGGCGGGGATCCCCGTGGTCGACTGGCCCGCCGACGAGTCGATCGACACCCGCTTCGCCCGGCGGGCCGCGAGCGCGGGTGATCGTCGGTGAGCGAGATCACCCGCCGACCGGCCGTCCGCTCGAGCGTCGCCGCCGGCGCCGTCGTCCTCGTCGCCGTCCTCGCCGCGGGGAGCCAGTCGACGAGCGCCCTCGGATTCGGCGCGGTCGGCGGGCTAGTCTTCGCAGGCGGGCTGGCGATCGGACGCCACCGTGCCGTCGATGCCGGAGCGCTCGCGCTCTTCTTTGGGGTCGTCGCCGGCGGGCTCGAGGTGCCGACCGTCGAGGCGACGATCGTCGCCACGGTTGCGACCGTCGTCGCTTGGGATCTCGCCCACGGGGCGATCGCGCTCGGCGACCAGCTCGGCCGGGAGGCCGACACGCGCCGGCTCGAGGGGATTCGAGCGGTCTCGAGCCTTCTCGTGGGGCTGCTGTCGGGGACGGCCGGCTACGCCACCTACGTCCTCGGCGGGGGCGGACAACCGGTCGCGGCTGTCGTCCTGTTGCTCATCGCGGCGGTACTCATCGTCGTCGGATTCGGTGGCAGACGGGCGAGGTCGAACCGTCGTCTGCGAACTCGTCACTAAGGCAGGGAGAGACGGCCACGGCCACAGTAGTTTTGTGACGCTGACAGGAACGGCCAGTATGGAGCGACGCGCCTTCCTCGCGGCGACGGCGGGTGGTGGTCTCGCCGCCACCGCGGGTTGTCTCGAGCAGCTTCCGGGCGTGGGTCTCGAGACGTCGTTCGAGACGACCGCCGCGGAGCTTCGACCGCAGGATCCGCCCGACGTGACCGTCGACGGCGACGACGTCGTTGTTCGCGGAACGATCGAGTACGGCTCGAGCCGCTGTGGCGCGATCGAACTGGCTCACGCAGAATACGAGTCCTCGCAGAGCCGGCTCGACGTTCTCGTCGTCGCGGCCGACGATTCGGGGTGGACCTCAGTCTGTACGGACGATCTGGTCGAAGCGGGGTATCGCCTCGAGGCGACGGTCGACGACGACCTGCGGCGGATCGTCGCGACCGAACACCACGTGTTCGGGGACGCGTACTCGACGACCGTCGACGGGCTGTAGGGCTCGGCGTCTACGCTTCCGCGTATCCTTCGATGTAGTCGTCGTTGATCTCCCACTCTCCGTCGTCGTTTTTAATCATGTACTCGCCGTAGTAGGGGACCCGGTTCGCGACGACCTCGCGGTAGGCCTCGCGGATCTCGGGTTTGGTCATCTCGCCCATCGGCCGCAGGTCGTCGCTGCGGTTGAGACAGCCCTTCAGGTATCCCTCGTGGGTAACCCGAACGCGGTGGCAGTTCGCACAGAAGTTCGGGTTCTCGACGGGGTCGACGATTTCGACCATCCCCCGTCCGCCGTCGTCGTTCTCGATCCAGTACCGCTTCCGGTCGTGCATCTCCCGGTGTTCGACTTCGGCGGCCTGCTCGGCGAGCCAGTCGTGAACCCGCTGGATGTCGATGTTCCACTCCGGCCGGCCCGTCAGCTCGGGCATGTACTCGATCAGCTGGAGCTGAAGCCCGTCGTTCTCGGCGACGTGGTCGACCATCTCCGGGACGTAGCCCGCAGTATGTTCGAAAACGACCATGTTGAGTTTGACCGGGTCCAGCCCGGCGTCGACGGCCGCTCGGACGCCCTCGAGCACCTTCTCGTAGGCGCCGCTTTTTGTGACGGCGGCGAAGTCCTCGGGGTCGAGCGCGTCCTGGGAGACGTTGACCCGCTCGAGCCCGGCGTCGACGAGGTCCTCGGCCCGGCCCGGGAGGAAGGTGCCGTTGGTCGTCAGCGAGACCTCCATCGAGTCGGGCGTGCGCTCGATGATCTCCTCTAAGTCCTGGCGAAGCATCGGCTCCCCGCCCGTGAACTTCACGGAGTCGACGCCGAACTCCTCGACGACCTCGAGAAAGCGCACGACCTCGTCGGCGCTCATCTCGTCGTCCTGGGCGTCCATCGGCCCCCGCGTGTCGCCCAGCCCCTCGTTGTGACAGTAGATACAGTCGAAGTTACACCGGTCGGTGAGCGAGATCCGAACCCCAGTGACCTCGCGCCCGAAGTCGTCGGTTAACATACCACCCAGTTTCAGGTGAAACCGCTTAAGTTCGCCGGACGAAATCGACCTTCGTAACCTATTTCGGTTTCGGAAGCGCCGCCGCGGTTCCGATCCCGTGTGGTGTATAACTCTTGCAGCCGGCCGTCGTGTAACTCGGTATGAGTACGATCGCCGAGTTCACGATTCCCGCCGAGGCCTTCGCGCTCGGGCACACGCTAGAGCGCGTCTCCGACCTCGAGGTCGAGGTCGAGCGCGTCGTCGCGGCGGCCCCCGAGACGGTGATTCCCTGCATTCGACTCTTCGGCGACGAGGGGACCCTCGAGCGCGCCGACGATGCGCTCGCCGGGGATCCGACGGTCGAGGCCGCGACGCCGATCCTCGAACTCGAGGGCGAACGATGTTACCGCATCGAATGGGAGCAGTCGGTCGTCGACGCAGTCCACCTTCTGACCAGGGAGCAGGCGACGGTCTTGGAGGCGGGCCTCGAGGGCGATCGCTGGCGGTTTCGCGTCCTCTTTCCGGATCGCGAGGCGCTGGCCCGGAGCTACGAGTTCGCGACCGGTCAGGGGGTTCCGATCGACCTGCGGAAGATCAACCGCCTCGAGGAGACCCGCCACGGACGGTTCGATCTGACAGATCCCCAGTACGAGACGCTCGTCGCGGCCCTCGAGTACGGCTACTACGACATCCCCCGGGAGATCGACATGGAGGCGCTGTCGGACGAGCTCGAGATCTCACACCAGGCCTTATCGGAGCGGCTTCGGCGGGCGCACCTGACGCTCGTGACGGAAGCGGTCGGCACCGACGAGACGCGGTGAGCGCGCCGGCAGAACACCTACTTCCGTCGGCGGGTAACTGGCTTCCATGGACCGAGAGATGCTCGCGGATCAGCAGCGACTCGTCGAACTCGTCGAGGAGGAGGGGTGGGACGTCACCGACCTCGAGATCTCGGCCTACGACAGCCCGTGGTCCGACGAGGACGATCCGGAGGCGACGGTGACGATCACGGCTCGAAAGCCCTACGAGAGCGAGGGCGGCGACGGCTCGGGGGACGACGAGGACGACGAGAACCCGTTCCGGCTCAAGTAGGCGATACGGGTCGGTCCTGCTGAGTGATAGCGTCAGCTCGAGGGAACCAGCGAAACCACTATTGTCGTACTCCCGGCTGAGTAGGACATGGGCGACGTTCGACTTGAGAGGCCGATCGACCGCCGGACGATCGAGTTCGTCCTTGCAGTTCTCGTGCTCGCGTGTGCGGCCGTCTGGGTCCTCGAGCCCGCACTCCTCACCGATTCGACTGTGGTCGAACGGCTCTGGGTGCCCGTCGCGGTGTTCGCGCCCGGTCTGCTCGCGCTTTCGGTACTGTCCGGGGCAGTTGCACACGGTGTTCGACTCGGCGCGACGCTTCTGGGTATCGGCGATCGGACGCGAGTCGGCGACACCTCCCTCAGCAGCGTCCTCACGTCGATCGTGCTCGGCACGCTCGCCGCCGTCACACTGTGGTGGGTCGCCGGGAGCCTCTATGTCCTCTGGCTCTCGGACGTAGGCGGCGTCGTCCTCGCACCGTTCGTCGCACTGGTAGCTGGGAGTGTACTCGGCGTCCTCGTTCTGTCTCAGGCCGCGCTGGCTCGGCTGTTTCCCGACAGTCCCGTCTCCCAGCTTCGTGGCCCGGTCGCCGACTGACGTCTTTCACGACGCTGGCCGTGGGTTTCGTCTCGCGTCCGGTCGCTCGGTGCTCGCGAGACGGTGCTGAAGTAGTGCCAGCGGCCGGACCGTTTCGGGCTACCCTTTGATATTACAGACCGGGAACGTTCGCGCGACCTTGTCGCCAATCCCCAGCTCGTCCGAGACGCGGACGACCTCGTCGACGTCCTTGTAGACGCCCGGGGCCTCCTCGGCGACCGTCGCGCCCGACTGGGCCTTCACGTAGATCTGCTGTTGGTCCTGTAGCTCCTGCTGTACGTCCCCGCCCCAGTACTCGTTTTTCGCCTGGGTGCGGCTCATCAGTCGGCCTGCGCCGTGGGCCGTCGACCCGAAGGTCAGCTCCATCGAGTTCTCGCCCCCACGCAGGACGAAGCTGCCCGCGCCCATGCTGCCGGGAATGATGACCGGCTGGCCGACGTCGCGGTAGGCCTTCGGAACCTCGGGGTGACCCGCGGGGAAGGCTCGAGTCGCACCCTTGCGGTGGACGTAGAGTTCGCGTTCCTCTCCGTCCACAGTATGGATTTCCTTCTTCGCGATGTTGTGGGCGACGTCGTACAGGAGATCCATCTCCATCTCCTCCCACGAGCGGTCGAAGACCTTCTCGAACACCTGCCGGGTGCGGTGCATGATCAGCTGGCGGTTGACCCACGCGAAGTTGATCGCCGCGTTCATCGCCCCGTAGTAGTCCTCGGCGAGCTGGGAGCCCGCGGGCGCGGCCGCGAGTTCCTTGTCCGGCAGCTGGTTCAGCAGTCCCTGGTGTTGCTGCTCGATCTTCCGCAGGTAGTCGTTACAGGTCTGGTGGCCCAGCCCGCGCGAACCGCAGTGGATCAGGACGACGATCTGCTCCTCCTCGAGGCCGAACGCCTCCCCCACGTCGTCGTCGAAGACGTCCGTCACTCGCTGGACTTCGAGGAAGTGGTTGCCCGACCCCAGCGAGCCGATCTGGTTCTTGCCGCGATCCTTGGCCTTCTGGGAGACCTTCGAGGGATCGGCGCCCTCGCGCATCCCCTCGTCCTCGCAGTGGCGCAGGTCGTCCTCGACGGCGTGGC
>PWMF01000030.1 GCA_003559215.1 Natrialbaceae archaeon
TCGTTCCAGCTCAACCCCGAGTTCGCCCGCGCCGTCCACCGCGAACTCCCCGAGGGGGCGATCCGCCCCTACGTCTGCCGGGTCGACGGCGAGTTCGTCGGCGGCATTCTGGTCGTCGAATCGCAGACGACCCGGTACCGCTGGCAGGGCGGCGTGAAGCCCGACACCGAACTCGATCTCCCGATCAACGACCTGCTCGACTGGCACGTCATGCGCGACGGGCTCCACGCGGGGCTCGAGCGCTACGATCTCGTCGGCGCCGGCGTCCCGAGCATCAACCGCTACAAGGCGAAGTTCAACCCGCGCCTCGAGACTAACTACACGATCACGGCGGGCTCGTTCGGCCTCGATCTGCTGATCGATCGCTACAGAAAACTGCGGTAGGCGGTCCGAAACCAACTGTTTCGAACTCGAAACGAACTACTCCTCGATCCAGTACTTCGACTGTCTGGCGTCAGCAAGGCTGACCCGACTGTCGACGACGTCGTGGTCCATGAGCGTTCCCAGCGCGTACCTGACCGTTCGGGGACAGAGCCGCGACTCGGCCGCGATCTCCTCCTGAGTCATCGCGCCCTCGTACTCGAGGACCTTGTAGACGAGTTTCGAACTCGGCGGAAGCTCCGAGACAGCGGGCTCCCCGACATCGCGCTCGGTCGTGCTCATCGGCGGTCGCGGCGGCCGGACACACCGGCTCGCTCGAATTCGAACGCGGTCATCGGCGCGGTACGAACGGGACGGTTTCGCTCTCGAACGTGTGTGATCATGCCGTCCGGACGGCCACCGCGGGAACGTATATACGATACCGACGGTTCAAATCGATAGGGAGTGGCTACCGTCTCGTTCGATGGGGACGTGACCGCGAACGTCGCCGTCGGAAGCCGACAGCGCCGGATCGGGATCCGTAAGTCGACACATATTAACGCCGGGGCCGCCGTCACGATTCGTATGTTCGGGACCAGTGGTATCCGTGGAACCGTCGGAACGGACGTAACGGCCGCACTCGCACTTTCGGTTGGCCGCGCGGTCGCCTCCGACGGCTACGACCGCGTCGTCGTCGGCCGGGACGTCCGCGACAGCGGCCGCACGCTCGTCGACGCGGTCGCCGCGGGACTCCAGGAGTGTGGCGCCGACGTCCTCGAGGTCGGCGTCGAGGCGACGCCGACGGTCGCCCGGGCGATCGACCACCTCGAGGCGGATGCGGGGATCGTCGTTACCGCCTCGCACAACCCGAAGACCGACAACGGGATCAAACTCTGGACGCCCTCCGGGAAGGCGTTCGGTCCCGAGAAGCGGGAATCGATCTCTTGCCGAGTTCGCGAAGAGGACTACGAGTTAGCCGACTGGGACGGCCAGGGTCGACGGGAACGACGCGAGGGCGTCCGCGAGCACCACGCGAGTCGGCTCGAGGCCGCGGTGGATCTCGACGGCCCCCTCGACGTCGTCGTCGACATCGGCAACGGCACCGGGGTCGTCACGGCGACGGTCCTCGCGGATCTCGGCTGCCGGGTTCGGACGCTGAACGGCCAGCCCGACGGCTCGTTCCCGGGACGGCCGAGCGAGCCGAACCGGGAGACGCTGGGCACGTTGATGACAGTCATGGCCGAGACCGACGCCGAACTCGGGATCGCCCACGACGGCGACGGCGATCGAATGATGGCCGTCGACGAGACGGGGGAGTTCGTCCCGAAGGACGCTCTGCTCGCCCTGTTCGCCCGAAACGCGGCCGGCGACGGTGACCGCGTCGCGGCTCCCGTCGACACGAGTCTGGCGGTCGACGACGCGCTTGCTGCGGTCGGCGCGTCGCTGACCCGAACCCGGGTCGGGGACGTCTACGTCGCCGAGCGAACCACCGAGGACGACGTCGTCTTCGGGGGCGAACCCAGCGGCGCCTGGATCTGGCCGACCGAGACCCGCTGTCCGGACGCCCCGCTCGCGGCCTGCAAGCTCGCCGAACTGGTCTCGCGGGAGGGGCCGCTCTCGAAGCTCGCCGCCGAAATCGATCAGTACCCGATCCGCCGGACGTCGATCGAGGTCGAGGCGAAGGAGGCCGTGATGGAAGCGGTCGAGACGACCGTCGAGGAGGAGTACGACGACGTCGACACCCTCGACGGCGTCCGGGTCGGGACCGACGACGGCTGGTTCCTGATCCGGGCGAGCGGAACCGAGCCGGTCGTTAGAGTGACCGCGGAAGCGCGCGTGGAAGCCGACGCGGACTCGATCTTCGCGACCGCGACGGGAATCGTCGAACGGGCGACCGAGGCGGCGAACGTGCTCGAGGAGCGCTAGCGAGAAGCATCAGCGGGAGACCGCAGCGGCGAAACGGTCGTTATCGTCGTTCCTCCGGGATGAAGTCGGAGGTCTTCATCTCCCGGTAGGTTGCACACTCGGGACAGGCGTGGACGACGTCCCGATTATCACCGAACACGCGGGCGAACTGCCGGGTCACCTGGTTGTCGCAGTTGACACACCGTGGCGAGGTCGTTTGCTGCCCGGACGAGATCGGCGTCCACTTCGCGTCGGTTGGTTCCGTCGACATCACCAGCGGCTAATCACAGAGCGGTATTTAATATAGGCAGCATAACGATCGCAGTGAAATTTAGTCCGATCTTTCCGTTCCGAGCGGTCCCTCGAGGGGGGTTGTCAACCCGTCTCTCGATATCGACGGCGTCGCGGGTTGAATCCGTAGAAATTACACATTTCTGAA
>PWMF01000012.1 GCA_003559215.1 Natrialbaceae archaeon
GGGACTATCGCGTATCGGTTGGGATTGCCACACAGGGGATTGTGAATACCCTGACACCGGAAGACTTTAAGCGTAAGGTTTCACCTGAGAACATTCAACGCATTCTTGATGAGGGTGGTGTTATTCAAGAAGGGATGGATGTGGTTGTTTACTGGAGCCGGAGAGATGTAGCAGGCCTCCTCTTGATGCCGCCCACGAGACACACCCTCGTTCACTGGAACGAAGCTCGGAAACTACTCAAAAAATAAGCAGAGTTAAGGGGTTACCGCAAGATAAATTTATTGCGTCAGATACGCACTTATTTTTCTACGCTGATACTCTCAAATTGGGTTGGTTTGTGCAACTCTGAACCGCAGTTGCTGCAAAAGCGATCACCCAGCTTGGTACGCATCCCGCACTCATGGCAAAAATAGTACTGCTTTTCAGGGTTCAAAATACCAACCCCCTGCAGAAGGCGTTCGCTTTCATTACTCACCTGTGCTTTGAACCACCAGTAATACAGACCGATAACAACGATTATGGCAACAATGACCACCAGCAGCCACAATACAACCATCGCCTGTGAAGGCGTTCCACTGGCAATTGCAGTGTCGATGGGCACGGCTGGTTCTACAGGCAGCGCTGGGAAGGTGATGTCACCAGGAGCTTTGGTGTATTCGAGTGAGAAGGTGACAAGTTCTCCTGCAGGTATGGCACCCAGGTCCGCTGAATAATAACGGACGTCTTCCTCTTGGACTTCTATCTCATCCAGGGGTGGGTTGCTGATGATGGCACTGGCCCCTAAGGGCTGTCGAACGGTGATCGATAAGGAAGACACCGGATAGAGAGAGACCCACTGAACCTCAAATTGGCGTTGATTTCCTTGCCTGACAAGATTGGGGTCCTGGAATTCAACATGGATTCGGCGGGTGCTTGCCGTGATCAGCAAGTCCTTCCAGTTTCCGATTCGAGATACCTGGTAATTTATTTCTAAGGGTCGATCATCACTGGTGTAGTTGATGACTCTAATGACTTCAGCATCGGCTGGGATTTCAAAGATCAAATCCTGAGGCAGCTGAAGGGATTCATCTAGTGTGATCTCGTAGATCATAAAAACATTCGGCTGGTTGAACTCAGGGAGTATATAAATCTCAACCGTGTCCAGCTGAATATCCGGCTGGGTCTGGGCAGAGCTCATCTGCCAGCTCAGGGTTGTCAGCAGGACTAGGATAATCAGTAGGCTTACGGGTTTAATCGTTTTCACAGCTAAGTCTTTTTATTCTCATAAGGCTATGGTTGAATAATACCATGGTAAATTAACTGAGATTCCTGTAATTTATTGCAACACATAAACTGGCAACAGGGCGCATGATCAAAGCCATTAAGGATTTATTTTAATTGGTTTCTTAAGCAGGATGATCAGAACTAATGCAGAAAGTTTTATGTACTTCTTAGATTTGACAGGTAGACTGGCCTAGAAGAATTGGCCAGCTGAGACACTAATTCCGTCCTGTGCTGGTATAATGCAAACCTTGGCAATCATATGATAAAAAGAAAGTGAAACCATGGCAAAGACGACGATTTCATGCCCCCAGTGCAAACAACCTCTTGCAGCAGAGATCAACCGGTTATTTGATGTTGCGGAAAATCCCCAGGCGAAACAAGTATTACTCTCTGGGGCATATAACCTGGTGCAGTGCCAAAATTGCGGTTACCGCGGCCAGGCACCTACCCCAATTGTTTATCATGACCCGGACAAAGAGCTGCTGTTAACCTTTTTCCCGCCTGAGCTAAACGTCCCGGTAAACCAGCAAGAACAAATGATTGGTCCCATAATCAGCAAGGTGATGGAAAACCTGCCGATGGAAAAGCGCAAAGCCTATTTTCTTAATCCTGAGACCATGTTGACGCGCCAACGCCTGGTTGAACGTATCTTGGAAGAGGATGGTGTCACCCCTGAAATGCTCAAAGCGCAGCAGGACCGATTAAATCTGCTGCAGCGCCTGGCAGGTACATCACCGGATGCTCGAGCAGAGGTGATCCGCCAAGAAGATGAACTGGTTGATGAACAGCTGCTGATGATCTTGCAGCGCTTGATCCAGAGTGCCGCTGCTGCTGGCGAACAAGAGAGCACCCAGGTGCTGGCTGATCTTCAGCAACAAATCCTGGAGAACACGGAGTTTGGGCAGGAAATACTTCATCAGGCTCAAGAACAACAAGCAGCCATGACAGCTTTAGAAGAAGCCAGCAAAGATGGACTTACTCGTCAAAAGTTATTAGACCTGATCATTGATGCCGCAGATAGTGAAGTCCGTCTGGCAACCCTGGTCAGTATGGCAAGAAGTGGTTTGGATTATGGCTTCTTTCAGCTGGTGACCGAACGAATTCAACGCGCGAAAGGTGAAGAACAAGCCAAGCTTTCTGAATTGCGTAATCAGCTGCTTGAGATGACCCATGAAATTGATGAAGCCATTAAGGAGCAGCAGGCGCTTTCAAATCAATTGATAGACAGTATTCTGGCTGAAGAAGACATTCAAAAAGCAACCATGGAAGCTTTGCCTGGCATTAGTGAGATTTTCCTAGAGGTGCTACGCAACCGAATTCAGGCAGCGCGTAAGGCGGATGACCAGGACCTATTAGGAAAACTGCAAAAGATTGCCAGTACCATTCAAAAGGTCAGCGCACCCGGTGCAAA
>PWMF01000100.1 GCA_003559215.1 Natrialbaceae archaeon
GCGTTACGGATTTACCCTAATTGAGCTCATGATCGTCGTGCTAATTCTTGGTATCATTGTTGCGATTGCATTTCCCTCCTACACGCAGCAGATTCAGAAATCTCGCCGGGCGGACGCAACGAGCGCTGTTCTGGAGGCCGCTCAACAACTTGAACGGTGCTTCACCCGAAACAACACGTATAATAACTGCACCGATGTGCGCACGACGAGCGACCGTGGTTTCTATTCAATCACCCCTCAAGTGAGCGGGGACGGCTACGGTTTCGTCGTCGAGGCAGAAGCGCGAGGATCACAGTTAAACGACACCCAATGCCGCTACTTCACCTTTACGCACCGAGGCATTCGCGGAGCTCGCACTTCGTCAAATGCCACCAACCCTAACTGCTGGGGTACATGATGACCGGCCACATATGCATTCGGAAATACGTTCGCGGGTTTACACTCGTTGAATTGATGGTGGTCGTGGCGCTCATCGCGATTTTGGCTACAATCGCGATACCAAGCTTTCGTGAAACACTCAAAAACGCCCAAGTAACAAGCCAAAACAATGAACTCGTCGCTTTAATCACATTTGCACGAAGCGAGGCAATCAGGCGGAGCCAGAATGTCGATTTGCGACTAGCGAACAATACGGGGGGCTGGGATGCCGAGATCGAGGTGCGGGAATCATCAGAAACAGATCCCGATGCAACGCCCGACGTCCCAACATTCTGCCGCGATGGCGTTTTAAGGTGCGCAAGCAATTCCGGCGTTGATATTTTGACTAACGACGTTGGCACGCTGATTCTGACTTTCAACAGCCGCGGCTACCTCGTCGACGGTAATGATAGTACTAATTGGCTTGCTGCCGGGATTGCGTTTGAACTTAAGCATCCGAACTGCGCGGGCACGCGGCAGCGGCGTACGGTTGAGGTCCGCCCCACAGGTCAGATCACGTCGGAGCCAAAAGCGTGCAATGACACCTAGTGGACCGGAGGAAAGCTTAATGCGACACGAAGACTCTTTTACCAGGACACTGGGATTTTCCTTGCTTGAGGTGCTCATTGCCTTGGTCGTTCTGTCAGTGGGACTGATTGGTATTGGTGCGCTTACGGTCAAGTCTCTTCAGTCGGTTCACTCTTCCCTATTTACATCGGTCGCCTCGGCAGCCGCGTTGGATTTCGAGGAACGTCTTTGGTTGGAAGTCGGGGGATTGTCCGAAGGTGATGGATGCCCGACGGTGGGATTTTTGGGGGACTTCCGTGCCGATTGGACGGCGACGGCGAATCAGGTTGGGCTTCCGGGGCTGGCTGTGAATGTAGGCAGCCCTGAGGTTTTTGCAAGGGAAAACGACGTGGATAGAAATGCGTGGGTACGCGTATCACTAAGCCTGGTTTGGCGCGAAGAGCGATTTGGGGTTTCGCCCGCAGATAGTGAAGAGGATAATCCCGCAGATAGTGAAGAGGATAATGAAGACACGGCGGGCTCATGTGAACCGGGATTTGAGTGTTTTCGCTACATTGCCTCAGCCCCTTGCAGGAGAAGTTGAGATGAGCACGAGGGACGTTTTGTTTTTCCGGCCGGTCTCGGGGTTCAGCCTTGTGGAATTAATGATCACACTCGCGCTTTCGATTTTTCTTCTCGGGGCATTGGTGTTGACATACCTTACCAATTTAGCGGCTACACGTGACGCTGAAGCACTTTCAAGAATGCAGGAAAATGTCCGGATTATAAGTGAATACCTCGTCCGCGATGTGAGAAACGCGGGCTTTCGCGATGAGGCCTCACTCATCATTCTTCATGAGGATCACATCAGAAATGAATTCGCATGGGTTTCCGAGACCGGCGATAGGCTCCGCGTGCGCTACGCGGGCCGAGGGCATTGTGGACAGGCTTTCGATGAAGTGCGCGTAGTCGAGAACGAGTATTTTTTGAGTGGCACCACTTTGACGTGTCAGGGGAAGGATATTGAGGGCAGTCAGGCAACAACGACCTTTAACGAAGACGCTCCAGAGGTGGGTTTGGTCGACGGAATTGCATCTTTGCGATTCAACCCAATCTGCAGAAACAACCAAGTGCCAGGTGTCTGCAATTTCAGTCTTCTGCCACCGACGCATGTGAACTATCGGAATGAGTTGGCCAACGCCTTCGTGGGTGTCGAAATGGTCATTGGATTCCAAGGTAATGGAGTCGTGAAGGAAGCTCAACTGATTTCAACTTTTAGGAATGTTGTCCTCGAGCGTATTCGACGAGGCATACCTGAGCCCGTAAGCGCTTCCTGAGGGAAGGGGGGCTTCCGTAGCTCGCTTATTGGGACACTCACTGGGTGCGACCCCACCAAACCTATTTTGGAAAACCCCGGCAAACACTCCAGGACACCCACTTCGCTTGAACGAAGTCCGGAGCGTGGGGGGAACGCTGGGACACCCACTTCGCTTGGGAATTCCGGGGACAGTGTACGTAATTCTTTGGGGAATTCCGGGGACAGTATACGTATTTGGCGAACAGAATAATTTGGACACTCACTCGAATTGACCCCACTACCCCGCCCTGCCATCCTCTGCAGTGCGGGAACGCCGGGACACCCACATTGCTTGAACGCTCGGCGGCGCCGCGGTAGCCTTTGGGCAAATCAGATTCCACGGAAGGAGTCCTGCATGACCCAGCCCCGCTCCAC
>PWMF01000001.1 GCA_003559215.1 Natrialbaceae archaeon
AGCCGAGTGCTCGCGATCGGCCTCGGGTTCGTCCTCCTCCTCTCGTACGTACTCGTCGTCACCGACGCCAGACGGTACACGGCGGGCCAGTGGGCCGTCGTCGGCTGCTTCGCGGTGATCGTCGGCGTCTACCTCGCACACACGCTCGCGTTCGTTCCCTCGAGCCCGCAGTCACGATGGCCGGTGTGGGCCGCGACGGTGATGGGAACGAGCCTCTTCGTACTCCCTCGGCTCGTTCCCGAACGGGTGTTCCTCCGGGTTCTCGCCGGGCTCGCCGCCGTCGTCGTGGCGCTCGGACTGGCGACGTACGCCGTCGGCGACTACACGCTGTGGCTCTTCGAGGTCAGCCGGTACACCGCGTCCTCGCCGAGCGTCCCTGGGTTCGATCCCGACGTCCTGACGCTGCAGTCGATCTTCCCGAACCCGAACGGGCTGGGCCTGCTGTCGTTCGCCGGCTTCGTCGCCGCCGTCGTCGAACTCCACCGCTTGCTCGACGGACGACGACCGGTTGGTACGGCCGTCGCCGCGATTCTCGCGGTCGTCTGTGGGATCGGACTCTTCCTCTCGAACGCCCGAGCGGCGATGCTCGCCGCGGCGGTTGCGACGGCGATCTACGCCGCCTACGCCGTCGGCGGACGGAAGCTCGTCCCGGTCGCGGTCGCCACGACTGCCCTCAGCGTGTTCGCCGTCCTCGCCGCGATGGCACTCGGGCTCGTCGGCGTCTCCGCGACCGGACGGTTCGAGCTCTGGGCTGCAAGCTTGAGCGCGATCGACGACGGGCCCCTGCTGTTCGGGCACGGTAGCGGACCGGCCAGCACCGTCATCGAGCCCTACCTTCCGGGCGAGGGAGCGCCGACGCCGCACAACTCCTACCTATCGGTACTCATTCAGACCGGACTCGTCGGCGGGCTCGCCTACGTCGGGCTCGTCGTCGGCAGCATCGTCGCGCGCACGGTCGACTACCGCGACGTCGACGTCGCGATGCTCGCGCTCGCCGTCGGCTGGGCGATTCACCAGTTCTTCGAGTCCTACACCATGTTCGACTGGTCCGTCGGCGCGGTGCTCGCGACTGCCGCGATCGGCTACCTCGTCTTCGGAAGCCGAACGGAGCCGCGCCCGTAGCGGCGGCTCGACTCGCGAGAACCGATCGGGAGAGCGTCACAGATCGGGGATCACGATCGACGGCCGATAGCCAACCTCGAGCCACGCCTCGTTTCACGCTCGAGCTCGTGGCCGCGCTCTCAGGGGGCAGATGCCGGTCGAAGGGAGGTGATTCGCCGGCTCCCGACGGCGTAAGCCATCACCCCGACGATCGCGAACAGGAACCGGTTGTCGTTCAGATCGCCGGTGACCATCACGTTCACCAGCATGTAGACGAAGAGGATCCCGAGGACGACGTGGGTCGCTCCCCCGTGCTCGGTCCAGTCCCGGGCGACGTTCAGCAGGGCGTACCCGAACAGCGCACAGAGGAGTACGAGCCCGACAAGACCGAGTTCGAACAGTACCTCGAGCACGATATTGTGGGGGTAGTACCGGGTATCGTAGCCCGGATCGATCAACACCGGCCAGGCGCCCAGCCCCTCCCCGAAGAGGAGCATTCCCGGATGCAGGGCGTCGAACGTGTTCGTCCAGTAGCCAAAGCGAAGGCCGAGCGAGCGACCCGGGCCGTCGACCAGCGTGAGAAGTCGCTGGATGCCGCGCAGTTGCCGAGCGACGGTTGCGAACCCGACTAATGAGACGAGCCCCGCGACGCCGTACCCCGCTAGCGCGAGGCGGCCGTTCGGCAGCGTTCCGAGGACGATTCCCGCGAGAACGAACAGCCCGATCGAGCCCGCAACCGCGACCGTGGGGCCGCGAGCCCCGCTTACGAGCAGGGCGTAGCTCATCACGATGGCGCTGGAAAGCGCCACGACCGAGAGGGTTCGATCCTCCCTCGAGAGGACGAGGTAGCCGACCGCGAGCAACAGTCCCAGCCCGATCGCCCGGCCCGTAATCAGGTAGTTCGTTCCGAACGGCGAGAGCTCGCCGCCGACCTGCTGGTACTGGACCAGCATTTCGACCGCGGTCACGAAACCGACCCCCGCCGTAGCGAACCCGGCGTACCGGAGTCGTCGATACGACGTTGCGACGACGACCGAACCCGCGCCCAGCGCCAGGCCAGTGACGCCGACCAGCCGGATCGACTTGGAAAAATAGTACTCCGTGCTCGGACTCCAGAGTCCGGAGAGGACGGCGTAGCCCGCGAAAAGACCGAACAGCGACGGGATGACGACTGCCGGTGGGGTGAGCTCGAGCCGGCCGGCGGCGACCAGCAGCGCGGAGAGTGCGACGGTCGTCGCGCCGAGCAGCACGGTCAGATCGATCGGCGACCACTCGAGGTACCAGGCGCTTTTGTACACGCCGGAGAAGACGAACGCGACGTAACAGACCGCGACGGCAACATCGATATCAGCAGCGTGCAGACGCATCTATGGGTAGTATCGGTGTTCCATTGATGTGCCTTTCCAATCCGAAACCGATGGGGTGCCCGTCATCGGCCGATGAGACGTTTTATCAGTCGCTTCGCATCCATCCCGACTGCGAACGTTCGCGGTGTCACGCAGGTCGCGAGGTGGACGTACGGGAGCGGGTTCGTCGGGTGGAGCCGGATCGCCCTGGCGAGTTCCCGTCGTGCCGTCGCCATCTCGCCGCGTTTCGCGTGGGTCAGCCCCAGCAGGTAGTGGTGGTGGGCATGTCGGCGGTCGGTCAGCACGTCGCCGTGGCGCTCGATGAGCTGGGTCTTCCCCTCGCGTCTCGCCGCGACGTCGAGCGAGATCGAGTCCTCCCGACGGTAGTGTTTCGCCAGGATCGTGCCCAGCCCGTAGAAGTCGTACTCCCGGGCGACCCGCAGGTAGAACTCGTAGTCCTGCGAGGAGGCCATCGCCTCGTCGAGGTCGCCGACGACGTCGAAGACGGACGCGCGAAACATCGTCGTGATGAAGCTGCCCGGAACGTTCGCCTCGCCGAGGTTCGAGCGGGTCACGCGGCCTTCGTGGGTCGCTTCCGGACCGAGGTACTCCTCGCCCCGATAGATGTCGTAGCCGTGGAAGACGCCGCCGTAGGTCTCGGGTAGCGACTCGAGGGCGGCGACGCAGGTCTCGAGCTTGCGCGGGTAGTACTCGTCGTCGGAGTCGAGGAAAGCGACGTACTCCCCGGAGGCCGCGCGGATCCCCTCGTTCCGGGCGACGTTCGCTCCGTTGTTGCCCTCGAGTCGGAGGTACTCGATGCGATCGTCGTCGTAGCCCTCGACGACCGACGCGGTGTCGTCGGTCGAGCCGTCGTCGACGATCACGTGTTCGAACGCCTCGTGGCTCTGTGCGAGGACGCTCTCGATCGCGCGGGGCAGCGTTTCCGCCCGGTTGTACGTCGGGGTGATAACTGAAACGGTAGTCATTCGTATTCGTCGTCGGTTCGTGTAGTCTCGTCGGTCGTTCGAGTAATACCGTCAGTGTCCGTGGCTCCCGTCAGCTGTGCGTACGCGGCGAGCAGCCGGTCCCGCTCGACCTCCCAGCTGTACTCCGAGACGACCGCCTCGCGCCCGGCATCGCTCATCGCCCGCCGAGTATCCGAATCCTCGAGCAGGCGTTCGATCTCCGCTGTTGCCCGCTCGAGGTCGCGTTCGGGAACGGAGACGCAGTACTCCGAATCGGCGTAGGGCTCGAGCGACGGCACCTCCGTCAGCACGACGGGGAGGCCGCAGTAGAGGTACTCGAAGAACTTCGTAGGGACGTTTCGCTCGAAACGCTCCTCGTCGACGAGCAGCAGGCCGATATCGGCCGCTGCAAGGTACGAAAAGATCTCGTCGTAGTCGACGTAGCCGAACAGCCGGACGTGCTCCGAGATCCCCGCCTCGTCCATGTACCGTCGGGCCTCGCGCTCGATCTCCTCGTTCTGGAACGGCCCGAGCAGCCAGAGCCCGACGTCGAGACCCGCCTCCCGAAGCCGGGCGGTGACCTGTAGCATGTTCAGCAGTCCCCGCTCGCGGTCGAGCCCGCCGACGTACGCGAGGACGTGCTCGTGGGAGCGCTCGAGGTCGACCCGGTCGGTCTCGATCCCCGCGACTTTCGGCAGGTTCCGGATCGTCTCGACGGGCGTACTCGTCCGCGAGCCGAGCTTCTCCCGGGTGGCGTCGTCGGCCGTGACGACGAGATCCAGTGGTCGGGTCAGCGCCGACTGGACGGCCGGGAACACTCGTTGTAGCACGGGCTTGACCGGGTCGGGGATCCACTCGCGGACACGGATCGCGTCCGCGTAGTCCTCGTGGACGTCGTAGACGACCCTCGCGTCCGTGGTCAGCGAGAGCGCCAGCCCGATCGGCAACAGCTCCGGATCGTGGAAGTGGTAGACGTCGGCGTCTTCGGCCCGCGCCGCCCGGAACAGCGTCGGCAGGTTGCGCCAGCGCTCGAGTCGCGTCTCGACGTCGCCGACCGAGCGCACGTCGACGCCGTCTCGGACTATCGGCTCGTCGTGGTGGGCGAGCAGCGTCGTCCGATAGCCCGCGGCCGACAGCGTCTGTAGTTGCTTGTGGAAGATGCGCGGATCGAACGGATAGTGGACGGACGAGAGGTGGACGACGTGAGTCATGGTTCGGTCTCTTCGTTCTGGGTCGAGTCTCGAGCGGTCGTGTTCCAGGTGACGATGTTCTCCCGCCGGAGGAAGTTCCACAGGCCGACGAGCATGCCGTAGTTCGCGACGACGAAGAAGTGGGGGACGTGAACGACAATCGGCGGCGAGAGCGAGGTTCGGTCGAGGGCGGCGCCGACGAGCGCGAGCGCGTAGAACGCCATCTGGGCCCCGAGCAGCGCCAGATAGAGGGGGCTCGCCGAAACGAAAACGAGAGCGAGGTTCGAGAGGAGGGCGACGGCGAGAAGGATCGGCGACAGCCACCGGAGCACCTTGTGAGAGAGGAGCTGGACGGAAAACACCGGGTACCGAACGGGGTTGAGCAGCTCGGCATTGTTCGCGACGGTGTGCCACGACCGGGTGACGATCCGGCTCCGGCGGTCGAGTTCGTCGTCGACCGTCTCCTCGGTGCTCTCCCAGGCGACCGCGTCGGCGGTGTACGCGACCCGCTCGCCGTTTTTGACGATCGCCAGCGGCTCCGCGAAGTCGCTGATCGCACCCCGCTGAAGGGGGACGTACGACGAGTTGCGGACCGCGTAGATGGCGCCGTTCCCGGTCACCGACGAGCCGACCGCCGACTCGAGGCGCTTGATCAGCGATTCGTAGCGCCAGTAGATCGATTCGCCGTCGACGTCGCTCGAGTCGCGGTACTTGAGCTCGCCGACGACACACCCTACGTCGGGTCCGAACGACGCCACCAGCTCGCGGATCGCGTCGGGCTCGTACATGCTGTTGGCGTCCGAGAAGACGATGATCTCCTCGTCGACGGCGTCGGCGACCCGGTTCTGGCACTCGGTCTTCCCGACCCGTCCCTCGATGCGGACGAGGTCGACCCCCTCATCGGCGTAGGAGCGAACGATCTCGTCGGTCCGATCCGAAGAGGCGTCCGAGAAGACGACGACCGAGAGCCGGTCGTCGGGGTACTCGAGCTCCAGGCTGTTCTCGATCTTCTCCGCGATGATCTCCTCTTCGTTGTACGCCGCGATGACGAGTGCAACCGAGGGAAGCGAGGCGGGGATCGACGAGTCCGGTGTCGGGGTCACCTTCGCCAGCAGCGCCAGGAGCGGAAGGTAGAGGAAGTACGAGTGGACCAACAGAAGAACGGAGACGACGAGGACGGCCAGGAGCGTGAGTTCGAGCATGGTGTCGGAACGGACCGTTCAGTGGCGGATCGAAACGAGTATCCTGTTCCCGCTTTGCGCCAGCGCCGAATTCAACCTTCCGACATGGATCGAGCGTCACAGCCCTTCACAGGCCCTTACATTGCAAGCTCGATGTGCCGAACTCGTCCGCACGACGTCGAACGGACGAAAACAGACCCCGTTACGTTGGGGGGACCAGCATCACGTTCCCGGTCGCTCGAGCGACGAGTTCCTCGGAGACGCTGCCCAGTAGGAGTCGACGGAGACGGCTGTGTCCCCGCGAGCCGACCAGAACCGTCGTCGGGTTCACCGCGTCCTCCGTGGCGAGGATTTCCTCGGCGGGGTCGCCCCGTCTGACGACGGTTTCGGTGTCGATCCCCCAGTCCTCGAGCTGCGCGGCCAGTTCCGCCAGTCGCCGCTCGGGATCGCCTCCCTCAGGGAGGTCGGGATCCTTCGGGGTAGCGACGTGGACGAGCGTGGCCTCCCGCGTGGCGTGTCGCAGGTAGGAGAACGTCTCGAACGCGCGGTCGGCGTTCTCGGAGAAGTCGGTCGCGTACAGCATTCGCTGGAAGAGATGTTGTCGGACGACCTCGGGGTCGTCGACGCCGCGCTCGATTCGGTTGACCAGCAGCGGCGTCTCGGTCGTCCGGGCGAGGTTGCGCGCCGTCGACCCGACGACGCGGTTCTCGAGCGGACTCTTTCCGCGAGAGCCGACGACCGTGAGACTCGCGCCGATCGTACCGGCGATGCCGACGATTCGTCGGTGGGGGGTCCCCCGAACGACGTGGACCTCGACGTCGAACCCGGCGGCTTCGATGACCTCCTGATAGCGTCGGATCGCCCGCTTTCGGCGCTTTTCGAAGTCGATCCCGGGCATTCCCGAGTGGACGTTCGACGGGACGACGGTCACGAGGTGAATCGCTTCGATCCCGATCCGGCCCAGACAGTCAAGGCAGGTTTCGTTCCGTATCGTCGCCTCGCTGGCCGCCGAGAGATCAGTTGCGAGTACCGCTTTCATACCCCAGATACGGGGGCGACGCTATAATATTGTTGGGGTTATTCAATACCAACTGGTCCCTAAACGACCGAACGACCGACGAACCGACGCCCGATGGGCGAACGCGACGGGCCGGCACTATCGGAAACCGTCTCCCTCGGGAGCGCGTGAGTGCCGCGCTCGAGCGCCGCCGAGACACCGGGTTCGAGGCACTATATTTCCGTAACGTATTCAAATATTCTCGTTGGATACTCGTGTGATTCTCTGCAGTAATATTGTCCTCCAGTCCCAAAAGCGTTATACACTCCTGACGGGTAGTGAGTAGTGAGTAGAAATCCATGACACGCACACAACCAACGACGAACGGAGGGCGGAGAACATGATCGAGTTCGCCGGTCTCTCGTCCGTCGCGCAGGCAACGGCGCTCGTCGTCGTCGTCTTCCTGCAGGCGGTCGCCCTCTACGTCGGCTACGGCCTCCTCGAGCGGGTCGCATCGCCGCTGATCGATCGAATCACGAACGCGAGCACCTAACCGATGGAACTCCTCGGTCTCTCCCCAGCGATGCTGGCCCTGTTCGTCAGCTTCGGCTTCATGGTCGGCGTGCTGTTCGGTTTTTTCGGGATGGGCGGGTCGTTCCTGATCACGCCGACGCTGCTGATACTGGGCTACCCCGCGCCCGTCGCGATCGGTAGCGGTTTGGCGTTTTATTTCGGCACGTCCGTCATCGCCGTGTTGAAACACTACGACATCGGGCAGGTCGACTACAGGCTCGGAGCTGTCCTCTTCGTCGTTCTCTCGATCGGGATCGAACTTGGAAGTCGACTCGTCTTCGGTCTCGAGGCCTTGGGGATCGCCGAACTCGTCACCGGCATCGCGTACGTCGTTCTACTGGCGGGGATCGGACTCCTGTTTCTGCGGCGAGCCTACAGGCTCGAGGACGCCGAGGACGGTCAGGATGAAGTCAGCGACGAGGAGATTCCTCCGATCGCCCAGAAGATCCAGTCCTACGAGGTGGCGCCGATGCTCTCGCTGACCTCCGGCGGGCGGGCCTCGCTGTGGACGATCACCGGAGCCGGCGGGAGCGTCGGCCTCGTCTCGGGGCTGATCGGCGTCGGCGGCGGCTTCATCAGGATGCCCGCGATCTACTACCTGATCGGGACGCCCCTGACCGCCGCCGTCGGAACGAGCCTGTTCGCCGGACTGTTTTCGGGTGCCTTCGGCACCTTCACCTACGGGATGTCCGGCGGCGTCGACCTCACGGTCGTCTCTCTGCTGCTGGTCGGCAGCGCGCTCGGCGCGCGGATCGGATCGGCCGCGACCGCGACCGTCGAGGAGGACGACGTGATCGTCTACTTCGGGATCATGATGGTTCTCGCCAGCGCCGGGATCGGCCTCAGCGAACTCGCGAACTGGCTGGGCGTAGGATCGCTCGACGTGCTCAGCGTCGTCCTGCTCGTCGGCTCGTCGTTCGCCGTCGCCTCGATCATCCTCTACCAGGTACTCGTATCGACTGAGGGAGCCGAAACGGATACACAGTCGGCGACCGATAGTAAGGGATAACGATGGCCTCCGAGCGAGCGACCGAGCGTCGGGCCGTTCCGATCGACCCACGTCCGGGTACCCACCCGTGACGCTGATCGGTGTCGTCGCCGTCGTGCTGGCGCTCGGGGTCGCCTCCCGCGTGCTCGCGGATCGGCTTCGGATCCCAAGCGTCCTGTTTCTGATCCTCGCGGGCGTCGCGATCGGTCCGGAGGGGTTCGGTCTCGTCTCGCAGGCAACGTTCGGCGAAGGGCTCCCCGTGATGGTCGGCGTCAGCGTCGCGATCATCCTCTTCGAGGGTGGCTACCACCTTCGCCTCGAGAAACTCCGGGAGAGCCCGACGGCCCTGCTGCGGCTCACGACGGTCGGCGCGGCGATCACCTGGCTCGGAACCGCGGGCGCCGTCGTCGTCTTCCTCGACACGAGCCTCGAGGTCGGCCTGCTGGTCGGCGCCCTGTTGATCGCGACCGGACCGACGGTGATCGGCCCCATCCTCCAGGTCGTCACCGTTCGGGATCACGTCGCGGCCGTCCTCGAGGGCGAGGGCGTGCTCAACGACGTTACTGCCGCGATTCTGGTGGTCGTCGTCTTCGAGGTACTGGTCGCCGGCGACGGCGGTCCGGTACGACTCCTCGGCGAGTTCGGGAGTCGGCTGGCGATCGGACTGGCCGTCGGGGCCGCCGTCGCCGGCGCCGTCTGGCTGTTCCTCAGCCGGGGCAACCTCTCGCCCGGGACCGCGCCGCTGCACGCCCGACTAGTCGTCCTCGCGGGGATCGTCGTGGCCTACGGCGGCGCGGAGCTGCTCGCGAGCGAGACCGGGATCGCCGCCGCGGCGATGGCCGGCTTCGCGCTCGGTAACGTCGACCTCCCACACCACGAGGACGTCGTCGACTTTCTGGACGATCTCTCGGTCGTCGTCCTCTCGTTTATTTTCGTCGCGCTGGCGGCGCTGATCGACTTCGGCGACATCGCGACCCTCGGCTTCGCCGGAATCGCCGTCGTCGTCGCGATCACGCTCGTGCTCCGCCCGGCGGTGATCTACCTGGCGACGACCGGCGAGCGGTTCACGCGCGAGGAACGGCTCTTTCTCAGCGCCGTCGGCCCCCGCGGGATCATCCCCGCGAGCGTCGCGACGCTGTTTGCGGTCGAACTCCAGGCGCTCGGCCAGCCACAGGAGGCCCAGCTGCTGGCCGGCACCGTCTTTCTGATCATCTTCGCGACGGTCGTCCTTCAGGCCGGCCTCGCGCGACAGATCGCGAACCACCTCGGAGTCTCACCAATGCGTACGATACTCATCGGCGGGGGACGAGTCGGACTCTCCCTCGCAGAACGGCTCGAACGGGACGGAGAGAACGTCCTCGTCGTCGACAAGGATCCCGACGCGGTCGAACGGGTCCGCGAACGGGGCCTGCGCGCTCTCGAGGGCGACGGCACCGACGCCGACGTCCTCGAGCGGGCAGGGATCGACGAGGCGAAAAACGTCGTCGCGACGACGCCCGACGACGACGCGAACCTGCTGGCCTGCCAGCTCGCACGGACCAGCTTCGACGTCGAGACGGTCGCCTCGCGGGTCAACCAGCCCGGCAACGTCGAAGCGTTCGAATCGCTGGGCGTCCGCGCGATCGACCTCTCGATGGCGACCGCTTGGTCGCTCGAGAACGTCCTCGAGCGTCCCTCGCTGTCCGCGTGGATGAACGAACTCGGTCGAACAGGCGACGTCCAGGAGATCGAGGTAACGGCGACGGATCTCGTCGGAAAGACGATCGCCCAACTCAATGCCGAGATCCCCGACGGCTGTCTCGTCGGGCTGGTGACCCACGGCAACGGGACGACGGAGGTGCCGACCGGCGACCACGTGCTGCGCGACGGCGATCGGGTCACCTTCCTCGGGCGGACGGAGGCGGTCGACCGCGCTGTCAAGCGGTTCCATCCGCACGACTGAGCGGCGGGTGAACAGGAGCCGCTAGATCGCGTCGTCCGGCTCGTGGGTCTCGGCCATCCGGCTCGCTTCCGTCGCGTACTGCTCCCGGAGCTCCGGATCGTCGACGGAGCCGAGGTTCGACGGAGCGACGGTCACCGCGGCCGTTGTCGGTCGATCGTCGGTGGAAGTCGTGAGCGCTCGTTCCTTCCGGAAGTACCGCTCGCCGTTGGGTGTTGCGTACACCAGAATAGTAAGCTACCACGCCCTGAAGGGCGTGGCATTCAGCGTGGACTCCCGTTCTAACTGTGTAACACAGTAGGCGAATACTCGCCGTTCACGTTCAACGTCCCGCTGTTCAAGCGCACGCCTA
>PWMF01000132.1 GCA_003559215.1 Natrialbaceae archaeon
AAGAACTCTACCAAGCGCCCCAATTTGTGGATCTGTCCGGATTGCATTAACGATGAGCTCACATCCACTCCGGATGGAGATTCTGATGATGACCCCCCGTTCATGTGTGACGGCAAATCCGACGTTGATTCTTGTGAGGATGATTCGTCACCATACTCCTCCTCCTCAAGTGATGATGATGATGATGATGATGAGGATGATGACAATCCTGATGACGACACCGATGTATTGGATTGCAGATATGAATCGGATTGGAATCTGTGGAAGAAAAACATCCGAGAGGAATGTAAGTCTGATGACGAGAAATCAGCCATCATTGCCATGGGCGAATGGCTGGAAGGAGGCGCAAAGGGTACCACTAAAGGTCATGTTTCCTCGTTGGTGGAATTCTACAAAGCTATCAGGGTTGTCCCCAACTGCGTAGGCCTCCATGAACAAAACCAAGATGTTCGGAACCGGTATTTTCTTTATACCTTGCGCCACTGGCTAGAAGACGGCACAAGCAAGGTCCCGCTTTTGTTGACGCGCCTCTCCACGTTCTTGGGGTTACTCATAGACAAAGATGAATTCGATTCGGAGGATCAAAAGGAATTCAAGGCATGGATCGATATTTTCGGCAAAGTCGATGACGGTGCCTACAAAACACACTCGGCAAGACTTATGGGAATGCTAGAAAACTGTAAGATCGTGATTCCGGATGACCGGAATGGTGGTTTTTCTTCCTCTGAGGACGAGAAAGGGAACCATGTGGAGAAATCTACGAAGAACAAACGAAGCAAAAACACAAACACGGTCACGAAAAATGAGTACGTACTTTTGTATTTCCTTTCCTTTCATCATTACCCTCGCTCTCGCTTTGGGCGTATTTTTTTATTACTACTATTTGTGTATCGATTCCATCCCGCTTTTAAAATAAGCGCGCGGACGCCCCCCTAATTTATATATATATATACATATATATTAGTTTTTGTGCACTCTCGTGCAGTTGCTATTGATTAAAACACCAAAAAAAACTCACATCAAAAATCAAAAACCAAAAAACGCAGGCTCATTGCACAGCAACAACAACAACAACAACACCAACAACAACAACAACACTCGAAACAACTTTGCGCGGTGAAAATGGTCGACAACAGTATGCACCTACCACAGGTTCAGGTAAAGAAAACCAACTCCATAATGAACACTCTTCGGAATCAGGCCTCTAGTCATGGGTCCGTGTCGACGAATGTCGTGCCAGATGAAGGCACCGTGACGATGATCAGCAAACCCAAGCACTGCATCTACGCAAGTCCGGATTCCAGGGACCCCATCGGAGAGGACTATACGAAAAAGATCGTTCCCACTGTCAGGGCCTACATCCTGAAGGAGTGCGACTGCGGAAAAGCGCAAGAAGCGAGCAACTACGAACAAGCCAAAAAGGCATGCAAATGCAGCGGACTTTTGGACACCTTTGCGGACAGATACCTGGGTTGGATCTTGTACACCCACAATGGTCGTACTTACGTGATTTCCTGTCTCAAGATCCTCAAGAAGGAGAAACAACGTGATATCTTCATCCTGACCAAGCCGCTCATGACGCTCCTTTTCCCCATGACTTCTATTTGGTCGCACCGCTGCCCCCAAGTCATCGAACAAGCCATCAAGACAGCACTAGAGTCGTGGGACCCCGAGTCGCAGACATTTGGCTGGCTCCCCACACAACTCGGCATGCGGAACAAGAAAATGGTGCCAGCGGAGTTGACCACTTCATCGTGGCCCGACCGCTTTGTGGTCGACAGCCGCCACCTTCTCGACAAGATTAGGCAGCGAGCCAAAACAATGACCGTGGTATCGCAGCCCCCGCTGCCGCCTCAGGAATCATCGGAAGCAAAGGCGGCGAATGGTGAGAAGTCCAAGCGCCCGATGGGGAAGAGGATGCGCAAGGAGCAACAAAAGGTAGCCGATCCTCTGGTGAAGCATGCCAATCGCACGACGCACGGTGCCCCTGTCTTGATGATCCACCAAACAGCAGAAAAGGCGGGGCTGGCCCCTCTGGCGACCAACACGAAGAGCCTGCCGGAGGAAGGATGGGTACCTGCTCCCGACGCAATGGAGCGCATCAGCAGCAAAACGACCATGAACTTTGGGGCACCCATTGCATCGATGACGACCGACGATGAGGAGGATTCTGACATGGAAGACTTTGCGAAAGAAAACCACCAACCTGTGGATCCTCCCCCCGCTCCCCCGGCAGACTCTTTGGTTAGTGGTGGTGGTGGTACCAGCAAACGAAAGGGGAAGAAAGCGACAGCCGACAGTGGTATTACGTCTACAAAGAGCGCTGGGGCGGGGAAGAGGCTCTTTGAGCGAGCCAAGAAGAAGGCGGTATCGCGGAAACGTGCATTCGACCAGGGGCTGGCTGCGGCCAGAAGGGTCAAGGAAATCGCGCAACCGGTTGTTGCCGAGGAAATCGCGCCAGATCATCTTCAACCCGACTCGCCGACTCCCTCTCCCGCGAAGAAACCGAGAACAAATACTCACCAGCGGAAGCAGAAACGAAAGGGATCTCCGCTCGAAAAAGAGGAAGCGCCAAAAAAACCAAAGGGCGATGCCAGGACGCT
>PWMF01000028.1 GCA_003559215.1 Natrialbaceae archaeon
CGACGACGTCGATCTGATCGGTGACGACGACGATGACGATCTGATCGGTGACGATGACGACGACCTCATCGGTGACGATGACGACGACGACCTCATCGGTGACGATGACGACGACGACCTCATCGGAGACGACGACGATGATCGCCGCCGCGACACGCGATAACGTCGCGACCCGACTCTTCGCTCGAGCGAAGGCTTGATTTTCCCGATCGCTCGCCGTTCGGAGTCCCGATCAGTACCGCAGGGGACGCTTTGGACTCGAGAACCGTGTTCCGAGGACGGAGGGCCGTCTCACGCCTCGAGGCGGTGTCGAACCGTCAACACCGGAACGTCCGAGAGCCGAACGACCTTTTCAGTAATACTCCCGACCAGATACCGGTCCAGTCCCGTCCGTCCGTGCGTTCCCATCACGATCAGATCGATGTCGTGGTTCTCCGCGTAGGAGAGGATGCCGCCGTGGGGACGACCGTGGACGACCGCGCTGACGGCCCGTTCGTGGCCCCGGTCGCGGATTCGATCGACGAGCCTCTCGACGGTCGTCGACCCCGTTCGCTCGGCTCGCTCGAGCGTGGGTCCCGTCTCGACGTCCGCGGAGACTCTCGTCGTGTCGACGACAGTGAGGACGTGCAGTTCCGCGTCGTACCGCTCGGCGACGTCGAGCGCGGTTTCGAGCGCTCGCTCCGAGGGGTCGCCGACGTCGGTCGGAAACAGCACGCGCTCGTACACGCACTCGAGTTCGTTCCCGAGAACCAAAAGTTGTGTGTCAGTTGTCACCACTGTACAGTGTCAGGACCGAAACGGTGAGCTCCGACGCCGGGACGGCGGCTTTCGCTCAGGCGCCGTCGGGATCCCCGTGGGTAACGCCGTCGCGCTCGTCCGCGCTGCGGCGGCGCAACGCGGCCCGGGCGTTCGACGCCTGGTAGCCGAAGAAGACGTTCGTCCCGTAGGCTTCCGCGACCTCCGTCGCGTGAATCAGGTTATCGACGTCGACGTCGACGGCGTACAGCTCGATGCTAAACGGCGTCTCGAGCGCGCTCTCGAACCCCTTCGCGATCGTCTCGAGCCAGTAGGTCGTCTCGTAAGCTGTGTCGTAGAGGGGAACGACGAACTCGTCGACGTGCTCCTCGAGCGCTTCGAGGTCGATCCCGGCCCGCTCGTAGAGGTGGCCGGGGTAGGGATCCGGATACAGCGTCATGTAGACCCGACCGGGGATGTGCTCGACGGCCTCCGCGACGAACTCGGTGATGACGCTGGCGCGCCACTCGAGTCGGTCGTCGTACTCGCTCTCCTGGAAGTTCTGCTCACAGATTCCACACCGGCAGTACTCCTCCCGGGGGAAGCCGATGTCGTCGAGACGAACGTCCTCGTTGACCGCGGCGCAGTCGTCGATGATCTCGAGCAGTCCCTCGCGGTAGTCCTCGCGGGAGGGACAGACGTACGCCCAATCGAAGTACTTGCGATCACGCGTGGCGGGCCGACCCAGGTCGTCGACCGGGACGAGCGAGGGGTCCGCGTCAGCGGCGGCGTTGTCGCCGAAACACGAGACCATGTTTACCGCGTCCGCGACCGGTTCGGCGGACCTGCCGGTAACGTCTTTGACCTCGTAGAAGCCGCGGTCGAACTCCGGCCACCGTATCTCGTCTTCGTTTCGGGTGACGACGCCGTACATACGAACGGTGTACGGCTACGGGGCCGTAAGCCGTTCGGATCGACTACCGCTCCGGTTCGTACTCGTACTCGACGTCCGAGGAGCCGCCGAAGGCGACCTTCCAGACGAGCGCGGCGACGAACGTAGCGATCAGGATGGTGCGTACGCGGGACATATTCACCCGAAGGGTCGAACGGCGCTCACTTATCGATTTCGGGCACGTTCCGCTCGTGATCCGTCGAGCGTCTCATACGGTCTGCTGTAACGATTTACCGGAACGACCGCGGGACGGCTCGCAGTCGCTCCGGAACTGACTTCCAGTAGTCCGTATCAGTGTTCGATCAGCGACGCGATCCCCTCGCGGACGATCGTCCCGCAGTACGAACACCGAACCCCGTCGTCGACGACCTCGAACCGCGAGTCGACGGGCTCTTCGCCGGTGGAGATACAGCCGTCGTTCGGACAGGAGAGGACGCCCTCGACGACGTCGGGGCGCTCGACGCGGTGTTTCTCGACGACGTCGTACTCCCGGACGATGTTGATCGTCGCGTCGGATGCGATCAGCGAGAGCACGTCGACCTCGTCCTGGCTCAGCTCCCGGCCTTCGACCTTCACGATGTCCTTGCGCGCGAGTCGGTCGGATGGGACGTTCATCCCGACGGAGATCTCCTCGCCCTGGCTACCGTCGATACCGAGGATCGCGAGGACGTTCAGCGCCTGTCCGCCGTTGATGTGGTCGATGACGGTTCCGTTGCGGATCTTGCTGACCCGCAGTTGGTGCTCGCCGCCGTCGTCACTCATCGGTCTCACCTCCCTCGCTCAACAGGAGATCGAGCAGCGCCATCCGAACCGGCACCCCGTTGTGGGCCTGCTCGAAGTAGGCGGCGTACTCCGTGTCGTCGACCTCGGGTGCGATCTCGTCGACCCGCGGTAGCGGGTGCATCACCGTCAGGTCGTCGCTCGCGGCCTCGAGCGTCTCCGCGTCGATCCGGTACTCGCCCGCGACCTCCCGGTACTCCGACTCGTCGGGGAACCGTTCGCGCTGGATCCGGGTCACGTAGAGGACGTCCAGGTCGCCAAGCACCGCCTCGAGACTTTCGTGTTCGCGAATCCCCGTTCGGCCGCCTTGTTGCTGGTGGAGGTCGTAGACGACCTCCCGGGGGAGCTGCAGGCTCTCCGGGCTGATGAAGTGTTGGCGGGTGTCGAAGTTCGACAGCGCGTAGGCTAGCGAGTGGACGGTTCGGCCGTACTTCAGATCGCCCATGATCCCGATCGTGATATCGTCGAGCCCGGCGTTCTCCCGGATCGTGTACAGATCGAGCAGGGTCTGGGTCGGGTGCTGTCCGGCCCCGTCGCCGGCGTTCAGTAGCGGCACGTCGACGAACTCACTGGCCATCGTCGCGGCACCCTCCTTGGGATGGCGCAGGACGAGCGCGTCGGTGTACCCCTCGATCACCCGGACCGTGTCGGCGAGCGTCTCGCCCTTCGTGACGCTCGAGGACTCGACCGATCCCATATCGACGACGTCGCCGCCGAGGCGTTTCATCGCCGTCTCGAAGCTCATCTTCGTTCGCGTGCTCGGTTCGAAAAAGAGCAAGCCGAGCAACGCCCCGGCGTGGCGATCCGCGACGGCCGACGGATCGGCGGCGATCTCGGCCGCTCGGTCGAGAACGGTCTCGATGTCTGCCCGCGAGAGGTGTTTGCTCGTGATCACGTGGTCGTGGCGCATCTCGTTGGATACGGGGCCTGCGAACCCCTTGAATCTCCCTGTTCGCGGGGAGAAAAGCTATACCGTCGCTATCACAACCTCGCCGACCGCATGGCCGATCGGCTCCGGACCGGAATCGACGCGCTGGATCGCAAGCTCGAGGGCGGCCTTCCGAGAGGAACGCTCGTCGCCTACACCGCCGAGCCGGCCAGCCAGTCCGAACGCCTGCTGTACGAACTGACGGCCGCACGCGACGTGCACTACCTCTCGACCGAACGGTCGGTTCGGGCCGTCCGGTCGGCGCTCGAGGCCGCCCCCGTGACGGTCGACGAACCACGGGTCGAGGCGCTCCCGACGGACGGGCTCGAGGAGGCGACCCGGACCGTCGCCGACCTGCGCGAGGAGACGCTTCTGATCGTCGACACGGCCGATCGCCTCGAGCGAACCGATCCGGACGATTACGTCGCCTTCCTGAACGATCTGAAGGAGACGCTGCTCGAGACCGATAGCGTCGCCGTTCTCCACTGTCTGCGCGGCGCAGAACCCCGCAACCGGACCCGAACCCTCCACGCCGCCGACGCGGTCTTCGAGCTCCACACCGACCGCGTAGGGGGTCGCCTCGAGACCGTCCTCACGGTGCCGACGTTCAGGTACGGCGGCCAGCCCACCGAGGCGATTACGCTCGAACTGAGCGACGGAGTCGCGATCGACACGAGCCGCGACATCGCCTGACCGCCCGCTGACGCGCCTGCTCGCTCACTCTCGACCCGAGGGGCAGTCGCCGTTTCCGTCCGCAGTTCGCGGCCCTCCCCGGAAAATAGCGCGATCGGCACGAGCCCGGGACCCGTCGGTTCGGGAAACGGTCTGGCGTGTACGGTTGTTCAACGAATGAACGTACTCGGAAACGTGGGTTTATATTCCCCCTCATACAGGCACGGTAACATGGATCGAAGGGTGGTAACTCGACGGACCGCACTCGGGGCGATCGGGGGCAGTGCGATCGGACTGACGGCCGGCTGTCTCGGTACGGCCGACGGCGACGAGGACGTCCTCGGGGATCCGGAGTACGCGGAGGGAAGACCGGATCCGGGCGGGGTCTCGATGGAGGAACTACCTGACCTGAGCGGCGAGCTAACGGTGTACTCCGGCCGGAGCGAGCCCCGAATCGGCGAACTGATGGAGTACATCGAGTCGGAGTACGACGACTTCTCGCTCGAGGTGCGCTACGACGACACCGCCGACCTCGTCGGCGCGATCGAGGCCGAGGACGAGACGCCGGCGGACGTCTTCTACGGGAGCGAGACGCAGTCGATGACTGATCTGAAAGACGACGGATACACGGTCGAGCTCTCGGAGGACGTCCTCGACCGCGTCGACGAGAGGTCTCGGGACCCCGACGGCCACTGGATCGGGTTCACGAGGCGGTACCGGGCGGTCGCGTACAACACGGAGGCCTACGACGCCGACGACCTTCCGGACGACATCTTCGCGTACGCGGAGGACGATCAGTTCACTGGTGACATCATGTGGCCCCCCGACCAGGGCTCGACGCAGGCGTTTCTGACCGCGATGATCGCCATTCACGGCGAGGACGAGACCCGCGAGTGGGTCGAGACGCTGACCGAAGAGCAAGACGCCGAGATCTCCCCCGGTGGAGACAGCGGGCTGGCACAGGCGGTCACCGACGGCGAGGTCAGCGTCGGGCTCACCAACCACTACACGCTCGCGGACGGTCCGGGCGACGCCTACGACATCACGTTCACGAGCGGCGACGCCGGCGCGATGTACAACGCCACCGGCGGGACCGTCATGGCAGACAGCGACGACCAGTCGACGGCGGAGGCGTTCGTCGAACACCTCGTCTCGGCGGAGGCCCAGGAGTACTTCGCGACGACGACCTGGGAGTACCCGACGATCGACGGCGTCGAGCCTATCGAAGAGGTGCCGGCGACCGACGAGTTCGAACCCCCCGAGTTCGACCTCAACGAGCTGGCCGACCCCGAACCGGCCCAGGAGATCCTGCGGGACGTGGGCGTACCGTTCTGAACACTCCGTCTCCCACATGTCCTCACTCTCTCCCTTCGAGACCGTCGACGACTATCCGGACGAGAAGCGCCAGCAACGCGAGAACGACGCGGACGACGACGGCGACGAGCGGACGCCGGTCGGGCTCACGCTCCTGGCCGGTGCAGTCGCTGCGACGGTCGTGATTCCGGTAGTCTGGATCGGCGTCGTCGCACTGAGCGTGGACCTCGACCGGGCCGCCTCCATCGTCCTTCGGCGGGGGATGCTCGACGTGTTGCTCAACACTGTCGTCCTGATCGTCGCGGTGACGACGCTGTCGGTCCTGATCGCGGTTCCGCTGGCCTTCCTCACCGTTCTCACCGACCTCCCGTTCAAGCGGTTCTGGATCGTCGCGCTCTCCCTGCCGCTCGTCGTCCCCAGCTTCGTCTCCGCGTTCTCGTTCGTCTCCGTCTGGGGTCCCCAGGGCCGATTACAGTCGGTGCTCGCACCCCTCGGCGTCGAATCGCTCCCCGAGATCTACGGCATGCCGGGGACCGTGTTCGTCCTCACGCTGTACAACTACCCGTTCGTCTACCTCACGACGATCGCGGGACTCCGAGCACTGGATAAAACCTACGTCGACGCCGCCCGGAGCCTCGAGACCGGAATCCGTGGCGTGTTCGTCCGGATCGTCCTCCCGATGGTGAAACCGGCCGTCGCGGCCGGTGCGTTGCTCACCGCACTCGAGACCGCCGGCGACTTCGGCGTCCCCGCGATCCTCCGACTTAGCGTGTTTACCCGACAGATCTACCTCGAGTACAACGCGCTCGCCCACGACTACGCCGCCATGCTCTCCCTCCATCTCGTCGGGATCACCCTCGTGATCCTCCTCGTCGAGTCCCAGGTCCGCAGCCACGAACGGATCCACGGCAGCGCCCGGGGGAACTCGGGGCCGTATACGATCCGGCTCGGTCGCTGGCGCTGGCCCGCATTGATCGTCCCCGCCGTGATCGTCGCGCTCGCGATCCTCGTGCCGATCGGGTTCCTGTTCTCCTGGCTGCTCACGGGACCGGACGCCTACGCCGGCAGCTTCGGGTTCGAGCCGGGCTACGCGATCAACTCCGTCTACGTCTCCGCGCTGGCCGCGGTCGTCGCCGCCTGCCTCGCGCTTCCGGTGGCGTACCTCGCCGCGCGACACCGGTCGCCACTCTCGGGGACCCTCGAGCGGGCAACGTACGTCGGGTTCGCCGTTCCCGGCGTCGTCATCGGCCTCAGCCTCGTCTACTTCGCTACCCGCTACCTCCCCTCGGCCTACCAGACGGTGCCGCTCGTGGTCTTCGCCTACGTCGTACTTTACCTGCCGCTGGCCGTCGGTTCGACCCGGGCGGCGATCCTCTACGTCAACCCGAAGTTCGTCGAGGCCGCCCGCTCGCTGGGCAACACGCCGTTCCAGGCGTTTCGCCGGATCACGCTCCCGCTCGTGTTCCCGGGAGTGGTCGCCGGCGCGGCGCTGGTCTTCCTGCACGGAATGAAGGAACTGCCGGCGACGCTGCTGCTCCGGCCGATCGGGTTCGACACGCTCGCGACGTTCATCTGGGCCGCGGAGCGAAACGCCTACTACGGCTACGCCGCCGTGCCGGCGCTGGTGCTCATCTTCATCTCCGGACTTTCGATTCTAGGGGTGGTCTCTCGGGAGTACCCCGGCGCCCTGTCGGCCCTCCGCAAGTGGCGCCGGAACCGCGACGACGACTCGAGCGTCGAGGACGAGCGACTTCCCGGCTCGAACGGGACGGGAAACCGGGCCGTGATGGACGGTGGCACGGCCGTCGACGGTGCGAGACCCCGCTCGAGTGCGGACGGCGAGGACGAGCCGGAGGAGCGGGAGGTCGTCCTCGAGCTCGAGGACGTCCGGAAGCGCTACGACGGCCGCCCCGCGGTCGACGGGATCTCGCTGTCGGTGCGTCGGGGCGAGACACTCACGCTATTGGGTCCCTCCGGCTGTGGCAAGACGACGACCCTGCGGCTGATCGACGGGCTCGAAGGCCCCGACGGCGGGGCGATCCGGATCGACGGAGAGACGCTCGCGGATGGGGAGACGTACCGCCCAGCGGAGAAGCGCGACGTCGGCATCGTCTTTCAGGAGTTCGCGCTCTTTCCGCACAAGACGGTCGCGGAGAACGTCGCCTTCGGGCTCGACGATGCCGGCGACGAGGAGCGGACGAACGCGGTCGCGGAGCTGCTCGAGCTGGTCGGTCTCTCGGCGTACCGCGACAGCTACCCCGACGAGCTCTCGGGTGGACAGAAACAGCGGGTCGCCCTGGCCCGGTCGCTCGCGCCCCGCCCCGAGGTACTGCTGCTCGACGAACCGCTCTCGAACCTCGACGCCGGGCTCCGGGCCCGGATGCGAAACAGCGTCCAGCGGATCTTGGACGAGGTCGACGTCACCGCCGTCTGGGTTACGCACAACCAGGAGGAGGCGCTCTCGGTCGGCGACCGGACGGCCGTGATGAACGCCGGCAGGATCGAACAGCTCGCATCACCGCGGGCGCTGTACATGGAGCCGGCCTCGCGGATGGTTGCCGACTTCCTCGGTCGGGGCGACTACCTCCCCGGTCGCCTCGAGGCAGGAGCCGTCGAGACCCCCCTCGGAGCGTTCGACGCCGATCGCGTTTCCCTGCCCGAGAACGAACGGACGGTCGAGGTCCTCGTCCGCCCCGACGACGTCGCGATAACGCCGTCGTCGACCGGCGACGGACGGGTCGTCGGCCGCCAGTTCAACGGGGAGACGGTCCGCTACCGGATCGAACTCGAGGGTGGGGAACGGGTCTCGAGCCGCCAGTCCCACGACGACTGGTACGAGGTGGGTACGTCGGTCGACGTTTCGGTGACGGCGACCCACGCGCTGCCGGCGTTTCCCGGGGAGTACCAACGGTAGCGGACGACGCGGCAGCTCTGGCACTCGGGGATCGAAGCGTCCGAAACGGACGGACGGCGACGCGTCTGGACGGCGTTAGGAAAACCGCGAAAAACGGAACCGTTACTCCTCGGCGCCTTCGAGCTCCTCGACGATCTCGTCGGCGTCGACGTCGGCCTCCTCGAGGGCTTCCTCGATGTCGGCCTCGCCGCCTGCGCCGCCGCCCATGCCGCCCATCATGCCGGGCATGCCCATGCCGCCCATGCCGTCGATGACCTCCTGGACGATGACGCGGTCGACGCCCAGCTTGTCGATGACGTCCTGGCCGATCTGCTGTTTGCCCATCATCCACTGCTGGTTCATCGTCATCTGGGGCGTGGCCTCGAGGTAGAGCGTCTCCTTCTCGACGACCTCGGTCTCGAACTCTGGCTCGGCGTCCTCGTCCTCGTCGTCCTCGTCGGACTCGACGGGGACCTCCTCCTCGACCTCGTCCGTCTCGATCCAGAGGTCGGGCTCCATTCCGAGGTACATCTCGAACAGGCCGGCGGCCTGCTGTTCGATGTCGTCGACCTCCTCGACGACCTCGTACTCGTACTCGACGTCCTCACCCGCGAGCGGGTGGTTGAAGTCGACGCGGGCGCGGCCGCCGACGATCGTGCTGATGTAGCCCTGCTTGCCGTCGATCTGGACGTTCGCGCCGGGGTAGCGGTCGTCCTCGTCGATTTTCTCGGCGCTGACGGTCTGGACGTCGTCCGGATCGTACTCGCCGAAGGCCTCCGCGGCTTCGATCGTGACGCTGCCGGAGTCGCCGACCTCGCCGCCGATGATGGCCTCCTCGACCTCGTCGAAGATGTGGCCCTCGCCGAGGACGAGCGTGCGCGGCTCGAACTCCTCGGCCTGGTCGGCGACGCCCTCCTCCTCGGCGACCTCGGGGTCGGTCGTGTCGACCAGCTGGTCGTCCTCGGTGGTGTAGGCGGTGTAGGCGAGCGTTACGAAGTCGCCGGCCTGAAGCCCCTCGGCTTCGTCGGCGTCTTCGTTCTCGTCGACGTCATCGGCCTGCGCTTCGGCTTCGGCTTCCTCTTCCTCGGTCATACGTTGTACGTCCGCCCGTCCACATTTAAGTACGACGTTTTCTCCCGAGAGCGACCGATACTTACGACCCGTCCGCGTTTTCCGACGCATGTACGAGGTCGAGGTCAAAGTCCCCGCCGATCTCGAGGCCATCCGCGCTCAGCTGGACGAACTCGAGGCGACGCCGACGGGCGCTGTCGTCCAGGAGGACACCTACTACGACGCGCCCCACCGCTCGTTTCCCGAAACCGACGAGGCGCTGCGCATTCGGGCCGAGCGGCCCGAGGACGACCCCGACGAGACCCGCCTCACCTACAAGGGGCCCCTCGTCGACGACGCCTCGAAGAGCCGCGAGGAGGTCGAAACTTCCGTCGGCGACGGGGAGAAGGTCGACACTGTCCTGACGAAGCTCGGGTTCGAGCCTGCCGCGACAGTTCGCAAGGACCGCGACCGATTCGCACTCGAGGGGTACACGATCACGCTCGACTCGGTCGACGGTGTCGGCGAGTACGTCGAGGTCGAGACGGAAGTCAACGACGAGGCCGACCTCGAGGACGCCCTCGAGGGCGCGTTCGACGTTCTCGAGCGACTCGGACTCGATCCAGACGATCAGCTCCGGACCTCGTATCTCGAGCTGTTGCTCGAGTCCGAGTCGTAAGCGAGCGTCGGCGACTCACTTCCCGGCCGCACCGTCGCCGGCAGCCACCTCGTCTACCTTCTCGAGCAGTTCGTCGATTTCCGGCCGATCGAACGTCGAACGACCCTTGTAGACAGCCCCGACCGTCGGACGATCGTCGCGCCGGTCGACGACGACGACCGCCGGCATCCGGCCGAAGAAGTCGCTGACATCGCCGAGCACGCCGAAGCGAACCGGCTGGTCGTAGGCGTCGCCGACCCGCGCGTCCGGGTCCGCAAGCAGCGGGTAGGGCAACTCGTAGGCGGACTGCCATTCCTCGACGCGCTCTACGGGTTCCGGAACGATCGAGACGATCTCCGCGTCGCGCTCCCTGAACGCCTCGACGTGCTCGGCGAGCGCTCGAACCTGATCTCGACAGTTCGTA
>PWMF01000197.1 GCA_003559215.1 Natrialbaceae archaeon
CCGATGCTCGGCATCGGCTTTGCGAACACCGCCGCGGAGATCGGCGAATCGGGGGGCCGCACAACTCCTCCGGCTACCCGCTGCTGAACACGGGGCTCATCGCGGGTGGTCTGTATCTGGGCGCGCCCGTCTACGCGCTCGAGCAGGGGGTCCGCACGCGCTGGACCCCCTGGATCGGGTTCGTCGCCGGCCTTACCGTCGCGATTTTCCTGTATATGGGCTTCGAGTCGCTGTTTTTCGGCGGGCTCAGCCCCGCCTCGATCACCCTGGGGCTGTGTCTGGGCGTCCTGTTGTACTCTCCCGAGGCGGACGGCCCGGTTACGGATCTGCGATCGAAGTTCACAATCCGATAGTCTCCGGCACTCAAGTTAGGTACCGTCGATCCCTGGAGAACCAAGGCGTGGGTCCCTCTGATTTCAATCCGCCTGTTGAATCCCAATCGCTACGCTATCGGGGTCGTCAGTAGCACCACCAAGCCAGCCGTCTCGAGGTGTACGGTTCCGATGCTGCTCGGTTCGGAGCAACGCCACTAGACGTCAACGGTCGAGATTCCGGGAGGAGACAACGAGACCCGCTCCGTTCGTGAGTACGGCGATCCGATGCCGGCAGAGGTGTCGCGATCTTCGAGGCAGGGATAGTGATCTATGACATCCGGGTATCGCTCACCGGTACCGACACCGATCGAATCGCCGGTTCAAACGATGTGACTTATTGATAAAAGAGCGTTCCTCGCTGCAAGTTCTGTGAGTGAGCGACGAGGGTTCCCAAGCGCCTCGCCCAGGACCCGCTGCTCGAGATCGGCGTTGCGAACACCGCCGACGAGGTCGGCGAAGCCAGAGGCCCGCACAACTCCTCCGTCTACCCGCTGCTGAACACGCGCATCATCGCGGGTGGCCTCTACCCGGGCGCTCGTCTACGCGTTGGGCCAGGGGATCCACACGCACTGGGCACCCTGGAACGCCTACGCCGTCGGCCGACGCCTCGAGTGCATCATCAATGTCGGAGTGGCTCGAGCGTGACCGAAACCGTCCCGGGCGCGACCGAGAGGGACCACAGAGTCCCACGGACGGCCGCCGAACCGTTCGGGTCGCCGCTCGGCCTCGAGGCGCGTGCGCACCTCGGCGACCCCGGTCACCGCGACCGCGGCGGCGAACCCTGCTTCCTTGAGCGTGTCGCTGTGGGCGGGGTCGTACTCGCAGTCGCCCACCCCAGCGGAGCGACCTGCGAGCCAGTCAACACCCTTGAGGTGTACCCGTTCCCGTCGACCGCGTCTACGACGACGAACTGGTCGGAGGCGGTCGTGCCGAGTTCGAGGACCACCGACGGCTGGATTCATACCCATGCCCGGCCGTCGGCTACCAGGTTCTGGTACCGGCCCTCGGGGCCGGCAGTTCAGCGAAACCCAGGGGAGGGACGTGTGTGCCGAAGCGCGCTCCCGGCCGCCACACGCGACTCGCCGGTGCCACAGCGGCGCGGCCCGCTCCGACGCAAGAGGAGTGGCCTCCCGCGCGAGCAGTCGATCCGGGTGGCAGGGGCGGCTTGGTCTCTCCCAACCCTGTCCTCCGAGACAGCTGTCTCAGAGCCGGCGAGCGCTACTTGGGCGGGTCGCTCGGCTCTGCGAGCACGTCGGTCTCGTGATACTGCAGGGTCGGCTTGCGTTCCGACGCCGGTTCGATGACGCCGTCCTCGAGCGCCGTGAGACAGTCCTCGACGGAGTAACTGCGCTCGTCGTCCGCACAGGGCGCCACCCAGCGCAGCTCCTCGTCCTCGTAGACGGCCAGCGACGCCACCGGCACCCGCAGCTCCGTGCTCGAGCCGGGGGAGAGCAGTGAGCATGTCTCACACCGGGCGAACGCCGGCGCTAGCGAGTACCCCGCGTGGTCGGCCCACGCCTGGAAGGCCTCAACCGTCGCCGACACCGACGACTCGGAATCGCTGAGCGCCTCCAGCGCGGGCCGCACCGTCGTCCACGTTCCGACCTCGACCTCGGCGACCGCGTCTCGGTCCTCCAGCCGGCGCGCTCGAGCCGCGAGGTCGCCGAGCCGCTCGACGGCGTCCGTCGCGGGGTTCACCCGAACGAAGAGGGTGACTCGAACCGGCCGCAACCGTGGGAGGGTGGACGTACTCATTGGCACTCTGTGGGTCGGTACCACACCAGTCAGTATAAGCGCGAGGGAATATACGTGAGATAGATAGTCGCTAGTAGAAGGGTACTGTTGACTCCTGGCTACCCGTTCCCGAGCGACCGTGACCTGGGCCCGGAACCGGCCCGAGCGGCTGGATCCCGATGAACACGCTCACCGCGTGACGCCGCTTTTCACCAGCGGGTTCAGGACCGCGACGGCGGCGACGAACGCGACCTTGTTGGCCCAGACGAACCGGTGGCTGGCCCACGCGAGCACCGGCAGCCCGGCGCCGAGGGTCGGGAGTGCCGTGATGAAGATCCCGAGGGCGAAGCTGCTCGCGATCCACTGGGGTGGGTGGTCCTCGGTGAACGCCACCCGGAACGCGCTCCGGACGCGGAGTACCGGGCGCGTAACCCCGCTGGAATCCATCACGGTGACACCTGAACTGACGGGTTCGACGC
>PWMF01000101.1 GCA_003559215.1 Natrialbaceae archaeon
CACGGAGAAAAAGCGGTGCTTGATGAGGTGATAAGAAGAATTAAAAACAGAAATATCCAACAGGGGTATAAAGAAGTTTTCATATCCATATTAGAAGAGGAAATAGAGGCGATGAAGGGGGCTTAAATGAGCGAGATTAAACCGTGTCCGACGTGTAAAGGCTTTGGGTATTATGGGGATAATCAAACAGGTATATTGTATAACAGTGAATATGTTAAGTGTAATTGCGGAACGGTAAACGCCGATTATTTGGACAGGGTAATCAATGTATTAAATGGAGATATAAGGTACTTGCGAAAAGCACTGAAAGCCGAACGCTCCGCCGTGCTTGACGAGGTGATAGAAAAGATAGAGAAAGAAATAAATAAATGTATTTTATTAGAGTCAGAATCTTGGGCCACATCTATGTTGTGTGATCTTAAACAAGAAATCGAGGTGATGAAAGGGGGAGAGTGATGAGTGGAGTAAGTACGCTGATTGAAATTTTTAGGATGACCGAAATATCAGCAAGTGTGAGAGCTAATTTGATTATAGGACTCGGTAAAGTGATTAATAATGAAAATGGTATGAATATAACCGAACCAATAGTATATGAACTTGTAAAGATATTAGAGCCTGATAACTCGATATTAAAAGATGAACATTATCTGTATTATATTAAAAGGATTGAGGGAGGCACAGATGAATAAGGTGAGGGAGATACTGGACGATTGGAATAATATAAAAAGGAGAAACTATGAGAAAAATCAAAATGAATCTGTTTATAGTAGTTTTGTGGGTAATAGTATGGCACATAGCAATACCAAAGTGGATGCAGTCCCATATTCCAGAGATAAAAACGACTCTGGAAAGAACTGGTTATGCTAATGTGGAGTATAAACGAACGAGTCCGTATATGAGACGGTTGGTGTTTACTGCTAATAACGCAACAAGCAATATATTATGGCAGTTCGGAGATGGCGGTGTATCTTCGGAGTATCCTTCCGCCGGGAGTAGATTGAGAAAATAATTTACAATGAACTATATGATATTTAATGTTGCATTCAGTTTTTTCCTGGGTTTTGTAGTATCACAAGGAACACCTAAAGAATTTAGGTATTTCACATTTATTACAGTACTTCTTCTATATCTTATAACTATGATTTTGTTTGACATTCATAGAGTAGTGGTATAATAATATATAGGGCAAGTGGCGGAATTGGTAGACGCTATCGTGTGCGCGAGCATAGGAGAAGCATGAGTGAACATGCCAAGGCGAAAACCTTGTTAAAAATATCAAACTCGCTAAGGGGAAACCTGAAAAGGCCCGGCTCGGCCCCTGTGCAGGTTCGAATCCTGTCTTGCCCTATAAAATAAAAAAAGGTTAGATAAATGGAAAAAAGCATTAGAAAGTTGTACGAAAAATACGGTGTTCGAGAGTATTACGAGAAACATAGTAATAATTATGAAAACCCGCACTTACCGCAAATAAAAAAACTGATCACTAAAAATAAAGATAAGTTCAATTTAAAAAAAGTTCTGGATTTATGTTGTGGTAGAGGTGAAGTTACTAAAATTCTTCAAGAACTAAATGTAAAAAACATTTATGGATTAGATCCATACTTTAAAGAGATATATGAAAAATAGACAAACAAAAACTGTTTAAAGTTGAGCTTTAATGAAATACTAAAAGGCAACTTAACTGGAAATTATAGTTGTGTTATTTGCAGTTTCGCGTTTCATTTAATTCCAAAAAAGGACAATTATATGTTAACTAGAGAATTGCTTTGTTATACAAAGCAATTAATAATTATTTCTCCAACAAAAAAATGCGAACTACAAAAGTATAATGAATTTAAACTAGCATTTGAGGATTATGTTATGACGGGAAAAAGAAAAAAGGTTTATTTAAAAATGGTATTAAAAAGATGACAAAAAAATGGAATGTGGGTTTATGGAAATCACAAGGATTTTGTTTCTTATTTCATTACCAGGGAAAGTGGAACGGCGGTAGTGAAAAAAGATTATACTTTCTGTTTTGGGAATTGAATTTTAGGAAAGACTATATATAATACCAAAAGGTGGTAATATGCAAATAACTTATGTTATAACCTATGCTATAGGATACCTCATTGCGTTTGTATCCAGTATTGCATTAACAAAAAAACTTGAAGGTGAAGTTTTAGTATCCGATATAATGATGTTAGCGCTGCTATCATTAACATCGTGGTTATTCGCATTAGTTATTCTTGTAGAATTGATAGGAACCACTGGATTTTTCAATAAGAAAATATTCTAGGGAAACAATAATGACCATAACAACTAAGAAATATGAGAAAATTTTTCGGAAGGCGATAGATAACGAAGAAATTGCGGGTTTTCAGAATATGGGAGATATAGAAAAAGCTATTAGTTTTGCTAAAAAACAGGGGCTTAAATTAGAACCAGATCAGGAATTACGGCGTTTGTTAACTAAAAACAATGATGATATATTCTTAATATTTCTTCTTAAACAAATAAACCAGAAAGATGTAGCAGTTTTTATGAAAGGTGAAATGTACACTTCGTATGGAATGAGGTTTCTTAGAACGAAACCCATATATTTATTAAATTTTTCGTGAACGAGTGGTGTAATTGGAAAAAGAAAACAGAGCTTTAGCAGAGGAATTGGCAGATCTTATAGGCGATGATAATGTGAGATATGATCTTTTAGGCGAATAAATGAATCACAAAACAGGAGCAATATGCGTATAGGAATAACAGAAAGAGGAGACGCCGGACTTGACCAGAGTTGGCGGTCCAAGTTAGATACGGTAGACGGAGTTATACTGATAACTAAGTCACCGCATCTGTTAGGAGATGTACCGGATAAAGCTATAGTTCATTGTACTATAACAGGTTTCGGCGGAACGCGTATGGAGCCGGGAGTGCTTGCTCCGGATAAAACATTGCCGGTATACGAAAATCTTGTTGATGCGTTCGGAGGAGACCGTATAATTCTTAGGATCGACCCTATAATACCCACAGAAAAAGGTATAGAAGTTGCGTCCAAAATTTTTGCGCGACGCAAAGGTAGAGTCCGAATATCTTTTATAGATAACTATAAACACGTAGACGCAAGGTTCAAAGAAAGAAACATACCCAGGATGAACACGAATGGAGAACTTCATTATCCACTAAGTATAAGGAAACAAGCCATGGAATCCTTTGAAGGCGCGGAAGTATGCGGAGAACCAGGTATATCATGTCAAGGGTGTATATCGAAGAAAGACTTGAACATACTTGGTATATCCGCGTATTCACAGGGGAAATCGCTTCAACGAAAACACTGTATGTGTATTGCCGAGAAAGTCGAACTCTTATCGAATAAAACCCCGTGCAGTCATAACTGCGCGTACTGTTACTGGAAATAAATATAATAAAAAAAAAGATAAGGAGGTAATGGAGGGTTTATCACTAATATGAAAGAGAAATTTAGAATTAGAGAATGGCTTACGATGATAAAAAATCCGGAGTTAAGACATTCGGCATTAGAAGAGTTTGATAAAAGTCCGTGGCATTCTGGTGATGGCCCCTTAGTGGAATCGCTTAACGAGGCATTCAGTAGAGGATTCAATTGGAACTCTAGATATATGTATTGGTCGGGCATATGCGCTGATGCTGGTCATGGTAAAATAGAAGTTATTACAAATTTAAGGTTTGATTATTGATATGAAAGAAAACAAAACCGTTTTTGAGTGGTTATCTAGTATAGTCGACTCTGAAATACGCGAATCTGCATTATATAATCTTGATAAATATGGTAGCACTAAGGCAAGAAATAGTGTTGTATCAAATCTAGGAGATGCTATAGATAATGCGTTTTTCTGGGGCGATACCCGACAGGGTAGAGGTTATTGGGCCCAGATTATGGATGACGCCGATAAAGGCAGGATAAAAATGGATTATAGCATCGACTTTGATTATTAATATTATGAAAGAAAAAACAATATATGAATGGTTATCTAGCATAAAAGACATCACTATACATGAGGCCGCTCTGCGTAATCTTGAAAACAACAAGAATAAAAATAGAGGGAATTTGGTTGTATCAAGTCTAGGAAACGCTATAAGGTATGCTTTCTATTGGGATTCAACTCCAGAAAAAAGTAAATACTGGAGCACAATTTCATATAAAGCCGCTATAGGTGAAATAAGTATGGATGACAGCATCGATATGGATTACTGATGAAAAAGATATACTATATGGTCGCTGGCCATACGTGCATTACAATATGTCCGTACAGGTACAAAACCGCGGAAGATGAGATTTTTATAAACCGAGTTGGTTCTCTGGGGTGTTCAGAATGTCCACATTTTGTATCTCACAATAAAGAAGATGATTATGTAATGTGCTCATATGAAATGGAAAATATAATAGGAATGGACTATTGATGAAAAAAGTATATTATAAAACATTATGGGGTCTTTATGTAGAACAAAATGTCCTTACAAGCAAAAAGTTGATACAGGTGATATTGTTATTATTAGGGTCTCCACAAAATCGTGTGTTGAATGTCAATATTTTGCTTATGATAACAGAGACGAGCAGTATGTGAAATGCAAATACGAAGATCATCTTATAAGTGTAGATTATTGATCAAATATAGGAAATGTAAACTATGTCCACAACAATCAAAGACGACCTCTTAAGGATAAGGAAAGGAATATTGTGCCATCAATGCAATATGATGGGCGTGATGGGCGCCGGTATAGCTAAACAAATAAAAGATAAGTATCCTAAAGTACACCGAAATTATATGCGAGCGTGCCAGGACACTGATCGACCTGTAAGACTGGGACGAGTCCAGTCTGTATACATTGATGATGATCTTATCGTAGTAAATATATTTGGACAAAGAAATTATGGACGATCAAAAGGAATATGTTATACCAGTTACGAAGCACACGAGAAAGCGTGGCCAATCATACGTGATTTAAAAGACGAGACGGAACTCACAGTATATGCGCCCTATTATATAGGAGCTGGCTTAGCCGGGAGCGATTGGACTCGTATTCATAGTATAGCCGAGAAAAATATTCCTGATATAGTGTGGGTAAAATACCAGGGGTAATACTCATATGGAAAAAGATAATGATGAACTCTTGAAGGAAATATCGGAGTTAAAACAAAGGTTGAAAACAACTGAAAACGCTTTAGAACTGTTTATGAAAGCAACGGCAGAGGGTGAAATCATACGGCTCAGGTACAATAATATGATAGACGAGATATGGGATATGCTAAAACCTATGTATCCTAGTCACAGGTACACGGATAAAGTGTATTATAAAATAAGAAACGTTATCAACAAATTCAGGGAGTCTAGATATGAATAATTATATTGTTTTTATATCAGGTGCTGTAGTGGGTATAACGTTGTTCTTGACTATAATGGTAACAATAGCTGTAATAAGAGAAGGAAAAAACAGAAAACAAGTTCAAGATACATATAGGCTTTTTGAAGAGGCGTCCGCATTTATGTCAAACGGAATGATGGCCCCTCAGTCTCAGGCATCTAATGTAATAAGAAAATCCGATAAAAAATCAGAGAATGATGCTATTCGTATAGCAGAACTTGTTATGAAGTACGGAAATATATTTGAACCAGGACAAATAATAAAGGAGATAAAATGATGAAAGTCCAAGACATTTACGATTACGTTATAGAAAAGGGCATAAAAGCAGATCCTAGAGGCGAAGATCAGGTAAAAGAGATTCTTGAGAAAAACAAAGAACAGTACGAAAAACTCGAGGGTAAAGAAAAAGAGTATTTTGATGTTGATTCGTTATTCAATCCGTATAGCGATACCCGAGTACTCTATGGAGATTCACAACATGAGGTAAAACGAATGTTGGTCGGAATAGATATAGAAGTGGGAGAAGTACTTCTGGCCGATAAGTTATCCGAGAAAGATAGACCCATAGACTTGATCATGACGCACCATCCGGACGGCAAAGCATTGGATAGAGCTGTCGATGTAGCGCGGATTTTGGGTATACCTATTATGAGCGCGCACACGGTGGCCGATAATCAGGTAGCTCAGTTGTTACAAGAGACATTTGATGTAATAAAACCCCGCACTCTAGATGACATCGTGAAGATTTTAAAAGAGCATTACGAGTATAGAGAGGCAACAAGACACGGTGCAGGACCTGAGATAATTTTGGGAAGTGGTGAAAATCGCGCCGGGCTAGTATTGGTCGATATGACCGAGGGCACAAGCGGCTCTGAAAAGTCTTATGAAAAAATGTCGCAGGCCGGCATAGGTACAATAATTTGTATGCATATGGGCGAGAAACATCGTAAAGAAGCCGAGAAACATCGTATAAATGTTATTATCGCCGGTCATATTGCAAGCGATTCCATAGGAATGAACCTCCTCCTCGATTACATAGAAGATAACGGAGTGGAAATAGTACCGTGCTCTGGGTTAATACGTAATAGATGGACATGAGGGATTTGAGATTTGTTATAATAGCAAACAAAAAAGATATCATAACAGTACAGAAAAAACTGTTTAATATGGGTATAAAATGGTATGGTGGAGGGCAGAATGCACTTACCAGTCTAGGATTCGAACCTAAAACGTGTTTTTATGTGTATAATGGTGCTTACATTACATACAGTGATTATTCGTATTATCTTAAAACTAAAGACAGGTTTATTACAATGGAAACTAAAGTTATAAAACCAGAGGAAATAGATAATACTTTACCAGTATTATTAGGATTGTAATTAAAATGATAACGTCAATTCCAGATTTTATAATTGAGTCAAAAGACCACATGGAATTTGCATCAATACAAGAAAAGTTGTTTGAATATGGGTGTACATGGCTTGGCGGTAACTCAACACCTCTAATACCAGTTTCCATGGGAGACCGGTCATGGATATATGTTTTCAATAAATTAATCTTGTGGACAGACTATATTGAACACTTTGAATATATCGAGAGGTTCGGCAATGTTCGAGTATTAAAGTTAGAAGATCTAGATAAAATGCTTCCAGCTATATTAGGATTATAAACACATGGAACAATTAAAAATACTTATACCCGCGAGTTCACATAATGTCCTGACCTTACAGGATCAATTATTTAAATACGGATATTTTTGGGCGCACACCGGAGCGTGCGTTGACATTGCTCTAGAAGGCCAAGGAGATATATACTTTATTATCACTGGACGCGAAATTTTATGGATAAACCAACATCAGTACTATGATATAATAAAAGGGATAAGAGATGATATTGACATGAAATTAAAAGATTATAAAGTAATAGAAAAAAAGGATATGGATAAAACGTTGCCTCTTATACTAGGACTATAAAAATGGAAATAACAGGACCCGAGTTCATAATAAAGACCAATAAGTACAACATTGTTGAGGTGCAAAAGAAATTGCTTAAAATGGGTTATAAATGGATGTCCGGTGATCCTTCGTATACAGATGATTTCCGTAGTTTTAGCGAGGAGATTTATTTATGTCTAACCGGTTTTACAATTACGTGGACTGAAAAATCAGACTACGAAAGGCTTCGAGGATCAGGAAAACTAAATACCATAGAGGTGGACGTAGAGGACATAGATAAAATGTTTCCTATGATGTCAGGATTATAAAAATGAAATACAATTTTTTAGTCAAAGTTTTGGACGGTGAGTGCGAGATTGCGCTTCGAAAGTTATTTAGTATGGGATATAAATGGCGGTACTATAGCAAACACCCGCAGGAAATGACCATACTTCAGGGAGATATATACATTATAGTAGAAGAACACGGTATAACATATGTCCCGGAACGAACATTGAATGCACTACGATCCAACAATGATAGATATCCGCCAGAACTTCAACATTTGTTGGGTTTTGATGTGTATGAGTTATTAAACCTAGATAAAGTATTGAAAAGTGAAATGAACATGGATTACTGAAAAAAAAGGTATAAGGAGGTAAAAAATGTATTTTATACTTTTATTATTATCGGGAATTGGGCTTATTGGTGCTATAACTCTAATAGGTAAATTTTTCAAAATGGGTGTGGAAGATATGTGCGACACCCCTCTGATTTTAGTATATATTATAGGTGTAATACTATGTCTTGTACCTATTATAGCAGGGCCCATAGTACAATTAAATTCTCGGGTTAGTCAAATAAGTGACTCCGTGGATATAGAAGTATTAGAAACACAACGGGAGATATACCAGCGGCGCGCGGATATACTTACAGAGGAATTTACATATAGATTAGCTGTAGATTATCCAGAATATGAGGAACGTATATTTGAGAATATACGCCCCGATAATGTGAGCACATATCTAGCAATGTATCCAGAGTTAAGATCGGCCGACACATATATAGAATTAGTATCGCAAACCCGGGACATGCAAGATCAAATATATGAAATAGAAATAGAAATAGAGGGAGTCTTAGGCCAAATGAGGTTTAGAACAAAAGATCCCTGGATATTTATGTCTCATCGTCTAGAAAGATGGTTGCCAGAAAGAGTGGTGAAATGAGCATAGAAAAAATATTAGGAAAAAAGATAATAGCAGCCAAGACATATAATAGCGATAAGAGGCGAAAAAAGAATTTTCACGCCGAATATTTATTATTCGATGATAAACAGACATTTATTGAAATAGACGATCAAGACTATTATGCATTTAGAAATTGTGATGGTAACGCTAAGATATTCAACATAATGGAAAATCCAGAAAAATGGAAAACACTTATGACAGAAGATTGTTATGTTGATGCCGATAAAAAATGGTATTAAGCTATGGGAATGTTCGACAATGTCATTGTAGCAGATGATATAGAACTAGAAGGGTTCCCATGTGAAGTACCCCGGCGTTTTCAAACGAAGTCTATGGACTGCGTACTAGATGTGTATCACATAAAGGAAGGTGCATTACATAAAGAAGTTAGACTGAACTTCAGCGGTACTATGGTGTTTTATACTTTTATAAACACGCACGATTCCGCTAACTGCGAGTGTGGCGGTGACGAGATATGTTCATTCGAGTGGTTTGCTTATACCGCCGAATTCAAAGACGGTAATTTAATAAGCATCGATCGCGATAACCTATTTATTTCAGATAGGTAAGGTGTAAAGGAGAAAAGATGAAACCAACAATAACAAAAATAGTGTTTGAATTGACCGATCATGAGAAGGAACTGTTTTTTGCAGGAGATGATTATGATTTGGAGGTAATAAAAGACGCGGTATCCAATAGTGATATAAGTAAGGATCTAGAAGAAAACGGACTTGAGTTTACGTCTATCGATCGACATGGTAATGATATGGTAGCTATATACGAGTTGAATGCTCAAAAAGAGTGGGCAAAATGTAGAGACGGTGAAATAGTGACATGCCTTTTAAACGGAAAATCTTACCCATTCAAGGCCGGGTATCATGCGGATGAGCTGCATGTTCCCGTAAGATGTATATCTAAGGAATAATAAAAATGAAAGACAAGATAGTGTTCGTCAGTGATAAATGGCTTTATTTGTTATTTATCGTGTGGGTAATCGTCTTAGTCGTGGTTAGTATTATAAGATAAAAAATGTCTGAGTGCTTCTGGTCTGAGGTAAGATTTACTGTAAATAAAAATAAATGTAATCTTATTATAAGAGAAGTCGATTCATCGCACACTGTAATAAATCAGGACGCGTTTATAAAAAGGTTCTTTATAATACGGCGTCCTATATTCAGAGACTCAATAACAGTGTATTCCAAAATAGGAATGGGACACACTAGATTTAGAGTTAAAAAAGTCGTGGACGACAAGTATGAGATCGATTTAGATTCACTATGGAAATATGGTACAAGCAGTAAAGAAACCGTTGTTTAGGTTAGGATCAGAGTATACTAGATTCCGGTACTATTGCTTACAGTACAGGGACGATATTGCGTTTTACAGCGAATGCGCACATATTACACTTTCAGGAAAAAAAGAAATAGATACGGTTAATTTCAGAACACTTTTTACTGCAAAAGAAATGCACGATATGCTCCAAGAGGCGAAAAAAAGAAAAAAACGATATACTATATTTGAAGTAGAAAAAGATGCTGAGAAATATCTAAGAGATATGATGGTTATTCAGGATCTCTAATAGGAGATACAATGGAACAATTTTATTTATTTAAAGGCAAAATCACCGAACGATATGGCGACGAATGCAATTATACGCTAGAGGCATATGACGTGCATGGTACATATATGGCGCTCATATTTGATGAGGAAAGAAAAATTAGGGATATATTGTCTAGTGTTTCATTCGATTATCTCTTAGACATATATTCAGGTGAAAAACAAGGATCTAAAACTATACATGTTAATCCTGATCACAAAAAGTTTTTAGA
>PWMF01000203.1 GCA_003559215.1 Natrialbaceae archaeon
GAGAACGACTCTCGCCGCGTCGGACTCTCCGAACGATCAGTGACGACGCTCGCGTTCCGTTCGACGTTCGTCGACGGTACCGGTTACCGCTGGGACGACGCCTCCCGCCGGGCCTCGAGCAGCTCGTAGCACTCGCGGCAGGGGCCGATCCAGGCTCCCATCGCCCTCGCCTCCCGGATCAACCGCTCGTAGAGCGTGCGATAACCCGGAAACTCGTCCTCGTTCATGTAGCGGGGATGCCAGAGCACGGTCATCACCGCGTCGTGCTCGTGGGCCTCCTCGAGCAGCCGTCGACACTCCCGCCAGGCCCACTCGAGGGAGGGCGCCGAGGGGAGCAGCGCCCGCTCCATCAGCGTCAGCGGGAAGACGACGAACGAGTCGTCGAACGGCCGCAGCACGTCGTAACGTCCGTCGAACCCGTAGCGCGTGCTCGAGCCGTAGCTGGCGTCGTACTCGAGGCCAATCGCGCGGTGGTGGGCCCAACTGCGCTGACCGACTAGGTTCAGGTAGTGCTGACGGCCGCCGACCACGCTTCCCTCCAGAATTCCCTCGAGCGTTCGCTTCTCCGCTCGCAGTCGCTCCCGGTCGTCCGCGGACTCATAGGAGCCGTGCAGTCCGACCTCCCACCCGCCGCGCTCGAGCGTTCGGAAGACATCGGCGAGCTCCGGATCCGTGGGGTCGTACCGCCCCGCGTACAGCTTCCAGCTCTCCGGCCGGAGCCACTCCTGCGGGGACCGATCGCGCAGCAGCGACTGCTCGTCGAGGACGTACCACGACGAACGGACATCGAGTTCATCCTCGAGGGCCATCAGCTCCTCGAACTGCCAGTACGGTCGGTCGCCGGTAACGAGCGAGCGCAGGTGCGAGGGATCGCGCTCGAAGACGGCGTAGTACGGCGCCTGATAGGTCTTGTACACCCGGTCGACGTCGTGGGTGAGACAGAGCGCGAACTCCCCCGGAACGGCCGTGTCGGTCACCGCTGGGCCACCTCCGGGACGACCGTGTCGGTCATCGTCGGACCACTTCCGGAACGGCCGGCGCCGCCGGCTCCGTCGACCGTCCGTCCCGGACGGCGTCCTCGACGGCGCCGACGATAACGTCGGTCGTGTCGACCGTCTCCTCGAGGACTCGTCGTCGTCGACGCGCCCAAGTCGACTCGCGGGTCCGAAGCAACTCTCGTGCGTGCGCGAGAACATCGTCTGGACGAGCGCCATCCGAGAGCCACCGCAGCAGCCGGTACCGTCCCTCGAGTTCCTCGAGAACGCCCGCTCGAAGCCCCGAGACGTAAAGCGCGGGCGTCCCGAGCAGCGCGCTCTCGATCGCCATCGTCGCCCCCTCGCCGAGAAACAGATCCGCTCGAGCGAGCAGGTCGTGGATTCGATCGGGGGCGGTCGCGAGCCGGCGGGCCTCGAGGGTCGGCGCCAGCCGTCCCTCGGCGGTGACGCGAACCGTCGCGCCGAAGCGCTCGAGGCCGTCGATCACCTGCTCGAGGTCGGCCAGTCCGCTCCGGCCGACGTCGTGGGCGGCCGTCCAGGAGACGAGCCGAATCACGACAAGCGGCCTCTCGTCGCCGACCCCGGCCAGCCCCGCGGGATCGGGGGCGAACCGGTCGGGGTGAAGATATGCGAGTTCGTGGTAGCCGGGGTATCGGCGGTGGTGGCGGCCGTAGTCGTCCCAGAACGCCGTCGGGGTATAGAGCCGATCGGCGAGGGGAAGCGAGACGGCGTTCTGTAACGCCGCGTGCTCGGTGTCGGTAAAGAGGATCCCCTCGCCGTCGACGACGCTCGCCGCGTGGGCTACCGCTGGCTCGCCGATGCCGACGATTGCAGCGGGCTCGAGACGACGCACGCGACGCAGGATCTCGTACTCGTAGCGAGGCTGGACCGAGAGCAGTCCCAGCGCCGACTGTGCAGGGCCGGCGACCTGCTGATGGGCGATTCCGTAGCGCTCGAGTAGTTCGCTGACGAGCGCTCGTTCGCGGACGAAAACGCGGACGTCGTACCCCCGCTCGCGCAGTTCGTCGATCGCGTGTCTGAAGAAGTGGACGTGGGCGGGGTGTTGGATCGTGACGACGACGCGTTCGCTCATCGAACTACCTCCAGGGGCGCGCTCAGGCGCTTCTCGAGGCGCGTCGCAAGCGCCAGCAGCGCCGTCCCCGCGATCGCCAGGAACGCGGCGCGCCCGAACGCGACCGACGCCTCACCGTCGGCCCGCGATCGGCGATCGAGAATCCACCGAAGACCCTCGAGAACGCTCCCGCTGAGGGCGAGCGCTCCGATGGCGTACGACAGCGAGACTGGGTGATGCTCCCGGAGCGGGTACCGCCTCGCGAGTCGCCGGACGAACGTGCAGATGAGCAGCGCCGACACTGTCGGCACGTACGTCGCGTACGCGATCGAGGACTCCTCGTCGCCGTACCGCGCGGGGATCGGCACGTCGGCGACGCGCAGCCCCGCGGCGTTACACCGCGCGAGGAGGTCGTTCGGGTAGCCGTACCGATCGTAGACCGCGTCGAGGTCGAGTCGCTCGAGCGCGCGCCGGGAGATCGCGGCGTACCCGTTCTGGGGATCGCCGATCCGCCAGTA
>PWMF01000170.1 GCA_003559215.1 Natrialbaceae archaeon
CCATCAGCCTTCTTCTTGCCATCATATATTCCTCACCAAGCTTTCTATCATACTCTTGGTTAAACTGGTCCCATTGCCCAGGGCGCGGAGTGAACTCTCCCAATACCATACCCTCTTCTCCTTTAAGCATGTCAATACGCATAAAAGGAGACGGAATCTTAAGACTCAAGTTTTCAACATGCTCTATCTGCTCTTCTGTAACACCTTCACCAACCCAATTATCATTTTCATACTTCCCAGTATCCTGGAGGTGCTGGCCATTTCGGGACCAGAAGCAGTGCTTGACATTCTCACCACGCACAATTTCCAGAATTGAAAAAACCTTGCCATAGAAAGTATAAAACTTGAGATCTCTTGCAGGAGTCTTTCCCTCGACATCTTCATGAATAAACTCTTCTATTGACCACTTCCCCTTTATCCCAAACCTGTTTTCTTTATTGTAAACCACCTTGGAGCTCACATAGGACACCATGTCATCCCAAGAGCTGAACTTAACATCGCCTCGCAGAAGCACAATCTCACTTGGCGAGTAGTAAAATATTACCCCGCGTGCGCCCGTTCCGGCAGCAGGCTTAATAACAGTAGGTTTGTAAGGTTCTTTAATCTCATCAAAAGAGTATAAGTTACCATCATTATCAGGCCGCCGCAGACCCAGCAGGTCAGCAAACTTATATGCCTTGTTCTTATCATCCAACTTCCAGGAGTACTCTGATATCCCAAAACGCTTCTCTGCAGCCCCCTGCATCATCAAGGTATGAAATGACACTGACCTTGCCAAGGAAATTTTTCTTTTTGCAATATACCTTAGCATTTTATGAGTAATGTGATCCGGGTATGCAAAAGAAACAAGCTCCTCAACTTCATCCTGACCGTAGCGGCTAGCACCAAGCATCTTATTTTTGGTGATTCGATGCTTATAGAATTCTTTCGCTGCAGAATTAAGAAACTCCTGCACCACCACAGGAGCTTCATGTGGAAGGCTGTTATTTTGAGGATCTTCTGCAAGCTCCCTTAACATCAAGATCACTTCTTCTTTATTTTTTTTTAACGGCTCCCCTCCACCCATCTCGACCTCACCTTCCCTGTCAACACTTTTCTCTGCAATCGCAACTTTGAAGTCTGTGACCTTATTATCCGTCATAATACTTTCTGGCGAGAAAGTTAAATCACCCTTATTTTCATAGACACTTACCATCAAGCTAAGAGGATCAACACCAATCTTTCCATACCGGCCAGGAGAGTTGAAAACGAAGTTGCCAATAGAAAGGTAAGCCGGCTTACCAGAAAAATCAATTACATTATCTTTTTTATGGCTCCCATGCCCTATTACAGCGTCTGCACCTGCTGCAATCATCTCCTCGCACCACTTCACGTGACTATCACTGACATCCTTGTAATCGATGCCCTGCCAATGCGGAATTACAACAACCTTCCCACCAGGGTCTTTCTTTTTTATCTCCTCAACCTGACCTTTTGTAGCCCGCAGGTTTGTGCTGGAAATTCCCGGCTTTTCTCTCTTGGCAAAAAAACCATACTCAATATAGCGCTTTCTTGCGCGCATCCCATTAATAATATAAACCTTCTTGCCGCTATCAGGAAGAGTAATAACATATGGCTTTCTTGCCTCTTCCCTATTCCTGCCTGCACCAATGGTAGCGATACCATTACTGTGGAGCAAGTCAATCATTTCCAGAAGATTTTTCTCGCCAAAATCCATGGAGTGATTATTAGCTAGAGTTACTGCTGTCACACCCAGTCTCTTCAACACTTCTATAGTGACGTCCGGGTCATCATAGCCCGGGTATTCCTTACCTTCGATCGGCTTACCTGGATTATTAGTGAGCACTGTTTCAAGGTTAATGATCACCTCATTGCTATCTTCAAGCAGCGGCGCCACCCCTTCGAAAAATGAGAAGGGGTCATTCTGAAGGCGCTCATAGGCTTCCGGGTACTTGTTTTTGCCTTTTTCCAGGTAGTAATAACCAAGGCTGGTATCGCCACAAATGGTAATCTTGAAAGGCTTGGACATGATGGTGTTTCCGTTAACCGTAATTCATGGAATTAGCTTAGCTGACTTCGCTTCGCCCGATAAATCGGGCTCCTACATGGGAAGAGGCAGCCAATGTTATCTGATGTGCAGAGCCGACAGCTCGCCCGATAAATCGGGCTCCTACGAGAAGAAGATCCGGGTTCCTACTGGCAGGTAACACTGGTCGGCACTTCGGCGATTCCGAGGCCATTAGCGTAGATCCAGGTCAAGCCGGCCAGGGCCCACAGGGGGCCGGTTGCCTTGAGCTGTACGCGCCCGGTAACTTGATCGAGCTCTTTCAGGTCAAAGGTAACGCCCAGCATGGCGGCGGCCTGCGTCAGCTCCTGCTTGAGGCGCTCGCCGTTGCTCACACCAGAAAGTTCGATTTCTCGCGTTGCCTGGCTTTCCAGGTCCGGTTTCTGGCATTCGCCAACCTGCGCGAGGATGTCCCATGCTTGTTCAGGGTGGTCATCCAGCAGTTTGTAGCACTTCAGGTGTTCAGAGAGCGAGATCACGGCGTGGTTGTCGTCATCGGCCGGGGCCGCGG
>PWMF01000098.1 GCA_003559215.1 Natrialbaceae archaeon
AGGCGACGACGTCCTCGAGTCCCGGGAGGCCGACGTCATCCATCATCGCCTTCTCGTCGGTGTGAAAGAGGATCGGCAGCTCGTACTCGGCACACAGCTCGTAGATCCGTTCGGCGCGGGGATCGTCGATAGCTACGCCGGCTTTCAGCTCGCCGAACCCGCGGGCGCCCCGCTCGACGTATCGTTCGAGCAGGTCTTCGACGGTGTCCTCGCCGTAGACGAGCGTCCGGGGATCGATCGTACAGAACGGGAGCAGCCGCTCCGGATACGCCTCGACCTGGTCGAGTATCCACGGACTCGAGGCGAGCACGGGGTAGCTCTCGGGCGAGTCGAGCGCCAGCACGACCGCGCGATCGACACCGTTGTCGTCCATCCACGCTACGAGGTCGTCGGCGGAGAGGGGCTCCCGGCCCAGGGTCTCCTCGGGGATCAGGTGACAGTGGGCGTCGACGAGCGGCCCCTCCTCGAGGTCTCCGTCCTGCTGTGTTCTCTCCCGATCGGCGGCGCCGACAGGGCCGGCGCTGGCGATCGTTCCGGCCGCGGCGATTCCCGCGGCACCCTCGAGCGTTCGACGCCGAGTCGTCCGTCGATCGTCGGCTTCCGATCCGTCGTCCGATCCGATCCCGTGTCCGTCCATACGCGCTCTCCCACTGGCACCGTGAAAATCCCGAGGGGGACCGGTCGGCGTTCCGACCGATCCCGTCGCGCTCTCCCGTCGTCGCGCGGGGACGACCGCCGGTTGCCCTTGGCGCGTTCGTCCTGCATCGCTTCTCGTCCGACGTGGTTGCGAGCAAGCGTTATCATGCTATGTGTCCACGATATCCATAGGAAGTATGAAGAAACTCATCAACGAACCGGACGCGGTCGTCGACGAGATGCTCGAGGGGATGGTTGCGGCACACCCGGAGCTTCGACGGCTCGAGGGAACGGAAGTGGTCGTCCGCGCCGACGCGCCCGTCGAAGGAAAGGTCGGGATCGTTTCGGGAGGCGGGAGCGGTCACGAGCCGACCCACGCCGGGTATATCGGCGACGGGATGCTCGACGGGGCGGCTGCGGGCGAGGTATTCACCTCGCCGACGGCCGACCAGCTGAGCGAGATGATCCAGGCCTGCGACGGCGGCGAGGGGGTGTTCTGCGTCGTCAAGAACTACGAGGGCGACGTGATGAACTTCGAGACGGCGATCGAGATGGCCGAGATGGAGGCCGACACCGACGTCGGGTACGTCGTCGTCGACGACGACGTCGCCGTCGAGGACTCGCTGTACACGTCCGGCCGTCGCGGGGTGGCCGGCACGATCTTCGTCCACAAGGTCGCCGGCGCGATGGCCCACCGGGGCGGCGACGTCGCGGAGATCGAACGCGTCGCCGAGAGGGTAAACGACCGCGTCGGAACGATGGGAACGGCGCTCACCTCCTGTGTCACGCCCGAGAAGGGCGAGCCGACGTTCGACCTCGGCGAGGACGAGATCGAGCTGGGGATCGGCATCCACGGCGAACCGGGGACCGAACGAACGGAGATTATGTCCGCCGACGAGATCACCGAGCACCTCACCGAGGCCGTCCTCGAGGATCTCGACCTCGAGTCGGGCGCCGAGGTCGCGACCATCGTCAACGGGATGGGCGGGACGCCGCTGATGGAGCTGTACGTGGTCAACCGCCGGCTCCAGGAGCTGCTCGAGGACCGCGGGCTCGAGACCTGGAACGCCCGCGTCGGCGACTACATGACTTCGCTGGACATGATGGGATGTTCGGTCACGGTGCTCGAGCTCGACGACGAGCTGAAGGAGCTGCTCGCTCACCCGGCCGAGACCCCCGGGCTGACCGTGACGGGGGAGTGAGAGCGGGATGGATCGGGACACCCAGTCCGACGCGATCCGCGAGGCGGCCGAGGCGGCCGCGGACCGGATCGCCGAGGAGAAGACGCACCTGACGGAGCTCGACTCCGCGATCGGCGACGCCGACCACGGTGCGAACATGGATCGGGGCTTTCGGGCCGCCCTGGAGCGACTCGAGGACGCCGACGACGATCCTGCGGAGCTCGTCAAGACGATCGGCGTCGCGCTCGTCTCGGAGGTCGGCGGGGCCGCCGGGCCGCTGTACGGCGGCTCGCTGATGAAAGCGAGCGGGGAACTCGAGGAGGGGCTCACCGCCGAGTCGACCGTCGCGTTCGCCGAGCGCTATCTCGAGACGGTCGAGGAACGGGGGAAGGCCTCCGTGGGGGACAAAACGATGGTCGACGCGATCACCCCGGCCGTCCACACCTACAAGAAGTCGATCGAGGTCGACGACTGCGACCCCCTCGAGGCGCTGGGAAAGGCCGTCGATGCGGCTGAGCGCGGCGTGGCGTTTACGACCCCACTCCGAGCCAAGAAGGGACGGGCGTCGTACCTCGGCTGGCGGTCCGTCGGCCACCAGGATCCCGGTGCGACCAGTACCCTGTACCTGCTCGAGGAAGTGTTCGGCGTCGCCAGGGAGTATCTGGACGGCGACGTCGAAATCGACGCCGAAGCCGACGTCGACCCCGAACAGCTCGAGGAGCCCGCCGTCGAGGACGGAGCGGATGGAGGCCCCTGATGGTCGGCATCGTCGTCGTCTCACACAGCCGACGGGCCGCCGAGGGGATCCGGGAGATCGCTCGAGAGATGGGCGGCGACGCCCGGATCGAGGCCGTCGGTGGAACCGAGGACGGCCGAATCGGGACGACGCCGGGACCGATCCGCGAGGCGATCGAGGCGGTCGCCGGTGACGACGGCGAGAACGGGGTCGTCGTCCTCGTCGACCTCGGGAGCGCCGTGATGAACGCCGAACTCGCTCTCGAGGAGGCCGCCGTCGACGACGCCGTCGTCGCTGACGCGCCGGTCCTCGAGGGGGCGCTCAACGCGGCCGTCGCGGCGACCGCGTCGAACGCGACCGTCGAGGCGGTTCGCGAGGCTGCGGAGGACGCCGCCGACATCTCGAAACTGTAGTCGCGGGTGGCCGCCGACCAGCGTCAGCGCTCGACCAGGAGGAACGTCCGGGAACCGCGACGCTCGAGGGAGACGCGGTCAGTCTCGAGGTTCGCGTCGACGTAGGTCTGGATCTCGTCGAGGTGAAGCGAGGAGACGTCGACCCGGCGTCTGGGTGTCTCGACCGTCGCAGCGGCGTCGGTCGGCTCGGTTCGCTGGCTCCGGGCGTCGATCCGCACTACGGTCTGGGACATACCAATCGATCGGGCGGACGGAACGTCAATCCGAGCCGTCCGGAGTGAAAGTGAAAGTACGGGACGGCGGATCGGGCGTCGAGTTCGATCGGCTCGGCGGGCTACTCGAGGGGTTTGACTGAAACGGTCGTCGAGCCACCGGTGGTCTCGAGGGCGACAGTTTCGACGATCGCCTCCCGCGCTCGCTCCCGCCACGCGTCGACCGCCTCGGCGTGTCGTTTTCGAGCCTGTTCGATTCCGTCCGACGGCGGGTCCTCGCGTTCGTCCTCGAGGGTCGGATAGTTCGCTACCGCTTCGGTCTCGAGGAGCGTCTCGGGCTGGACGTGGACGGCGCCGGTTACGCCTGTGTCGTCGTCGCGGTAGACGTGAATCCGGGCCCGCATTCGGCCGTGAAACGGCGGCGTCACGCGGAGGACCGCCGCTCCGGGATTCTCGCGTCCGTAGACGAAGGCGTCGACGACATCGTCTCTCGAGACGGCGATCGAGCGAATCGCCGACGGATCCGCATCGGCTGTCATCGATCCCTGGTACGGATGCAGCGGTGTTAACGGCGGCGGGTTGCCCTCGCTCCGTGCCGTCGATCGGTGTGTTCGACCCAACCCGGCAATAGAATAGCTAGCCCTTGATGTGTCGGGCGGGCAACGGTCCGGACGATGGAGGGGCAGTGGGACGCAGGCGCGTCGAGTGTCGTCGCCGTCGCGGGAGAGTCACCGATTGCGATCCCGTTCGACGATCCGATCCTCATCTTCGGACTCGCGATGGTGATCTTCCTGGTCGCCCCGCTGGTGCTCAAGCGCTACCGGCTGCCGGGGATCGTCGGGATCATCCTCGTCGGCGCCGCGATCGGTCCGAACGGTGTGTACCTCCTCGAGCGCGACGCGACCATCCAGCTGCTCGGCGAGGTCGGGCTCGTCTACCTGATGTTCGTCGCGGGCCTCGAGATCAATCTTAATCAGTTCGTCGAGTACAAGGACCGCAGCGTCGTCTTTGGGCTGCTTTCCTTTCTCATCCCGCAGGCCGCCGGAACGGTCGTGGGCATCTACCTCCTCGATCTGACCGTCGCGGCGGCGTCGCTGTTCGCCGCCATCTTCGCCTCGCACACGCTGCTCGCGTACCCCGTCGTCAACCGCCTCGGGATCGCGACCAACGAGGCGGTGACCGCGACGATCGGCGGAACGATCCTGACCGACACTCTCGCCCTGCTCGTGCTCGCGGTCGTCATCGCCTCCACCGAGGGGGCGCTCGACGCCGCGTTCTGGCTGCAGCTCGGAGTCGGGCTGACCGCCTTCTTCGTCGGGGTCTGGCTGCTCGTGCCCCGGCTCGGGCGGTGGTTCTTCCGGCGCCACACCGAGGAGAGCTACTTCGAGTTCCTGTTCGTGATGGCCGTCCTCTTTCTCTGTGCGTTCCTGGCCGAACTCGTCGGCGTCGAACACATCGTCGGCGCCTTCCTCGCCGGACTCGCGCTCAACCGCCTGGTGCCGGAGACGGGCCCGCTGATGAACCGCATCGAGTTCGTCGGCAACGCCCTGTTCATCCCGTTCTTCCTGCTGTCGGTTGGGATGCTCGTCGACGCCCGCGTCCTCGTCGCGGGCACCGACACGCTGGTGATCGCCGGCTCGCTGATCGTGATGGTGTTCGTGACGAAGTACGCCGCGGCGTGGGCGACCGGCCGGCTCTACGGCTACGATCGCGACGAGGTCCGAAGCATGTTCGGGCTCTCGGTCGGCCAGGCCGCGGCCGCGCTGGCGATCGTCCAGATCGGCTTCGACGCCGGCGTCCCCGGGTTCGGACTCGAGATGATCAACGCTGTCGTGCTGATGATCCTCGTCGTCGCCCTCGTCAGCCCCGCCGTCGTCGAACGCTCCGGTGATGTCCTCGCCCGGCGTCGCGAGCAACAGCCCTATGACCCGACCGAGACACCGCAGCGGATCCTCGTCCCCGTCTCGAAGAACTCGCGGTACGCCGAGTCGCTGCTGGACCTCGCGTTTTCGATCCGCGACTCGCGCGCCGAGGAATCCGTACACACGGTTTCGGTCGTTCGTCCGGAAGGGGGAACGCGAACCGAATCGCAGGTCGCCGAAGCCGAGCGTCGCTTCGCCGATCTCGAGGAGTACGCCGCGGGCGCCGAGGTGACGATCGAGGGCCACACGCGGATCAACCACAACGTCGCCTCGGGGATCGTCCGTTCGGCGCTCGAGAACCGGATCACGACGCTGGTGATCGGTTGGGACGGCGCCCCCTCGCGATCCCAGCGAGTGTTCGGCCACACCATCGATCAGGTGCTGCGCCGAACCACCCAGCTGACGCTCGTCGGGCGCGTCCGTGACCCTCTCAACGCGACGCATCGGGTCGTACTGGTGGTCCCGCCCGAAATCGAGCGCAACGACGGGTTTCCGGAGGCGCTTCACACCGTGGCGCTGCTCGCCGAGCGAACCGGCGCCTCGATCCGCGCTCTTACCGTCGAGGACGAGCCGCCGACGCCCGACGAACCGTTTTCGACCGTCAATCTGGACGTTTCAGCGACCGTCGAAGCGGTTGCCGACTGGACGGCGCTACGCTCGCGACTGCGTGAGGAGGCTCGTGCGGACGACCTCGTCGTCTGTGTGAGCTCTCGTCGGAACGATCCCGGCTGGCATCCGGAGCTACGGACGCTTCCGAAGACGATTTCGACGCTCACCGAAGGCAACTTCGTGATCATGTACCCCGCGACCAAGGCGCGTGACGACGACCGGCGATTCCTCCGGCTCACGTAGTGCCGATACTCACATTATCGGGTTCGAGCACTGGTAACGATAGAATATCTGTTGGTCATGTTATGAATAGGCCGACTATTGCCCGTCCGGGTCTGCCGGGGCGTCACAACCCAAGACAGCGACCGTTTCCTCGACCGGTTGAGCCTCGTTCCACGCTTCGATCGACGCTTTTGACCAGTCGGTGTCCGCGTCGTTGACGGGTCCGTAATCCGGCGGCGACCGATGTTCCGTCGCTTGCTCGTAGGCGTATGCGAGCTCGAATAGTTTTGCTTCCTCGAACCGCGGCGTGACGATTTCGATTCCAGCGGGCATCCCGGTACGGTCCGTAAATCCGATCGGAACCGTCATCGATGGAAAGTCAAGCGGGGGCGTAAACTGCGCGTTTGCACCCCATCCCTCATCGGTGTCGATCCGCGGCGGGCTCTGGATGAGCGTCGGGAACACGAGCGCGTCGAGATCGTTCTCGACCATCGGCTTCAGTACTTCCTGCCGGAGCGCGGGTTCCTCGCTGAGCGCGTACCGGTACTCGAGGTCCTCATCGGTGGCGTCTCCGTCCACCTCCGCGCGGCTTTCGAGCGTCGGACAGTTCCCCGGCGAGTACTCCTCCGACTCGAGTATCTCGTCGATATCGGACGGCGCGCCGTCCGCCTCGATTCCGTCGAGATAGTCGCCCTTGTCGCGGCTGTACTCCGATTCGGTGTCGGTGTTCACCTCGTCGATACGGTCGGGCGCCGGCGGATCGACGGGATCGACGACCGTCGCGCCTGCCGCCGCCATATCCTCGAGCGCCGCGTCGAACAGCTCGGTCACCTCCTGCATGTCGGCGGCGAGTTCCTCGTCGTCTGGTTCGTCCGCGTCCGCTCCCAGCGTTCCGGGTCCGACGAAGTCCCGATAGACGCCGATTCCTGCACCGTCCAATCCGTCTTCGTCGAGACAGTCGACGTATCGTTTCCCGTCATCGTGCGGGAGTTTGCCGTCGCTTTTGACGGTGCGATCGTCGGCTGGATCGTAGCCGACCATCGCGTCCAACAACAGTGCGGCGTCCTCGACCGTCCGAGTCATCGGACCTGCAGTATCATCGTTCAGCGCGAGCGGGATGATTCCATCTCGACTGACGAGACCGGTCGTCGGACGGAGTCCAACGAGACCGCAAGCCGACGCTGGAACACGTACCGAACCGCCGGTGTCCGTTCCGACGGAGAGCATGGTCAGGTTCGCTGCCGTTGCGGCACCAGACCCGCCGCTGGATCCGCCGGCGAAGCGCTCCGGATCGTACGGATTCTTCGTCGCTCCCCCGATCGAACTCACTCCGTCGTAGCCGAACGCGAACTCGTCGAGGTTCGACTTCGCGAGGATGATCCCGCCCGCCTCTCGAATCTGCTTGACCAACGTCGCGTCCTCCTTTGGCACGAACTCGTCCATCACGACGGCGCCGCCGGTCGTGACCATATCGTCGGTTTCGATGTTGTCTTTCAGCGTAACGGGGATTCCGTGTAGGGGGCCGGCGAGCTCACCCTTCTCTGCGACTCTCCTGTCGAGTTCCGTCGCTCGCTCGAGAACGTTCGGGTTGATCGCCAGAATCGAGTCGAGCTCGTCGTCGTACGCTTCGATACGGTCCAGGTACGTTTTGACGACCGACTCGGCCGTTATTTCGCCGCGTTCGTAGTCCGCTCGCAGCGAACGCGCGGACGCCTCGATCGGATCGAACTCGCACGTTTCGTCACCGCCGCTGGCGGAATCGGAACCGTACCCCGCGAGTATCGAGGCGCCGAGCACCGCACCGCCGGCACGTAACACGTTTCGTCGACTCGACTCACGAGTGGAGGAGTGGTCCCTATCCCCCGTGTTCACTTTTTTCTGATCCATAGCTACAGCGTAATTGATCGATAAGACAGCGATAAAATCTCCGTACTAAGAAAATAATGGATCTGAAGAGGTGGAGAGGGACCCTATGCGGTTATATTTTGGATGTTGTTGCAATGTGCAGCTATAAAACAGACGATCAAACACATTGGGTGCAGTAGTAAAGCCGACCGGGTGGAAGGAAACGGACGATCGTCGTTAGTCGTTCGGCGATCGTTCGCTGGCACTCGGCTCGAGCACCTGCGCTCGCACGTCCGTCGAGACACCGTAGATCGCGTCCTCGAGCGAGCCGGGGCGCTCGACGTCGCTCTCGGGCCCGTAGTGAGCCCGCAGCGACGCCCGGACGGCGTCGCGAACGCAGGCTCGAGTCGCCGCGCCGACGGGCGTCGCGCTCCCCGAGAAGGCCGCGGGCTCGCCGTCGGGGTCGTGGCCGACGACGACCGCGTCGGTCGTCGTCCCGGGAAACCCCGTCTCGGCGAGCAGGGTCGCCGCCTTCGCCTCGGCGACGACTGCGACGAGATTCGCCAGTGCACCGTCTGCGAGCCGGCAGTCGGCGTAAACGACGACGTTAACGGTTCCGGCGGGCGAGTCGGTGTCCGAGCCGTCGTCGCTTGAAGATCCGAGCGAGCCGCCCGACGGCTCCATCGGCAGCGCCGCAGGGTTCGAGATTCCCGCGGTCGCGTAGGCCGTCACCGGGCCGCAGCGTGCGCCGCGGGCGTCCGCGACGTCGACGCCCGTAAACAGCACCGGACCGGGATCCTCGAAGTCGGCCCGCTCGAGGCGCTCGTCGGCGTAGACGCCGAGATCCGTTCGCCCCCATCCCTCGGGGACCGAGATGTTATAGGCGGAGTCGGCTCGTTGCCGACCCCCGCTCCACCCCGTCGAGAGCCACTCCGCACCCGAACGGGCGAGCCGTAAGACGCCGTCCCGTCTGCGGCTCTCGAGGTGGGGACCGTCGCTCACGGCGGACACCCCAGCGCCTCGAGAAGTCGGTCGTTCGCGTCGCGGTGCTTAACTGCCACCCGAACGTGCGAGTCGAGCCCCCGAAACGTCGTCGCGTCCCGGATCGCGACGCCGTTATCGCGAGCGCGCTCGAGGACACCCGACGCACGCCGATCGCCGACGTCACACAGGAGGTAGGGTGCGTCCGACGGGGCGACCTCGAAGCGAGCCGAAAGGGCCTCCCGCATCCGCTTGCGCTCACGGGCGACCCGAGTGCGGGTCTCGCGGACGAACTCGTCCTGCCGTAAACAGTAGCTCCCGACCCGCGCGGCGGGCGTTCCCAGCGACCAGGTCCGGCGGGCCGTCTCGAGATCGTCCCGTAGCCCCCCGCTCGCAACCGCGAAGCCCGCCCGCAGCCCCGGGAGGCCGAACAGTTTCGTGAGCGAGCGCGCGACGACGACGTGCTCGAAGCCGAACCCCGCCGCGGAGGAGAGGTCCGTGAAGCCGAGAAAGGCCTCGTCGACCAACAGCGTCGTCCCGGCCTCGCCACAGCGGGCGGCGAACGCCTCGAGCGCGTCGGGGTCGGCCGCCTCGCCCGTGGGATTGTTCGGCGTGCAGACGACCGCCAGCGCGCAGTCCGCGAGCGCGTCGGTCCCGATCTCGAGCAGGTCGTCGACGCGGACGAAGGCGGGCGTCGCGCCCTGTAGCCGAACCTCGCGGGCGTACTCGCCGAAGCTGGGGTAGGGGACCAGTGCGCTGTCGCCCGGTTCCAGCGCCCGCTCCATCGTCAGACGGATCGCGGCCAGCCCACCGGGGGTCGGGATCACGCGATCAGAATCGCAGCGGACGAACCGGGCTGCGGCCGCCCGGTAGTCGGGGTAGGCGTCGTCGGGGTAGCGGCGACTCGCCTCGAAGGCGTCCCGGTAGACCGCCTCCACGCCCTCGGGCGTCTCCGGGTTCGTGTTCGCCGAGAAGTCCAGGATCTCGCGGTCGGGCTCGCCGCCGTGGGGCACCCGGTCGACGGTACGGATCGCGTCAGGGTTCATGCGTTTCCCCCCGGGCGTTCGGCCCGTTCGTCGATCGCGTCGTCGCGCTCGCCGTCGATTCCGAGTCGCCGGCAGACCTCCTCGAAGCGGTCCCTGACCGCTCCCATCCCGCCCTCGGGGACGAGCGAGAGCGCGCCGCCCATCGCGACGCCTTCCTTGGCCTCGCCCGCACAGTAGCGGGCCATCGCGACGTGGTCGCGCCCGTCGAAGCCGGGGTCGGTGACGGTCAGTTCGCAGTCGAGGCGAGCACACGCTTCGGGGAGAGCCTCGCCCTGCTCGCCGGCGACGAAGGAGGTCGTCGCGACCTCGAGCGGTGAATCGACCCCCGTCTGCCGGAGGAGGGCCGCGACCGCGACCATCTGGGTCCCTCCGGCGAGGGTCACGTCGGTGCCGTCCTCGAGCGCGCCCGCTGTGATTCCGGCGACGACGGCCTGGACGGGATCGCCGACGGCCCGGATCGCCCGCAAGGGGGCGTCCTCACAATCGCCCGGCTCGAGCCCGCTCTCCTCGAGGCCGCGCTCGACGACGCGGCGCTTTC
>PWMF01000053.1 GCA_003559215.1 Natrialbaceae archaeon
CTCCTCGCCGAAGGCTGCGAACTCAATATCGTCTGTCACAACAACCCCGATCCCGATTGCCTTGCGTGCGCGCTCGCATTGGGTCGGATTGCAGCTGACGCTGGTATCGACGAGCGGCACATCTTCTACAGCGGAGACATTTCCCATCAGCAGAACCGGGCGTTTGTCAATCTGCTCGACATCGAGCTTAAACCGTTCGAACCTGCGGCTCTCGAGGACCGGCCTGCGGATTCGTTGCTTGCATTCGTCGATCATTCGGTTCCAGGCGCGAACAACCCCATTCCCAAGGGGACACCCGTAGATATCGTGATCGACCATCATCCTGCTGAGGATATTGACGCCCGGTTCGTCGATCATCGTGAGGAGATCGGGGCAGCTGCGACGATTCTCACGGAGTACGTTCGCACCCTCGACATTAACCTTGACACCGTGCTTGCGACAGCACTCCTGTTTGCCATCCGTCGCGAGACTCTCAACTTCCTTCGCGGCGCGACCCCCGAGGAATACGACGCGGCGGGATATCTTCACGACCACACGGATCAAGATCTGCTCCGACAACTATCGACACCGTCCGTTACTGGGGCAACCCTCGATGCTATCTCGACGGCTATCGGCAACCGCACGACAAAAGCGGCGGTGCTCATCTCTCATGTCGGCCGGACGTCTGAACGGGATGCGGTTCCGCAGGCCGCCGATTATCTCGCAACGCTGGAAGGCGTCGAAACGATCATTATCTTCGGGATCATCCACGACGCCATTCACCTGAGTGCGCGTTCGCCCGATCCACGAATTCACGTTGGTGACGTACTTAGGGAGGCGTTCGAAGACGTCGGGAGTGCCGGTGGCCACTACGACGTCGCAGGCGGTGAAATCCCGCTTGGTATCTTTGCCGACTACACGACTGATGACGACCAGTTACTGGACATCGTTGAACAGGTTATTATCGCTCGCCTCTTCTCGGGACTCGATCTTACTGATGACTCGGAAGAATGAACGAATTCAACTGAACGGCTCTGTTGAAATCCTTCAGAGATGACATCGAGAAGAGCTACTCTTTCCACCGGGTTTCGCGGATCCGACTGAAAACTAGCTCCTTAGCAAATCGCAAGACGTGAAGAGGGTTTCCACAGAGCCAACTGAACTGAATGAGACATCCGTCCCGAGACAAAACTCCCGCTATACTGCAGTTCCAGTTCTGCTGACCGCAAATCTGGATGGTGCTGAGTATACCATTACCCCGACACTCATCGAAGCCGTTGGACGCTCCTCGCGAGATCAAGATCTTGTTCTCGTAATCGAGAAACATGGGCTCGGGAAACTTGCTGCCGCGCTGACGTATGCGATTCCGTACGTCGATGGCGGAATGAGCGAGCGTGTCGCTGCCCGCGAATTGGGAGTCCAGCCAGCATTTGGAATCGCCATCCTGCAGGCGCTCCGTGATGTGGTTCTCGACATGCAGGAGGTTGATCCGTATTTCGAGCACTTGCGCAACGCCCGTGAGCATCGACCGGCCGAGAATCAGCCTAAGTGAGTTCGATGAGTCAGGATGATGAGTTCTCGTCGGAATCCGTAGCGTGGATCGCTGATTCGGGCTTTTTAATCGCATGTGGTCGCTAACAGAATCCCAAGTATAGTGCCCTCGAGCGGTTCACTCGGCGGCACGAGATCACCTTCGTGATCCCCGAACGTGTCTACGAGGTGCTTGGTGGTGCTTCTGACCGTAGTACACCTGGATAAACACCGATCAACAGCGCGCTCAAGGCAGGGTGGATGAGAGTGACGGACCCACTCGATTACCTACAGGTGCGAATCTAACTATGGTGCCTAAAGTGTCTGCCCTGTCCATCCATCTGATACTCTATTGCGAGAGTGTTATTGTCACGCAGTCCAAAACATACAGACCCATGGCTACTGAAGCGACATTTACACTTCCGCCGGATGAATTCCCATTGGGGTGCGTGTTCGAACGATTTCCGGAGGTATCAATCCATCTGGAGCAAGTGGTTCCCGCAGGTGAGCTGGTGGTTCCCTACTTCTGGGTGAAAGGTACCACAGCAGAAGCCATCGAAGATGCATTTACCGGCCAACCGGGTCTAAAGTCCATACAACAGATGGATGCCGTTCAAGAGCAGCGTCTGTTGCGCGCCGAGTGGGAACAGGCCTATTCGGGCATAATGCAGGCGCTGATAGATTCGGCGGTCGTCCTAATCGATGGTAATGGCACCAACGAGCAGTGGACGTTTGAGGTTCGTGGCAACGATCGAAGCGATATATCTGACTTCTATCAACGGTGTCAGAAGTTAGATGTCCAGCTTGAACTCACAGCGCTTCACGCGCTGACCCCGCTTAGCTCCGCTACTGAAAAGGCACTGACTGAAACCCAACAGGAGGCATTGATGCTCGCGTACAAGCACGGATACTATCGGACGCCACGCGAAGTCTCTCTGGAAGAACTCGCTGACGAACTCGACATCACCCAACAGGCTGTTGCGTCCCGACTCCGGCGCGGAATCAATCAAATCCTCGGAGAGACACTGCGCGAATTAGATCCGAATAACGGGTAGTCC
>PWMF01000074.1 GCA_003559215.1 Natrialbaceae archaeon
CCGTATGAGGGAAATCTTCAAGTACGGTTCTGCGAGGGGCATGCGTCTCCTTACACTGAATTTATTAAAACACAGAGTTTATTAAATTGAAGAAAGGAGGCGACATGCCTACTCGACAAAAAAATTCACAAAAATGGCGACCTCAATCGGGGCAGGGCGCGAAGGTATTTGTCGGCCGTCGGGCGGAACTGGAGGATTTCGTCCGGCTGCTGGAAGAACCGACGGGCAAGGTGATTCTTGTGGCGGGGTCGCCTTCGATGGGGAAAAGTACTCTTTTGAAAAAGATGATGCTACTGGCGGAATCACACACCGCCCTGAAGTGTACCTGCCTGAGCTATCAAATGACTCCGACTGACGGAGTCGATTCGTCCATGCTGGTGATTTTGGGCGATGTTTCCGATGCCGCCGTCTCTTTGTCGGGAGGCATCAAACGCTATATAAATCAAAACAGACAAAAATTGTCCGCGCTGCTTGGGGCGATCCCTTTGGCCGGTTCAAACCTGAAAAGCCTCGGCGAATTGTTTCTGTCTTTGGCTGAAGAAGCCAGGCAGCGGGGCAACGCCCGGCAAAAACTCGGGGAGATGCTTGCGATATTGAGCGAAAAACTGCCGGAGAACGGGCGGATGGGATTTTTTATTGACCCGGAAAAACTGATGCCGGAGAAGAGCGCCGACGCGTGGAGGCTTGTCCTGGGCGAATTGCCGGAGAAGATAATGTTCGTGTTTGCTCAGCGGCCGTACGATGCGTTGATTGGTGATTCGGACTTTACAGAAATGGATAATGTCCACAGAGTGCCGAAAGATATGCTGGAGAAACTTTCCGAGGCGGAGGTGGAAGAACTCATAGAGGCGCGCAAGGGAGAGATTCCGGCGGGGATAAACGACAGGCAGATACTGGAGTGCCTGAACCGGTACGACGGTCATCCTTTTGCCGTGCAGGCGGCGATAGACCTTTTGATCGAAGGCGTCAGGCCGGAAGAATTGCCGGACAAACCGGAGCCGGTGAAGTTTTCACACAAGATCATCGAGACCGTAGAACGCGAAAAGGGCCCGGACGCCTTGGCCTTTTTAGAAGCGGCAGCGGTGCTTGAGATACCGGTGAGCAGGGATGTCATAACGGAAGTTGCTGGGCTATCCGAGCATCAGGGGCGGTGTGTGCTTGCGGACCGATTTGCGGGCGGGTTGTTCCGGCAGGAGGCCAAGGGGCTGCGGATTTATCATATTATCCTGGCCGATGAGGTGTTGAAACAATGCAGCGAAGGACTGCGAAAGGACTATCACAGACGCGCGGCGGCGGTCTATCGAAAGATGCTTGCCGAAGCGGAGGTAGAACATCGTTACCCTGATGAAACGGCGGTTGAGCGGCTGCCTGTCCATGTCAGGGAGGGCGAAGGGGAACAGGCATTTGTTAAATGTTTTATTAATGAATGCGAATCTTACCTGCGACGCTTCGGGCTGCTGGATTTGTCTATCCACTATTCCGAGCAGGCTTTGGTGATTGTCAGGGACAATTCAGAAGCACAGGCGGTTCTTTACGGTAATTTAGGGATTGTCTATCGGGTTCGCTGGGAGCTTGACAAGGCGGAGGCGATGCACCGAAAGAGCCTTGCGATCGATGAGCAGTTGGGCTGCAAAGAAGGGATGGCCAATCAATACGGCAATTTAGGAAATGTCTATCAGACTCGAGGGGAGCTTGACAAGGCGGAGGCGATGTACCAAAAGAGCCTTGTGATCAATCAGCAATTAGGGTGCAAAGAAGGGATGACCAAAGACTATGGTGGCTTAGGGAATGTCTATCAGATTCGCGGGGAGTTTGACAAAGCGGAGAAGATATACCGTAAGAGCCTTGCGATCGATGAGCAGTTGGGCAACAAAGAAGGGATGGCCAATCAATACGGCAATTTAGGGATTGTATATGCGATTCGCGGGAAGCTTGACAAGGCGGAGGCGATGCACCAAAAGAGTCTTACGCTCAACGAGCAGTTGGACCGAAAAGTAGGGATGGCCACTGGATACGGCAATTTAGGAGATGTCTATTATACTCGCGGGAAGCTTGACAAGGCGGAGGTGATGTACCGAAAGGGCCTTGCGATCAATGAGCAGTTGGGCAACAAAGAAGGGATGGCCAATCAATACGGCAATTTAGGGAATGTCTATAAGATTCGCAGGGAGATGGACACTGCGAAAGTGTACTGGCAAAAGGCGATGGCTCTTTTTACGCAGATCGGGGCTACACAGATGGCAAAAAGAGTGCGGGGGCGCATCGACGAGGTATAGGGCAATCAGGTTAAGGATTAAAAGTTAAAGGTGTTGAGTCGGCTGAAGCCGGGCTGAAATGATACCACCCCGTCCCCGCACCAAAAACCGACGATGGGCGGCTGCAAATCGCAAGCGGTTATTAACGGTTTTTGGTGCGGGGCCACCCCTCCTTGAAAAGGAGGGGAGCTAACCCAAATTTCTCACTTGGGGGTCAAAATCATTAAAAATAAAAATATTTTCTTTGATTTTGAATTGTAAACGAGGATTGAAGTTCGATATGCCCTCTGGTACAGACCTGCCCTATTGC
>PWMF01000196.1 GCA_003559215.1 Natrialbaceae archaeon
AGCACCTGCGCGATCTTCCTGTTGGTCTGGGGGCTGTAGTGGCCGCCCTCGCCGCGCTCGACGTACAGCGACTCGACGTCGCCGCCGCCCGAGAGGTGGGTCGCCATGTCGACCGTCTCGAGGCCGTCGTACTCGGCGTCGAGTCGCTCCATCAGGTCGCCGTAGATCGGGCCGTGTTCGGACTCATACTTCGCGTACCGGAGCTGCTGGACCATCACGAACACCGGCGTGAACTCCCGGTCGTCGGCGTAGTCGACGAACTCCCCGATCAGGGCGTCGAACAGGTCTGCGTGGGTGTCGAACAGACGCTCGTGGTACCGAACCCGGGGTCGTTCCATCCGCAGTTCGGTGCGGGTCTTGGCGTCGTCGAAGTCGATTCCGGGGATCGCGTGTCCGGTTCGCTTTTCGAGCTCGATTCCCGCCTCGAAGAGGGCGTGACGGACGTTCTCCGAGTCGTCGAGCAGGTCCGCGGTGTACGGTCGAGAGGCGTGGTGCGGTTTGAACCAGTGGTCGTAGTGGAAGTCGTGTTCGCGCAGAAAGTCGGCCTTCGACTCGAGGTCGAGCAGGTCCTCCTTCTCCTCGATCGGGCTCTCGATGCGCTTGAGAGCACCGTCCTCGAGGGTGTACCGGGGCTTGACTGCCAGGATGTTGCCGAACTCCTGGTAGTGTTTCCACACCGAGAGGATGCGGGCGATCGAGGAGGCGGTGACGACCACGAAGACGTAGTCGGTCTCCTCCTCGGGATACTGGCGCTTCATCCGCATCAGCGCCTGGTCTAACCCGTAGTTCCCCCCGCCGTAGTTGGCGACGTGGGTATCCAGTTCCTGGGCCAGGTAGTGCTGGAACGTCTCGTCGTCGTCGACCTCCCGGCAGAAACAGTAGGAGTCGCCGTAGGTCGACACCGTGACGTCGGCGTCCTGATCCCGCTCTTTCGCGCGACAAACGCGGCTGCCGTACTCGTCCGTCGAGTAGGTGACGACGCTGCGGACCTCCTCGCCGGGGAGGTGGTCGCCCGTGTCCTTCTGTTTCTCCCGGTTTGGCTGCGGAACCCAGCCGAGTTCGTCGTCGAAGCTGCTGAACTTACCCAGCAGCTCCCGACCGATCCCGGGGAACTCCTCGGTTGCGACGGAGGAATTTCGCTCGAGCGCCCGGTAGGAGAGGCGCTCGAGACCGGCCGCTGCCACGAGTACCGCGACGCCTAACACGACGTACGGAAGCATTTGGCCGGTGATTTCGGAGCGAGGTGGAAGTCGATTGGGCCGGCAATGGCCACTGTCAGTCCGATCGGCGCGCCCGTGGTTATCGCACCACGGTTACCGGAACCGGCGAATGTCTAACGACGACCTCCGCGACGCTGCCGAGCAGGAGCCGCGTCACCCCCGATCGGCCGCGACTTCCCATCATGACGTGGTCGAACGCGCCCTCCTCGGCGCAGTCGATGATCTCCTGGGCCGGCGAGCCGATGCGGCTCCGCTTCTCGAGGGAGACGCCGCGTTCGGCCGCGATCCGCTCGGCATCGCTCAACTGCTCGTCAGCCTCCTCGAGAATCTCCTGGACCTCGTCGTCGGACTCGTCGGCCGCGTTCGGGATCACCGGCATCGAGTCGGTATCGACGACCGTTAGCGCGAGGAACTCGCCGTCGGGAAACAGCTCGATCGCGTACTCGAGAGCCCCTCGTGCGGGCTCGGAGTCGTCGAACGGGACGAGGATCCGGGCTGGCATGCTACCGGAAGGCTAGGCCGGGACGCTCTTGAGTCTGCTACCTGATCGACAGGTTTCGAGAGCGCTTCGCCCGTTCGAACCCCGGGCTCGAGCGATCACAGTGCGAGGTACGGGCCGACCCCGAGCAGGACGACCCCCAGTGCGACCTTCAGCCGCGCGGGATCGACGACATGAGCGACTTTCCACCCGACGATGACTCCGAGCAACAGCGGCGTCCCGACGACGACGGCCAGCGGGAGGAGGACGTCGCCCTGGACGGCGTAGCCGGCGGTCGCGAACACCGCGATGAAGATCGACTGAACCTGTGCGACCGCGACGGCCAGCAGCATCGGAACCCCCACAAGCACGAGCGCCGGCACCGCGAGGACGGGCCCGCCGATCCCCAGCAGGCCGCTGGCGACCCCGAGAACGAGTCCCAGCCCGCCGAGTGCAACCTGTCCCTCTCGAGTCAGCGGATCGACGTCGACGATCGGCGTGAACCCCCGGCGCTCGCGGTAGAGGATGGCGCCGCCGACAGTCATCGCGACGCCGCCGAGCAGGATCCCGAACAGGGACCGGGAGACGAGGGGGTTGATCTGGGAGCCGAGCAGGGCCCCGAGAACGCTCGAGAGGCTGAGAACGATCGCGATCGCCCGGCTCTCTCCGGTCTTCATCTCGCCGGAGTAGAGGTAGGCGACACTGCCGACCAGCCCGGTGACGATGAAGGTCGCGTGGGCGGTGCCGGCGACCTGGCTCGAGGGCAGCGGCGTCAGCGAGTAGAGCGCGATCGTCACGAAGATGCCGCCGGGTCCGATGGTCGTGATGCCGATCCCGGAGAAGAAGGCGA
>PWMF01000008.1 GCA_003559215.1 Natrialbaceae archaeon
CCTCGTCGCCTTCAACCAGTTGGTAGGGTAACTCTGCCGGTACGTCGACACTCTGACCGGGCTCGATGACATCATGCAAACCTGCAATCAGTTGATCTTCTTGCTCTTCTTCCAGTAGGAGCTGCCGTAGATTGACGTTCGCGTCATTGCCTTCCGCACTGGTTATCTCGATAGTTATATCTGCAGTTCCCTCAATGTCTCCCAGGTCATCAACGAGGATCAGCGAAGTCCATGTCAGTTCTACACCATCAAACGTTTCGGTGGTTCTAGCCTCGTCTTCATCCAGGTTCTCATCATTCTCGGTGATTTCCTCGCCTTCATTGTCGCCGTTGCCTGTGTCCGATCCATCTTCGGTGGTATCAGTGGCGGCGAGCGCATCTGTTGTCATTACCACTGCACCACCCAGAGCCAGGAACAATACCAGTAAAGCCGCGATCAACTTGCCTTGCATGGATATCTCCTCCATGTGTGGGATTCAGCTTCCCGGCGCGAGAGTGGTTAATGATGAGAAGAGCCCAACGCAGAACATCCTGCCTTCGGCGGCCTGGCGATCATGGCTCCCGGGGGAGCTTTAGACCCATGGCTTTGCGTACCACCCTTTCGGATGGGTTGCCTTTATCGGTCAGGAAGCTGTTAAACACATTGTAGCAGGAAACATGCAGTTTTTCCAAGTGTAGTGACTCCGATTACAGAAGCAAACAGTCACCATTTGATCGTTTTTCGCCAGCATATCCAGTATCAATCCGTTATTCTTTATCTGGTGATATCTCAGATTGACTACCGGCAGGGTGTGCCCTTGACAGCCAGATATACATGGTTAATGATTCATATGTGTGTGAGACATGTATAAGAGCTATAACACTGACCCTCATCTACAGGTATGTTCGTCCCTACCTGGGAGCCCTGGCACTCTCCACATTGTCAATGCTGGTAGTCACCATAACAACCCTGGCAGCTCCATACCTCACGAAAGTTGCCATAGATGATTTCATCATGCCTGGTCACTGGTCTGGATTAAACTGGATACTTCTGATCCTGGTTTCTGTCTACGGGGTGCAGTGGTTGGCCTCCTACTGGCAGACATACCTGTCTCGTTACATGGGAGAGCAGGTCGTTGGTGACATACGTGCTGATCTTTACCGGCACCTGCAAAGTATGGCCATAGATTTTTACAAGCGACGGCAGACCGGGGATATCATGGCCCGTGTGACCCACGATTTAAACACGTTGTCCGAGCTGATGACGAGTGGTTTTGTCCACATGCTCAATGACATTCTTACCCTGCTGGGCATCTCAGCGATTATGCTCATGATGAACTGGAGGCTTGCACTCATTACCTTTACAACCATCCCACTTATCGTAATTGTGATGCGGGTGCTGGGGGAGAGAATGAGGGTAGCCTACCATGATGTTCAGCAGAAACTGGCAGAGTTAAACGCGGATGTAGAGGAGAGCATCTCCGGCATACGTGTAGTGCAGGCACTCAACCGCGAGTCGATCAATACCGGCGAATTTGGCAGGCTCAGCTGGGACAACCTCAAGGCCAATCTCCGGGCGGTCTCGATATTTGCTCTCCTCTTTCCCACCATGAACTTGAGCCGGGTCCTGGGGGAAGCACTGGTTGTCTGGTACGGCGGCTGGGGAGTGGTCCACGGTACAGTTAGCCTGGGGGTAGTCATGGCATTCCTGGGTTATGTACGGCGCTTTTTTGCTCCGCTTGCAGATTTGAGCCAGGTTTACAATACACTGCAGTCCGCGGGTGCCTCTCTCGAGCGCATAGATGAGTACCTGTCGGTGGAGCCTTCAATTGCCGAGCCCGCGGGTCCTATCGTTCCAGCCGGGGGATTTTGCGGGGAGGTCAGGTTTGAAGCTGTCACCTTTGCATACGAGGGCTCGCCGGTTATCAGGGATTTCCAGCTCAATATTCCCGCGGGAGAAGTCTTTGCCCTGGTGGGTCCCACCGGGGCGGGCAAAACCACCATCGTCAACCTATTGTCCCGACTTTACGATGTAGATGAAGGTTCGGTACTCATTGATAATATTGACGTCAGAGATATTGCTTTCAAGGATCTCCGCGGCCTGGTCGGGGTGGTTCCCCAGGATGTATTTCTCTTTGATACCTCGGTCCGAGAAAACATACGCTATGCTTGCCCCGATGCAGATGATGATGATGTGAAGCGCGCAGCTCGCCGGGTTCACGCGCATGACTTCATCTGCAATCTTCCCAACGGTTATGATACCCGGGTTGGAGAGGGAGGAGCGAGGATATCTGGTGGTCAGAGGCAGCTCATTTCTTTTGCCAGGGCCTTGCTGCCAGATCCGGGGATACTGATTCTCGATGAGGCAACCTCCAGTGTTGACGCCTATACCGAGATGCTGATCCGACAGGCTCTCGATGAGCTAATGCACGGCCGGACGGCATTGATGATTGCCCATCGGTTTTCCACACTTGAACGCGCCAGCCGGATCGGCGTCATGGAACGGGGACGTCTCACCGAGGTTGGTACGCACACAGAGCTGCTGAAACGCAG
>PWMF01000033.1 GCA_003559215.1 Natrialbaceae archaeon
ACAAGACAAACCACCAGGAGAAGGCCATGATCCACTCCAGTCCCCGCGAAATCAAAAAAGGCATGATTGATCACTTTGGAATTGCAGGAGACTGCCTATTTTTCTCGAAAGATGTCTACCGCATGAGCGAAGCAAGCACCTACATCTATGAAGCTGACTTTGACTGTATCCCTGTACGTCATTTATACGATGAGGGGATCATCGCTGAAATTGCTGAGCGCTTCTCAGTAGATGAGGATACTGCTGAAAGCCTGCTGGACGGCCGTGGCAACGTGTGGGATCACGGCGCAGATGGCGAGGATGGCTGGTGGATTCAAGGGAAGCGCGGAGAGTGCGCGGTGAGGATGGGATACGACGGATGTGAAGATCGGGACGAGCAGGGCATTGTTTTTATTGTGCCGATGTTTGGACGAGAGTCAGAGCTTGCGCTGATTGAGATACCATGACGGGCGAATTACACAATAAAGATCTAAAGGGTCTGGCCGCTTCGAGATTTACCACGATGGGACCATTATAGGTCCCTTTTTTTGTGTTTATTTTTGCCTTTCTCAAAAGCAAAACCATCCACCACAGTATATTGTCAAGCTCGGCTCCACCTGTGCCCCCGTTTCTAGTTGGCCCTTCGGTATATCTTCCCTACCCGGAGCCCCCCATATGGTGCTGGTGTGGGGTGTGCTGCCACCCCAAATATATAGGAAAATTTCAAAAACCAAAATCTCCCCTCCAAAATGGCCTAAAATGATTTTTCATGCTAAAATACCCATTTTCAAATATCTAATAATATCAACAACTTAGTGCGGATGTCCCACGGGGCGGATACAAAAAAGTCTTTGAACATTTTGTACGTTTGTGAATGAGCCGTCATGTCACCGGAGAATGAATACTCTGTGCTAAGAAGGCTCATAAGCACATGATTGATATAAATAACATTCCAGAACATGAGCTGTTAAGCGCTATTGATATGCTTTCTGATAAGGAAGCACACGCCCTATTGCACGATCCGGAGATATGGCTTAGGGATAAGCAGCGTATAAATGATGAGTGGCCTGAGTCTATTTTGCTATTTTGTTGGGGTCGTGGAGGGGGTAAGTTATTAAGTTGTAATGAAAAAATCCTCACATCCTCCGGGTGGAAAACCATTGGTACAATAGATGTTGGGGATAGGGTGTATGATGAAATGGGACGTTTGTGTAATGTCCTAGCCTATTATGAGCCCCCGCCGGAGAGGGTGTATGAGCTTGTGTTTGACACTGGAGAGAAGGTGGTGGTGGATGGGTGTCACTTATTCACTACATGGACACAGAAGGATAGGGATGCTTATGGGTGTTCTCCCTATATGGAGGATTGGTACTTATGGAAAGTTTTTACAGGGGATTCGGCCGACGGGCCGACAACAAAGACAACACAAGAAATAGTCGATACATTTTGTGCTAAACACTCAATTCCTGTTTGCTTCCCCTTTCAGAATGAGCATATTAAGTCTAAACACTCTCTCTTGTGTTCTTCCGGCAAGAAGGCTTTTCTCGACGGGAAGGTGACAAATGACAGAGAACGGTTTATTGTCGATTATAGGGAAATCCCTCCTCCAGCCGAAGGGATGAGATGCTTAACAGTGGACAGTCCCTCCAACCTGTTCCTCGTTACAGAGTCGTTTATTCCCACACACAACACCTACCTCGGCTCTCAGTGGATAAGGAAGAAGGTGAGAGAGGGGTTTAATGGTGTGGGGGCCATCATCACCCCCACATCTAACGACTATAGAAATACAATATGGCATGGGGCACTAGAACAATTAGTAGATCAGACAGTAGAGGGAGGAGCCTTTGAGCCTTCTAAGAGCCGTGTTGTGTTTAACAATGGGGCAGTTTTTAATTGTTATTCGGCCGAGAGAGCCGACCGTCTTCGCGGCGGAAACAACGCCCTAATTTGGATAGATGAACTCTGTGCTATAAATGACCCCGATGTGTTTATCCAAGCCTCCCTCACACTCCGTGTAGGCGAAAGCAGAATGCTCATAACCACCACCCCAAAGCCTAACGAGACAATTAGAGATCTATACTCTCGTGCTGTGTTTAATGACGACCCGCCGAAGGAAGGAAAAGATGTTCGTGTTATTACAGGAAGTACATACGATAATATCCACAACCTCTCCCCGGCCTTCCGTAACCAAATCCTTAAAAGTTATAAGGGAACACGCCTAGAGAGACAAGAAATCTTCGGAGAACTTCTTCTCGATAATGAGGGGGCATTATGGACCACAGATATGCTTATCAAACAAACATTGAAAGAAGGAATGAGTGTTCCTCCGTTAGATAGGGTGGCTATTGGTGTTGACCCCTCTGTAACAAACACAAAGAGGAGTGATAATACAGGAATTGTTGTTGCTGGCCTCTCCGGCGAGGAGGCTTTCGTATTACAAGACGTCACAGGGAAATATTCAGCAGATGAGTGGAGCCGTAAAGTGTTAGCCCTCTACGACTATTATTCCCAACAATGTACCTGTTCTATTGTTGTAGAGCGCAACCA
>PWMF01000125.1 GCA_003559215.1 Natrialbaceae archaeon
TGCCTGCTCCCGGGAGAGGATGTCGCGGGGATGGACCAGCCGCGGCGCGCTGGCCTCGTAATAGCCCCATTCCAGTTTTCCCCCTTCGGTGGAGGCGGGGTCCCCGGTGTCGCGCATATAGGAGGAGTTGCCCTGGTCGCGCAGCAGCGGGTAGCCGATCTCCCGGCCGGTGCCGGCGAAGGTCTCGAAGGGGCCGAAGAACATCAGCGGATGCTCCACCGGCATCAGCGGCAGCGCCACCCCGGCCATGGACGCGGGTATCGGCCCCCAGATGCCCGCGGAGAGGATCACCACGGAGGTGGCGATATAGCCCCTGGGCGTCTCGACGCCGCATACCCGGCCCGCCTGGACGTCGATATCCAGCGCCGGGGTGTCGGCGAACACCCGCAAGTGGCCGCTCTCCACGGCGCGCTCGACCAGCAGGCCGGCGACCCGCTGGGAGCGCGGCACCACCAGGCCGGCATCGGGGTCCCACAGGCCGCCGAGGATCAGCGCCGGGTCCAGCAGCGGGAAGCGTGCCACTACCTCGTCGGCATCGATCATGCGGACCTTGGTGCCGAAGGCCTTGCCCGAGGCCACCTTGCGCTGGAGCTCCGCCAGTCGCGCCTCGTCGCCGACTCGGGCGATCTCCAGGCCGCCCACCCGGCGGTAGTGGCCCAGGGCCTCGTAGAAACGGCGGCTGTAGGTGGTGGTATAGCACGCCATGCGGTCGTGGGAGGTCATATAGCAGAAGTCGGAGGCGTGGGCGGTGGAACCCACATCCGTGGGGATGGCGGCGCCGTCGAGACCGACCAGGTCGCTCCAGCCTTGCTCGATCAGATGATGGGCCACCGAGGCGCCGACGATGCCGCCCTGGCCGATGATCACCGCCGCTGCCTGTTGGGGAAGAGTCGCCATGGTCGTCCTCCTGCGGTCACTGCGGGTGGGCCTCTGGGTAAAGGATAGGTAGCTGGCTGGCGCCTCGCTGTCCCCCGGCGACGCCTCCTTGCGTCTGGGCGACAGTTCGGGTGGCGGCGTGTCGCCGCTGCCAAAGTGGCCGACGCCCACAGCGAGACGACCCACCCCGGGCGGCACTAGCTTCTAGTACAGGACGGCAGCGGTTGCCGTCCGTCGGAGTCCATCGCGCCCAGGAGGCAGGCCATGTCCCAGGTCATCCACAACATCGCGCAGGATCAGCAGGCGCCCGAGATCCTGCTCTATCCGCGCATCCGAAAGTCGCCCTTCTTCTACGCCTCGCGGCGTCACGGGGTGCGCAAGTACAGCGTCTATAACCACCACTATCATCCGCGGCTTTACACTGATCCGGTGGACGAGTACTGGGTCCTGGTGCAGGGCGTCACCCTCTGGGACGTGGGGGTGGAGCGCCAGATCGAAATTTCGGGCCCGGACGCCTTTACCTTCGTCCAGCGGCTGGTGCCTCGCGACATGCGCCAATGCCAGGTGGGGCAGTGCAAGTATGTCTTCGTCACCGCCCCGGACGGCGGCATCCTCAATGACCCGGTGCTGCTGCGTATCGAGGAGAACCGCTTCTGGCTCTCCCTGGCCGACAGCGACATCCTGCTGTGGTGCCGGGGGCTGGCGGTCAACGCCGGGCTGGACGTGACCCTAGGTGAGGTTGACGTGGCCCCGGTGCAGGTCCAGGGCCCCGAGGCCAAGGCGGTGATGGTGGATCTGTTCGGCGACGTCGTGCTGGGCATTCCCTATTACCATCTGATGGAGGCCGAGCTCGACGGCATGTCGGTGGTGATCTCGCGTACCGGCTACTCCGGCGAGATCGGCTACGAGATCTACCTGCGCGATGCCACCCGCTTCGGGGAGGCGCTCTGGCAGCGGGTCTTCGAGGCCGGCCGGCCCCATGGCATGCAGGTCATCGGGCCCTGTCATATCCGTCGCATCGAGGGTGGCATCCTCGCCTTCGGCTGCGACATCGATTACGACACCAACCCCTTCGAGGTGGGCATGGGCTACGACTGGATGGTCGACCTGCGCGGCGACGACGACTTCATCGGCCGCGCCGCCCTGGAGCGGATCAAGGCCGAGGGGGTGTCGCGCAAACTGGTGGGGGTGGAGATCGACGGCCCCAGCGTGGGGTACTTCACCGACGGCTCGATGATCGACGTCTTTCCGGTGTTCGCCCCGGACGGCGAGCGCATCGGCAAGGTGACCTCGGCCACCCGCTCGCCGCGCCAGGAGCGCAATATCGGCTACGCCATGGTGCCCGTCGCCTATGCCGAACTGGGCACGCCTCTGCGCATCGAGGCCAATACCGGCATGCAGGATGCCGTGGTGGTGGAGAAGCCCTTCCACGACCCGACCAAGGCGATTCCCAAGGGGTGAGGGAGGACCATGAACGATGCTCAGTCCGTCGCCCGATGGCGACATCGGGTCAGATAATAGGGAAGCCGCGCCGCCGTCGCCCGATGGACGGCGGCGGAGCCTATACTGGCAGCAGCAGTGGCGCAGGTGGCCTCGCCGCCGCTCTCATCGACCCCATCAACACACCCGATCATCTTCGCCTGGAGCCA
>PWMF01000031.1 GCA_003559215.1 Natrialbaceae archaeon
CGGCTCTCCGGGGTTTGAATTAAGATGCTGTCCCCTTGACCGACGTCGAGAAAATGGACTTGCAAAAACGAAGAATTTGCAACAGGCAGCCCATTGAAAAAAATGAAAAAAGAAGTTATGATTAGTAGCAGCAGTAACGGGAAGGACCCCCGGTGTTGAAAATTTTTTTTCTCGGCCATAATCAGCGTCCTTTCTATATTCAACTTTACATAGTATAATTTACTTATGGTGTTATTATAGCACAAATCGGAGGAGCGGTTTAATTTTTGTCAAGGGTGACAAAAATCTCCGCAAGTTCGTCAGATTGAGAGGAGCACAAACTTTGAAAATTCATGGATTTTTTTTAGACAAAGGCCGTCGGGCCTATTTTATAAACCAGTATCTATACTGCAAAGCATCTATATCCGGTAAGGCTAAACCAAGATCCGGCATTGTATCGTGGAAGCTGAAAAATTTCCATCAGGGTGTTCCGGGGTATTGGCTTCAGATTATATTGGAGGAAAATAAAACCGGTAAGGATCTAAAGGATATACTGCTGGAGATCTTCGAAGGAGAAAAGGTCCCGCAACAGGTTTTTTATCCGAAGGAGCCTACAGAGGCAGATGAGTTAATTCAACAGTGGCATCTAAAGTATAATTTCACGGCAGAGAACGACAGTCCTGATAAATGGAAGGTATTTTATAAGGAAGTAAAAGATCATTTCCAAAACCAACGGATCCGGGAAGCTTATTTAGGGTTGAACCTCATATTAAAGCATCACCCTGAATTCTTAAAAAAATACAAACGGTATGGTTTGTATGAAGAGATTGCCATTTATTACGAAGAGCAGGGAAAAATAAAAAAGGCGGAATGGGCAATGAAAAAGCCGCTGCATCTTAGCCTCCCTACGGAAGAGCCTTACTTAAATCTATCAGCCTTTTATATGATCCATGGAATGGAAGAGAAGGCTCATAAAATTGGGAAGTTCGCATTGAAACGATATCCTGCTAATGTATTCGTTATTTGCAACCACGCCGTAATCCTCTCCACCATGGAAAGGTATGATCAGGCACTGGCACTTTTAACCAAAGCGGAAAAGAACGGGGTTACTGATCCTTTGCTCTACAAAACAAAAGGTGAAATTCTATCGGATTTAGAGCAAGACAAAGAAGCGGTACAGGTCTTTAAAAAAGGCTTAAAAAAGACCTTGTCGGAAGATAAGACTATTCGAATTGAACTCCTCAGCAATTTAGCCGAATGCTACATTCATACTGAAGAGTATAAAAAGGCTGTTAAAACTTACGAAAAAATTTACATTGAAGATCCTAAAGATCTTTACCATTTGACACGGCTGGTGGGGACAAATTTTTACGACCTGAAGGATTATGATCAGGCTTTGAAATACGGGGAACTGCTGATTAAATCCGAGCCGGGGGTTTCTTCTTACCATTACTTATTGGGCCTGATTCGAATGGAAAGAAACGATCTGGAGTTGGCTCAGTGGCATCTTTATAAGGCGAAGCAGCTAATGCCTGCTCACCCGCTGATTGAAGAGGAATTGCGGGAGCTTAAGACTAGAAAAAAAGCCCAAAGAAGGCTGACTGATAAACTCTCAAGAAGAGAACTGCTTAAAAATGATCAATAAAAATAGAAAACGGTTGTACGTTTAAGGAGGTCATTATGTATAAAAAAATAACGATTTTGTCTTTATTGTTTTTATTCTTTATTGTATCCACAGGCTTCGCCCTGGATGAAGTGACGGACACACCAGAACCTATTGCACCGATTGATGAAACTCCAATGGAGGAGGAGCCCATGGCGGATCCCTTGGATGCCCGAGCCACTGTGGTGGAGGCTGAGATCAACCCCCAGCGGGATGAAGAATACGGTGCGGGGACCCGAATACAGGAAGTTACCCTTGAGATATCTTCCGGAGAGTTCAGCGGCGAGGTCATTGAAATTGACAATATTTTAATGGGCAATCCGGTATACGATCTGATTGTAGAGCCCGGGGATCGTGTGCTGGTCAGTATTGAGAGCAGCAACGGCACGATGGACCTAGTCCATATCACAGAATTTGTTAGAGACACTTACTTATATGTGCTTATCGGTGCTTTTATTTTACTGCTGGTAGTTATCGGACGAGTTAAAGGACTGAAGTCTGTAATAACCCTCGGGTTGACGCTGTTCTTAGTCTTTAGAGTATTGGTACCCGGCATCTTACTGGGCTACAGTCCGATCTTACTGGCTGTGCTGATTTCGATTGCGGTAACCCTTGCTACGATTTTTATCATTTCCGGCTTCAATATTAAAAGTTTCTCCGCTATTGTAGGAATTGTTGGAGGGGTAGCCATTGCTGGTCTTATTACTCTTTGGGTAGGATCCATCGCAAACCTTACAGGGTTTTCCTCGGAAGAGGCCATGATGTTGATTTATATTCCCCAGGATGTGGAGTTTAATATTCAGGGATTGTTGTTTGCCGGTATTATAATCGGGGCGCTGGGAGCTGTAATGGATGTCGGGATCTCTATTGCCTCCGCTCTCC
>PWMF01000038.1 GCA_003559215.1 Natrialbaceae archaeon
CGCGACACCTCGAAGGACTCCCTATCGATGAAGATCAGCAGAGCGGGCTGGGACGATGCCTTCTTGCGCAGCCTTCTCAAGGACTTGGCCTCAGGCTAAGATCAAACGCGATTGCCCTGCCTCGAAGGGCTCTGTGGCGGGCTTAACGTGTTCAGGCCGCTTGGCGTTCGGTAGCCGCATGCCCTTGGCAAAAATTCTGGATAGCGTCGGCGAGTTCTTCAGGACCCGGTTGAGGGTTTCTTCAAGTGGCTTGTTGTCCGCCAGCTTTTCCTCGGTATCCAGCGTTGCCCGCTTGTTCTTGAGCAACCTAAGCCCCGGATGGTCCTTGAGGGCTTCTTCGAGTTTTTCCTCGATCTCACTCGCAAGTTCGTTGTCCTCAACAAGCCTGTCTCGACTCGGCATGAAAAGATCATCTTGCTCGATGGCACTGAAAGCCGAGCAATCCAGGACCACAAGGAGATCCTTCGCGATTTTCTGAAGACCCAAGCGGGGTCGCGAGAAGAAGCCTGCCTTCATATAGCCCTGAGTCTGCCCATTGATGGTGAAGAGCACACCTTCAGACTTCCGATAGGTGCCGGATTTGCCTGGCTTGAAGGCAAAAATTCGTGCGGTTAGATCGTGACCTGCCACGTTGATCGCGATGGTTTCTGGCTTGATTTCTTCTAAGTTTTCCTGGGTCCGTGGCCCACTTAGGCGGGCGAACAGGCCACTCATCGTTTCCGCTTGTTCTCGGTCGGAGCGCAAATGGCTCCGGCATTCATGGAAGCGAAGCGGTAGTGCCGGTTGGGTCAGGAGCAGATCAACTTGGCCCCTGAGACCATCGCGGCGCAGGATGTGTGAACCCTTCTTGAGCTTGTAATTGAAGAGCTTGACCAAAGTTCCGTGCCCGACTTCCCGACGGAAGGGGCTGTCGCCTTCGGGAAAGATAGGAAGTGTCTCACTGCGAAAGCGAAGCACCCTGCCTTGGCGCTCGTTTTCAATGGCACCAATCGGTGCCAAAAACGAATAGAAGGGTAGACGGACATCCATCCCTTTCCCTTCGCGTCTGACGATGGTGAAGCCCCAGCAATCATCGCTTTCATCTACGGGGTAGCTACCTGAGACAGCGGGGTTGCCGACCAGCTTAGGATGACGCTTGGAGATGATGAGTTGGAGCCGCCGCTCACCGCAGAACCTGAGCGCGCCAGTGGAACCCTGCCCAAACTTCCCTTGCACGAAGTTCACACGGATTTTGTTGTTTTTGCCCAAACTGAGAAGTGTATGCGGGAATGCCTCCGGCGTCTGACCTTCGCCTAGATCTGCGACGTTGACCGAGAACGACTTGGTGTTCTTCCCTGTGACGAAGACCGCCTGGTCCTTAGCAATCTCCGTGCGATACGAAGTCGGCCAGTCCTCAACGCGACCGCCCGTAGCCTTTAAAATCCCCGAAGTTGACTTTTCGATCAGTCGGTACACGCCTTCGCGAATGGACTGCGGAGCTTCGGGCGAATCTGGCGAAATGCCCTGAAGCATGCACTCCAGCATCAGACGCGAATCGATGGTGTTGACGAGTTTTTCGTTCAAGGCGAAGTCGGAGCGGATTTGCTGGTTGCCCGCACGGTTCCAGTTCAGCTCGTCGTCGCCGTAGTAGCGCCAGTTGCGCGGATCATCCCAGAGACCTTCCTCATTGAGGATCTCAACGACGGCATCTTCATCGTCCGTGAGCATCAAGTCGCGGCAAAGCTCTTCCGGGTTGCGCATGAGAAACTATCCTTATCTGGCTAAATTAGAGTTTAAAATCAACGCCATCAGAAGCTTTGGTTGTCTTCATTCGGGTCTTCAGGGCTTCGATCTCGTCGTTTAGGGCCTTTACGATCTTGCGCACGTCCGATTCGTCATACTCGTACGCATTTCGATTGCCCAATTTGCCTATGATTCTAATCGCTTTGATAGCGTTTACGGTACGGCTTTCTGCCAGCTGCACGAACTTTTCGCGTCTCGAAAGCTTCTTCGAATCGGCTTCTATGCTTGCCATTTTGAGGGCTGAATCTGGCACTGTTTGTCCTCCATACGGGGTTCCGAGCAGGGATATAGTCTGTAAATTACGATATAAATGTCAAGTTCTAGCTTGAATTTGTTCCATAACTTGCGGTTAGGCAGGCCTTCTAGACGAACGCGAAAATCATTTAACTCATTGAAAAATAGTTTGTTTGTTCAGTTTGGCGGTCTCGTCAAAGTCATCGCCGAAGCGCAACCAGCAATGTGACGGGAGGTCATACGCCATCCTTCGTGCTGGAAGTTTGGGCCCAATTTGGCAGCTCTTCGGGGCGCCCGAGCATACGATTCGCCGCTCTTTAGGGCTTTACGCACGAGGAGGTGACATGGAAGACGCCCATCATGCTTCGCGTTGGGCCTACTCCCCTACCACCTTCAGCCGCGGCCGCAGCATCTCGCCCACCGCGTTGACGCCGGCGCGCAGCGGGGACTCGATCAGGTGGGCATAACGCTGCGTGGTGCCGAACTGCGTGTGGCCGAGGAG
>PWMF01000078.1 GCA_003559215.1 Natrialbaceae archaeon
ATCTTGCGGATCATGCGGTGTCCCAGGCACCCCGCCTTGTCGAAGGCCTTGACGTGGATGGGGTCATCGGGGTCGCCGTCGAGCTTGAGCAGCGTCTGGTTGACCCGTTTCATGAAGCGGATGATGTCTTCCTTCTCGTGGGCTTCCTCGAAGATGCCCACGCGAATGCCGCCCAGCTGTGCCCGTCGCTTCATCAGCGCCTTGTCGCGGAACAGGATGGACTGACCATACATGCGCGGGTTGTCCATGAGCACGGAGTTGATCGCACCGGACCATTCGACGGTTTCCTCGAACAGCGGGATGGCCACATCAACGCCTTCCGCCTTGAGGCGTACGGCAATCTCCATGGAGCGATCATTCAGACGCACAAAATCCCAGGGGATATACGGGATATTGTTGGCTTCGCAGAAATCGCCGGCCCAGTCGGGCGCTATCACTACGTAGCGGCGGTCGAACTTCTGCGCAGCCTTGATGGCATTGATACTCCAGCCCAGCAGCGCGATGTAGCCCTTGTTGGGGTCCTTGGGTGTTTCCGTTCCGCGGACCGAATCCATGGTCGGATCGGTCCAGCTTGAAACGTCATTGGATGCCGGGGGTTCTGATGCGGTCGACATGTATTGTTCTCCTTCTGCCTGAGGCAGGATGCTATCGCCCGGTTTCGAGCGATCTTTTCGAGCGATCTTTTCGAGCTTAACTGCCGGGCATCTTCGACTAGCGTCCCGATGCCCAGCTATTTCGGGCCAGGCTCATGGCCCGGTCTACTTCATCGCTTGGAATATCGGCCGGCTCGCCTTTTTCTAGAGGATCATAATGAAAGACATACAGGCGAGATGCAAACTGGGCAACTGGTAGCGAGGCCTCGCCGTAGAGTTCGCCATTTCCTTGAGTCGAGGTAATGATGCCTTGCCCCCAGTCTTGCCCGCTGTCGTTGTTGGGGTTGAAGAAATAGACCCGCATTACCTGGTTAGGGTCGAGCGAAAGCCGCTGAATCGTGATGGCGTGCCACCCCAGAAATCGCGTGGCACTATCGGTCACGGCAATCCCTGCCGGCTGCGGATTGATTACCGGAATATTGCCATTATAGAAGGGATGATATGCCGCATAGAAGTCGCGGATGAAACCCTCGAAGTCCTTCAGTGCGCCGGTAAATACATCGACCGCAATGCGAAACCCATGGCCCACATGGTCGCCATGGAACTCGGCGTTGACCCACTTGTGCGGGTCCTCTCCGCGACCGATACTGCGGCGTCCCATCTCGAAATACACGCGGTCGAGGTGCGGCACGGTCAATAACGAGACAGCATCGACATCTACCGGGGGCTCGGTTGCCAAGCCGATCCCAAGCTCCCGCGAGGAGATACTGCTGCCTTCGAAGCGCATGACCACTTCATCATCGCGGGCCGCCCAGGCGACGACCCTCAGCAGTTCCGCGGGGGTATTGTAGGCCCACATGGAGAGGGCGCGTGTCGACTGGCAGGTGGGGTAATTACCCTGACCCACACCCAGGGGTTGACCCAGCACATTGAGCACGTCGGCGAGCAGAAAGCATTCCGGAGAGCGGCGGTTGCCGAAGACGGCGACGACCTTCTGTGCCGCGGCATCACATAGCGTCATTCTCAACTGTCGCCACAGCGAGGGAGCCACCGGAGGCGAGTAGAGGATGCCTCGCTCGAGCATCATGGCGAGGCCATAGGCGGCCTGACTGGTTTCGGGAAACAGCGCCTCATCGATCAGCGTATGAATCAGCGCCGTGTAGCAGTGGAAGGCGTCTGCCCCCGTCTGACTCAGGCCCAGTGCCGTGGGGATCAACTCGTTCCATCGGCTGCGCAGGTAACGAATAAACCCCGGCATGTAGGGCGAGACCAGGCCGGTGCTGTGCATGGCCTGGGCAAAGGCGATGGCCTCCTGCAGCAGGGTCGCGTCGTCCATGCTCGCCAGCCGCTCGGCGTAGACGTCGAAGCCGGGGTCCTCGCGGCAGCCTTCGGTGGGTCCGAAGACGGCGCTGACGAGTTTGCGGGCATCCTCCCCAGCTTCACCCACCAGGGTGTTCGGCGTGTTCAGGCAGGCGGCAATCTGGGTCACCATCTGCTTGACGCCGCCGACCTGGACCGGTCGCTGCGCCAGAATTCGCCAGACTTCTGCCACCAGATGCTCCAGAAGATTTCGGTAGCCCAGGTGCTCAAGCAGGTAGTGATACAGGGTCTGGACGGCATACCCGAGCCGGTCAGGCCGCAGCCGGTCGCTCTCCTGCAGATCGCTGACCACGATATCGAGGTTCATGGCCATCACCTGCGCGAGGAAGTGATTGGCGTGCTCCGCCGAAACCGATGGGTGCGAGTAGTCGCCCTTGGCCACGGCCAGCAGGCGAATCTGGCTCAGACACTCGACCAGGGTGGCGATGGGGTCGCCATGGCGAACGGTGCGCAAGGCGAGCGAGGGCACCAGCGTCTGGGGATAGTCCCAGTCGCTACCGCCGAAGAAACCGGCGGCCTCGATGGCCGGAACGCGAGCATAGAGG
>PWMF01000166.1 GCA_003559215.1 Natrialbaceae archaeon
CCGTCGTAACGTCGAGTTCCGAGGTGACCAGCGATCGGTACGCGCGGCGGAGTCGCTCGGAGAGGGCCTGGTGGGAGACCTCGAGCTCCTCGGAGAGTTCCTGCATCGAAACCTCCCGCGGGATCTCGAAGTAGCCGTGGTTCGCAGCCGCGACCAGGGTCTCGTACTGTCGCTCCGTGAGGCCCGCCTGCGAGCGGTTACCGTTGTTCGTTTCGTAGAGACGGATGATCGTCGGTTCGAGCTCGCGGTCTTCCAGTTCGTCGTAGATCGAACTCGCGTCGTTTCGATCCTGTACTCGAATATTGAGGACCCACGAGCCGTCTACGGCCGACGCGTCGAGGATGGTGCCCCCCTCCTCGAGGACGAGTTCGAAGAGATCGGTGGTCTCCGAACTGAACCGGACGTTGTACAGCCACTCATCCTCGCTGCCGTTGATCAGTTCGTACTCCTCGATCGGCGAGGCCGCCTCGAGGCCTGCCTCGAGTTCCGCCCGCGACGATCCGGAGAGCCACAGGTCGTACCCGTCCGAGACGATAGCAGCCTCCGCTTCGCAGGTGAGCGACGGGACGGTGTCGAACAGTTCCGCCAGTCCGGTCCCGTCGCCCGAAATCTCGAGATTGACGATCGAGGTCATGGATTCGATTTTACCAAGAGTATGAACCGGGAAAGGCTCGTTTCCAAACTAATTGGGACTCACAGTAGAGAATGTATTCTTATACTATGTGTCCTTAGCTGAGTATTTGAGGAAAGCGCCGCTCCCGCCGACTCGGGTTCCTGCTCTCGATCGCGGAAATGGCGTCTCGAGGGTCCAGCCTTCGTTTCGGGAGATGTTGTGTGCTGTATAGCGACACGTTTCAGTTCGATTATGACAAGAAAGAGGTGCGATAGCTGTCGATGACTGGAGATTAGTGACGGCTGTGGCCGTCCAGGTGACCGCCGCGCGTCAAGGGTGTCGCCGAGTCGAGTTTCGAAGTAATGCTGGTCGCGCGAGATAGGACGTGGGCGGTCAGGGATTCGATAGAGCGACGATCGGGATCCAACAGCCGGAAGCGACACGTCCTTATGGCGCTGATGATCGAGCGAAGCCCGGGTCCGTCGTCGGCCCTTCGGGGGTGTGGACCCGATGCAGTCTGCCGGCGCTACTCCGGCCGGTCGTTCCGACGGTCAGATTGCCACCTGCTGATAGCCCAGTTCGGCAGGAAGAAGACGGCTGCTGCCGCCACGAGCAGGAACTCTACCACAAGGAGTGCGGGCATGTGTTTATCGAATAACGTGCCGGCAAACGAAAGCGCCGTTCCCTCAGACGAACCGACGAGCGCGGAGTACCAGCCGATCAGGAGTTCGTTGCGGATGGTTCGGGACGAAACGGGTACAGACGATACTGTTTAGCCCGATTGCGTGCTCGGTTCCATCGAATGCGACAACCAATCGAGATGCCGTTCGTACGGAACAGAGGGTCGTCCACTCCCACACACGATCACGGGCCCGACGCGTTCGACGACATTCCGGAGCGGCCGGATCCGCGAACGGTTCTCGAGAGGGCGGCTCGCAACGCCGCAGCCCGGGCGGTGCTCCTCGACACGGATGCTCCGATTCGGAGACGGGCCGTACCGAGGGAGGTGCCGGCATGAGCAGCGAACGTACCGTGACGATCGTCCCCGAGGCGGGATTGCACGCCCGTCCGGCCGCGAGGTTCGTCCAGACGGTCAACGAGCACGAATCGGACGTGCAGATCGCGTACGGCGACGACGATCCGATCTCCGCGGGTAGTATGATCGCGGTGACCAGTCTCGGCGCCGAATCCGGCGAGGACGTTCGACTCATCGCCGACGGTCCCGACGAGGAGGCGGCACTGGACGCCCTCGAGCGCGTCCTCACTACTCCCGAGGACGAACTCGCCGACGCCGAGGAGTGACGATGACCGAGCGCACGCTCACCGGCACCGGCGCGACGCCGCGCTCCGGCGTCGGGACGGTCGTCTGGTACAGTCCGGACGCCGACCTGCCGGACCCCGAGGACGCGACCGTCGACCCCGAGGCCGAACGCCAGCGGTTCGTGGACGCACGCGAGACCGCCCGAACCGAACTGGAAGCCGAACGCGAACGCACCGCCGAGCGCGTCGGCGACCAGGAAGCCGAGATCTTCGAGGCACACCGCCAGTTCCTCGCGGATCCACAGATCGAAGATGGCGTCGAGAGCGCGATCGAGGGCGGGCTCCCCGTCGAGCACGCCGTCCAGCGAGCCTTAGCCGACCCGATCGAACAGTTCGAAGAAATGGGCGGACGTACGGCGGAGCGAGCCGACGACCTCCGGGACGTCCGCGATCGGCTCGTTCGGATCCTCGTCGGGGACGATCGGGTCCGCCTCGAGGAGTTGCCCGAGGGCTCGGTCGTCCTCGCCGAGCGACTCACGCCGAGCGACACTGCCCGGCTCGATCCCGACCGCGTCGCCGGGTTCGCCACCGTCACCGGAGGCCGAACGTCCCACGCCGCGATCTTCGCCCGATC
>PWMF01000183.1 GCA_003559215.1 Natrialbaceae archaeon
GGGAACCACGTATGGTTTTCCGGAAACCGGGTTTTCAGTCACCACCACAACCGTGTCATACACCTCTTCTATTAGCTTATAGGTCAACACCTCCTTCGGTTCTCCGGTTCTGACAATTCTTCCTAACCTTTCTTTTAAATACGTCGCCGTCTAATTCACCGTGTTTGACCCTCTGTCCTTTTGGGGTTGTAACAAATATGTCAGTCATATTTAACATTTTATTTTATTATTCGACCTTTATTTATATTCATTACAGATATGGTCCATAATTTTCATAAATGTTTTTTCATCTTTGGTCATTGGGTCTGATAAAAACCCTTTAACCATCGTCATTCCTAAAATACAAACCTGTTGATATCCGTGTTCTTCTACTCTTGCTCTTTCTTGTTCTATTATGTCTCCGATGGTATCTGTTTCTCCCATAACCCTTAACTCTTGGTCCATATCATAATTCTCTGTCCAGTTCGCACTTCCTCTTGAGATAAAAAATATTATCCCTGCTAATAACACTAAACCTATTATTACTATTATTATTTTTTTCATTTTATTTTATTGTTTAATTTTCTTCGACCTTTAGTTCTATTCATCGGGGACTGCTTTAATTTCTACAGCCTTTACTTTGTAGATAAGGTCATCTGTGCCATCGTGTTGGTCATCTCTAATGGCATTGTAAACGCTTCCTTTAACTAGTAAGACCAAATCTTCTCCTGTTTCTAGTTCCTTTGGTTCTACGTTAACTTTACCTGAAAGTTGTATGTGATAACTATTTATCGGTTTCATATTGTTGGTAATAAATTTACTTGTTTTCTATGTTCTCTTATTAGAATAGCATCGTCTAATGTTGCTTCTTCGCAGTCCATTGGTAGTGATTTATCTGGGTCTTGTAAAATCATAAACCCAGTTATTACCCCACCTTGGACCCTTCTTAAAAGAGCATAGTTTATATGTTTAGAATAATGTTCTGACCAGTCATTATTTCTAACATACTTTGTGACTAAAATTGGTTTCATTTTAATAATTTATTTTTATTTCCGACCTTTGCTTGAAACGCCCTATGAACCTGTTCTTCTTCCGGAGTTAGCTCTACTTCATCTCTGCTATGATACCAATTTTCATTTGGCATAATTGAAACTATGTCTGCTCGGTTAACTGTATAAATTGCTTTCTTATCGTTCTGCCCTAAAGAGAAAACTATAAACCTATTGTCATTTTCTGTTAGTTGTAGAACTAAATTATCTGCTTCTATTTTTGATAATATAATTGGTTCTTTTAATCCCCTAATTATCAAGTCATAGTTATAGTTAATGATTTTCATAATACTGATATTGAAACATCACTTTTCTTTTTGTTTCTCATAAAAATAATAAGTCTCCCTAGTTTATCTTCTAATTGAAGTGGCGTTGTTATTACAGGAGCATATTTTTCTTTTGATATCATCGGTAACGTTTCTATAACTTTTTTTATTTCTTCGTGTCCGTGCTTTTTAACTAACCTTTCCAGAGCCGACCTTTGTGTTTTATTAGAAAACAACTTCTCATAAGAAGGGTTAATCTCTTTAAACAAACTAATAAGTTCGTTAATCGCAAAGCTTGGCTTTGCTATCTCTTTCTTTTTTACTATATCTTTATTACTATTATCTTTCTTACTAAGGGTGTCATAGTTTTCCGTCGTCGGTTTATCCGTCGTCGGGTTTTCCGACAACGGTTTTTCCGACAATATATAATCATAACCAATCCACTTTCCTTCTTTATCTTTTATCGCTTTTCTTTTAAGATAACCTTCATTTTCTAATTCTTTTATAGCTGTTCTTATTGAGTCTTTGCCATCACTGTTTTGTTTAGATATTCTTTCTACTGAGAAAGACCAACCGTCTGGTTTTGATTGTAAAAATGTGAATAACCCTTTAGCCTTTAATGATGCTTCTCCTTTATTTAATAGTCTATTAGGGGCTATGCCGTATTTTGTTTCTATTTTAAGTTTTGCCATATTTAATAAAGAATAATTTCTATTTTTAATTTTGAAGGTTTGACCCTTTGGTTCAAAACTATTTCTAAATCTTCTAAAACATCATCAATATAATCATCTATTTTAACACTATCATTTCCTTCTGATTCTAATTCAATTTTTATTTCTCTTTTTTGTTTTCTTAAATCTATAACCATATATTTTTTATAAACTAAAAGCCGGAGGTAATGAACAAAACAACGAATCGCTTTGACCTCCGGCTCTTAATTTATTAAGTTGGGTTGTTGTCTTGTTCATTAGTCCATTATAGCAAATTAGAAAGTTCTGTCAAGCCCCTAGAAAGGTATGTCTTTGACATCTACTTCTTCTTCGCCATCTTCTTCCTCGACCTTTGATAGATCTACTGTTTCTTCTGCCGGAACATAATTTCGGTAGTATTCTTCAACCTTATCTATCTCTTTTGATACTTCTTTAATCTTTTCTGCTATGTCATCTATATCTTTAACTCCATTGCTTATCTTGAAAGTAGCTGCATAA
>PWMF01000032.1 GCA_003559215.1 Natrialbaceae archaeon
GACTCGAGGCGAAACCGGACCGTCGAGGCGCCGTTGAACCGCGGCCCCGGCCCGTAGCGATCGAACCCTAACTCCTGAGCGGCGTCCTCGATGAGGTCGGCGTCGGTCGCGATCAGTACCTCGACGGCCATCCCCTCGCGCTCGGCGAACCGGACCGGCTCGGCGAGCAGTCGCTTGCACGCTTCGGGGGTGCCGTCGAGTTGGGTGACGTGGACGGTGTCCTCGCGGGCGTCGAAGCTGACGAACCCCAGCAAATCCTCCGGATCCGAGCCGGCGTACTGGGACTCCGAGACGTCGGCGTTTGGGTCGTGCGTGCCGTCCTCGGCGACCCGGACCGTCCGGTCGTGAACCAGGTTCCGCATCACGTCGGTCGGAGAGTCGGCGATGGCCGCCAGCGCGTCGGCGTCGGCCTCGAGTGCGTCCCGTACGTTCATTAGGGTGTGGTAATGACACCCACAAATATAAATCCAGTTGGAACCCGTGCGATCTCGAACACGCGTCGGTTTCAATGCAGGAAGCGAATCGATGACTGCGGGAAGCGGATCGGTGTGGGTAAAAATGCGGACGATGAGACACAGTTATCTGCCCGCCCTTGCAACGACCTCGCATGAGTCAATCCACCAGGTTGCCGGCGGACCGTGAGGTGTCAGCATGCGGGTTGTAGCGAAGTTCGGCGGGACGAGCCTCGGCAGCGGGGACCGTATCAATCGCGCCGCGAACTCGATCGCCGCGGCCGTCGAGGACGGCCACGAGATTGCGGTCGTCGCCAGCGCGATGGGGTCGACGACCGACGAGCTACTCGACGAGATCACGTTCGAGACCGACGAAGCGGATCAAGCCCAGATCGTTAGCATGGGCGAGCGGACCTCGGTCCGGATGCTCAAAGCTGCGCTGACCGCGCGGGACGTCGACGCAATCTTTCTCGAGCCCGGCAGCGAGAACTGGCCGGTCGTCACCGACGAGTACGGCGAGGTCGACGTCGAGGAGACCCAGCGCCGCGCCCGCGAGGTCGCCGCCGATCTCGACGAGACGGTCCCGGTAATCACCGGATTCCTGGCGGAGGGACCGGATGGTTCGGTGACGACGCTCGGTCGCGGGGGTAGCGACACGACCGCCGTGATGATGGGCAAGTACATGGACGCCGACGAGGTCGTGATCGTCACCGACGTCGAGGGCGTCATGACCGGCGACCCGAACGTCGTCGAAGGGGCCCGCAACGTCGGCGAGATTTCGGTCGACGAGCTTCGAAACCTCTCGTTTCGCGGTGCCGAGGTCGTCGCGCCTTCCGCACTCTCCTACAAGGAGGACACGCTCTCGGTTCGGGTCGTCCACTACCAGCACGGCGACCTCCTCTCGGGCGGCACGAGCATCGAAGGGGAGTTCGAGAACCTGGTCGACCTGCGCGAGCGCCCGCTGGCCTGTCTGACGATCGCCGGACGGGCGATCCGTAACCAGCCCGGCGTTTTCAACCACCTCTCGAAACCCCTCAGCGAGGCCGACATCAACGTCGACGCCGTCGCCAGCGGGCTCGACAGCGTCACCTTCTACGTCGACGAGGAGGATGCCGAGCGCGCGGAGAACATCCTCCACCGCGAGGTCATCGCCCGCGACGAACTCTCGAGTGTCACCGTCGACGAGTCCCTCGCCGTCGTCCGCGTCACCGGCGGCGAGCTCCCCAACCAGCCCGGAATCATCAGCGACATCGTCAACCCCCTCTCGGAGGCCCGAATCAACGTCCACGACATCATCACGAGCGCGACCAGCGTCGCCATCTTCGTCGACTGGGACGACCGCGAGGAGACCCTCGAGCTAACGCAGGGGCTCTTCTAACCCGAGCGCGACCGACGGCGTTCGATCGCCCCGTGGCGCCTCTCTCCCGCGAACGCGTTCTCGAAAAGCTACCGTATGGCAGATTCATGCTCAACGCACTTTTAGCAACCCCTCGAAGAGAGAGATATGCTAGAACTGGCAATCGTGTTCTTCGTCATTGCGCTGATCGCCGCGGCGCTCGGTGCGGGCGGCGTCGCAGGTATGTCCATGGCCATCGCGAAGTGGCTCGTCCTCGCGTTCCTGGTCCTGGCCGTCCTGTCGCTGCTGCTGTGACGGCACGGCGGCACTGACAGGCGTATCGTCGCGACAACTGAACCGCTTTTCGCGGCCGCAACATCCGACAGCTGAGGGACCGCTCGGAGTCCTCCGGCGGTCGATCCGTTTTCGGTTCGGACTCGAGTTACGATCGAAAGCGGACCGCCTACTCGCCCTCGAGCAGGTTCTCGGTCTCGTACTCCTCGCGGAGCGTCTTCTTGTCGAACTTGCCGGTGGCGGTCTTGGGCACCTCGTCGATGCGGACGACCGCGTCGGGAGTCCACCAGTCGGGGTAGTCTTCGGCGACGAACGCCTGAATCTCGTCGTGCAGCTCGTCCTCGCTCATCCCGGTCTCCTCGGTGGGCACGACGAACGCGACGGGCCGTTCCTGCCACTTCTCGTGGGGCGCGCCGATGACGGTCGCCTCGCTGACGTCGTCGTGGGCCATGATGGCGTTCTCGAGTTCGACCGAGGAGATCCACTCGCCGCCGCTCTTGATCACGTCCTTCGCGCGGTCGACGATCTTGATGTAACCGTCCTCGTCGACGGTGACGATGTCGCCCGTTTTGAGCCACGCCCCCTCGAAGTCGGCCTCGTTCGCCTCCGGACGTTCAAAGTACGAGTCGGTGACCCACGGGCCACGGACGTAGAGCTCGCCGAAGTCCTCACCGTTCCACGGAACTTCCTCGCCGTCGTCGTCGACGACCTTGAGTTCGAGGCCCGGAACGACCAGCCCCTGCTTGGCCTGCTTCTCGTAGCGCTCCTCGGCGGGCAGGTCCTCGAGGCCGCTCTTGAGGTGGGCGACGGTGCCGAGCGGGGACATCTCGGTCATCCCCCAGGCGTGGACGACCTCGACGCCGCGGTCGTCGAACTCCCGGATCAGGCTCTTGGGTGCCGCGCTGCCCCCGATGACGATCTGCTCGAGCGAGGAGAGGTCGGCGTCGTGCTCCTCGAGGTACTCTAAGACGCCGAGCCATACCGTCGGCACGCCGGCGGTGAGCGTGACACCTTCCTCCTCGATGAGCTGTACCAGATCCGCGGGATCGGGCGAGGGGCCGGGATAGACGTGTTTCGCGCCCGCGGCGGTCGTCGAAAACGGCAGCCCCCAGGCGTTGACGTGGAACATCGGGACGACCGGCATGATAACGTCGTCCTCGGCGATGCCGAGCCCCTGTGGAGTGAGCGTCATCATCGTGTGGCTCCAGAGCATCTGCTGGGTGTACTCGACGCCCTTCGGTTTGCCCGTCGTCCCCGAGGTGTAACACATCCCTGCCGGGCTGTCCTCGTCGAGTTCGGGCCACTCGTACTCGGTCGTCTGGGCGCCGATAAACGACTCGTAGTCGGTGACCGGCTCGAGGTCGGTCTCCGGAACCGACTCGCCCATCACGACGAACTGCTCGACGCTCTCGAAGGCGTCGGCGTCGTAGGCCGCCTCGAGGGGCTCGAGCAGCGACTGATCGACGAACAGCAGGCGATCTTCGGCGTTTTCGACGATGTACTGGATGTGCTCGGCCGGGAGCAGCGGGTTGATCGTGTGGAGCTGGCCGCCGACGTTCGGCGCCGCGAAGTACACCTCCGCGTGGCGGTGGTGATTCCAGCAGAAGGTCCCGATGCGGTCTCCGTCCCCGATCCCTGCGTCCTCGAGGGCGTTCGCCAGCTGTCGGGTACGGTCGGCGTACTCCGTGTACGTGTTGCGGACGATCCCGTCGTGGGTCCGCGAGACGACCTCTTGGTCGGGATGGAGTCGTTCGGCGCGCCAGAGGAACGGTCGAAGCGTCTGGTCGTAGCCAGCCATACTCGATAATTATTATCGGGGTTTAATAATGGTGTGTCTACCGGACGCCTCGTTTATATTGTTCCGCGGAGTGCCCCCAGTCCGCGAACCCGTCCGCCGGTGGCGCTATTCGAGCGCTGAACGCCGGATCGATCCGCCGACGATCGATCGGAGCCGTCCGTGAGCACGTTCCGTCACTCGAATTGAACTGTGCGGCTCCCGAAGGCGTCGTATGGTCGGCTACAAGTCGAAGGTCGTCGAGCAGATTCACCTCCCCTCGAGGGCGAAACGCGAACGCGCCCTCGAGGAGGCGGGGTACAACGTTTTCAACCTTCCCTCGGAGGACGTCTTCGTCGACCTGCTGACCGACAGCGGGACGGGCGCGATGAGCGACGAACAGTGGGCGGCGCTGCTCCGGGGCGACGAGGCCTACGCGGGCTCGCGCAGCTTCGGCGAACTCGAGGACGCCGTCGCCGACGTCATGGGATTCGACCGCGTCGTCCCCGCACACCAGGGCCGGGGCGCCGAGAACGTCCTCTACGGCAGCCTCGTCGAGGAGGGCGATGTCGTCCCGAACAACACCCACTTCGACACCACGCGGGCCCACATCGCCAACCAGGGCGCCGAACCCGTCGACTGCCCGGTCGATGACGCCCGCGACCCCACAGCCGACGGCCCGTTCAAGGGGAACACCTCGCTCGAGCGCGCCCGTGCCGTCGTCGAGGAGCACGGCCCCGAGCGGGTGCCGGTCGTCGTCCAGACGATCACGAACAACTCCGCCGCGGGCCAGCCCGTCAGCGTCGAGAACACCCGAAAGGTTCGCGAGTTCGCCGACGAGATCGGCGCGACGTTCGTGATCGACGCCTGTCGGTTCGCCGAGAACGCCTATCTCGTCACCGAACGCGAAGCTGAGTTCGCCGACGCGTCGGTCGCTGACGTCGCCCGCGAACAGCTCGGCCTGGCCGACGCCCTCGTGATGAGCGGGAAGAAAGACGGGCTCGCCAACGCGGGCGGGTTCGTCGCCACCGACAGTGACGCGCTGTACGAGTCCTGCAAGCAGCGGGCGATCCTCTACGAGGGATTTCCGACCTACGGCGGGATGGCCGGCCGCGATATCGCCGCGATGGCCGTCGGTCTCCGGGAGGCCGTCGACGAGGCCTACGTCGCCGACCGCGTCGAGCAAGTACAGGAACTCGCCGACGCCCTCGAGTCGGTCGGCGTTCCGATCTACACGCCCGCGGGCGGACACGCGGTCTACCTCGACGCCGGCGCCTTCCTTCCCCACCTCGAGCCCGAGGCGTTCCCGGGCCAGGCGCTGGTCTGTGAACTCTACCGCGAGGGCGGGGTTCGCGGGGTCGAACTCGGAAGCTTCGCGTTTCCCGGCACCGACCGACCGGAACTCGTCCGACTGGCTCTCCCCAGACGGATGTATCACCGCGAGCACCTGGAGCACGTCGCCGAAACCGCCGCCGCGGTCCTTGATCGACGCGAGGCGGTCTCGGGACTCGATATCGTCGAGGAACCGGAGATGGCCGAGATCCGTCACTTCACGGCGACGCTCGAGCCGACGGACTCCTCCTCCTGAGTCGAGCGAACCGCGACAGGGTCGGGAAAAAGATCGAGAAACGAAACCGCGACTACCGCGAGACGGCGTCTCGAGCACGATCACGGAACCTCGGCTCCGGCTCGGGCTCCCCGCCGAGCTTTCGTTTCGCGACCGAACGGACGCCCTGTCTGGCGGCCTCGGACTGGGCGGCGCTGGCCAGCCAATCCGGAACCTGCGACTCGATCTCCTCGCGCTTTTCGGCTTTGAGCTGGCTGTACTTCCGGAGCGTGATACCGACGCCGAGGAAAAGGGCGGCGTCGATCAGCTCCCGCCGGAACCGGTTTCGGTCCTTGTAGACGACGATCGCCTTCGCGAGCGAGAGCAGTCCGATCGCGATGTACAGCTTCGAACTCTTCGACGGGTCTCCGCTGAGCATCCGTTGGAGTGCCATGCGACGAATCGTACCACGCTCTCGGTGTTAAACTTCCGCCGGCACGAGACGGGGAGCCGGCACTCACCCGACCCGGTCGGCTACGGTGACGCCCCGGTGTCGACCCTCGTCGATCGGTTCGATCGCGAACCCGAGCGCCTCGTAGAACGGCCGTACCCCGTCGTCGAACCGCGCGGTGAGCCGGCGTTCGCGCTCGAGCGCTCGCTCTATCAGCCGTCGACCGATCCCCCGTCCGCGGTGGCGACGGCGAACGCCGACGGCGGCGACGTGGGCGCCTCGCTCGCGGGGCTCGAGGACGAGCGCGCCGAGGAGCCGCTCGGTCGAGTCCGCGCCCCGCCGGTCGCCGGCGACGAGGACGTCGCGAGCGTCGAGCCGTGCCTCGACGTTTCCCGGCTCGAGCATCGCGGCGTCCAGTATCCGCCGGACCTCGAGGGCGTCGTCCCGACCGGCCGTTCGCACGTGCATCGGTCGTCCGTACGCCGCTGGATACCAACAGTCCGTCGGTCAGCGATCGGACGGGGGACCCTGACGTTTATGCCGGCGCTCCCCGCTACTCTCTACCCGACGGCACAACGATGGGGATCCAGAAGGACTTCAGCACCAAGCTCTCGGCGGGCGATATCACGATCGATCGCCGCGACATCGAGATGCTCGAGGGGATCGACCGACAGGGATCGATACACGGCGCCGCCGAGGAACTCGGCCGTTCCTACGCGCGCCTCCAGAACCGGATCGTCGAGCTCGAGGCCGAACTCGGCGAGCTGACGGAGCGAACGCGGGGCGGTCGCGGCGGCGGCGGCACCAAACTGACCGAGACCGCCTACGAGCTCCGTCGGCAGTTCGATCGCCACGAGAGCGAACTCGACGGCGTGGCCACCGCGACTGAGTCCGTCTTTCGGGGAACCGTCGTCGAACGGACCGGCGAACTCGCGACCGTCGAGACCGCCGTCGGCCCGGTTACGGCGCTCGTCCCTCCGGACGCACGCGAGGTACAGATCGCCGTTCGGTCGGACGCCGTCGTGGTGACCGATCCGACGGAGACGCCCGAACCCGACGGAACGAGCCTGCGGAATCGCTTCCCCGGAACCGTCGCGGCGATCGACGCCGGCGAGGCGATCGCCAGCGTCACGCTCTCGCTGGCCGACGGGATCGATCTCGAGGCGCTCGTAACCCACTCGAGTCGCGAGCGACTGGGACTCGAGCCGGACCGCGAGGTCGTCGCCTCGTTCAAGGCGACCGCGGCGCGGGGGACGAACGTCGCGTCGACCGAGGTCGAGGAGTAGCGACGCGGCGTCAGCCGCCCTTGATCAGTCGGAGAACGGTCACGCGCTCGCTCTCGACGGGCTGGTCCTCGGGAACGGGGCGACCGTCGACAAGCACGCTCACCTCGTGGGGACTCAGCTCCACCTCTCGGAGCAGGTCGGCGTAGGTCGGCTCGGGGGCGTCGGTCGCCACCTCCTCGAGTTCGAGTTCGTGGCTCTCCTCGCCCTTGACGTCGACGGTGACGCGCATGAGCGTCCTTGCTCGAGGCCGGACTTGAGCGCGTCGACTGTCGAACGACGACCGGTCGCGTACAGTCCGTGGCGACGGCTGATGGAGGGACGATCGACTCAGTCGCTCGCGGGCTCGTCCGAACCGATCCGATCCTGCCGACCGGGTTCCCGAGTCCCCGAGGTTCGCCGATGCGCGTACAGCCCCCAGGCCAGTGCGCCCAAACCGAGCAGGAGGATCAGGAAGTTCAACAGCCCGCCCACGAACGGGAGCTGGGCGAGGACCGCACCGCCGATCAGCCCGGCGGCGAGCGCGAGCCACCGGTTCTCGAGGTCGGCGTAAGACAGCAGCCAGGCGGCGACGGCGAACCGACCGTAGACGATCGCGATCCAGACGACGAGGGCGAACGCGAACCCGCCGACGATCGAGAACGGAATGCCGATTATCGTGATCGCCGCGGCGACGAGCAGGATGGGGACCCCGAGCAGCACCCCGAAGCCGAGCGCGCCGGTCCGAAGGGGGTCGGTCGCGACCCGCTCGGCGACGCCGTCGGAAAAGCGGGGAAACAGCGCGAGCAGGGCGGCGCCCAGCAGCAGGTTCAGCGCGAGGGTATAGAGCGAGACCAGCCACGACGCCAGCGGCTGCAGCGTTGGGGCGATATCGATGCCGAGCGAGGGGTCCTCGCTGATCGAGCCCGCGACCGCGTCGGTGTTGCCCTGCAGGTCGCCGTTGTAGCGCAGGTCGCCCGCGATCTCCGCGGTATCGCCCAGAGTGATCGTCTCGGCGCCGATCGCCGCATCGCCCTCGAGCGTCCCATCGACGACGACGTTACCCGCGCCGGCCGTAAACTCGCCGCCGACGGTCCCGTCTTCGCCGACCGCGACGTTGCCCGCCCCGGTGTCGACGTCGCCGTGGACGCTGCCGTCGATCGTCACGCTCCCCGCGGCGGCCTCGAGGTCGCCCCCGACCTCGCCGCCGCTCTCGATCCGCACGTCACCAGCCGCGGCCGACACGTCGCCCGTTACCGTCCCCTCGACGACGACGGTGCCGGCGACGGCCTCGAGCCCATCGACTGTCTCCCCTTCGCCGACGATGACGGTGCCCCCGACGGTCGACTCGGACTGTGCGGCGACTCCCGTCGGCACCGCCCCGAGGAGGACGACGACGAGCAGGACGACCGCGAGTCGCTTGCGGACGGACGTTTCGAGCACCATAGGTCACTCCTCGACGTGTGAGCTAAAAAACATGACACCCATCTCTACGAGTTCGAGACGGTTCGGACCGAATCGTCCTCGGGTCGTACTGGCACATCGGGGACGGCCACGGCCTTCGGTCGTTTTATCTTTCGGCTGCCCCTCGTGGTGGGTATGAGCGAGGCCGACGCCGAGGCGGCGGAGCCGACTCCCGGCAAGACCGAGGTCTGGATCGAGAAGTATCGTCCGGAGCGGCTCGACGAGATCAAAGGCCACGAGAACATCGTGCCCCGACTCCAGCGCTACGTCGAGCAGGACGATCTGCCGCACCTCATGTTTGCGGGTCCAGCCGGAACCGGCAAGACGACAGCAGCCCAAAGCATTGCCCGCGAGGTCTACGACGACGACTGGCGGGAGAACTTCCTCGAGCTGAACGCCTCCGACCAGCGCGGGATCGACGTCGTCCGCGATCGGATCAAGGACTTCGCGCGCTCTTCTTTCGGCGGGTACGATCACCGAATCATCTTCCTCGACGAGGCCGACGCGCTCACCTCTGACGCTCAGTCAGCGCTACGACGGACGATGGAGCAGTTCTCGAGCAACACCCGCTTTATCCTCTCGTGTAACTACTCGAGTCAGATCATCGACCCCATCCAGTCTCGCTGTGCGGTCTTTCGCTTTACCGAACTCTCCGAGGACGCCCTCGAGGCCCAGATCCGCGAGATCGCGGACAACGAGGACATTCAGGTTACGGACGACGGCGTCGACGCCCTAATTTACGCGGCCGACGGCGACATGCGCAAGGCGATCAACGGGCTCCAGGCCGCGGCCGTGATGGGCGAGGTCGTCGACGAGGAGACCGTCTTTGCGATCACCTCGACGGCTCGACCCGAGGAGGTCGAGGCGATGGTCGACCAGGCCATCGACGGCGATTTCACGGCGGCCCGGGCGGCTCTCGAGGACCTGCTGACCGAGCGTGGACTGGCAGGTGGAGACGTGATCGACCAGCTTCACCGTTCCGCGTGGCAGTTCGACATCCCCGAGAAAGCGACCGTGCGGCTGCTCGAGCGCCTTGGCGAGGTCGACTACCGGATTACGGAGGGTGCGAACGAACGGCTCCAGCTCGAGGCGATGCTGGCGTCGCTGGCACTCGAGAACGAGGACTGAACGCGACGTTCGGCATCGGTAGTCGGGACTCCGATTTCGTTATTCGGTGTGACTCGTGAAACACCTGTTTCCTACAGGCGGACCACGTATCAGTTCGGTCCGACCGTTCCTCCTGCGGTGGCGTGCGCTGTCGACCGTCCGAAGGTAAGCGAGGGTGGTTGACGATGCTGCCCGAGGTCTTCGCGAGTGGCGCGGGACCGACAGTCCCGCGTACCGTGCGAACGGTGCACGGTTCGGAGCGAACGCAGTAAGCGAGAACCGCGATGTGAACGGGGAACGGAGTGAGCCGTGAAC
>PWMF01000084.1 GCA_003559215.1 Natrialbaceae archaeon
ACCGGGAGGTTGATGAAGAAGCCCAGCACCCCGCCGCCGACGAAGTTCCAGACGCTCGAGCCGACAATAAAGAGCAGCGGCAGCGTGTAAGGGAACGACTCGCCCTGGGCCTTCAGCGCGCTGTATTCGCCGAAGCTCTGGTAGAGGATGAACAGTAGCGGAACGAACTCGAGCGTCGAGAATGTTGTCCCGATCGGCACCCAGATGTCGGGGAGGCCGACCCACCAGTAGTGGTGGGAGACGCCGACGATCCCTGCCCCCATGATCGCGAACACCTCGAAGAGGATCGCCTTCTCGGCGTCGCCCTTCTCGAGAAGTTCCATCGAGACCAGCGCGACCGAGACGACGGCCGTGACGAAGAACTCGAAGACGCCTTCGACCCACATGTGGACGACCCACCACCGCCAGAACTCCGTGACGGCGATGTTAGTTTCGGGCGTGTAGAGCATGCTTGCGGCGAACATCAGCGCGATCGAGCCGCCCGCGTAGGTCATGAAGTGGCCGAGCCCGGTCGGGGGTTCGTCCATCCGGCGGACGCTTCGCAACACGAGCCCCGTCCAGCCGACGAAGCCGACGAGCAACAATACCTTCCACAGCCGACCGACCTCGAGGTACTCCAGTCCCTCGGAGCCGAGCCACCACCAGAGCTCACCCTCGTCGGGCGAGGCGAAGGCCCCCTGCGAGCTGAGCCAGACGCCCGCGAACGCCCCGACGGTCGTCGCGACGAGGACGCCGAGCAGCCCGGCTGTGGCCGTGGCCTGGAAGGGTGGATCGCTGTCGGCGAACAGCCCGGGGAGGAAGAGCCCGCCTGCGAGCCACAGCGCCGTGATCCAGAGGATGGCGAGGTTGATATGCCAGGTGCGACCGACCGAGAACGGCAGCACGGAGACGATGTCGATCCCCAGCGCGTCGCCGACGCCGTAGAACCCGGTCCGCTCGACGTAGTAGTGCGCCAGCAGCGCGCCGACGAGCGTCTGGGCGACGAACAGCGCGCCGGCGACGGGGACGTACCACGCCGCGGCGTACTGGGTCGGCGTGATCGACACGTCGTCCGGCGAGGGGATGTCGACGACCTCGGTCGCTGGTTCGGCGAAGTCGAAGGCGTGGTAGGCCCACGCGCCCGCGCCGCCGCCCGCGATGAGCAGGACGAGGCTGATCGCACTCCAGACGAGCACCTGCCCGGTCGGCCGGTTTCCGGTGCCTGGGACGTAGGGCCAGTCGTTCGTATAGGAGTGATCCGAGCCGGGACGGTTGGTGTGGGCCATCCACGCCGTCCAGCACGCGAAGTCGGCGATCCGTTCGGCCTCGTCGGCCGAGTTGACGAACTCCTCCGGGATGCCCCGGTCGGGATCGCCGCCGTGGTAGCGGTCGACGTACTCCTCGCGGATGCGTCGGTGGGCGTAGGCCTCCGCGGCCGAGTAGCTGGCGAACGGCCCCTCGGGCGCGTCGGTGTCGAACTCTTGTTCGGCCTGCTCGGCGACGCCCGCCCGCTCGTCGGCCTCGAGCTCCTCGACGGAGTCGGCGCCCCGCTCGCGGGCATAATACTCCCGGACGTACTCGGATTTCAGCTCCAGGGCGTCCGCGGTCAGGTCGACCCCGAAATAGGAGCCGTTGCCCAGGATCGAGCCGTGGTTCATCAGCCCGTTGGCCTGGAACGCCTTCTTCCCGAGCCGTATCTGGTCTGCCGTGACGATCGCCTCTCCGTCGGAGTCGCGGATCTCCTCGGGGATCGGCGGCGCCTTCTCCCGGGAGAGCCACGCCCCGACGCTCATCGCGACGAGGTTGGCGACGAACAGCGCGACGAGCGACTTCGCTCCCGCCGATCTCGAGCGAAGCGACGCGAGGTCGATCCCGCCGGCGTCGGCGGTCGTCAGCGAACCCGAAAACAGCTCGAGGAGTCGCCATCCGAGGGCGCCGTCGCTGAACCCGTCGCCGTCCGCACCCACCGAGGCCAACATCGGCAGCAGCTGGGCCAGCGCCTGCCCATCCCCGAGATCCTCCGATAGGAGTGTCGTCGCCGCCAGCGCCGCTGCGGTCGCCACCGATGCGGGTCCCGCGGGCGTGTCCGAGTGGGCACTGTTAGGGCCCGGCACGAGGCCCGGCTCCGACGGAGCCGCCGGTCCGGCACCCGCGCTCCGGTCGTATCCGGCCGGCTGCTCCGACCCGGTCCCCGGCTGCTCGAGGTCCGCCGGGAACGCCTCAAACCCCTGCTCGAGCGCCCGTGCGACGTCGACGGCGTCCCGGCTCAGGACGTCCTCGAGGATCCGGTCCAGCGACCGATCCGTCTCGAGATCCAGGGTCGCACAGAATCGCGCGTACGCGTCCTCGGATGCGTCAGCGACGGCAGCTGTGGGGTCGGTCGGCTCCGTTCCCGAGTTCGAAACCGACTCCGAGACGAATCCGTCCGCGTCGGCGAGGCGCTCGAGCAGCTCCTCGGGATCGAGGTCGGCCTCGGGCGCGACGCGATCCCGGATCGCCGCCAGCGTCTCGTCGTCCAACCGCGTCGCGTCGAGTCGGTACCGACGCAAGAACGCTTCGAGCGCCCGATCGAGGGTCGCGTTGCGATCTGCCTCGGCTCGCTCGCGCAGCTCCTCGGCGGGGTGGCCGACGACGCGGCTGCACGCCTCGTCGGCGGCGCGCTCGAGGACGCGGTCGCGAAACGGTTCGTCGGAGTCGGACCGGCCGCGGAGTTCGTCCGCACCTCGGTCGACGGCGGCAGCGGTCCGCTCGCTGGCGGCTCGACGGGCCCGCGCCGAGGCGGCGACGACGGCTTCCGTTCCGTCTCCGAGGCGGTCGGCCACCGACTCCAGTCGATTTATTCCCCTCGTACCGGTCAGTAGCGCGTTCGCGAGCTCCATGTGCTATGTGACCATCCGTCTGTGTCGTCGTGTTCGAGTCAGTTGTATATTTGTGCGGCTGTCAATCGCTGATCCCTGTCGAAAGCACCCACCCAGGCACCGGATTCGCGCTCTGACGGCTGCTGTCGATGGTTCGGGCGCGTCCGGCGAATCATGAACTCGGGAATTGGAACACCACTCCGTCTCACCAGTCCTCGAGCGCCCGTTCGGCCTTCGGGAAGAGGACGTTGTTCTCCTTGTGGACGTGTCGGTGCATGTCTTCCTCGAGGAGCTCCAGGCGATCGAGCATGTTTCGGTAGCTCGTGCAGGCCTCCGACGGGACCGCGTAGCCGTCGCTCAGCGTCCGTATCTCCTCGAGACGAGCGGCCGCGGCGTCGTGTTCCGACTCGAGGTGGTCGATCGCCTCGCGGATCCGTCTCTTCTCCGGGGCGGTCAGCGAGGCCCCGTTCGCGAGGGTCCGGAGCTCGGGGAAGACGGTCTCCTCCTCGTCGGCGATGTGGTGGGTAACTTCCTCCTGAAGCTCGAGGAACGTCGCCTCGATCGCCTCGAGTTCGGGGTGGGCGTCGCTGTGGACGCGGGCGACCTTCCGGACGACCCGCTCGAGGGAGGGGAGTTCGGCGCGCAGGTAGTCGTGGTGCGTTTCGACGATGTCGTCGACGAGCTCCGTGATCGATGCTTCCGCCGGGGCGACTTCGTCGGTCGAGTCGATCGTCGCCAGGCGCTCGAGGACGGCATCCAGCTCGAGGTCGTTCTCCTCACAGGCTCGTCGCAGCGAGGTGTCGCCGCCACAGCAGTAGTCGATGCCGAGCGATTCGAAGACGGCCGCGAACTCGGGATGGTCGCCGACGAGCCGTCCGAGCGGGGCTTCGGGGTCGATCGTCGTGGTCGTAGTCATAGTAGTGGGATCCGTTCGTCCGCGCTGTACGTGGAACGTCTATCCGTTCGTCGAAGCCGTTTCTCCCGAATACGTTCGACTCGGACCACACTCGAGGCTGTAGAGCCCGTCACGTTCGGCGGCCGTTCGATCGGCATCGCTCTTCGGGTCGAATCCCAGCAGCTGGGTTTCGTCTTCCCCTATTATATTCCGAGCTGACGTACACTCGCGTATGACCGAACGCATCCTTCTCGCGTACGACGGCTCGGAACCGTCCGAACAGGCACTCGAGTACGCCCTCGAGACGTTCCCGGACGCCGAGATCACCGCGCTGTACGTCGTTCCGGCACCCAGGGGATACTGGGCCTCGTTCGAGGAGCCGGAAGACAGGGTCCCGAACGCCGAAAAGGCTAAAGAGCGGGGACGAAAGCACCTCGAGGAGGCCAGCGAGACGGCGTCGGCACACGACCGCGAGATCGAGACCGAGATGATCATCGGTGAACCGAACCACGTCATTGTCGGCCAGGCGGTCGACGGCGAGTACGACTCCATCGTTATCGGCAGCCACGGCCGCGAGGGCGTGTCGCGGGTCCTGCTCGGCAGCGTCGCGGAGACCGTCGTCCGTCGCTCGCCGACGCCGGTCATCGTCGTTCGCTAGCGCGGTAACTTTCCGACCGCGGTTCGCGATCGCTTTGGATCCTCCCGGCACGTTTCCTGTTGGATTAAATTAATCCGAACGGCCGTACAGAAGCCGCTATGGAACCCGAATCGTTCTTCCACGTCGCGATCAAGGTCGAGGACCCGGAGCCCGCCGCGGAGTTCTATCGCGAGCACCTGGACGCGGAGGTCCTCGAGCGCCGCCGAGCCGCAGAGTCGGACGACCAGTTCGCCGTCGATGCGGTCGTCCTCGGCATCGCCGACAAGCGCGTCTACCTCTTCGATCAGGCGCCCTACGAGGCCGCGGGACTCGTCGAGGAGCAGCCGCTCGGCTTCCTTCACTTCGGCTACATCGTCGAGGACGGCATCGAGGAGACGTTCGCGCGACTGGCCGACGACGGCGTCGAGATCGTCATGGAGCCCGCGGTCTACGGTGACAAGCGGATCGCCTTCTTCGTCGCTCCCGGCGACGTGCGGATCGAACTCATCGAGTACCTCGAGGACGAAGCGAGCGAGTAGGCCGATCCCTTTTGCCGTCGTCGCGCGAATGCGACTCCATGGACGTTGACGACTTCGACCACGACGCTCACATGCACGACGCGCTCGACCTCGCACGCGAAGCCGCCGACCGCGGCGACCGACCGTTCGGTAGCGTCCTCGTCCGCGACGATGCGGTCGTAGCGTCCGAGTCAAATCGCGTGGTGACCGAAGACGACGTTCGCCGCCACCCCGAGCTCCACCTCGCCTACCGAGCGTGCCGGGAACTCGAGCCCGAGGAGCGAGCCGAGACGGTGATGTACACCAGCACGGAGCCGTGTCCGATGTGCGCCGGCGGGATGATTCGTGCGGGGTTCGACCGGGTCGTCTACAGCGTCGGCGGCGACGAGATCGGCGAGTTCACCGGCCACGAGCCGCCGGTTCGCGCGGCGACGGTCCTCGAGGACGTTACGGACGTCGTCGGTCCCGTGCGAAACGAGGAGGGGCGACGGGTCCACGAGACCTTCGACTGGGGAGCGATGCGGGACTGACCGTCGACTTCGGTCGTGCTCCGATCATGTCGGTCATCTGTTCTCTCCTCGATCGGTCTCTCTTAACTCAGGACCTTCGAAACTTGCCCAAGATTCTAATCTTAGTAAGCAATCTAAGACTCGACTATTAGATACATACAGTAGTTAGCAAGATAACGTCGACGCTGGTGCCGAAGAGTCGGTGCGTAGCGATGCGTATCGAACGGTGGGCGGTCTATCGGGACGAATAAACTTTCGAATAGCGTGAGAGCAACTGGCCTTCGTATGGGAACCGTATACCGGTAGGCGAAACCTTCGATACGGTATAGCATTTCAGGGAGTTCGATGAACACGAAGACGCACAGAACACCCAGCAGTGACGACGTAGCGCCCGGTCTCGTGAGTGCCGCATGTACTAGCCTCGGTGACACACTCCGAAGGGTCGTGTATTTTTACGCCGACGGCGTTCGACGTGCTCTATCTTCCCCAAGACCTCTACGACTCGACGGAAGCCGTTCGAACAGTCAAGGAGCAACTGGTTGACCTCGAGCAGGTCGGATTTTCCGAGGTACCCGTCAGGACCGCAATTACTCACCAGGGAGAGGAGACGGGAATAGGACCGTACGAGTTCACCGTCAGGTTCCATATGAACGCGTTCGAAGACGGCCGCCTGGGGCTGCTCGCGGACGAGCCGTCCGGAGGCGAGTGAAGAAAACCACGGTGACCGTGGCGCAAGCGTCAATATCGCTGTGAAAGGTACGAAGAAACTCGATCGGAACGTGCCTGCTCTCACCAGCCTTCCCGTTGTTCGGAAGGTGTCGTTCGAAAGACGGAGTCTTTCGCGATCACGAAAATCGAAGGTTTTCGGACGACGACGGCAGGCATCTGGGGCCGTGGACGCCCCGACCGTGGCCCGCCCGATCGCCCGAAGCTATCAGTCCGATGGTCGGATGGAAGTTTCCGATTAACCCACGGGAAGCCTCGGGGTCGTACGGAAGATCGAAGATCTTCCGTGACTGAGCGGGGCAAAGCTCCGCGAGACCGACGGTCTCGCTTGATGACGAGAGAGTTTCGCTCTCTCGAACTACTTGACCCGAGGCGGTTCATCAGGCAGCAGGTGGTTCTCCGAGTCGCTGTGAGATGCATGGCACGTCTCTCGGAAGAATGGATTGTCTGCCCTGCTACCTATCCGCAGTGACGACGTACGACTCCATTGGCGAGACTATTCCTTCGTCGTCAGTGTACGCGTGTAATGCATCCTCGACCTCTTGTATCAGTTCGTCCCGCACCGCTCGCTCGACGGCTGCGATCGGTTCGGCCAGCGGCGAACTAGCCGCCTCGCGGCGAACGAATTCCGCGACCGATGGATAGCGCACGGAGCCGATATCAACGGTGACTGATACGTCATCGAGCCCTGAATTCTGTACGAGTGTTCGGAGGTCTTCGCCGTCCCATGCAGGGAACGGAGAGCGCATCATCGTCCCAGCTTCATCACCGATGTACCGCTCCAAAGCGTCGGCTAACACGACGTACGCAGGCTGATAATCGATCGGTCGCCAAACGCTCAGCGCCGCACGTCCGCCCGGTATGAGAACCCGACGCATCTCCCTGACTACCGCGCCAGGATCGTCGAAGAACTGAAGCGCCTGTTGACAGCAGACGATGTCGAACCCCTCGTCGGAGAACGGAAGGTCGGTTGCGTCGCCCTGTCGCCACTCAATCGACGGGTGGATCTCAGCAGCGGTTTCCTCCGCCACTGCGAGCATCCCTTCGTTGATGTCGAGTCCGACGACGGATCCACTGGGACCGACCCGAGATGCGACACGGCGCGCCACGATGCCGGTCCCGCAAGCAACGTCTAAGACTCGATCTCCCTCGTGAATCTCGCCAGTCTCGATCAGCCGGTCCGTCCATGGCGCAAAAATCGCCGGTACGAGATACTGTTCGTAGGCCTCGGAAGCGTTCTGTTCGACCTGCCAGCCGGCCGGTTGACGTGTTCGGTCGCTCACGACTTCTCACCACGGGTTCGGGTACGACACGAACAGAAGTATAACTGCCTAGTGAAATATTTCACGCCGTGAAAGCATCGTTTGCGAGGGAAATCCGAGTCGAGAGCGTCGATTATCGGATCGATTCGACCGAGAGGAGGTCAGTTGCGTCGTCGAGCAGCCGGGCCTCATCTCGGAACTGTTCGTAGTAAGACTCCGCCCACCCATGCATCTCGTCGCTTTCGGTATCGATGAGTGACCGTAACGCCCCCGTCTCCGGGTCGTAACAACAGATGCTGACTCGGTCATCGAAGAGGCAGAGTCCACACCGGTCGTCGAGCGGAAGGTCATCGTGCAACAAGACAGTGTAGTTGATGTGTGCCGTTGTCTCCAGAACTGTTTCTTTGTCCCACGAGAGGAGTTCCTCGAAAACGACGGGTGGATAGATATATTCACACATTAGGTCATCTCGGACGTGGTCGAAGAACGGTTCCAGATTTCCCGACTTGAGCAGAGCCATGCCGAATCCGCGCATCGATTCGGTTGTTGTAATGAGCTCCGTGAGACGTTCGACGGGTTTGTAGGGATATCCGGGCCCCGGACGGGAGACGACTACGTCAGTGAATAACTCGATGCTGAATCCGTCGATCTCGTGGGGCAACCATGGCCAGACCTCTTGGAGTCGCCGTTGATACTCCATCGCATTCACGAAGTCCTCGAACTGATCAGCCACGAATTCACCCAGTCCAGTCAGCTGGTACATCCTCCTGTCGCGTTCGATCCAGTGGCGGTTCTGGAAGTCGGTGAGGATTCGGCCCATAGTCGGAGAAGATGCCCCTGTTATGGTGCGGAGCTCGTCCCGGTCGCACGGGCCGCTGGTCAGTGCATCGAGCACCCCGACGCGATGGGTCGAACTGACGAGGAACTCGATGTCGTCGAGTGTCGCGTCCATATCTACGGTAAGGGTTGACGCACAATAACCGTGCAGTCCGGACCCTCGTCGAAACGCCAGCCTGTGTAACATCGAACGTCGTTCCGCTACCCGCTTGCCCGACACTAAACACAAATCCCACGAACGTTCTGAGCAAAGAAAGCGGGCTAAAGCCAGGACGTGACGCTCGAGTTCACCGGATCGACACCGACGCGGCGGCGGTCGGAACAGGCAAGTTACCCCGACCGACACTTCGAGACGTGCCTGCCACAGTCGTTACCGGATCGTCCAGAGGTATCGGGAAGGCAACCGCGCTTCGGTTCGCCGCCGACGGCTACGACGTCGCCGTCAACTACCGCTCGAGCGAGGATGCGGCCGAACGGGTTGCCGAGGAGATCCGCGACCGCGGACGGGAGGCGATCGTCGTCGGAGCCGACGTCTCGGATTCCGATGATGCAGCCCGGCTGGTCGACGCCGCAGCCGACGCGTTCGGCGGGGTCGATCACGTCGTCAACAACGCAGGAATCGACCAGCACGTTCACACCGAGAGTCTCGAGCCCGCGGACTTCGATCGGATCATGGACGTCAACGTCAACTCGGCGTTCGCCGTTACGAAGGCGGCGCTTCCACACCTTCGGGCGTCAGAGGACAACCCCTCGGTGACGAACGTCTCCTCGATCCTCGCCCACACCGGCGCGGCGATCGAGTGTCACTACGCGTCCTCGAAGGGGGCGTTGCTCTCGCTCACCCGGAGTCACGCGCGGGACTTCGCCCCCGACGTTCGGGTGAACGCGGTCGCGCCGGGCCACGTCGAGACCGACATGACGAGCGATCGAACGGCCGAGGAGAGACGCGACGAGCTGGCGGCGATCCCCGTCGACCGGTACGGTCGACCCGAGGATATCGCCGAGGCGATCGCGTACCTCCGCGACGCCACGTTCGTCACGGGCGAGACGCTGAACGTGAACGGCGGTGAGCGAATGGGTTAGTAGGTCCGGAGTCCCTCTTCGAGCCGATCGAACCCCTCCTCGAGACGTTCACGGGAGTTCGCAAAGGAGAGTCGGAGCCGTCCGGGCGCCGTCTCGCCGAACCCGTCGCCGGGAGCGAGCACGATACCGTGTTCCCGCAACAGATGTTTGGCGATCGAGAGGCTGTCGTCGTCGATACCCGGATCGAGGAAGGCGTAGAACGCGCCCTCCGGTCGCGGACACGAGAGACCGTCGGTCTCCGCGACGCGGTCGACGACGAGATCGCGCCGTCGACGAAACGCCTCGTACATCTCTTCGAAGGGCTCCTGTGGACCCGTGAGCGCGGCGATCGCGGCGTGCTGGGCGATGCTTGAGGCGCAGGCCGTCGTCGACTCGTGGATCTTGACGACCTCGTCGATCAGGTGGTCGTCGCCCGCGAGCCAGCCCAGCCGCCAACCGGTCATCGCGTAGGCCTTCGAGCAGGAGCCGACGGTCAGCACGTGGTCGGGGTGGCCGGTGTAGGACGCGATCCCCTCCGGTTCGCGACCGTAGGTGAGCCCGAGATACACCTCGTCGGCGATCACGTAGGCGTCGTGGTCCGCGGCGGCCTCGACGACCGCCCGGCAGGCCTCGGGGTCGAACACGCGCCCGGTCGGGTTCGAGGGGGTCGTGAGCACGACCGCCGCGGTGTCGTCGCTCATCGCCTCGATCACGCGGTCGGCCTCGAGGGCGAACCCCGACGCGGCCGACAGCGGAACCTCGCGGAACGTTCCGTCGGCCAGCAGCGCCTGGGTCTCGTAGTTCGGCCAGGTCGGTCCGGGAACGAGGACCTCCTCGCCGGGCGAGACCGTCGCCAGCACCGCGAGGTGGAGCGCCTCCATCCCGCCGGTGGTGACGACGATCTCGTCGGGATCGTGTTCGACGCCGAACTCACCGGAGAGCGTGTCGCTGATCGCGCGCCGACACGCAGGCAACCCCGCGTTGGACGTGTAGTGGGTCTCTCCCTCCCGGGCGGCGCGTGCCGCGGCGTCGATAACGTGTTCGGGGGTGTCGAAGTCGGGTTCGCCGACCTCGAGGCGAACGAGGTCGCCGTCGTGTCGTTCCGCGAGATCGAACATGACGCGGATGCTCGAGCGCTCGGCCCGACGAACCCGGTCCGTTGGTGTCGGCATACCCCATAACACAGAGATCGACGTCAAAAGGAGTTGGATGCCGGAAATCGCTGCGCCGACCGCCTCGCGAGGGAACGTGGTCGAGCAGTCCCGTCCGCTGTCCGTTCCGTCCACGTATTCTCGTCGGATCGGGATGCCCGACATCGCCGCGTCGCCGGTTAAATCCGGCCCGCGATCACTTTCATAGCCCGCGGACATACAACTCGAGGCGGGAAAGCTATCAAATACATATTCGTTGAATTCTCCGACGAGATGGACGACCTCACTGGGTTCCAGCGAGACCTCCTGTACGTGATCGCGGGCGCCGACCAACCCTCCGGCCAGGATATCAAATCGGAGATCGAACAGTACTACAGTTCCGAGATCAACCACGGCCGGCTGTACCCGAACCTCGACACGCTGGTCAACAAAGGGCTCGTCGAGAAGGGTGAACTCGACCGGCGGACGAACTACTACGTGATCACCGACGACGGCGAGCGGACGATCCGCGACCGTCGAGAGTGGGAGCAACAGTACTCCGATTCGTAGGTACGTCGCTCCTACGCTCGTCGGGTCCGACGCGGAGGGGACCTTCAGTCGCGGTCGCCGACGATACCCGGAAGCAGCTTCCGCTGTGCCGACGCGAGGCGTTCCGCGAACGTCGCTCGGTCGCTGTCGAGGCCGTCGGTGCCGCCGCGACCGAGAGTACCGAACGCGAACTCGGTCGGCAGTCGGCATCGAAGAGGGGCGTCCTACCCCTACGAACTGATACGTCTGACAGGATCGTCGCTGACTACCGTCCGCCAGCTCGCCGATATCAGGGGGTTTACGACGCCCTCGGACTCGAGCTCGGCGAGGTGATGCCGTACCGCGGCGACCACGTCTGTTATTTGACGGAGCTTCTCGGCCACTGCTGTCTCCGGCAGGCGCGGCTACGACGGCGCGGTGCCAACGGGTTCTACGCCGCACTGGCCGATCTGCTCGCGACCCTCGTCGAGGACGACCTCGAGGCGCTGGCGCTTGGGCCGGAGTGAGTGCCAGGCGCGCCGGCGGTGACGGATGGCCCGAAGACGTTTTCGGCGACGTGGGCCGTGGTTGTGGCGGCTGCGGATCGGATGCCGACGAGTCGAACCGGAGTCCCGCCGACGAACGGCGTGCCGCTCAACTGAGGATCGGTAGCCGGATGCGATAGTCGACCCCGTTCGGAAGCGAAGCACAGAGCCGGGTCGATCGAGGGAGGGCGGTACAGGACGCCGCCGGCCTGCCGATCACGCCGTCCACGTGTCGCTCCACTTCGACTGGGGAATCCTGATTCGCGTTTCCGCGCCGTCTTCGCCGACCGGCTTGACGACGACGGCGTTGACCTTTCCGACGGAGGACAGCTCCTTCTCGACGATTTCGTACTCGTCGCCGTCACCTCGAATATCGCGGACGGTGTCGCCGACCTCGTACGAACTTAGATCTTCCATTGATAATTGTTCGCACTTCTACAAGTTAAGCGCATCGGCGGCCCGGCGGTGTGGCGTTCGTTCGTCCGAATCGGTGACCGCCGATCCGAACCGACGCGATCGACCGAGCCGAGACACGGTTTCCCCAGTCGGAACCGCGGCGACGCCTCTCGAGGCGCGCGCTGGCCCCTCGAGAGCGGTGACAAACGACGCGGGCGACTCGTGTCGCTCGCGTACGTATTAGCCCGTCGACAGTATTCGAACCATGTTATTTATCCTCGGAGTTGCGTACACGTAGTCTGTATGTCCAAAAGTGACACAGGGGGTTCGGTTATCGAACGGTTCGGGTACGGGCTCTCGAGTATCGTCGAGCGGTGGATGCCGAGTCCGTTCCTGTTCGCAATTTTGCTCACGTATTTCGTCTTCGCGGCCGGGCTCGTGTTGAATCAAACCGGAACGATCGAGCCACCGAACGGCGGCGGGGCGGTCGGACCAGTCGATATGATCGAGTTCTGGTTCGGCGGGTTCTGGGGCTTCCTCGACTTCTCGATGCAGATGGTCGTGATTCTGATGACCGGGTTCGTGCTCGCGTACCACCCGGCCGCTAACAGGCTCCTCGTTCGGCTCGCCAAACTCCCCAACACCCCCGCACAGGCGGTCGTGCTCGTCGCCGGGTTCTCGATGGCCGTCGCCTGGATTCACTGGGGGTTTAGCCTCATCCTGGGCGCGATCTTCGCCCGCGAGATGGGGAAGGTCGCACACGAGAAGGGGATCGACGTCCACTACCCGCTGCTGTGTGTCGCCGGGTACATGGGTCTGGGCCTGACCTGGCACTGGGGGTGGTCCGGGTCCGCGCCGCTGTTGCTCACCGACGAGACGGAGGTCGGCGAGGGGACGGCCTTCGCCGTGGTCCCGGAGCCGGTTCCGGTGACGGAGACGATCCTTCACCCGTACACGATCACGCTAACGGTGCTCTCGATCCTCTTTGCGGTCACCGTGCTCTACCTCATTACGCCGTCGGGCGACCGAGCTCGAGGTATCACCGAGTACATTCCTGAGGACGAACTGTACGAGACGAGTACCGACGGCGGCGAGAACGCTGTCGAGCCGGACGCGTCCGAGACCGACGAGACGGTTCCAGCCGAGCGACTGAACAACAGCCGCGTTCTCGGCGGACTCCTCGCGATCACCGGCGTCGCGTACGTCGTCTGGGTGCTCGTCACCGAGGGGATCGAACTGTGGGACCTCAACACGATCAACTTCGCATTCCTGATGGCCGGGATACTGGTCTGGACGAACCCCTCCACGTACCGCGACAAGTTCGGCGAGGCGTCGTCGGCGGCCGCCGGAATCATCCTGCTGTTTCCCTTCTTCGCCGGGATCCAGGGAATGATGGCGGATTCGGGTCTCGCCGGTGCGATCGCCGAACTCATCATCGGGCTCTCGACCCCCGAGACGTTCCCGATCTTCGCGTGGCTGGCGGCGGCGATCCTCAACCTGTTCGTCCCCTCCGGCGGGGGCCAGTGGATCGTCATGGGCCCTTCGATTCTCGAGGCCGCCGATCAGCTCGGTGTCGAGTTCGGGCACGCGACGATGGCGTTCGCCGTCGGTGAGGCACACACGAACCTGCTGAACCCGTTCTGGGCGATTCCACTGCTGGCCATCACTCGCATCAAGGCTCGCGAGATGTTCGGGTACGCGGCCGTGATGTTGCTCGCCCTGTTCCCGTTCCTGGCGATCGTCCTCTACCTCCTCCCGTACGGCATGTTCTAAGCGACCGCCGCGACCTTTTTCGCCCGGTCCGTCGATCAGGCGGGGATCAACCCCGGTCGACCGGTGTGCGGAATCACTACCCGCCGTACTGTGGATCGTCCGATATGTCCACTCCTCCCCTCTTTCGAGTATGGGATCCGATTCGGATCGGTACGAGTTCGAGTGTCCGGACTGTCGGGAGGACGTCGTCGATTCGACGGTGCAAGCGGCGCTTCTCGGGAGAGGATGTCTCTTCTGCCGGGCGGACGTCGCCGAGACGGATTTCAGCGCCGTCGACTACACCGTCCGGTGGAATGGGGGGCGCGAACAGCGCCGGTCGGGTTCGGGGGTCTCCCTTCCGGTCTCGAACCCGAGCGTGCCTCGCCCCGTCCGGTCACGACCCAGCCGACTCTCTCTCTCTCTTGAGGATCCGGATGTGGCGGTTGACGCCAGCGCGTCTCCGTTCGTCGCGTCCTCGCCTCGAGGTCCGCGTACTACCGATTGCCGACGACCGGTCGTCGAGCCGCAGCGAGTCGCCGACTGGCAGTACAGCCAAGTCGCCGGCCGGTCTACGCTCGGGCATGGTCACCGATTCCAACCGCGACGAGAAGCCCGACTCGGACGAGACGGAGACGCTCGACCTCGAGCGACCGGAGGAGGTCCAGTTCGGCGTCACGCGCGGCGAGAACGACCTCGAGATCGGTCCGCCGCGGGACTACCCCGATCGGGCTGACGTCTCGGTTCGCCAGTCGGGCGACGACGTTGTCCTGAGCGTCGACGCGATGGCGGGCGATCACGGAACGGGCCACGTCGACGCGACGCTGACCCCCGAGGAGGCCCGCCACCTGTCGGACCGACTGGCCGAGACGGCTCGCCGGTCGACGGAAGACGAGCCGGGGAGAACGGACAACTAACCCGAGACGGGTTCCCGAGTCGCCGTCGAACGACCGTTCGCGTATGTCCCGTTCGTCGACAGCTACTCCGTACTGTCGAGTCGACGGAACTATCGGTGTCGTCGAAGCGATTTGCTCACCGCTCGTACGTGAACGTCCAGCACCGGTCGTGCTGGCCGCTGATTCGCGAGCGCGAGTGCAATGACTTTCAACGACTCCGATAGCCGCTCCGTTCTCGAGGAGGTTACCGGCTACCGAAGCTGTCGAGACCTGGGTTTCTGGGAGGACGATACTGATACTTGTGGGCCCTAAACGACCGAAATACGCTCCCCCTTTGATCGGGTAGGATTGCCGTTCGAGGATCGGACAACGCAATCCGTCGGCCATGCCAACGGCGGTGAGTACGCTACGGGGCCAGTCTCGTCGTGCTCGGGGGCTACGGTGTCACTATCGTCGCCGGGAGATAATGTTTAATATCTCGAACAGTCCCTAAGACGCACATAACAAACCCCTCACCTATCGACGTTCTCATAATATGGACGACCTCACGGGATTCCAGCGAGACCTCCTGTACGTCATCGCGGGTGCCGAACAGCCGTCGGGCCAGGAGATCAAAGCCGAAATCGAGCAGTACTATAGCGCTGACATCAACCATGGTCGGCTGTATCCGAACCTCGATACGGTCGTCAACAAGGAACTCGTCGAGAAGGGGCAACTCGATCGACGGACGAACTACTACGAACTCACCGAGACCGGAGAGCGGACGATCGAGGACCGACTGGAGTGGGTCTCCCAGTACATCGAGTAATAATCAACCGAAAGTATTTACGAAATAATATGGTTCCGGAGAACGATGACTGAAACACTCACGAAAGTCGGCAGCGAGATACACGAACGGATCGTCGTCGGGGTCGCGACGCTCGAGAACGTCGATCCGATGGCGCTACCACCGCTGTTCGACGCGGTCGATCCCGACGCGCTCGAGGCGATCTTCGCGGATCCCGAGAACGGAGCGGTGCGGATCGGGACGGTGGAGTTCCCGTACGCCGGACACACGATCAGCATCGAGTTCGACGACGAACCGGTCGTCAGAATCGACTAAGTCGAATCGAAGGGCGGACTCGAAGAACGTCGCTCCGGTGGTCAGTCGTAGCTCAGACTGTCCAGCGTGTAGCGATCTGCCGTGTGATTTCGATCGACGACGAGGACGGGACCGTCCGCCCCCTGCTCGAGTTCACACTGGAGGTCGCCGAGATTCCCCGGATTGAGGGAGGCCGGTGGTTCGTCGAGCGTGAAATTAAGGGTTCCAGTGTTTCCCCGGACCCGTTCGGGCTTTTTCGCGGCCGCGTGAATCCGATTCCCGTTCTGTTTCACGTCGATCGTTCCGGTAAACTCCCAGGTGTCGTCGTTGTATCGGACCTGCTCGCCGTCGAGTTCCCGAAGGTGTGCCTCGACCATGGGAGGACATGATCGGCGGCGACTATAGTCGTTGGGTGGAAAGCGGCCGCCTCCGCGATTCGTTTCCGCGAGGCCGTCCTTGCCCGGACTCAGTTCGAACCGTCGTCCGCGGTCATCGACTCGAACGCCTCGCGCGCGGCGTCGCTCCCGTTCGCGAGGTAGCACAGGTCGGCGCCGGCGATCGCGAAGTCGACGCCGGCGTCGACCCAGCGCCGCATCTCCTCGTCGTCAGTCGCGAGCATTCCGACCGGCTTCCCGACGTCGTGGGCGGCGTTCAAGATCGACTCGAGTGCTGACTGGAACCGCTCGTGATCCCACCGGCCGAAGACGTCCAGCGACGCCGAGAGATCGCCGTGGCCGACGATAATCGCGTCCACGCCGTCGACCGAGACGATCTCCGTGGCGTTCTCGACGCCGCGTTCGGTCTCGATCTGGACGATCGTCGTCAGCTCTTCGTTCGCGCGGTCGACGTACTCGCCGAACGCCCGCCCGTAGTCGGAGGCTCGAGCGGGGGCTGCCCCGCGACTCCCCTCGGGCGGGTATCGCATCGCGTCGACGGTTCGCTGGGCTCCCTCGGCCGTCTCGACCGTCGGCACCATCAGTCCGTCGACACCGAGATCGAGCACGCGCTTGATGAGGGTCCGGTCGTTCTCCGGGACGCGAACGATCGACGCGACCTCCTCGTCGAGCGCCTCGATCGCCCGCAGCATGTTCGCTACGGTCTCGAGGCCGAGAGCCGTGTGTTCGGTGTCGATAATCACGAAATCGAACCCTCTGGCGCAGAGCTCCGCGACGGTCGGATGGCCGATCGAGATCCAGTTTCCGACCGAGCGCTCGTCCCTCGCCAGCAGCGGCCGTGATCGATCCTTCATATGACTCCGTCTCCTCGATACCAGTTGAACGCGAGGAATGCGGAAACCCGATTCGAGCCCGTCCGGCGTTCGGATCGGACTCGTGGCGACACAAAGGATTTAGTGAAATAACAGTACTGTTCCCGGTATGCACTCCAAAACGTTCTCGAAGTTCCTGTCGACGGCGTTGCTCCTGGCGATGCTTGCGGTTTCGGTCGCGGCGATCGTCTCGCCGCCGGATCCGTTCACGCTCGTTCTGTACTCGCTACCGCTGTTGCTACTTACGTCAGTGACCGCCTACGTGATCACGTACGGTCGGAGTAGTACGGTTCGCGGGAAGAGGGCCTGAATCGCGGGAGCCAACCCGATCGGAGGGTCGCCAGCGGTGGCCTCCCCTTCGACCAGTCTGGTCTTTCTCTTCGACTGTGGCCGCTTCGTCCGTATTAGCGAACTGATAACCACAATCCGTATAACTGAACGACCGTTTGTGCAGGTATGGGCGAAATCGATCTGACCAGCAGTCAGCGACTGACGATAACGACGCTGATCAACGAGTATCAGGCGACCGGCGAACCGGTGAACGCCCGCGCCCTCGCGGACGAAACCGATCGGAACGCGGGCACGGTCCGGAATCAGATGCGGACGCTCACCTCGATCGGGCTCGCCGAGGGGATCGCGGGGCCGAAGGGCGGGTACGAGCCGACCGACGCCGCCTACCGGATCCTCGGTCGCCGACAGTTAGACGACGCAGAAACCGTCACCCTCGCTCGCGAGTACGATCGCGTCGACGCCACGGTCGACGAGATCGATTTCACGAACGTTCACCACCCCGACCTCTGCCGGGCCCAGATCCACTTCCAGCAGTCCGTCCGCGACCTCGAGGAGGGAGATCCGATCGTCGTCGGCCCCTCCCCGGTTTCGAGCCTGGTCGTTCTCGGTGAGATCACGGCCATCGAGGAGACGAACAACGTGGTGATCGTCGACGTCGAGGAGCTACAGGCGCCGCTCCGGGACGATCCGTCGACGTCATCCTGATCGGCGATTCCTTCCGAGAACGATCTTCCGCAGGATTGTGGCCACCTCTCGCTCGTGGGGCTCCGTAGTGTCCGATCCGCTTACGGTACGTCGTACTCTACGCTGTCGTACTCCGCGATCTCGATCGATCCACAGGACGGACAGGTCCACTCGCTCGCCTCGAGTACCGTGCCGCAGTTCCGACACTCGTAGACCACGGCAGTATCCCCCGAGAAACGCTTTTTTACTGCCGTAAGAATAGGCATATATCCTGATACTCAGTGAAACAGTAAACACTGCTGCTTTCAGCTGCCTGGTCGGTGCGTGACGATCGACCGTTGTCGAACACTCGACGGCCGTGCCATCAGTCATTCTCCTCGAACCCGCCGTTTGCGGTCGGCGATCGTTCTTCGGTATTCGGTTCGGGCTCTCGATCCGACTCCGCCTCGACCACGCTGTCGGTCCACGTCCCTCGAAGGAGGTGCAGCCCGGCCAGCACGACGATAACGACGTTCGTCAGCGCGTCTCCGATGAAGACGCCGGTCGCGCTCATCCCCAGCGGTTCGGCGAGGCCGTAGGCCAGCAGCGGACGGAGAACGATGAAACCGACGATCGCGAACCCCATCGCGGTTCGCGTACTGCCGCTCCCTCGGAACGCCCCCTGGACGATGTAGAACACGCCCAGGAAGACGAAGGAGAGCGAGACGATCCGCAAGTACTCGGCGCCGACGGCCGTCACCTCGGCGGCTCCCGAACCGGTGATGAAGAAGCTGACGATCGGATCGGCGAGCACGTAGACGAACCCGCTGAACAGGAGAAAACAGCCGGCGATGAGTCCGGCCGCGGCGTACACCCCGCGCTTGGCGCGGTCGACCTGCTGGGCGCCGAGGTTCTGCCCGACGACGGTTTCGACGCCGCGAGCGAGCCCCAGCGCCGGCAACACGACCATCGACGTGACACGGGTGCCGATGCCGTAGCCGGCGACGGCCGTCGGGCCGGCTATCGCGACCAGCGCGGTCAGGATCGTCACGCTGAACGCCTTGGTGCTGACCTCGACGCTCGCGGGCGCACCGATCGTTACGAGCTGTTTGATCGTCTCGAGCTCCGGTCGGAAGTCGCCCGCCGAGAGTTCGATCCCGACCCGTGCCGTGAGCAACAGCCAGATCCCGATTGCGGCCGCGAGCCCCCGGGAGAGGATCGTCGCAAACGCCGCACCCTGGACGGCCCAGCCGTCGAACCCGGTGAGGGCGAACAGCTGCGACTCGAGTGCCTCGAGGCCGAACCAAGCGAAGACGACGTTGTCCTGAAACCCGAGGATGAAAAACGGGTCGATAGCGACGTTGAGCGCGACGCTGAACGTCATGAGATACAGCGGCGTGCGCGTGTCGCCCCACCCCTGGAGCAGAGACTGGAAGACGAAGAACGCGAAGATGAAGGGCATCCCGGCGAACTCCGTTCGGGTGTAGGTGCGGGCGTACTCGTACTCAAGGGTACCCGGCTCGGCGCCGATGAGCCGGAGCATCGTCGGCGTCAACAGGAAGCCGACGATCGCGATCAGCACCGAGAGCCCGAAGACGAACGTCACCGTCTGACCGGCGACGCGGGCGATCCGCTCTACGTTGCCGGCGCCCTTGTTCTGGGCGACGAGGACGGTCCCCGCGACGTTGAAGCCGATCCCGAAGCTGATCACCAGGAAGATGATCGCCCAGGAAAACGACAGCGCGGAGACCCCCGCCTGGCCGAGCCGACCGACCCAGAACGTGTCGGCGAGGTTGTAGCCGACCATCAACAGGTTGGTGACGACGATCGGAACCGAGAGAACGATCAGCGGCCACACCAGTTTCCCGTTGATGACGTCGACCGACCGATCCCGGCGTTCTCGGCTCATCTACCCATCGCTCCGGGGCGAGGGGCCGAAACGCTTTCTCCTTCGCTGCGAGCGCTCACTCCGCAGACCGGGCCCGCTCGAGCGCGGCTTCCAGCAGCGAAACGGCGGCGCGGCGGTGCAGCGGTTCGTTCCGGTTTCCACACTGGCTGCTCATCAGACAGGCGGGGCAGCCGTCGATCCGGCCGCAGTCGCAGTCGCCGATCCGGTCGCGGGTCCGTTCGGCGACGGCCTCGAAGCTCTCGTAGATGCCGTGGGCGAACCCTACACCGCCCTCGACGGCGTCGTGGATGAACCAGCCTGGTCCGCCGAGGTCGGGATGTCGGAGTTGGGAGAGCCCGCCCATGTCGTCAGTGTCGAGTCGAAGCTCGAGCGGCGAGAGCTTGATCATCCCGTGTTCGCTGCCGTGGAGCCCGCCGGCGAGCGTGTACTCGGCCTCGCCGAGGCCCGCGAACTCGCCGTCCGCGTCGGGGGCGATCTCGCTTCCGTCGGGAATCTCCTCGAGCACGCGCTCGAGGATGTCTTCGGGGAAGGCGACCCACATCAGCTGTGTGCGAAGCGAGATCGGCGGCAGATCGATGGGCTGGGCCGCCTCGACGAGCGTGCCGTCGAAGATGTCGCGGACAGTGTAGGCGCTGTAGTTGATGTGGACCGTCCCCGTTCCGGCGCCCAGCCGGTAGCCCTCGCCGAGGTCCCGGGTTCGTTCGACCTCGAGGTCGGTGACGCTCTTGTCGGAGACCGCCTGCGTGTAGCGTCTCGTGTCGACGGACTCGAGTTCGACGAACGGCCGATGGGTGTGCTCGACGACCTGCCGTACCTCGTACTGCTGGCCGTCGTAGACGACGAGCGCGCCGGGATGGTACTGGCGGTACACCCGCTCGCGCTCGAGGGGTTCCATGTCGATCTCCCCGTCGACCCGCCGCACGTCGTAGCGCTCGTTCGTCGTGGCGTACAGCGAGATGTCGTCCTGTGGTCGGGCCGCGCCGTCGTACCGGACGCCCCGTTCCAGGCCGCCGCCGAACTCTCCGGCCGCCGTCCACATCTCGACGCCCCGCTCGAGTCGCTCCTCGGGGCCGAACCACTCGGTATCCTGGTACGTCAGCGGTCGCTCCGACGCCGCACAGCGGAGGTGTCTGGCGTAGACGGCGTCGTTCGAGAGATCGACGACCGCCTCCTCGACGTCGTCCTCGAGGAGGTAGTCTGGGTTGTCGAGGACGTACCGGTCGATCGCGTCCAACCCAGGGACGTACACCGACAGCGAGTCCGCCGTCCCTCGACCGGCCCGGCCGATCCGCTGCCAGAACGACTGGCGGGTTCCGGGGTAGCCTGTCAGGACCGTCGCGTCCATCGACCCGATGTCGACGCCGAGTTCCAGCGCGCTGGTCGTGACGACGCCGTCGACCGCGCCGGTTCGCAGCGCGCGCTCGGTCGCCGTGCGCTTTTCGGTGCTGAGTCCGGCGTGGTACGGAGCGTACTCGACAGCGGTATCGGCGGGGTGGTCGGAAGCCGCCTCGAGGGTTCGCTTGACGCCGATCTCGGTACCCTGCCGCGAATCGGAGAACAGCAGCGTCTGCCGCTCGTGTTTCGTGAGATGGGCCATTACGTTCGCGGCCTCGTCGGCCGCACTCGCCCGCGCGTCGGGCGGAGTCTCGTCGCCCTCGAGCGCGTCGTCGGGGTCTCGAGCCGGGGGCTCCCAGAACGCGATCTCGCGGCGCCCATGGGGACTGCCGTCCTGGTCGACGACGTCGAAGGCGGCGCCAGTGAGGGACTCGGCGTGTTCCCTCGGGTTGCCGATGGTCGCGGTCGTACAGACGATCCGAGGATCGGCGTCGTAATAGTCCAGCAGCCGCCGCAGCCGTCGCAGGACCCAGGAGACGTGCATCCCGTGGACGCCCGAGTAGGTGTGTGCCTCGTCGACGACGAGCACCTCGCAGTTCGCGAAGACGTCCCGCCACTTCGCGTGGAAGTCGAGGTAGGCGTTGATTCCCGCGAAGTTCGAGATCGGGACGTCGACGCGGTTCCGGATCGCCCGGCGGCGGTCGGCGGGGGTGTCGCCGTCGTACGTTTCCGCCCGGGCGTCCAGGTCCAGTCGATCGAACAGCTCGTTCACCGCGACCTCCTGGTCGGCGCCGAGCGCCTTGGTCGGGTAGAGAAATAGCGCTCGAGCGTTCGGGTTCTCGAGCTTCCGGAGGGCGTAGTACAGGGCGTACACCCAGGTCTTTCCCGAGGAGGTCGACGTGGCGACGCTGACGTTTCGCCCCTCCCGGAGCTTGCGGATCGCGGCCGCCTGGTGGGAGTAGAGCTCCGTTTCGAGCGCGTCGGCCAGCTCCGTCGGCAGCACGTCCTCCGCGGGGACGGTGTCGGCTTCGCTGGCGGGTTCGACGGCCGTCTCCCGTAGCTGCCCGTCGTACTTCGGGAAAGTCGCCGCGAGCGACTCTGCATCCAGTACCGTCTCGATCGATGAAGTGTGTTTCTGACTCATCGTGAGAAGTCCGCGAGAGTGCCCTGGCTGGTGTTCGGTTCCGATTGCTCCCCGTCCGCCTCTCGCTCGAGGGAGTCGGCCTCCTCGAGGCGGTCGTAGACGAACGCGAGCGCCCGGACGTCGTCCTCGCAGTAGCGTTCGTGGCGGTCCCAGTCGAGTTCGCGCTCGGGGTTCTCGGCGTAACGTCGGTACCGGCGGCCAACGACCTCTCCGGTGAGCCCCGTTTCGTCGGACTCCCGTCCGAGCGCCGACGCCACGTCCTCGAGCGTGTTCGTCAGGCCCGGCAGGACGGCGTTGTTCCGCTCGACGGCCCAGCGGTACGGATCGAACTTTGGGACGCTCGCCCACGTGTTGGCGTGCTCCGGGCAGTGTTCGGCGACGTGTTCCTCGATAATCGGGAAGTCGAAGTTCCGGCCGTTGTACGCGACGACCGGCCGTCCCGGATCGGCGTCGGCCAGCCACCTTAGGAAGCGTCCGAGCGCCCGCTCCGGCCGCGAGGGATCGGTCTCGAGAAACGAGGCGTACTCGCTGTCGGCGCTTCGATCCAGCGCGCCGATCAGCCAGACGATCGACGGATCGAGCCCGTCGGTCTCGATATCGACGAAGATCGGTTCCGGGGCGGGCAGCGAGGCCGTCGGCTCGACCCGAGCCGAACCGGTCTCGAGGACCGTCGCCGATTCGACGATCGTTTGCGCGGTCGTCCGGCCGATCCCCTCGAGCCGGGCGAGGTCGTGGGGGTTCGTGTCCGCGAGTTTGGCCCGGGTGTCGAACCCCTCGTCCCGAAGCGTCTCCGCCCGTCGGGGCCCCACGTCGGCGACCGCCTCGAGTCCGAACGTCCCGAGCGATCGGGTCTCGGTCCGCACGCCGCCGTCCGGCCGAAGCTCCGCGTGGGCGACCCCGCTCGAGTCTTCGCGCTGTTCGCTCGCTCCCGGCATCACACCCTGTACGACGAGTCCGTCCCACTCCCGTCTGTAGGATGGGGTCGCGCCCGTCGTCAGCTGAACGGTCCGGTCGTTGGCCTCACCCAGGGCCTCGCGGTACTTCTCGAGACCCACGAGTTCCGCCTCGAGCCGAGTGAGATCGAGCGAGACGGCCAGCAGGTCCGAGAGGACGAAAGTGACAGAGTCTGTCCGCTCCGAAAGCTGCTCCGAGGCGTACGCCCGCAGCTCGCCGAACGATGTCGCGGCGACCAGGCTGAGTCCGTCGTCGGCTGCCAGTACCTCGGCGGTCGGAGACTGGGGCTCGTATCGCGCGACCGCGATTGCATCCGGCACCGCCTCACGCAGAAATCGTTCCCGTTCGGCGGATCGAACGTACAGCACGTCGGTGTCGAAACGATCGACGACATCGGCCGCCTGCGAGGCGGTGCAGCGTCGGCTCGCCGCCTCCGAGAGGACGGTCAGCCCGATCACCGCGGCCACCCGCTCGAGCGTGCGTCAGGGATCGCGTTCGCCGCACACGGAACCGATACCATTCTACGGGACCGTAGCGGCTCGGGCGATATAAACGCCAGCCGACGGGAGCGGAAGTGAAACGCGGTAGCGGGTCGGCCTCGAGCTTTTGTAGTTCTCCCGCTTACGAGGAGTGTGACAGCGCGCGACGACGACCGAACCTCGGGCGGGGAGAGCGCGGGTACCGGGGCCAGCGAGACGGTACCCGCGAGGCTCGCTTCCAAACACCCGGTCGAACCGAGCGACTCGGAGCGAACCACTGCGCCGGTCGAGCGCGTCTCCGACGACGTCGACGGGGCGTCGACGGGACGTCATACGCCGGCGGTCTCCGTCGATGGGTTGAGCAAGCGATTCGGGGACGGTCCGGCGGCGATTACGGCGGTAGACGACGTCACGTTCGACATCGACTCCGGATCGATCGTCGGATTGCTCGGACCGAACGGCGCCGGAAAGACGACGCTCATCAAGTCGATCCTCGGGATGGTGCTTCCCGACGAGGGAACGGTTCGGATCCGGGGAATCGACGTCTACGACCGTCCCCGCGAGGCGTACGCGTTGGTCGACGCGATGCTCGAGGGCGCGCGCAACGACTACTGGCGGCTGACCGTTCGGGAGAATCTGCGGTACTTCACCACGATCAGCGGCGTCGACCCGGACTCGGTGCGGGGCCGACACGACCGGCTCCTCGCGCAGCTCGGACTTACGGAGAAGGCGGACGTTCCCGTTCGCGACCTCTCGCGGGGGATGAAACAGAAAGTATCGCTGGCGACCGTCCTCGCGGGCGGAGCGGAGGTGATCTTCCTCGACGAACCGACGCTGGGGTTAGATGTCGAGAGCTCGCGCACCTTACAGCGAGAGCTGCGGCGCCTCGTCGAGGAGGAGGGGCTTACCGTCGTCCTCAGCAGCCACGACATGGACGTCGTCGAGACGGTGTGCGATCGGGTGCTGATCGTCTCCAACGGGAGGATCATCGCGGACGACACCGTCGACGCGCTGATTCGGGGAGCGGACCGCCATCGCCTCCGGATCTCGAGTCCCGATCTCACCGAGGCGATCGTCTCGGAGCTGCGAAACCGGTTCGGCGTGCTCGACGTCGAAGCCCTCGATGCCGGCGCACGAATCGACGTTACCACGGACAGCGACGGACTGTACGAGCTGCTGGCTCGACTCCGTGCCGCGGACGTCACCCTCGAGCGGGTGCAAACTGTCGAGCCGGACCTCGAGGACGTGTTCGTCGAACTGACGAGCGCCGAGGGGGACGAGCGATGACCGCGCGGGGAACCGAGGCGGCCGAGACGCCGCGGAAGGCCGGCTACTACCACCTCGCGCGAGCCGTCCTTTACCGGGAGTTTCTGCTCTTCGTCCGCTATCCCGCCAACGCGGTCGGCGGGATCGTCGTCGCGCTGTTTTTCTTCGGCGTCCTCTTCTACGGCGGACGGATGGTCGCCGGACAGGCGCTCACCGACTCGATCGAGGGGATCGTCGTCGGCTACTTCCTGTGGACGCTCTCGGTCGGCGCCTACTCCTCGATCTCGAACGACATCGGGAGCGAGGTCCAGTGGGGGACCCTCGAGCGCCACGTGATGACGCCGTTCGGGTTCGCGCCCGTCGCGCTGTTGAAAGGCGTCGCGAAGATCGTTCGGACCTTCCTCACCTCGACGATAATCCTGGCCGTCATGATCGTCGTCACCGGAACGACGCTCGAGCTGAACCTCCTCACGATCGTCGTCGTGGCGACGCTTACTATCGTCTCGGTGCTCGGCCTCGGCCTCGCGGCGGGTGGGATCACTGTTCTCTACAAACAGATCGGCAACTGGCTCAACCTCCTCCAGTTCGGGTTCATCGTGTTGATCTCCGCGCCCGCGTTCGAACTCGGCTGGATGCGCTTCCTCCCGCTCGCCCACGGCAGCGCCCTCCTCCAGCGCGCCATGGTCGACGGGATCCGGCTCTGGGAGTTCGCGCCGGCCGACGTGGCCGTCCTCGTCGGGGTCGCGGTCGGCTACCTGGTCCTGGGATACGCAGTGTTCCAGTACGCGACTCGGCGAGCGAGACAGCTCGGCGTCCTCGGCGACTACTAACGACCATGAGCCACGACCGAGTCCGCGCGCGGAAACCGACCCACGACGTCGACCGATGGTCAGTCGGAACCGTCGAGCGAACCACCCGCCGGAGCGGGGACGCCGTCTTCGAGCTGCGAACCGACGAGGGGGAAACGGTGGAGCTGGTCGTCACGGCCGCTATCGGAGAGCTGGTCGTGAGCAGACTGGACCTCGAGGCGGACGAGTCGCCGGTCGTCGCTCGAGTCTGGTATCGGAAACGCGACGGGTAACAGAAAACTACGCCGTTGTCGGGACGCCGAGTTGCTCTTCGAAGGCCGTTCGGACCGCCTCACGGTCGTCGAACGCCGACAGCGCCAGCCCGAGCTTGATCCGGGCCTTCCAGGGCGGCAGATCGCCGGCGGGGATCGTCCCGTGCTCGCGGACGGTCCGGCTGCCGCCCGGACCGCCGTACCGGGCGCTCACCGCGCCGTCGAAACACCGCGTCGCGACGACGACGGGGACGCCCGCCTCGACCGCGTCCGCGACGGCGTCGCCGATCGCTGGCGTCGTGTTCCCGATACCGCTGGCGGCCAGGACGAGTCCATCGGCGCCGTCGTCGACGGCGCGCTCGAGCTGGCGAGCGTCGACGGCCAGGCCGCTGGGAATCATCTCGACTCGAGCCGTTAGCTCGGTCGCAGGCAACGAGACCGACTCGCTGCGAGGGTCGCGACGCAGCGAGATGCCGTCAGCCGTGAGTTCCGCGACCGGACCCGAGTCGGGCGAGGCGTACGCCTCGGGACGTCCAGCTCGGGCTTTCGTCACCCACCTGGCTGCGTGGACGAGGTTCCCGAAGGCGATGTACGCCCCTTCGGTGAACCGCTCGTCGGCCGCAGTGCGGACCGCCTGCAGGAGGTTCGCGGGGCCGTCGGCGCCCGCCATGTCCGCAGGTCGCTGCGCGCCGGTGAAGACGACCGGGACGTCGGCGGCGCTCACCAGGTCGAGGTAGTACGAGGACTCCTCCATCGTGTCGGTGCCGTGGGTGACGACGACGCCGTCGACGCCGTCCTCGGCCGCCCGCTCGACCGCGTGGGACAGGGACGCGACGTTCGACGCGGAGAGGTGAAAGCTGAGTTCGTCACAGACTGACTCGACCTCGAGGGTCGCGATGTCCTCGAGTTCGGGGACGGCCGCGACGAGGTCGTTACCGTCCTTCGAGGGCGTGGCGCCGCCGTCGCCGTCAGTCGATGCGATCGTTCCGCCGGTGCTCAGGACGCGGACGCGTGGCATACGGTGGTGTCTCGAGCGGAGCTACTTTGCTTGTCGCCTGCGGGGTGTCAGAAGAACTTGTTGAACAGCCGCTTCCACGAGCGGTACTCCCGTCGCACCGATTTGATCTCGTCGACGGCTTCCGCGAGCTCGCCGCCGGCGGTCGTCCCCCGCTTGTCGGGCGGAATCGCGGTCGGCGCGACCGCGTCCCTGTTGTGGACCGCGGTGTGACACGCCTCGCACACCGTGATCAGGTTCGAGAGCTCGTGGACCCCGCCGCGGGACTTCGGGACGATGTGGTGGGCGTGGAGTTCGATGTCGCCGTGAGGGCCGCCGCGGCGCCGGCAGTTGGCACACTGGTAGTCGTCGCGCCGGTAGACCTCCTGCCGGCGCCGGTCCCAGTCGTCGGGGTAGTCTCGCGTCGACTGTTTGCTCACGTCCTCGAGCGAGCGCTCCTCGTCGGCGCCGGCCGGTGCGACGCCGCTCTCGAGTTCCTCGTCGGCCGAGACGTCGTCGTACTCGAGTTCCTCCCCGTCGGAGCCGCGAACAGTGATGTCGATGCCCAGGTCCTCGAGATCGTCGTCGGGTCGGTCACTCATTGGATCGCTGTACTCTCACGTTCGGTGTTGCAATCGTCTTTGTAATTGCGGTTTGCAGCGGCGAAAGGCTCTAAACAGCGAAATGAGAGTTGTATCTAGTCGGAGGTGTCTGAAACCATCTCGATTCGGTCGGGATCCGGCTCGATCTCGCAGGGGTAGGCAGTTAGGTTCTCGTAGCCGTCGTCCGTGACGACGACGAAATCCTCGAGTCGCACCCCGCCGCGGTCGGGATCGTACACTCCCGGTTCGACGGTGACGACGTGGCCGGCCTCGAGCGGCCCTTCGCTCGAGAGCGACGGCGCCTCGTGGAGGCTGACGCCGACGCCGTGGCCGGTGCCGTGGTACATGCCGACGTCGACGTCGCCGGATTCGAACCCGTACTCGGCGAGCGTCCCGGTCGCCGCCTCATGAACGTCGGCCGCGCGCGTTCCGGCACCGCCGCGAAGCACATCGAAGGCCGCGTCCTGGGCCTCGGCGACCGCGTCGTAGGTGCGCCGCTCCCACTCACCGACCTCGCCGACGACGAAGGTCCGCGTCAGGTCGGCGTAGTACCCCCGTGGACCGCGCGGGGAGAGATCGAGCAACACCGTCTCGCCCGGACCGATGCGATCCTCGCCGATGAAGTGCAGGTCCGCACAGGTCGCTCCGGCACCGATCACCGTGTTTCCCGCGTCCCGAACCCCAAATCTCGCCAGCACCGCGTTCACCTCCCGGCGCAGTCGCTCCGTCGTGAGGGGATCGCCGCGCCAGCGGAGTTCGTCGCACCAGTCGTTCTCGGCGGTCACGGCGGTCGCCGCTGCGAGCACTGCCTCCGCCCTGGCCATCCCCCGCTGGGCCGCTCGCTGGACGAACGCGTGCCGGTCTCGCTCCGCGGTCGTCTTGCGCGCTCGGCCGAGATCGATCGGTTCGAGTGCTACCTCGTCGACAGCGGCGGCGATAGCCCGTGTCGCTCCGGCGGGCATCGAGGGGAGGGCGAGCACGTACGCGTCTTCGAGCGGCGAGGGCAGCCGTTCGCCGAGGACCTCGAGCGCCCGTCCGGCCGCGCTCGAGGCCGAGGACTCGCCGGCTGGGACGACCGCTCCCGGAAACTCCCGCTTGGCCTGCTCGGCGAACAGTCGCGGCGCGCACAGTGTTGCGCGACCGTCAACGGAGACGAACGCGTAGTCGCGGTCGGGTCCGGCGAATCGTGTTAGGTATCGGAGGTCGTCGTCGAACCGGTCGCCGACGTGGACGAAGGCGTCTGCTCCGGTGGCTGCGGTCGCGTCGGCCAGCCGCTCGAACGTTGCGTTTCCGCCCCGGTTCGGCTCCGCCGACGAACCATCTCGGCTCACGAGTCCTCCGTCTGGGTACCGATCCCTTCGGGCCAGCCGGGCGGCTGCGCGGCGGTGGGCTCGGCGTGTGCTCGCTTGAGAACCATCGGCGTCCGCTCGAGCGAGAGCACCTTCGTTCCGTCCTGGTTGTACGCCCGAAGCTCGGTCCTGACGATGCCGACGTGGTCCCGGGAGTCGCTCTCGCGTTTCTCGAGGACCTCGCTCTCCGCGAAGATCGTATCGCCGTGGTAGACAGGAGCGTGGTGGCGGATTCGGTCGTACCCGAGGTTGGCAGTTGCGTTCACCGAGACGTCGATCACGCTCATCCCGACGGCGAGGGCGATGACGAACGTGCCGTCGACGAGCCGCTCGTCGAACTCGGTTCCGGCGGCGTACGCTTCGTTGAAGTGCATCGGGTTGAGGTTCATCGTCACGTTGGTGAACCAGACGTTGTCGGTCTCGGTGACGGTCCGGCCGAAGGGGTGCTTGTAGACGTCGCCGACCGCGAAATCCTCGTAGTAGCGGCCGTGCCAGCCGGCGACCACGCGTCGCTCCGACTCGGGAACTTCGTCCTGTGTCTCGGTGTCGTCGGTCATACTGTGTCTCGACGCTCGGCGTCGGTCGGGTTGTAACTCCCGGAAGACGGCTACAGGATCTACTCCGGCCGGATCGGTTCCGCCGAACGAACGGGCAGTGTACCGTACGCTGTCCGTTCTGTCCGCGTGCCCGACCAGACTCCGATACGGCGGGCAACGGAGAACGCCTCGAGACGACCTCCGGAGTTCGACCCTGCATCAACTGACACAAGCAAATAATACTAATAATAGTTATTATTCAACTAAGATCGTAACGGTTGTATTATATTGTCGTTTGCTTACGAACGCAGCGGTATCGACCCTGCACCCATGCACTCGGTCTTCCCCCCGGGGAAGTCCTTCTGAGAACGGTCTCGTGCCGTTCGGTGGCTATCCATCGATCTCGAGGTACCGCCATCGGTCTCTTCGGACGACTCGCCGCTACCAGCGAGTTGGGCATGATACCGGCGTCTCGCGGTTCGATCGGTCACCTTGACCGGTGGCACTCGTCGACGAACGTTTTTCCGAAAGTGCAAATCGCCACTTATAAAACTGGCTGGGTTCTTCCCGAAATTCGTCGGCTCAGTTTTCGTAACATCCTAATATAAGGAGAAAAATATTCGGACCAATGACCTACGAACATCTGGACACTGATCTGGTCAACGAACTGCTCGGAAACGGCCGCGCCAGCCTCCGGAGCCTCGCTGAAGAGCTCGACGTCTCCGTCACAACGGTCTCGAACCACCTGTCGGATCTCGAGGACGAGGGCGTCATCGAGGGGTACACGCCGATCGTCGACTACGACGCCGCCGGCTACGACGTGACCGCGGTGATGCAGCTCAAAGCCGAGGGGAGCGCGCTCGCAGAGATTACGGAGACGCTGCGGGACCACCAGCAGATGATGTCCGTCTACGAGGTCACCGGGGACTACGACATCGTCGCGATCGGGAAGTTCAAGGACACCGACGACATGAACGATCAGATCAAGGCGCTGGTTACGGATCCCGACATCAAACAGTCGAACACCAGCATCGTACTCAACAAGGTCGCCGAGAACGAACAGTTCGAACTCGAGAGCGACGGCGAGGACTGAGCGAGTTCTCCTCGTGACCGAAGTCGCGGAGAAACGATGTAGGGGACGGTAGCTCGAGAACTGCCGAGCGAGCGAATGCCCGATGGAGCGGCTCGAGTGTGGATAGCTGCCGGCCGCTACTCCTACTCGTCGGCGAGCCGCAGCCAGTCCCAGTCGGCGCCGCTCGTCGACCGGAACCCGATGCTCATCTCGTCGTCGATACCGTCCGTCTCACTCGTGCGTACCGATCCGAGCGTCGCTCCGTCGAGATCCTGGATCCGGAACTCGACGCCCTCGGAGCTGTCGAGGACGAGCCGACAGTCGACGGTCTCGTCCGCCAGGTTCGGGACCGTCGAGTCCTCCTCGAGGATTTCGGCGCCGCTCCCGGTCTCTCGACCGAGCCGGATCTCGCCGCTTGGGTCGATGATGAGCCGCCAGCCGGGTGTCCCTGTCGACCAGACGTCGTCTTCCATCCCGACGAGGATCCAGGGCTGGGAGGCGCCTGACTCGGGACGCACGAGCACCGAAACCTCGCGGCCGTCCTCGGGGTAGCTCGGGAGCCCCTGGCCGGGGAACGACCGCACGTTCGAGTCGCCCTCCTGTCGAAGCCCCTGGCTCGAGTCGGGGTGCAGAGCCGCACTCGAGGAGACGTCGGCGTCGCCGGTGCCGTCGAGGGTCCACGGACCCGAGAGGTCGCCGCCGTCGTACGCCTCGAAGTCGTCGATCATCAGCCCGTCCGCGTCCTCGCTCTCGTCGTCCGTATCGACGTCCCTGATCTCGAGTTCGTACGCGGCGGTTTCCTCGCAGTTGCTGAGCGAGAACGAGTAGACCTCGGCGTCGCCCGGTCCGGGTGCCGTCTCGTCGGCATGGCGCGTGCTCGAGAGTTCGCCACCGTCGTCGTCGTAGATCCGCGCCTCCATGTCGAGGGTCGGCTCTTCGTCGCCCTCGTTCTCGAGTTCGAGGTGAACGTAGCAGTGGTCCGCCGGCGGCTCGTCAGCCCACGTGTACGTATGTCGCCGGGCCGAGAGCGACTCGCTCGCGTCTCCGGAGAAGGTTACGTCCCCTTCGAGAGAGTCGTCCTCGTACACCTGCTCGTCGTCGGTCGGTTCGTCGCTTTCGTTGCCAGCGTCGTCGGCGTCGTCGGCGTCGGAGTCGTTGGCGTAGG
>PWMF01000044.1 GCA_003559215.1 Natrialbaceae archaeon
GATCGTCGCCGAGCAGCCGATTCGCGTGATCTCGTCCTCGACCATCGCCTCGAGTCGCTCAAGGCTCACCGAGAGGTGGGTCCCGCGTTTCCCGCCCGCCAGCGAGTGGATCTCGTCGACGATGACGTACTCCACCGTCCGCAGTTTTTCGCGGAACTTCGGGGAGTTCAGCAGGATGGCCAGCGTCTCGGGTGTCGTGTTCAGGATGTGGGGCGTCTCCTCGAGCATCTTTTGGCGCTCGCTCGAGGGGGTGTCGCCGTGGCGGATGGCGTGGCGGATCTCGCCGATGTCTTTGTCGATCCTCGCGGCTTCACCGCTCGGATCCTCCGCGGCGCCACGCGCCGCGCGGTCCTCCGCTATGGACTCGATTCCCTCCAGGGGTATCTCGAGGTTGCGGTGGATGTCGTTGGCCAGTGACTTCAGCGGCGAGATATAGAGGCAGTAGACCGAGTTCTCGAGGCCGTCGTCGAGCTCCCGATTCCGGCGGTAGAGCTCGTTGATGATCGCACAGAAGCTTGCCTGGGTCTTCCCCGAACCCGTCGGCGCACAGACGAGCGTGTTCGTTCCCGCGTCGATCTTCGGGATCGCCCCCTTCTGGGGCGGCGTAAAGAAGCCGTCGTTCTCGGGAACGTACTCGCCGAACGCCTCGAGCCACCACTCCTGTACGGCGGGCTCGAGCAACTCGAAGACGTCGCGGTCCTCGATCGTGACGGCGTCCGGATCGAAGGGCAGCTCCTCGTCGGCGATCGGCAACTCGAGCCCGTCGGTCCCGTCCATCACCCCGACCTGGGGGGGCGCGGTGTAAGAGGGTTTGGCCAGCGGAGCGAAAGTGAACCTGTCGTCCCGACGGCCCTGTCGGAGACCGATGCCGGCACTCGCAAGCCGCACGCATATATACTCGTTCGGTGCGAGAGAAGGACAACCGCATCGCGCTGCGGGCCGAAATCGACTCGCAGTTCGGAGTTTCGCTCCGTCGGGGTCCCGCCTGCGACTGCACACCACCGCGCTCGAGCCCGTTTCGAAAGCATGACACGAATCACCCGTCGTACCCTGCTCTGTGGCCTCTCGCTGTCGGCCGGCGTCGGCGCGCTGTCGGCGGCGTCGCTGAAGCGGTCGAGGTCGACGTCGGATGCCGGAGCCGCCGGCGAGCACGAGTTCGACCCTCGCGTCGACGGGTTCGGCTTCGATAACTACGCGACGCCGCCGGTCCCGCCGGAGCCGACGGAGTTCGTCTCGAGGCGCGACCTTCGCGAGGAGCTGACGGCCCGACTCGAGACCCCGCTGGGGACGCGAGCGACCGCCGCTGTCCAGGCCGGTTCGGGACCGCGGCTCCGGACGATCGTCGACGACGTCTACGCGAACGCCAACCGGCTGTTCGGCACGAGGGGGTACTGCTACGGGATGGTCGCGGCCGCGCAGTGGTACTGCGAGGAACCGCCGGCGGTCCCGCTCGAGCGCGACTCCGCGAGCGAGATCGACCACGTGAACGAACCGCTCGAGGACGACGCGGCCGCACCGGTTCGGGACGATATCGAGCGGTTCCACCGCCAGCAGTTCCTGGACGCCGAGTCGTGGCTCCGACGGTGGGCGCTTCTCGATCCCGACTGGATCGACTACGAAACCCAGGAGCGCGAGCTTCGGGCCGCGATCGACGCGTTCGGGTCGGCCGGGATAACGATCTCCGGCGAGGACGTCCTCAGCGGCCACTACGTGCTGCTGTACGACTACGACGTCAACGACGCCGACGTCGTCTTCGACGTCTACGATCCCAACGACGCGGCCGACCGGTACGTCTCGGACGAGCCACCCGTTATCGGGATCGAAACGGACGGTCACGAACCGCTGCTGGAATCGTACGCGGGGACGTACGACCGGTTTCTGTTCAACCCCGCCGACAGAGCCATCAGTGCCCGCGGCAGGGTCGATCGGTAGCAAGCAGCGTCAAAACTCGGTGACGACCTCGACGCCTCGGGTCTCGTACTCGGACATCGCCGCGAGCCGACCCGAGACGTCCTCGAGCGCGACTTCGTTCGTCACGAGCGCGTCGGGCTCGAGCCGATCCGACGCGATCAGCCGGAGCAGTTCGTCGTACCGCGAGGGCGGCATCCCCCGCGAGCCGACGACCGTAACGTCCCAGCGGGTGAGCTCGTCCATCGGCAGGGCGATCTCGCCTCGTTCGGCGTCGGTTGTGAGCCCGACCTGAACGTGGGTTCCCCGGGTGCGGAGACAGTCGACGCTGTTCCGACAGGTCTCGGCGCGGCCGAGCGCGTCGACGGAGACGTGCGCTCCCCCGTGTGTCACGGACTCGATCTCGGCCGGGACGTCGACGCCGTCGCCCGCGGTCACCGTCGCGTCGGCGCCCAGCTCGGTCGCCAGCTCGAGGGGGTCCTCGCGGATGTCGACGGCCGCGACGTTGGCCCCGAGTGCGCCGGCGATCTGGACCGCAGCGAGGCCGAGTCCCCCGCAGCCGTGAACGGCGACCCAGTCGCCGGCCGCGAGGTCGGCGCGGTGGGCCAGCGCGTGGAAGGCCGTGACGTACCGACAGCCCAGCGCTGCCGCCTCGGTCGTCGAGACGCCGTCGGGAAGCGCTACGACGTTGAAATCCGCGTGGGGAACGCGGATCCGCTCGGCGAACGCGCCGGGAACGGTCTCCTCGAACCCCAGCGCGTAGCCGTCCTGGCACACGTTTCCGTGACCGTTGCGACACTGCGGACAGGAGCCCTCGCCGAGGTTGAACGGGACCGCGACGCGGTCGTCGGGCTCGAACCGGTCGACCTGCTCGCCGACGCCGGCGACGGTCCCCGCGGGCTCGTGACCCAGGATCTGTCCCAGTGGGACCCGGTCGTCGGCCCACTCGCCGTGGCCCTGCCAGGCGTGCCAGTCGCTCCGGCAGATCCCGCAGGCCTCGACGTCGACGACGACGCTGTGGGGGTCCGGTTCGGGCGGTTCGACCGACTCGATCGACAGGGGCTCGCCGTAGGCCTCGAGCACTGCAGCGCGCATACCGGTGAGTCCGCGGGCGGTCGAGTAATCGGTGACGGTTGCGGCGACCGAGAGCCAGCCTTATCGGGTGTGCGGTCCCAGAGTCGGACATGCGCGTCACCTTTCTCGGCACGGGCAGCGCGATGCCCACCGGCGAACGCTTCCAGACCGGGATCCTCGTCCAGGACGAGGGACGAACGCTGCTGGTAGACTGCGGCTCCGGCATCCTCCACCGGCTCCAGCAGTCCGGCGTCGGCTACGAACGGATCTCGACGGTGTTGCTCACCCACCACCACCTCGATCACGTCGCAGACCTGCTGCCGCTGATGAAAGCCCGCTGGCTCGCCGGCGAGGAGCACCTCGAGGTCGTCGGCCCGCAGGGGACCAAGTCGCTGGTCGACGGCCTGCTGTCGGTCCACGAGTACATGCAGGACAAACTCGACCTGCAGGTGCGGGAGGTCCACCCCGGGGAGTTCTCGGTCGCGGGCTTCGACGTCTCGGCCTACGAGACCCGCCACTCGCTGCCGTGTCTGGCCTACCGGTTCGACGACCGCTTCACCTTCAGCGGCGACAGCGAGGCGTTCGCGGGGTTGGCGAACTTCGCGGAAGGGTCGGCGATCCTGGCTCACGACTGTTCGTTCCCCGACGACGTCGACGTCTCGAACCATCCGACGCCCGAAACGCTCGGACGCGAACTGGCCGGCCGGGAGATCGGCCGAGTCTACCTGACCCACCTCTATCCCCACACGGAGGACCGACACGAGGAGATGCTCGAGTCGATCGGCGCCCACTACGATGGCGACGTTCGCTTCGCCGAGGATCTGACGACCGTCTCGATCGAGTAGCTCTCGGCGCGGATTCCGTTCTCTCGGCCGCTCGGTCCGACCAGCGACGGCGATACGATCGCGGGTTCGGGGATCCGAACAGGTATATGCGACGAGTTTGTAGGATCGTAACAACAGAATGCTCCTCCACGTTCGAGCCGCCGATATCGACGAGGTGACCGAATGAGCCTCCCGAATCGCCTCTCGGAAGCGATCACGAACAACTCCAGGGTCGTCATCGTCGTGCTCCTCTTGCTGACGGCGCTCGTCGGCGCGGGGATGCCGATGGTCGACGACGACTCCTCGCTCGACCAGTTCGAGGGCGAGTCCGCGGAGGCCGAGGCTCTCGAGGAAATGGACGACCAGTTCGCCGCGGAAGGTGACGAGAACACGACCACGGTCCAGCTGATACACAGAGACGAGGCCGGGAACGTCCTTTCACAGGAGTCGCTGATCACCTCGCTCGAGTTCCAACAGGAGATCCACGACAACGCGTCGGTCAACGCGACGCTGGCTGACGACGATCCGATCACCGGCGTCGAGAACATCCTCGCGATGACCGCGATCACGAACGAGGAGATCGACGAACTCGAGGAGCGCGGTGAGGAGCTCGAGGACCGCGAGGCCGAACTCGAGCAGCGAACCGAGACGCTCGAGGAAGGGCTCGACGAGGTGCTCGACCTCCAGCGCGAGTACGAGGAGGCGTCGGCCGACGACGACGACGACGAGACCGCCGAAGAGCTCGAGGCCGAGATCGAGGCGACGGTCGACGAGACGGCGACCGAGGCCGAACTCGACGCCGACCAGACCGACGAGTACGAGGCGTTCGTCGAGGACGCCCGCGAGGTAGAGACCAACCGCTTTACTCTCGAGCGACAGGCCGAGTTGCCGCCCGAGGAGCTCCCCGAGTACCAGGAGCTGAACGAGGCCCTCGAGGAGGTCTACACCGGCGCGACGGTGGGCGTACTCGCCGAGGAGTTCGAGGCCCTCGAGGAAGACGCCGCCGAACTCGAGGAAGAACAACAGGAGCTCGAGCAACGCGGCGAGGAGCTCGAGGAGCGCGAAGCCGCGCTCGAGGAGCGAAGCGAGACCCTCGAGAACGGACTCGAGGAGGCGCTCGCCCTCCAGCGCGGAGCGCTGAACGAAGGTGGCGAAGCCGCCGTCGCCGAGGCCGACGACGAGATCGACGCGACGGTCGAGGAGGCGGCGACCGAGGCCGAACTCGACGCCGAGCAGACCGCGGAGTACGAGGAGCTCGTCGATCAGGCCCTCGGAATCGACCTTACCCGATGGGGGATCGAACAGGCGAGCGACGATCCCGAGGCTGCTCCCGGCTACCAGGACCTGACCCAGAACCTCGAAGAGGTGACACTCGGCGCGACCGTCGGCGTGCTCGAGGACGAGTACGCACAGCTCGAGGCCGACGCCCAAGCGCTCGAGGAGGACGGGCAGGAGCTCGAGGAGGACGGACAGGAACTCGAGCAACGGGAGTCCGAACTCGACGATCGCGCAACGACGCTCGAGGAGGGGCTCGACGAGGTCCTCGAGCTCCAGCGCGAGTACGAGGCGGCGTCGGACGCCGGTGACGACGAAGCGACGGCGGAGATCGAAGCCGAGATCGAGACGACGATCGAGAACGCCGCGACCGAAGCGGAGCTCGACGAGGACCAGACCGACCAGTACGAGGAGCTCGTCGACCAGGCCCGCGAGATCGAATCTAATCGCTGGACGATCGAGCAGCGGCCGGACGATCCCGAAGAGATCCCCGAGTACGGGGAGCTGAACGAGGCTCTCGAGGGACTCTACGCCGGCGCGACGATGGGCGTTCTCGAGGAGGAGTACGAACAGCTCGAGGCTGATGCCGAAGCGCTGGAAGATGCCTGGGACGAGTTCGAGGAGGACGACGAGACGCCGTCGCTCGACGAGCAGATCGAGGCCCTCGAGGGCCTGGACGACGAGGAGTTCGAGGATCTCATCGGAGATGTCCTCGACGAGGACGACGACGGCAACGAGGGGGCGGCGCTGGGCTTCATGCCGTCGGACTACGAGCCCGGCTCGACCGAGGCCGACGCCCGGATGACGCTCGTCACCCAGGAGACGGCCGCCGGGGACATGGAGATGGGCGGCGAGATGGACGAAGCTCTCGAGACCCAGCTCGATCTCCGCGAGCTCGCGAACCAGCACGAACAGGAGTACATCGTCTTCGGTGCCGGCGTCATCACCGACGAGATCGAGAACTCGATGGGCGACAGCCTCGCGATCGTCGGTCCGCTGGCGCTGCTGTTCGTCGTCGGCGCACTGGCGATCGCCTACCGCGATCCCCTCGACATCGTCATGGGAGTCGTCGGGATCGGCGGCGTGTTGATCTGGACGTTCGGCTTCATGGGCTGGACTGGAATCGCGTTCAACCAGATGATGATCGCCGTTCCCGTGTTGCTGATCGGGCTCTCGATCGACTACGCGATCCACGTCTTCATGCGCCACCGGGAACAGCGCGAGGCCGACGGGAAGACAAGCACCGTCCGCGGCTCGATGACGATCGCGCTGGCCGGCGTCGGCGTCGCCCTCGTCTGGGTGACGGCGACGACCGCGATCGGCTTCCTCGCGAACCTGGTGAGCCCGATCGCCCCGATCCAGGAGTTCGGGGTCGTCAGCGCGTTCGGTATCGTCGCCGCCCTGATTATTTTCGGTGGCCTGATCCCGGCGCTGAAGGTGGAAATCGATTCGCTGCTCGAATCCCGTGGCTGGAGCCGTCGCAAGCGAGCGTTCGGTACCGGCGAGGGCGGATTCACGAGCGCGCTGACACTCGGTTCGACCGCGGCCCGGAAGATCCCGATGATCATCCTGATCGCCGCACTCTTGCTCACGGCGGGCGGCGTCTACGGCGCGACCCAGGTCGACACCAGCTTCGAGGAGGAGGACTTCCTCGCGGAGACTCCGCCCGGCTGGACGGAGAACCTGCCCGGACCGATGGCACCCGGGGAGTACCAGGCCGCCGACGACCTCGAGTACATCAACGACAACTTCCAGCGCGAGGACACGCAGGCGCAGATACTCGTCGAGGGCGGGATAACCGACGACACGGCCCTACAGCAGCTCAACGAAACCCAGGACGAGGCGTCTCAGAGCGACGTCGTCTACACGCTGCCGAACGGGGAAGCTGACGTCCAGGGGCCGCTGTCCGTGATGGAAGACACCGCAGCCGAGAACGAGTCGTTCAACGAGTCATTCCAGGCCGCCGATACAAGCGGCGACGGAACTCCCGATCAGAACATCGAGGCGCTGTACGACGAGCTGTTCGAGGTCAACGAGGACGAAGCGAGCAGCGTCATCCACCGGACCGATGGCGGCGAGTACGAGTCGGTTCGACTGATCGTCGCGACCGACGGCGGCGCGAACGTCGGCGACGTCACCACAGAGCTGCGATCCATCGCCGGCGAGCTCGATGCCGCCGGTACAGGCGACGAACGCAACCTGGATGCGGGTGAGGGCGAGCTCAACGCCTTCGCCACCGGCGATCCGATCGTCAACTACATCGTCGAACAGGACCTGCTCGAGACGGTCCTGCAGAGCCTCATGATCACGCTCGTGGCCGTCTTCGCGTTCCTGACGGTCGCGTACTGGCTGACGGGCAACAGCGCGACCCTCGGAGCGGTAACCCTGCTCCCGGTCGCGTTCGCGGTCAGCTGGATCCTGGGGACGATGTACCTGCTCGGGATGCCGTTCAACGTGCTGACGGGGATGATCACCAGCCTCACTATCGGGCTCGGGGTGGCCTACAGCATCCACGTCAGCGCCCGGTACACGCTCGAACTCGAGCGCCAAGGCAACGTCTGGACGGCGATGCACACGACCGTGACGGGAACCGGCGGCGCGTTGCTGGGCAGCGCCGCGACGACCGTCGGCGGCTTCGGCACCCTCGCCTTTGCGATCCTCCCGGCGCTCCGACAGTTCGGGATCATCACCGGGATGACGATCATCTACTCGTTCCTCGCGAGCGTGATCGTCCTGCCGACGCTGCTGGTGTTGTGGACGCGGTACTTCGGTCCGGACGTCTCGTTCGATCGCTCGAGGGCGGGAGCCGCGACGCCAGCCGCCAGCGACGGTGGGACCGAAATGGAAACGGACACGTCGCCGGAGACCGCAGGGGAGGACGAACCGTGACCGACGACGAGAGCGAGGCCATCGACGCGTTCGAGCGACTCGGCCTCACGAGCTACGAGGCCAAGGTATTCATCGCGCTCCACCGGCTGGGATCTGGAACCGCCCGCGACGTCGCCAGCGTCACCGACGTCCCGCGGTCGCAGGTGTACAGCGTCGCCGAGAGCCTCGAGGATCGAGGACTGCTCGAGGTCCAGCAGTCGAGCCCGATCCGGTACCGACCGGTCAGCATCGACGAGGCGGAAGAGACCCTTCGCAATCGCTTCGAGCAGGAACGAGAACGAGCCTTCGAGTTCGTCGACTCGGTCAAACGGGAGTCGACCGCGGAGGAAACCCAGGAGGACATCTGGACTGTCCGCAGCCGCGAGCGCGTCGACGACCGCGTCGTCGACCTCCTCTCGCAGGCCGACGACCGGACCGTCTTCGGCGCTCGCCTGCCGGAACTCGTCACGCCCGAGATCGAGCGGGCGCTCGAGAAGCGAGCGGCGGACGGACTCGAGATCGTGGTCATCAGCAGAAGCGAGGCGGTCCGCGAGCGACTCGGCGCGCTCGAGGGAGTCGAAACGACGATCCCGCCGGCACACCGCGAGGACGACCAGCGATCGGGTCGGATCGCCATCGCCGACGACGACAGCATTCTGTTGAGCGTCGTCGGCGACGACGGCAACGAGACGGCGATCTGGAGCTCGGGCTCGCTGTTTGCTTCCGTCCTGATCCAGCTGATCGAAGCGAGCACCGCGCCGTCGGACGCCGAGACGGAATAAGCGCTGGCACGCTGGAGTGCGGGGCGCTAGTGGCCCTCGCGACGCATCCGCCAGAGCTCGTCGAAGTCGATGACCTCGACACCGTCCTCGCTATCGATGTGCTCCAGGAGTTCCTCGTAGTCGTCTTCGTCCATCGTGTTCTCCAGATCGAAGGCGTGAAAGTTCAGGATCGTACACTGGCGGTGTTCCGCGGCGAGAGCGATACACCGCGTCGCGATCTCGAGGTCGTGGCCGATCGTTCGCGGGAGCACCAGCGGATCGAAACCGTAGACGCCGGTGAGGTTGACGTCGCCGGCCTGGTTGAACCCGCCGGCGTAGTAGTAGTCCGACGCGACGTCGAGGACCGTCTGATCGAAGCTGTTGTGCGGGTACGTAATGTAGTGGCCCCCCTGGAGTTCGTTGTCGACGGCCCACTGCTTGTCGCCCTCGAGGGACTCTCTGAGCTGGTCCTCCTCGAGATCCTCGAGGAAGACGTGAGAGCCGTGAGCGATGATCTGGTCGCCGGCGTCCTGTCGTTCCTGCAGCTGCTCGAGGGTCATGACGTCGTCGCGCGATCCCTGGGTCCACTGGCGAACCGCCGACTGGACCGCGTTGAGACCGTACTCGTCGTGAAGCGGGCTCGCCCGCTCGTAGAAGTCGGGCATCCCGTCGTCCCAGCAAAGGACGACGTACCCAGTCTCGGGTTTGTCGTGAACTCGGAGGTCGTCGACCCACACCTCCGCCTCGTCGGTGTTGTAGACGACGAGCTGGATCTCCTCGACTGCGTCGCGCTCGAGCGGCGTCGATCCCTCCTCGAAGGCCCCGGGGTTCGTCCGGAACCAGCCGACATCGGACGCGCCGTAGGAGACCGACCGGAGCTGGTGGTGCATCGATCCCCCGTAGGCGTCCGCGAGTCGAACGTCGATCGCCACGTTTCCGGGCGTGGTCGTTCGCACGGCGAGCGAGAGCTCGCGGTCGGCCAGGTCCGTCGGTTCGATCTCCCGCTCGACGATGACGTCCTCGCCGTCCTCGCCGGTGAGTCGGAGACTCTGCGAGCCCTCGAACGCGATCTCGCCGTCGGGCTCCGCGGATCCCTGAACGACCTCCCACGCATCGGCGTCCTCGAAGTCGTCGA
>PWMF01000040.1 GCA_003559215.1 Natrialbaceae archaeon
GAGGAGATGGACGATGAGGAGATGAACGACGAGGAGATGGACGATGAGGAGATGAACGACGAGGAGATGGACGATGAGGACGCCGACGAGGTAACCATCACCGACATCGAACTCGAGTCGCTCGAGCTCGAGGACGTCTCGGTCGACGACCTCGAACTCGACGAGGACGAGATGAACGACGTCGACGAGGAAGACAACGGCGTCGATGACGAGGAGACTGACGAAGCCGACGACGAGGAGAACGATGACGGTCTCCTGAACGACGACGAGAACGAGGAGGCCGACGATGAGGATAACGGTCTGCTCGAGAACGACAACGACGAGGCCGAAGAGAACGGTCAGGACCTGATCGACGAGGAGGCTGACGAGCTCACGATCCAGACCCTGACCATCGAGACGATGGACGTCGAGCAGCTCACCATCGACGAGCTGACCGTCGAAGACGAGATGGACGACGAAGACGCCGCTGAAGACGAAGAGAACGGCGTCGATGACGAGGAGAACGCGAACGACGAGATGAACGACGACGAGGAGATGGATGACGAGGACGCACCTGAGGACGACGAAACAACCCAGGAGATCGACGACCTCACCATCGAACAGTTCGACGTCGAGGAGATGACGATCGACTCGATGACCGCGATGTCCGTCGAGGAGGCTGACGCCGAAGACGCACCCGAGGACGAGGAGAACGCCGACGACGAGATGAACGACGACGAGATGGACGATAACGCGGCTGAAGACGACGAGATGAACGACGAGGACGCCGAGGAGACCGACACCGACGAGGAGACGGTCAGTCAGGCGTCCGCATCGTCGATCTCGATCGGTGACGCGACCGTCGACACGCTGACGCTCGGCGACGCCGCGGAGCTCGAGATGATCGACGACGATGACGACGACGATGACGATAACGGGCTACTCGACGACGATGACGAGGAGGAGGAAGACGATGACGATGGACTCCCCTCGATCGCCGCGCTGAGCTAACCGCTTCGCACGCGAAATCGATAGATTCCGGCTCGGTAGACGGTACCGACCGAGCACTAACGGCGGTTTCTTTTCCACACCGTGAGTGAATCGCCTCGGGATCAAGCCCCGAGGCATTCTCCTATACCGATTGTAAATCCCTCGTTCCCCGGGACGCTACCGACCGATACCGGCCACCGCGACCGGAACGCCGCGACGCCAGCGGGATCGATTTCGACCGAGGGCTACCGACGATTTGCTCGGAGTGAACGACCGATTAGGCCAACGGGGCCGAGCGCTAATCTTGATTTGTCTCGAGAACACCACCGAAACGGTCGACTCGTTTTAGCTCGGCTACTGATGACGGTCGGATCGCATGGTTTCAGGACCACAGAAGCTCGGCGTCGTCTTCGTCGCCCTGCTGGTCGCGCTCTCGGGGGGTCCCGCCCTCGCCGGCGCGTCAACAGGCGCGAGCGACGACGCCGGAGACGTGAGCGCGACACTCGAGAACGTCCAGGTCGAGACCCTCGATCTCGACGAAGTGACGATCGAGGACGCGACGATCGAGGAGCTGAACGTCGACGAACTCGAGGCCGACACCCAGGACCTCGAGGAGGAACTCGACGAGAACGGCGAGGAGGATCAGGACGAAGAGAACCAGGAGGATGACGCCGCCGACACCGAGACCACCGAGGACGTGACGATCTCGGACATCCAGTTCGAGTCGCTGACCCTCGAGGACGTCTCGATCGAGGATCTCGAACTCGAGGAAGGCGAGATGATGGACGATGACGAGATGATGGACGATGACGAGATGATGGACGACGAGGTGGCTGACGAGGACCTCGAGAATGAGGAGATGAACGATGACGACGCCACGGACGACGAGACCCCTGAGAATGGACAGGATCTGATCGACGAGGATGCGAGCGAGCTCACGATCCAGAACCTGACCATCGAGACGATGGACGTCGAACAGATGACGATCGACGAGCTAACCGTCGAGGACGGCGGTCTCCTCGACGATGTCGGCGACTGGTTCGACGGGATCTTCGGCGACGACGAGGAGAACGACGGCGCCGCTGCGGACGAGAACGACGACACCGAGGACGCCACCGAAGACGAGAACGACGACATCGAGGACGCCGAGGAGAACGACGCGGCCGACGAGGAGGACGCTGCCGAGGACGAGAACGGCGAAACCCAGGAGATCGAGGATCTCACCGTCGAGCAGTTCGACGTCGAGGAGGTCACCTTCGACTCGATGACGATCGAGTCGCTCGAAGAAGCCGACGAGGAGGAGAACGCTGCCGAGGATGAAGAGAACGATGCGACCGACGAAGAGGAGAACGACGAGACCACGGCCGAGACCGTCTCCCAGGCCTCCGCCTCGATGATCTCGGTCACCGACGCCAACGCCGACACCGTCACGCTCGGGGATACGCAGGACCTCGAGGACGTGACCGACGAAGAGACCGACGACGAGGAGAACGGCCTCGAGGACGACGAGGACGAAACGCCCTCGATCGCGGCCCTGACCTGAACGGCCCGCTCGAGCGATCGAACCGAACCACCGGTCGCGACCGTTCGCGGCCGCATCTTTTCAACGGGCCGGACGCTCCCGGGTGTTTCACGGTTGCACTACCCGTCCGCTTCGAACAGTCGGTAGTACGACAGCGCCAGCACCGTCCTGCCGTCGCGGATCTCGCCGGACCGGACCGCCTCCGTGAGCTCCTCGAGACTCGTCTCGGTCGGGCGGATGCTCTCGTTGTGATCGAGGCGCTGCTCGGCGGCGGGGCGACAGCCGTAGGCCACGAAGAAGTGCATGACGGAGTCGGCGATCCCGTTGGCCGGTTCGACCGTCACGAGGGGTTCGAGTCGCTCGGCCTCGTGACCGGTCTCCTCGGCCAGTTCGCGCCTGGCCGCGGCCTCGAGGTCGTCGTCTTCGGGCTCGGTGCCGCCGACGGGGAGGCCGCGGTTGACTCGCGAGACGGCCTGGCGCCACTCCTCGATGCAGACGACGTTACCGTCGGGCGTAAACGGCAGGATGCAGACGCTCGCGGGTTCCGAGAGGTAGTCGAATTCGGTTTCGCTCCCGTCCGGAAGGCGGACGGTCTCGGTGATCACGTCGAACCCCGGACAGGAGTACGACGTCCGTTCCTCGAGGGTCTCCCAGGTGAGCGGATCGGTCGGCATAACGCCGGCTACGGTTCTCGACGTAAAAAACGCCCCGTCACGGATCCGAACCGCGACCGAGTAGCGAGAGGTCGAATCGATCTATGCGGCGCGTTCCGCTCGAGCCCGGGAACGTACCCGCTCTATAACAAAGCCACAGATCGCTGAAGGTTGCCATTCAGAGGATACTCATGGACGAACTAACCGGGTTTCAGCGCGATTTGCTGTACGTCATCGCGGGCAAGGATCGACCGTCGGGACAGGAAATTCTCGACGACATCAACCAGTACATCGATCAGCCGGTCACGCACGGCCGGCTGTATCCGAACCTCGACGCGCTCGTCGAGAAGGAACTGATCGAGAAGGGCCAGCTCGATCGGCGGACGAACTACTACGCGCTGACGCCGAAAGGTCGACGCGAACTTCAGCAACGCCAAGAGTGGGTCAGTCAATACGTCGACGTCTGAGGCCACCCGTTCGTTCCGCCGGCTACCCGTCGAGCGACGGCCCTCGAGCGGTTCGTCCGTGACGACACCGGTATCGTCGCACCGACGTCGTAGCGTGCGGTCGCTCGCCCGAGCACGAGCCCCCTCGCCCGCTCGGAGCGGAAACTGGGGCTGCGTTCGAGCGAGCGAAGAAGGGGAATCCTACAGTCGGCGTTCGCGCCGTAGGGTGAGCCTACGGCGTCGTCTCGAAGGAAACCCTGGAGAGGTCCGCCTCGAGGTCGGCGACGTCCTCGTTGAACGAACGGACGAAAGCGCCGACGTCGTCGACGAGCCGACGAACCTCGGGAGCCGGCGCGGGGCCGTACTGCGAGAGCAGGTACGTGCCGTCCGAGCCGCCGACCCGCAGGTACGAAACGGCGTCGCCGTCCCACTTCAGCTCCCAGCGGGTGCCCGACACCGTCGTCCGGTAGGTCCCGTACTCCCCGTCGTAGCGGTGAAGCTCCTGGGCCATCGCGGTCGCGACCTCCCGAATTCGCTCGAGGATACGGTCGCGCTCGGCGGCCAGCTCCGCCGCGCTGGCGACTGCGGGGAACTCCGTCGCTGCGTCGTCGAACAGCCCCTCGAACGACTCGATATGCTCGTTGAAGGTCTCGACGAACGCGTCGTAGTCCTCGAGCGCCCGCTCGAGCGGGCCCGGCTCGGGCGGCTGCTTGCTCGAGACGACGTAGATCTCGGAGCCCGAACTCGGCTCGTATCGCAGGTACTGGACGTCGCCGGCTTCGTACTTCAGCGTCCAGTCACCGTCGGCGGTCTCGAAGGTACGCTGGCCGTAGTCTCCACCCTGAAGGACCGCAAGCTCGCGGGCCATCTCGCCGGCGTGGGATCGAACGCGGGCTGCAACCTCGTCGCGTCGGTTCGCGACATCGTCCGCGGGGGCGACGTCGCTGTCGAGTCCGTCGGTCATCGTCCGTTCGAGGGGCTCGAGTCCGGTAACGATTTGGATTCGGAGCCGGTGGTGCCGTCGATCGAGTTGAGTTGGGACTCGACGGAAACCGCCTCGAGGTGGAGTCGCGGGGGTTACTCCTCGTCCTCGTCGTCGACCTCCTGGCCGTTCCCGGTTCCCTCCTCGGCTTCGGCCTGGTCGTCCTCGCCGCCGTCGATGCCGCCGTCCTCGTCCTCTTCGGTGGGATCCTCGGGGGCACCCTCCTCGTCCTCGGTGTCGCCGCAGCCGGCGATCAGCGCGGTCGCCATCGTCGCACCGCCCACCTGCAGCAGCCGTCGTCGGGTCTGGTTCATACCCCTAGGTCTCGTTCGACCTCCATACGCCACCCCCCGGCATTCGCGTGGTCGATCGCTCGAGGAGCCGTTTCCACGAGAAGTGGTACCAAGCGACCGGCGGGCGTATCCCGAGTCACGGCCCCGATTCTCGAGGAGTACCACGACCTGTTCGAGAAGCCGACGTTCGCCCACGTCGGGACGCTAACCGCCGAGGCGTCCCCCAAATCACGCCCGTTCGGATCGACTACGACCTCGAGGGGGAGTGCCCGCTGGTCAACACCGAGCGCGACCGTCAGAAGGAGCGAAACGTGGGGGCGAACCCCGCAGTCGGGTCAGTGTGCTCGATCCGGACGATCCGTACTGGTATCTATCAGTCGTCGGTGAGGTCGAGGAGCTGCGGGCGGAGGGGGCTCGAGCCCACATCGACGAGCTTTCGCGGTGATACGTGGACACGGAGTATCCGAACCCGAGCGAAACTGAGCGAGTGGTGATGGTGATGGGGTCGAGAGTGTTGTAGGTGGTACTCGAGCAGTAGTCGTGTCCGAGCCTGACTAGCAGCGCGCGCTACCAGAACGTGGATCATCTGCCGATTCGCTACGGAGGCACTGTTTTCTCCGTAGAGTGGTGCAAAGTGCGGGAGGAGTGGGCCGGCGCGAATTCGAATCGCGGTTACGGCCACCCGAAGGCCGAAGGATACCAAGCTACCCCACCGGCCCGCAGGTAGAGTGTGGGCAGCCGATCGTTTAACGCTTCCGAAAACGGCCCTCGAGCCGGCTGCCGAGTGGTCTCGACCGTCGGTACGGCCTCGAATCTCGGCGCCTTCTGCTCGGCTCGAGCGGAGCAGCTGCCGTTATGCACTGCCGAAGTATGGCCTTTGTTAGCAACTAACGTCTAATAACCGCCTAAACGCGTTCGTAGCCGTCAGTGTCGAGGAAGTGATGGGCCACCGTGATTGCCTGGTCGGCGTGGAGGAGTTCGGGGCCGAGCCGTAGTCGGCGGTCTGCCGCGCTCTCGAGCAGCTCCACCTCCTCGGGCGTGAAGTCCTGATGGTCCGAAAGCACGAAAACGGGATCCTCGAGCGTCCCGGCGTCGGTGATCGGCTCCCCGTCCTCGTGGAGCTGGACGACGGTGCCCTCGTCGGCGACGGTCTCGAGGGTCGCCTCGAACCCGCGTCGGTAGAGTTCGACGCCTGGGCTGGGTTCGGCCGGCATCGCGCCGATAGCTTCCTCGCGGTGCTCTAAGGCCTTCCGGACCAGCGCGGCGGTGCTTCGCTCGTCGGGGTTCAGCCGTCGCAACTCGCTTCCGTCGAAGGTGATCGTGAACTCGTCGCCCGCGACGAGGTGGACTCGGACGTCCTCGCGGATCCCGTGGGAGGTGACGAACGCCGACGTGATCGACCGACAGAGTGCATCGAGCCGACCGGCCCCGCCGGCGAGATCGTCTAGCGAGAACGTCGGGTCGGTCGGGATCTCGTGACCGATGAGTACGAACTGGCGCATACCGGAACGATGCCGACGGCGGGGATAGGGGCGACGGTTTCCGATCGCACTCGCTCGAAACGACTCTCGTGTGACCACCTCTCACATATTAATTTCATCGGCCCTTACATTGCATACACAGGGCGAACGGTTTCACGTCAGTCAGGCGGCAGTGGTGAGTAGTATGTCGAAACCGCAACCCACTGCCGGGCAGCAACGGGAGGTACTCGCCATCCTTGAGGGACGGCCCTGCCCGGTCTGTGAGGACGGCGAACTCGAACGCGAGGAGTACAAGGATAACGCGGCCGCGGTCTGTGACGACTGCGGCACACCGCAGGCGCAGGTCTGGCAGCCCGCGGAGTGACGCTGGCCGGTAGATGCCGGTGAGCGGTCGGTCGCGAATTCGCGGTCGTCTCCGAGAGCGACGACCGCCCTCGAGCGACTGACGTTGAATAGTTCCGTCCGGCAGTACGAAAAGAGCGCCAGCGGGGATCGACCGATCACCGGGTTCGGGAGCCGTCGTAGCCGTGTCCGACGATCAGGGCGAGCGCGTGCACGGCGAGCAGACCGAACAGCAGTGTCAGCGCTTGCACCGAATCGATGCCGGCGATAAACACCGGCAGGTAGACGACCGGGAGGAGGGTCCCGATCCAGAACCCGATTGCGGTGACGGTGCTCCAGGCGTACATGGCTCAGCGCATCGACTCGAGCCTGACGAACGCGTCGTCGTAGGCTGCGATCCAGTTGGTCATCAGCTCCATCTCGGTCGCGTTCCGCGGAAACATCGCGCACTCGTTGGGACCGTCGTTGTTCTGAATCGTGACGCTGTCGAGTTCGAAACTCGCGTCTCGGGAGGAAGTCTGTCCGGCGTCGGGGTCGGTTGTGTTCGTGCTGGTCATAGGGTACAGGCGGCCATCGCGCCACCGACGACTACGCCGAAGCCCACTATTGTTATCGAGGATTTAACTGATCGAGCTGTCGTGGTAGCGCCCCTCTCAGACGTATTTCAGGTTCCTTAACCAGTTGTAAAAGAATGTATTTCCAATGAGAATGTACGCCCAGGATACTAGTACCGTTCGTCGTTAACAACCAAGGGCGCCAACCGTAGGGACTCCGTTCGGTCCGATACCCGTCTTCCTCTCAGTCGTCGGTCGGCCGCACGCCGAGAGTCAGGTCGACAGTCCGAACCTCGCCGTCACGACGCAGTTCGACCGCGACGGTGTCGCCGGGGCTGGTCTCGAGCGCGAGGTGCGTCGAGAGCGCGTGGCGGTCCGGAATCGGCTCGCCGTCGATCGAGAGGATAACGTCCCCGCCGATCGGGATCCGCTCCCCGCCGCGCTCGACGGACCGGTCGGCTCCTCGAAGGGTGCCGGTCGCGGGCTCCTGGATCGTGTCGGTGACGATGACGCCCGTCGCCTCCGCGAGGTCGTTCTCCTCGGCGATGAGTCGATCGACGGTCGCAAGCGCGATCCCCAGGAACGGGTGGTCGTACTCACCGTCTTCGATGAGCGCAGGAACGACTCGTCGGGAGAGCGCGGCCGAGATCGCAAAGCCGATGTTGTCGCCGCCGCCGGCGTTGACGACGCCGACGACGTTCCCGTCGAGGTCGACCAGCGGACCGCCGCTGTTGCCGGGGTTGACCGCTGCGTCGGTCTGGACGGCGTTCGAGAACGTGAACTCGCCGTGGGGGGCCGGAACGGTTCGATCGACCCCGCTGACGATCCCCGACGACATCGACCCCTCGAGGCCGTAGGGGTTGCCGATCGCGAGCACCTCCTGACCGACGACGGGACGCTCCTCGGCCAGTCCTAACGAGCTCGCACCGTCGGGAACGTGGTCGGCCTCGAGGACGGCGAGATCGCTCTGGCGGTCGCTGCCCAGCAGTCGGGTGCCCGACCAGTCGCCGTTGATATACTGCAGGTCGACCTCTTCTGCGCCGGCGACCACGTGCTCGTTCGTGACGATGTACTCGCCGTCGACGACGAACCCCGACCCCTGGCCCCGACCCTCCTCTTCGGTGTACGGATCCTCGATCCCGAACACGCGGATCTGGGTAACCGAGTCGATGATCGTCTCGTAGACGTCGGTGTAGGTCGACCCGTCCGCACGGTTCTCCCGGTCGATCCCGCTCGAGGAGTCCCCCTCGATCGAGCTTTCGGTCCGCGGTTCGGCACAGCCGGCGACCAGGCCGGCGAGTCCGACGCCCGCACCCGCGAGAACGTCGCGGCGGCTCGGTCGATACTGATCCATACCGACGGGTCGTACCGGACGTATTTGAACCTCGTGGGACAGTCCGTCACGGTGATCCGTCACGGGCATCGAATGGAAAACGTGTTACCCGCGGCTACCCGAGTGGGAGCATATGAGTACCGAGGACGCCCGCGCGCTGCTCTCGACGGGATCTGTCTGTGACTCCTGTCTCGGCCGCCCGTTCGCCGAGCGGAGTTTCGGGCTGACCAACGCCGAGCGGGGCCGGGCGCTGCGGACGACGATCGCGATCGAGAACGACGACGACTTCGAGCCCGTCGATCCCGAGGCGTGTTGGGTCTGCGAGGGATACTGCGACACCTTCGACGCGATCGCGGAAACGATCGTCGGCGAACTCGAGGGGATCGACTTCGCGACCTACCAGGTCGGCACCCGGGTTCCGCCGCTGGTCGAGGAGAACGAACGACTGTTCCGCGAGGACGCGGGTCTCGAGCCCGACGTCGGCGAGTCGATGAAACGGGAGATGAACCGCGAGGTCGGTCGGCGCGTCGGTTCGAAGACGGGCGCCGAGGTCGACTTCGAGCGCCCGGACGTCCTCGCGGTCGTCGACCTCGAGGCGTTCGACCCCCTCGAGTTCGACGCGGACGACGCCGTCACGAGCCACGCGGTCGACGTCCAGGTCAACCCCGCGTTCGTCTACGGTCGCTACCGAAAACTCGAGCGTGACATCCCCCAGACGGAGTGGCCCTGCCGGGAGTGTGGGGGCAGCGGGATCCAGCTCGGCGAGGACGGCGAGGAGCCCTGCGACTACTGCGGGGGCTCGGGGTACATGTACGACACGAGCGTCGAGCAGGTCGTCCGTCCCCACGTCGTCGAGGCGATGGACGGCGAGGAGGGCACCTTCCACGGCGCGGGCCGCGAGGACGTCGACGCCCGGATGCTCGAGGAAGGCCGCCCGTTCGTCCTCGAGGTCAAACGCCCGAAGCGTCGCGATCCGGATCCCGCCGAGCTCGAACGCGAGATCAACGACGCGGCCGAGGGGAGTGTGGAGGTCGAGGGGCTCCGACTCGCCACGTACGAGATGGTCGAACGCGTCAAGGAAAACGACGCGAGCAAGCGCTACCGCGCGGACGTCGAGTTCGCCGATCCTATCGACGAGGCCGACTTCGAGACCGCCCTCGAGGAGCTCTCGGGAACCACCGTCGAGCAGTACACACCCCAGCGGGTCGACCACCGCCGTGCGGGCCTGACCCGCGAGCGCACCGTCTACGAGATCGACGGGGGTCTCGACCCTGACGATCCGACCCGGGCGGAGGTCCGACTCCACGGCGCGGGCGGCCTCTACGTGAAGGAACTCATCAGCAGCGACGAAGGCCGTACCGAGCCCAGCCTGGCGGGACTGCTCGAGACCGACGCGGAGGTGACGGCGCTGGACGTCACCGGCGTCGAGGGCGAGGACGAGCCGTTCGAGCTCGAGGAGTTCTTCCGGGACGAGCCGGCGGCGAAAACGAGCGGAGACAGCGACGGAGACGCGGACTGAGCACGGAGAGCCGTTTCGACCCGTCTCGGTTCGTCGAAGCGATGGATTACCGAACGTCCTCCGTGAGGGTCCCCTCGCGTTCCTCGGTCGGTCGAGTCGTCGGCTTCGTGTCGGTCCTGTCACCAACACGCGTCTGTTCATCCGATGGCGGGTCGTTCGAACCGGCACTCGATTCCGCTAGCGCGTTCGCATCGAGGAGGGTCTGCACTCTGCGTTCGAACGTCGCCTCGTCGAGCTCGCCGGACGCATATTGTCGTTTCAGCACCTCGAACGCGTCGTTTTCGGTTCTGGGCTCCTCGGTATCGGCGTCGAGTCGTTCGGCGGTCTCCGCTCCCCACCACCGCTCGATCGTCTCGGAATCGCCGAACAGCAACACGAGCATCGGGACAGCGAGCAAACCGAGGATACCGGCCGCGAGGAGTGCCGTGCTGCTGAGAAGGCCACCGACGATCAACACGCCGAGTGCCGGAAAGCAGAGAATCGACGGATACAGTCTGATCCGTTCGACGGGATCGATACTGCTCATACCGTCGCTAACGACGACTCGGTCCAAAAACTGTAGATTGGGCAACACCTCCCGCTCGAGCGTGTCGCAATCGCCTGCGGGAGCGTGAGGCCCGGCCCAGCCCGATCGCGGCCGCCGAGGAACGAATCACTCACTCGTCCAACTGGCCCTCGACTACCGGATCGTGGGTTTCGTACCACGCTAGTACCTGCTCGAGGCGATGGATCGCACGATCGGGATCGCCGATGTTGTGGTGCTCGTCGGGGTAGACGATCAGTTTCGCGTCGACCCCCTGCTTGCGTGCGGCGGTGTAAAGCTGTTCGGACTGCGACGGTGGACAGCGCCAGTCCTCGCCGCCCGCCGTCACGAGCAGCGGCGTGTCGATCTCGCCGGCGTCGAGGATGGCGGAGGCGGCGTCGTAGCCGTCGGGGTTCTCCCAGGGAAGACCGAAGTCTGCCTCCATCCAGTTGTGCGAGTCGCCGGTTCCGAAGTCCGCGCGCAGGTCGTAGATGCCGTGTTCCGGCGCAGCCGCGGCGAACAGGTCCGTTTGCGTGACGAGGTACCCCTGGGTGATGCCGCCGTAGGAGAAGCCGTAGCCGAAGACGCGGTCGCGATCGGCCCAGCCCCGATCCACGAGCTCCTCGACCCCCGCGACGATGTCGTCGACTTCCGCGGTTCCCCACCGGCCACGCAACACGTCGGCGAACTCCTGGCCGCGGGAGGTGCCGCCCCGGTAGTTCGGCCGGAAGAGCACGTACCCCCGGCTCGTCAGCGCCGCGTGGGCGAAGCTGAACACCGGCTCGTCGTAGGACAGGGGACCGCCGTGGATCGCCACCACGAGCGGGTGGGGTCCGTCCTCGAGGGCGATCTCTGGATCGTGGTAGACGACCCCGTCGATAACCCAGCCGTCGGACTCCCACTCGACGCGGCGGGCCTCCGGCATCGGGTACGAGTCGGTGAGCTCCGCGTTGACCGCGGAAAGCCGCCGGAGCGACTCGGGTTCCTCGCTCGCCTCGAAGTCGTCGACCGCGACCGCGTGGACGTCCATCCCCTCCTGGGGGTGTGAGACCACGAGCGCGGCCGTTGAGCCGTCGTCGGCGACGTCGAACGCGAGAATCGCCCGGTCGTCGCCCTGAGCCTCGAAGGTTCGCTCGGCCGGGCCGTCGATCCCGGCGCGGACGAGCCGCGTTCTAGCCTCGTCGCCGACGAGGGTGTAGGCCGCGCCGTCGACCCAGTTGATCGTCGCCCCGCGGGCGACGCCCCTGTCGAGGTCGGCCGTTAACGACCGCGGTTCCTCGCCGTCGTGAGAGTAGAGCTCGTCGGGCTTCGTCCAGTCCTCCGGATCACGGACGACGAATCCCAGCGTCCCGTCCTCGCGCCAGGACGGCCGCGTGCACTGCCACTCGCCGTCGGTCAGCCGCCGCAGATCCGAGCCGTCGGGAGCAATCGTGTACACGTCCCGAACCAGCGTGTCGTCGGGCTGCTCGAGGCGACACGACGTGAAGGCGATGCGGTCGGTCGGGCCCCATCGGGGTTCCATTCCCGTGAGGTCCTGGAACGCGCCGCCGCCGTAGGCGTCGTCGAGGCGCTCGGACTCGCCCGACTCGAGGTCGACGACGAACAGGTAGGTCGTCACGTCGTCGGTCCAGCCGGTTCCGTCGGCCTTGTGCTGGAGGCGCGTCGTCTCGATCGGGCCGCCCTCGCGCACCCGCTCGAGGTACTCGTGCTCGTCGTCGGTCGGGTCCCGCGCGGCGATCACGAGTCGGTCGCCGTCCGGGCTCCAGTCGAACTCCGCGACACCCTCCTCGCGGTCGGTCACCTGCCGGGCGTCCCCGCCTCGAGCGAGGTCGAACAGCCACACCTGCGGTTTCGGTTCGTCGTCGGCTTCGGACCCGCTCGCGTCGTCCGTCGCGTCGGCGTCTTCGTTCCCGTCCGCCGCACTCGAGTCGTCTCCCTCGTCCCCCCGGTCCTGCCACCCGACTCGCCGCCCGACGTCCGCCTCCCGTGCGGCGAGAAACGCGAGTTCGTCTCCCGACGGGCTCCAGGCGGGGCTCGAGGCACCGGCGACGGTCGTCAGCCGGTGTGGCTCCCTCGAGCCGTCCGTTGGGGCGACGAACAGCGAGGTGACGGCCTCGTCGGCATCCTGGTCGTACTCGGTCGCGGCGAACGCGACCCGATCGCCGTCGGGCGAGACCGCGACGTCGGTGATCTCCGTGAGGTCGTAAAACGCTTCCAACGGAAGCTCGGTTCGTTCGGTCACGCCAACTACGTTTCATCGACCTGTAATATGTGTTACGGGCTCACCCGGGACCGTCCCGCAGGATTCATCCGCACTTCCCGGGGAACGGGCCCGGTGTTCGAACAACGAAACGGTTTAGCGGGTCGCGACGGATCCTCGAGCCATGCCGTTCGGTGTCGACGAAGCGGGAAAGGGACCCGCGCTGGGATCGATGTTCGCCGCGGCCGTCCACGTCCCGGAAGCCGACGCGCTCCCCGAGGGGATCGCGGACTCGAAGCAACTCGCACCCGAGCGTCGCGAGGAGCTGGCCGCAACCCTGCGCGAGGACCGCCGGATCGCCGTCGGCGTGAGCGAGATCAGGCCGACCCTGATCGATGATCCGGAGACCGACATGAACTCGCTCGCGGTCAGGGCTCACGCCGAGGCGATCGAAGGGGCGCTCGAGGCGGCCGACGTTTCCGCCGATTCCCCGGCGCCGGGACTCTGCGACGCCTGCGACACCGACGCCGACCGCTTCGCCCGCCGGGTCGCCGACGCCTGCGAACTCGAGTACGAACTCGACCTTGCGGCCGAACACGGCGCGGACGACGAAGATCCGATCGTCGGCGCGGCGAGTATCGTCGCCAAGGTCGAACGTGACGCCTCGATGGCCACGCTGGCCGAGGAGTACGGCCCCGTCGGCAGCGGCTACCCGAGTGACCCGACCACGCGAGAGTTCCTCGAGTCCTACGTCGCCGAGACGGGCGAACTCCCGCCGTTCGCCCGCGAGTCGTGGTCGACCTGCGCGGATATCCTCGCCGACGCCGAGCAGACGGGCCTCGAGCAGTTCTGACGCGGATCATGTCGCCGTTTTATACCGTCTCGAGACGCCGATAGGGACGAGAGAGTCGTGCTCGAGATCGTCTGGTTCCTCGTCCTCGCAACCGTCGCGACGGGCGTCGTCTGGAAGGGCAGCACCTGGCTCGAGACCGCCGCGGATCGGATCGCCGTCGGCTACGGCGTCCCGCCGGTCGTCCAGGGGGCGGTCATCGCTGCCGTCGGCTCGAGCACGCCCGAACTGGTGAGTGTCCTCCTCGCGACGTTGGTTCATGGCGAGTTCGAGCTCGGCGTCGGCGCTGTCGTCGGCTCGGCCGTCTTTAACCTGCTCGTGATCCCGGGACTCGCCGTGCTGGCCGGTACCGGGAGCATGTCGACGAACCAGGAACTGGTGTACAAGGAGTCGCTGTTCTACATGCTCGCGGTCGCTGCGCTCCTGTTGACGTTCTCGCTCGCGGTGATCTACCACCCGCTCGAGGGCGCGGGGCTGCAGGGGGAGGTCACGCGGTGGCTCGCGCTGTTCCCGCTCGGGCTGTACGGACTCTACGTGTTCACGCAGTATCTGGATGCGACCGAGAACGAGATTACGGCCGACCGCTCCGTAAACCGGCTCCGGACCTGGCTGTGGTTCGGGGCCGGACTGGTCGTCATCGTCGTCGGCGTCGAGGGGCTCGTTCGGGCCGCGATCGGGCTTGGCGACGCCTTCGGGACGCCCGCCTTCCTCTGGGGGATGATCGTCGTCGCCGCGGGCTCGAGCGTCCCCGATGCGTTCGTCAGCGTCGCCGCTGCCCGGGCTGATCGGCCGTCGGTCAGCCTCGCGAACGTGCTCGGGAGCAACATCTTCGACCTGCTCGTCGCCGTCCCCGTCGGCGTGCTCGTCGCCGGCTCACTGGCGATCACGTTCGCCCACATCGTCCCGATGATGGCGTTTCTCGTCCTCGCGACGGTCGTCTTCTTCGCGATCGCCCGGACGGGAATGCTGCTCTCGGAGCGAGAGGCCTGGCTGTTGCTCGGCGCGTACGGCGTGTTCGTGGTCTGGCTGGTTCTCGAGAGCGTCGGTCTGTTGAACGTTGTTCCCACATAGCCCTCGGACTCGAGGACAAGCGTTCGGCCGCAGTCGCAGGCGGGTCGCTCTTTTGCGTCGCCACAGTTCGTTCGACGATGCCACTCTGTACTCGGTGTGACGACCCCGTTTCGTTCGACTTCGTGCGCGCTCACGGCGACGGCCAAACGGTCGACTGGTGTCCGCGCTGTCGCGACGAGTGATGCGGATTGCTGTACCCGTTTGCCGGTTCAACCGCAAGGCGGTTCGCGGTTGTATCGGGAACGACTTACAGCGGTCCGCATGAACCAGAAAGCGAAATGCGATCGATCCGCCTACTTGTCCGTCAGCAGGCGCTGGAGGATGTCACCGTAGGCGGGTCGGGTGACGAGGACGCCGATCAGCACGCCGAGGATCGTGATGATCGCGAACCCACGAAGGTCGCCGAGGCTCAGCACGGCAAGCGGCGACAGCGCGATGATCGTCGTCGCCGCGGCGGCGCCGATGATCCAGAACGCCTTGCGGAACCGGGACTCGAAGACGCGCCGGGAGCTGACGTCCCCCTCGTCCATCACCTCGTCGGCAATGATGATGAGGTCGTCCACCCCTGTCCCGACGACAGCGATGAATCCGGCGACGTGGGAGAGGTCCAGCGGCATGCGTATCAGCGCCGCGAAGCCGAGCAGGATGACCACCTCCGCGAGCGCCGTGAGGATCATCGGCGCGGCGACGCGTCGATCGCTGTAGCGCAGGTAGACCATCCCGCTGACGGTCAGCACCGAGAGGACCCCGATCAGCAGCGAGTAGGTCTTGAACTGATCGGCCAGCGCCGGCTCGAGCGAGAACGTCTGTTCCTGCTCGAAGTCAAGCGGCGCGGTCAGGGCGCCCGACTGGAGGTTGACCGCGAGGTTGTGGGCGTCCTGCTGGGTCGGTACGATCATCTGGAAGACGGGATCGTTCACCCAGTTGCCCGAGGCCATGCTCTCGCCGAGATCGGGGCTCATGCTGTGGGCGTCGACGACCTCGCCGTCGACCTCGGTGAGCAGACACCACTGCGGAGCGTCGGGATCGAAGTCGAACTCGCCGGTCTCGCGGTCGTGGACGGCACACTGGCCGACCCCTTCGCCGGTGAAGCCGTACTCGTTCATCGCCTCCTGGTAGTCGGCGGCGGGACTGGTGCCGTCTCCGTCCTCGGCGTCGTCGACGGTGACGGGGACGTAGTGGTACCCCTCTTGATCGTTGTACGACGCCGAACCGACGTTGGCGAACTCCTCGCCCTGGAGGACCGTCTCGTTGGTCTGGTTCCCGTCCTCCTCGGGGTAGTAGGCGACGATCTGGACGTCGCCGCGCTCGGTCAGCATCTCGCGCAGTTCGGCGGGGCTCATGCCGGGCACCTCGGTGACGATGTAGTAGCCGTCGCCGACGGTCGCCTCCTGGTAGGCGGTGCCGCCCGAGAGTCCCGCCTCGTTGATCCGCAGCTCGATCGTCTGGATGATCTCGTCGCGGGTCTGCTGGGTGACCTCGTTGTCGACATCGCCTTCGTCGACGTCGACGCCGGCCTCCTGCAGGGCGGCGGCGAACTCCGCGGCGGTGACCTCCTCGGCGAACACCTCGGCGGTGAAACGGTTGTCGTCCTCGTGGTAGCGGACGATCGCGTCGGCGGCGTCGACGCCGAGTTCGTCCTGGAGCGTCGACTCGACCTCGCGTTCCTGCTCGGGTTCGATCTGGATGTCGGCGCTCATCCCGACCGGCGGTGCGCTAATCCGCGTCCCACCGTCCAATCCGAGGCCGTACTCGAGGTTGGTCACCCCCTGGTCGACCGACTCGTTTTCCTCCTCGACGAGCGTGTCATCGTCCATCACCCCGCCGGGAACGAACAGCGCGACGAGCGCGGCGCTGACGAAAAGCACCAGCAGGAGAATCCGCCAGTACTCCTTGATGAAGGCGATCGGGTTCATCGCGCCACCCCGTGGAACTTGTACCACCGAAGCAGGCTCAGGTTCAGCATGTACGTGTTCATCAGGTCCGCGGCGAGACCGACGAAGAGGATGATGCCGATCGACGACAACAGCTCGACGCCGAAGATCCACGCGGAGATCCCCATCACCAGCATCGCCATCATCGACGTGACCGTCATCGTCACACCGGTCCGCATCGCACGGTGGGTGCTTTCGTAGAAGTCGCCGCCCCGACGTAGGACGTGGTTGTTCAACAGGATGTCGGAGTCGACGGAGTATCCGATCAGCATCAACAGGGCGGCGACCGTCCCCAGCGAGAGCGGGATCCCGACGATCGACATGAACGCCAGCGGAATCACGATGTCCGAAAACGCCGAGACGACGATCGCGATCGAGGGAACGAACGTCCGAAACAGCACGAACGCGAGCACGCTCATCCCGAGGAAGGCGACGGCGATCCCGAGCAGCGCGGTCTGCTGGGTCTGCTCGCCGAAGCTCGCCGAGGTCGATGACACCTGCTGGATGACCGCGGCGTCGCTATCGGGCTGTAAGTTCTCCTCGGCCTGCTCGCTCAGCGCCTCCTGATCGGTCGAGGCGAACTGAACGATGTACTGATTCTCCTCCGAAGCGACCGACTGGACGGATTCGGGCTCCTCGTCGAACGCTTCCTGAATCTCTCCTTCCGATTCGGCCGTCTGGACCGTCAGCTCCGTTCCGCCAGCGAAGTCCATCCCGAGCTGGACCGGCGTTCCGAACAGTAGAAACGAGCCGGTGAGAACGAGCAGTGCGACCCCGAGGACCGCGAGCGGCACCGCCGCGAGCTGGCGGTCGCTGTACCGGGTGTAGTCGATCTCCGGTACGTCGAAATACCCCATATACCACCCACCTGGCCGTCGGGGTGTGTAAGCCTTCCTAATTTCTGCGCCGTTCAAGGGTGAGAATAATATTGGTCCGACGACGGGCTGAAACCCCTCGAGCCCGTAGCCGGGAGTATGACCGCAGAGACACCCGAATCGTCGACGATGATCGAGGACCCGGCTGACGCCGCCCGGGACGCCTTCGCCGAGCGAGTCGTCGTCTCCTACCCCGCGGATCTCTCCGAATGGGGTCGGTTTCAGGTCGAGAAACCGTCGTTCCGAGCGTTCCTTCGCAAGACCCGCGATACCGCCGAAGCGGGCGACGTCTGGGAGGAGTTCGTCGGCGTCGGCTGCTGTGGCAACACACTCGACGTCCCGCTGCGGGTCGAGAACGTCGAGGGCGGATCGCGGATCGTCGACGACACCGAGATCGAATACGACGTCCGCGAGGCCTGTGGCATCCAGGGTAGCTGGCGCGTCCAGAGCAAGGGCGGGCCGAGCAGCTAGTCCGGCAGGTACCGAACGCTCAACACGCCGTCGTCGGCCGAGCGGCGCACCTCGACGCGCACTGCCTCGAGCCGGGCCGCTCGAGCGACCGTCTCCTCGTCCTCGAGGACGTCCTGCGCCGCAGCTTCGACTTCGGACTCGAGGTTGAAGACGTGGATCTCGCCGGTTCCCGCTCGCTCCTCCTGAACGAGTTCGCCGACCTCGGCGTTGGCCGCGAGGTCCTTCTCGTGGCGGGTCGGCTCGAGGTCGCTGTCGACCAGCTCGACCGTCCGCCGGTCGTCGACGTGGACGACCTCCCAGGCGACCTCGAGGGGTGGCTCGGGGGCGACGGTCCCCTCGAGGACGTCGTGGACCTCGAGGCCGGGGTTCGAGGAGAGGGTGTGTACCTGTGCGGTCTCGACGTCGCGGACGACCGCCGACTCGTCCTCGGCGTGGGTGACGACGAACGTGCCCGTCTGTTCGGTCATGGCGGCTCGTAGGCGCGTGGCGGGTTTCGGGGTTTCGGATTACTCGTCGCCGCTGCTAGTCGGCGGTCGACGCGGAAGATAGAGCAGACCGAGCGTCCCTACGGCAAGAAAGCCGATCGCGCCGAGAAACCGCGCGAACTCCGGCTCGAACGCGCCGACGACGAGGGTTCCACAGCCGTACAGGAGCAGCCCCCAGAGCTAGCGCAACTGCGTCTCCTGGGCGTCGACGCGCGATCGGCGGTGGTCGAGACGGTCCGCTTCGGAGCGGTCGCGGGAGGTATTCCCGCCTTCTAGGCGATTCGCTAAGTGGCTTCGGTCACCTCGACACCCGATGACGGAACGCCTTTACCGCAGGCGGGTGCCCTCACGAGCATGGACGTCGACATCGGCAACGCACTCGCGTCGGTCGCCTCGCCGGGGGTCTCTCGAGACTCCCTCGAGCGCCTGGACGAACAGGTCGCCGAGGCCCACGAGCGAATCGAGTCGGGGAGGGCGAACGAGGAACACGGCTACGAGGCGCTGAACCTCCCCGATCGAACCGATCCCGACGAGATCCGACGAGCCGTCGAACCCGTCTCAGACGCCGAGGCCCTGATCACGGTCGGCATCGGCGGCAGCGCGCTCGGCGCAGCGACGATCACGAACGCCCTGGATTCGGACACCGAGACCGTCTACCTCGACAACGTCGACCCCGCGTGGGTCGCGGCGGAGCTCGAGGAGCTCCCTCTCGAGGAGACGGCGATCAACGTCGTCTCCCGGTCGGGGACGACCGCGGAGACGCTGGCGAACTTCCTCGTGGTCCGGGAGGTCTTCGAGGACGCGGGCGTCGACTGGACCGAGCGAACGATCGTTACGACCGGAGAATCGGGACCGCTGCGGGACCTCTCGGACCGTCACGATCTCCCCTCTCTCAAGGTCCCCGACGGCGTCCCGGGTCGCTTCTCGGCGCTCTCCGCCGTGGGGATGGTCGCCGCCGCCGTCTGCGGACACGACCTCGAGGCGCTACTCTCGGGCGCCGCCGCCGAGGCCGATACCCTATCGGGCTCGCTGTTCGACTGTCCGGCCTACGCCTACGGCGCGACCAGCTACGCGCTGGACGCCCGCGGCGCCGGGATGAACGCGATGGTCCCCTACGCCGAATCGCTCGAAACCTACTCGGAGTGGTTCGCCCAGTTGTGGGCTGAGAGTCTGGGGAAGGACGACCTCGGCCAGACGCCGCTTCGCGCGCTCGGGGTCACCGACCAGCACTCGCAGCTTCAGCTCTATCGCGCGGGCCCGCGAGACAAGGTCGTCACGTTCGTCACGCCTCGCGAAACAGGGGACCGGACGATTCCCGACACCGAGGTCGAGGACATCGCTTACCTCGGCGATTCGACGCTGGGTGAGCTGCTCTCCGCGGAGTTCGAGGCGACGGAAGCCAGCCTCGCTGCGGCGGGACGCCCCAACGTCCGGATCGAACTCGAGCGGATCGACGAGTACGAACTCGGTGGCCTGCTGTACGGGATGGAGGCGGCCTGCGTCCTCGCTGGCGAGCTGTACGGCGTCAACACGTTCGAACAGCCCGCAGTCGAGTGGGCCAAGAAGGCGACCCGGGGCCTGCTCGGGGGCGGCGAGTTCGAGGAGGCCGACGCCGTCGCGGACAAGACCGAGCTCCGAGTGGAACGGTAACCGCCGAACGACGGTCACCCCTACTCCTCGTCGCCGAACGCGTCTCGCAGAATCGTCCGCTGACCGCGCCGAAGCAGTGCCGAGAGCGCCTGGCTCGAGATCTCGAACTCCTCGGCAAGCTCCTCGGTGGACACCTTCCGGGGGACGTCGAAGTAGCCGCGTTCCAGCGCGCGCCGCAGGACGGCCGTCTGGCGAGGCGTGAGGTCGTACCTCTCGGCGGCGCCGTCCTCGCTCCGGTAGAGCCGACGCAGCGAAAACGTCAACTCCCGCTCCTCGCAGCGCTCCCGGTAGGCCGACAGCGCCTCCCGGCTCGGAAAGTGCGCCCGGTAGCGGACCGCCTCCGCTCGCAGCTCGATCTCGAGAAACGTAACGCCGAGCTCGAAGGCGTCGACGTAGGTCATTCCTCGCTCACCCTCTGGGCTGAGTCGAACGCGAAAGAGACACCGATCGGAGACCGTCGAGAGCCGTTCGAACTCCCCGATCGATCGATCGTCCGCCAGTGCCTCGAAGAACCGCTCGAGAGCGGACGTCGCGCCGCTCGCTCGAAAGGTGAGGTGGGAGCCGTCGTGGCGGTCCGGCTGCTCGTCCTCGACCTCGACCGTCACCTCGGGCACCCGGCGGCGTGCGGTTCGCATGATCGGGTGGTTCGACAGCGAGTACTCGGCGATGAAGCTCATCTCGCTCACCGACCGGGTTCGGTCCCGCCTCGAGGCTCGTGAGCGCCTGCGGGGGAGGTGGATCGGCGAGTAACCGCCACCGGTCGTCGACCGACGCGGCGTTCCGGTCGTGGTACGCTCTCACATTCCATGAGTGTGCGTTCTGTATCCCGGTTGTTAACTCTTCGTTCGCTCGACGCGGTCGCGCGGCGGTGCCAATGATCGATTACGGAGCCCCTATGAGTGCGCGATCGAATACACGGATATGAACGAGACAGCACGCTCCGGCGACGGGAGCGGGGTCGGCGACTCGATCGTTCCGTCGCTCGGAATCGTTCCCGCAGTCGTCGCCATGGTCGCCGTCCTCGCTCCCGTCCGCGGCGGGATCGAGGATCCGTTCGTCCAGCTTGCGGGGGCGCTCGCGGTCGTTTCCGTCGTCGCCTTCCTCGCTCGCCGTCACGGCGCACTCGGCGCGGTACCCGGCGCCGCCCTCGCCGCAGGCTCCAGTCTGGGTGTCGTTCTGTTGACCGGGTACGCGCTCAACCAGGGGGTCACCGGATCGACCGCCGTTCCCGGTTTCGGGGGAACAGTTTCGCTGCTCTTTCTGGCGTTCGCTGCGGCCGGCGGTTCGATCGGCATCGCTGCTGCTGACTACGGCGGGGTCTCGGCGCGCGGACTGATCGAACGGGCGCTTCGGTTCTCGACGATGACTGTCGTCGGCTTCGCCGGGCTGATCGCGATGGCGCTTGTCAGCGTCGTCCTCGCCCCCATTCTCGAGGCCGACGGCATGCAGGGGCAGCTCCTTCAGTACGTCTCGGCGGCGCTCGGGCTCGGCTCCGTCGCGGCGGTCACCATGGCGCTTCGCGGGTACGACCTGTCGTTTCTCGACCTCGAGGTGCCGAGCCTGCGGTCGATCGGGTGGACGGTCGGCGGGCTGGTCCTGCTGTTCGGTGCGCTGATCGCGATCTCGATCGCGATGACCGCCGTCGGCGTCGACACCGCCGACCACGGCACGACCCAGCAGGTCGAACAGAACCCCGAGCTGCTCGTCGTGATCGTCCCTGGGATGTTACTGGTGGTCGGCCCCTTCGAGGAGCTGCTCTACCGAAACGTCATCCAGAAGTCGCTGTACGAGACGTTCTCGCGGTACGGTGCCATCGCCGTCACGAGCGTCATCTTCGCGGGGGTCCACGTCGCGGCGTACGCGACCGCAGGGCCCGGGCAGGTCCTGGCGAGTCTGGCCGTGCTGTTCGGACTCTCGCTCGTGCTCGGATTCATCTACGAACGGACCGAGAACCTGGTGGTGCCGGCGCTGGTCCACGGCGCGTACAACGCGATCCAGATGATTATCTTGGTCGTCTAGGTCGGGTTCTTGCGCGCCAGTCCCGACCCGCAGATCGGACAGCGCTCCTTTTGTTCGTCGAACTCGCGGCCACAGCCCTGACACTGGAACAGCCAGCTCCGCTGCTCCTCGATCCCTTCTCGGGCGATCACCTCGACGTCGACGTTTAGCTTCTCGGCGACGTTTTGCATCGCGTAGTCGTCGGTGACGAGGGTGGCGTCGAGTTCGAAGCTCGCAGCGACGAGCCGAACGTCGGTGTCCGAGAGGCCCTCGAGATCGCCCGATTCGCTCGCCGCGCGGCGGACCTTCTCGGTCGTGTCCTCGTTGGGAATGTGGATGTGCATTCCCGAGCCCTCCATCGCGTCGTAGCGATAGGCGCTTTCGTCTTTGAGTTCCTCGCGGACGAGCGGAATCGTCGCGATCTGTTCGGTCGTGTGGTAGTCGTGGATAAAAGCCGAGGAGTCGAGAACGTACATACCGTTAGCGCTGAACGACGATGTAGTCTTTCACGGCGCGGACGCGGTTGATGGGCACCCGGAACCGGCCGTCGTCGTCGGTGTCGAAGTCGATCGTCTGATTCGGTAGTTCTTCGTTCGGTTCGATAACGAGGTCGTGGAGCGTCCCCGATTTGATCTCGGTCGTGATGTTGTAGAGCATTCCCAGTTCCGTTCCGTCAGACCCCATGACGGACTTCCCCGAGAGGTTCTCAGCGAGCACTTCGCTCATGCTACCCCGTACTTACTAGTTGCTATTAAAGTCCACGGGCCGATCGAGCACTGAGTTCCGCGGACGACGACCTCGGTCGGCTTCCCGGGTCCAGTCTGTGGCGCCTCAGTCGGGTCGACCCGCGAGCCCGAGCGCCGTGACGATGGGTTTAACTACCGTCCTACGGACGGTTTACCCAAGACCTTCTCGGGTGGTCACCATGTCTGATTCGGATACGCACGACCCCACATCTTTACGAACGCCGATCGTCGCCGTCCTCGGACACGTCGATCACGGTAAGACCAGTCTCCTCGACAAGATCCGCGGCTCCGCGGTCATCGAGGGTGAAGCAGGCGCGATTACCCAGCATATCGGGGCGACCGCGGTGCCGCTCGACGTCATCTCCTCGATCGCGGGCGAACTCGTCGACCCCGACGACTTCGACCTGCCCGGCCTGCTGTTCATCGACACACCGGGCCACCACTCCTTTACCACGCTTCGCTCGCGCGGTGGGGCGCTGGCCGACATCGCGATCCTCGTCGTCGACGTCAACGACGGGTTCCAGCCCCAGACCCTCGAGGCACTGGATATCCTCCAGCGCTCACAGACGCCGTTTATCGTCGCCGCGAACAAGATCGACACCGTCCCGGGCTGGAACGCCAACGAGGACTCGCCGATCAACGCGACCTACGAAGCCCAGTCCGATCGCGTCCGTTCGCGCCTCGACGAGAGCCTCTACGAGATCATCGGCAACCTCTCGGACGAGGGCTTTTCCGCGGATCTGTACTGGCGGGTCCAGAACTTCCAGCGCAACGTCGGCGTCGTCCCCGTCTCGGCGATGACCGGCGAGGGGGTGCCCGACCTGCTTGCCGTGATGATGGGGCTCTCCCAGCGCTACATGAAAGAGGAGATGGAGATCGACGTCGCCGGCCCCGGCGTCGGCACCGTCCTCGAGGTCAAAGAGGAGAAGGGGTTCGGGAAGACGATCGACCTGGTGCTCTACGACGGGACGCTCCGGGCGAGCGACACGATCGTCGTCGGCGGGACGAACGAGCCGATCGTCACCGACGTCCGTGCGCTCCTCCAGCCCCGACCGCTCGAGGAGATCCGCACCGAGAGCCGGTTCGAGAAGGTCGACGAGGTGTCGGCCGCGACCGGGATCAAGGTCGCCGCGCCCGATCTGGGCGACGCTATCGCGGGCGCCCCGGTTCGCGTCATCCGCGACCGCGACCGCGCGGACGTCGTCGCGGAGGTCGAGGACGAACTCGCGAGCATCGCCGTCGATACGGAGGAGAACGGCGTCGTCGTCAAGGCAGACACGCTCGGTAGCCTCGAGGCGATGGCCGACGCCCTCGATGAGGCGGAGGTCCCGATCGTCCGCGCGGAGGTCGGCGACGTCGCACCTCGGGACGTCTCGGTCGCCTCGACGGCCGAAGAGGGGAAAGAACAGGTTATTCTGGGCTTCAACGTCGACGTGCTGGGCGACGCCGAGCAGCGCGCCGAGATCGAGGACGTCCGCGTCTTCACCGACGAGGTCATCTACCAGCTGATCGAGGAGTACGAGGAGTTCGTCGACGAACTCGAGCGCGCCCAGCAGGACACCATCCTCGAGAACATCGTCCGACCCGCGCGCTTCCGGATCCTGCCCGATCACACCTTCCGCCAGAACGACCCGGCTGTCGTCGGCGTCGAGGTGAACTCCGGTACCGTCCAGAACAACGCGAACGTCGTGAAGTTCGGGGGCAACGAGCCCGAACGCGTCGGCCAGGTCAAGGGGATCCAGGAACAGGGCGAGGACGTCGACGAGGTCCGCGCGGGCAACCGCGTCTCAGTCGCTATCGACGGCCCTACTGTCGGCCGCCAGATCGAGGAGGACGACGAGCTCTGGATCGAGATCCCCGAGAAACACGCGAAGATCTTGGAACAGGAGCTCTCGAGCGAGATTCCCGGCGACGAGCTCGAGGCGCTGAACATGTACCTCGACAAGCAGCGCAGCCGGGATCCGTTCTGGGGCAAGTAGCGACCGTCGTTCTACGGCTCAGTTTCGCGTTTCGGTTCGCGCTTTCATCTCCGCGAGCGCCTCGTACACTGCCTCGGGGTCGTCGATCGCGTCGCGATCACAGCGGAGGTTCCGGAACCGTCGCCCGAGGACGAGTTCGTCGTCGGTGAGTCGAATATCGGAGATTTTCTCCCAGGGGATCAGCGTGCTCGAGCGGCCCGCGTCGTGGCGGACGCCACGCTCGTGAGCGCGCAGTTCGCTCTGCTGTTTTTTCGCGTCGACGTCGAGCGAGAAACGCGTTCCGTAGTACTGCTTACCGTTGGTGTCGCCGACGGTTATCATCCAGCTCCCGACGGCGATGAGAACGCCGAAGGCGATCCAGAGTAGCCCAATCACGCTTCCGGTGGCGAGACTCGCACTGAGGCCCATGGCCACGAACGCCAGCATTGGCATCCAGAAACCGGGGTTCGAGAACATACTCGCCGGCTGGTACGTCCACACGACGGTTGGTTCGTCGGCGGTGATCGCGACGACGTACTGCTTCCGACACAGCCGCTCGAGGCCAAACGCGGTGACGCCGACCACCACCGTGAGGAGGATCGTCACGGCGAGATACCGCGCGTCGGATCCGATCGAGGTCACGCTCGGCGCGACGGCCGCCGCGGCGAAGCCGACAGCCGGCAGGTAACAGGCGAGACGCAACAGGCGGCGACGGCCGATCCGCTGAGGGAGGCCGTGTGACCGCTTCGCGAGGACGTGGCCGACGAGCGTGACGGCGGTGACGACGGTGGGGAAGGAACCGAGCAGCGTCGCGGTCGTCACGTCGGCCGCCAGACCGACGAGGGCGACGAGTCCGCCGGCGACGAGGCCGAGATAGAAGCCGAACGCGGCCTGGAAGCCGAGGTCCGGCTGTCCAGCGCTCGTGACCGGCCGGCGATGTTCGAGGGACATAGTCTCCAATAGCTGGTGTGCCAGCAAAAAGATATGTGTCTGACGTGTTCGATCAGGAGTCGTCGACGCGCTCGAGGCGCAGTTCGGCGCCGCCGTCCAAATCCGCGAGCGGTTCCGTCTCGTCGACGCGCGCGACGACTGTGACGGGCGCTGCAGCGCGGGGTTCGCCGGCGGACTCGCGGTTCTTCCCGTCACCGCTCGTCGTATCGAGGTCTTCGCTCCGCTCAGACCTCGCATCGCTCGCGGGCGTCGGCCCCCAGAACAGACAGAGCTTCTCGCCCGCGGGCCAGTAGGCGATCGCCCCCTCGGGAACGACCTCCCGACCGTCCTCGAGGGGCGCCTCGAGCGACGCCGAAATGTACAGTTCGTCGCCCCAGCGGATCGCGTCGCCGGAGACAGGGAGGGCGTCCTCGAGCGCGGCCTGCGTTTCGGGCGCGCCGTCGGACCAGGTCGCGGTCAGTTCGCGATCGCCGACGACGACGCGGAGGTCGGAACGGTGGTCCATATCGACGTCGTCGCTCGGAGGCCCTTTCGAGCTACCGATCGACGCAGGATCGACCGCCGTCGACCCGGACCGATCGGTCGGTGGAACGCCGGTACTCATTAACGGGTTGCTCCTTCCACTCCAACCGTTAACTGCGTGTTTGTGGTGCGTTTGGGCATGCTGGTTCATCTCAAACAGTACAAACACGAGGAGGTTCAGTTCGACGACAACCGAACGACGGGCGAGTCCCAGACCGAGGACACGGTCGACAAGGAGCCCGAAGAGTACTTCGGCGAGGATATCGACGACTTCGACCTCGAGACCTGGGAGACGATCGAGTACGAGGACGACCCGATCCAGCGGCGGGACGTCTCGGTCGGCAGCGTGGCGGCCGTCTCGGTTCCCGAGGAGCCGACCGACGACGACGATCCGGACCTTCCCGGGCGGACGATCCAGCTCCGAATGGGCGGAGAGATCGAGTACGTTGAGCAGTCTCGGATCGTGGAGATACAGGACGAGGACCCCGGCGAGTCGTAGCGGATTTTCCGCGGCGATCGGGAAGTCGGCGTCGAACCTGTCACCGCCGGCACTGACAGTCGTTACCGGGCCCAAGCCGGTCCCGAAATCGTTTTCAACTGCTCGCGCGGACACTCGGTATGCCGACGGAATCGGACACTCATTATGATCCCTCGCTGGGGAACAAGTTCATCTTCGTCACTGGCGGGGTTATGTCGGGTCTCGGGAAGGGGATTACGGCCGCGAGCACCGGCCGGCTCCTGAAAAACGCCGGCTTCGACGTGACGGCGGTCAAGGTCGACCCCTACCTGAACGTCGACGCGGGGACGATGAACCCCTACCAGCACGGGGAGGTGTACGTCCTCGAGGACGGCGGCGAGGTCGACCTCGATCTGGGGAACTACGAGCGGTTCCTCGACGTCGACATGACCTCCGATCACAACATCACGACGGGGAAGACCTACCAGCACGTCATCGAGAAGGAGCGCGCCGGCGACTATCTGGGGAAGACGGTCCAGATCATCCCCCACATCACCGACGACATCAAGCGGCGCATCCGCGAAGCGGCGGAGGGGACCGACGTCTGTATCGTCGAGGTCGGCGGCACGGTCGGCGACATCGAGGGGATGCCCTACCTCGAGGCCTTACGCCAGTTCGCCCACGAGGAGGACGAGGAAGACATCCTCTTCACTCACGTCACCCTCGTCCCGTACTCGAAAAACGGCGAGCAGAAGACGAAGCCGACCCAGCACTCGGTCAAGGAGGTCCGCTCGATCGGGCTCCAGCCCGACGTGATCGTCGGACGCTGCGAGGACCGCCTCGAGCCCAAAACGAAGGAAAAGATCGCGCTGTTCTGTGACATCGAGACTGAGGCGGTGTTCTCGAACCCCGACGTCGAGGACGTCTACCGCGTTCCGCTGATGGTCGAGGAGGAGGGACTCGATCAGTACGTCCTCGAGCACTTCGGACTCGCGAGCGAGGCGCTGCCGGAGGGCCAGCGAGCCAACGAGTGGCGGGAGATCGTCACGACGGAGAAAGACGGCTCGATCGACGTCGCGCTGGTCGGCAAGTACGACCTCGAGGACGCCTACATGTCGATCCACGAGTCGCTGAAACACGCGGGCTTCGACTGTGGCGTCGACGTCGACGTCCACTGGGTAGCCGCCGACGAGCTGGCGGACGACCACGATGACCAGCTCGAGGGGATGGACGGCGTCATTGTCCCCGGCGGGTTCGGGATGCGCGGCTCCGAGGGGAAGATCGAGGCGGTCCGGTACGCCCGCGAGAACGACGTTCCCTTCCTCGGACTCTGCCTGGGCTTTCAGATGGCCGTCGTCGAGTACGCCCGGAACGTGCTGGGCCTCGAGGACGCCCACTCCGCCGAGATGAACGAGGAGACGCCCCACCCCATCATCGACATCCTGCCCGAGCAGTACGAGGTCGAGGACATGGGCGGGACGATGCGACTCGGCGAGCATACGACGGTAATCGAGCCCGAGACGCTCGCCTACGAGCTGTACGGCGACACCTCCTGTTCGGAACGTCACCGCCACCGCTACGAGGTCAACCCCGAGTACTTCGATCGGTTCGAGGACGAGCCGCTCGCGTTCTCGGGAACGGCGGGCAACCGCATGGAGATCCTCGAGCTCGAGGACCATCCGTACTTCCTGGGCACGCAGTTCCACCCCGAGTACACCTCCCGACCCGGTCAACCGAGCCCCCCGTTCCTGGGGCTGGTCGAGGCCGCGCTCGAGCGCAACGAAACCGCGGAAACCGAGGTAACCCACTGATGGTCGAGACACACACGTTCGTCCCAGAAGCAGTCGAAGAGATCGAGAACGAAGTCGGCGACGCGAACGCGGTCATCGCCCTCTCGGGCGGCGTCGACTCCTCCGTCGCGGCGGCGCTGGCGTACGAGGCCGTCGGCGACCAGCTCACTCCCGTCTACGTCGACACTGGGCTGATGCGAAAGGGCGAGACGGCCCAGATCCGCGAGACGTTCGACTACATGGAGTCGCTGCGGATCGTCGACGCGAAGGATCGATTCCTCGATGCCCTGGAGGGCGTCACCGATCCTGAGGAGAAGCGGGCGATTATCGGCGAGCAGTTCATCCGCGAGTTCGAGCGCGAGGCCAAAGACGCCGATGCGGACTACCTCGTCCAGGGGACGATTTACCCCGACCGCATCGAGAGCGAGGGCGGGATCAAGTCCCACCACAACGTCGGCGGGCTCCCCGACGTGGTCGACTTCGAGGGAATCGTCGAACCCGTCCGCGATCTGTACAAGGACGAGGTCCGTGAGGTCGCGCGACACCTCGGCCTCGACGAACTCGTCGCCGAGCGGATGCCGTTCCCCGGCCCCGGACTCGCCGTACGCGTGATCGGCGAGGTCACGGAGGAGAAACTCGAGGTCGCTCGCCACGCCTGTCACGTCGTCGAAGAGGAACTCGAGGAGTACGAGCCCTGGCAGGCCCTCGCCGCGGTGATCGGTAAGGCGACGGGCGTCAAGGGCGACAACCGCGTCCACGGCTGGGTCGTCTCGGTCCGGTCTGTCGAGTCCCGCGACGGGATGACCGCCCGCGCCCAGGAGATCGACTGGGAGACGCTCCAGCGCATCCAGTCCCGTATCACCGGCGAGAACGAGAACGTCGCGCGGGTCGTCTACGACGTCACCCACAAACCGCCCGCGACCATCGAGTACGAATGAGCCTGCGAGCTATCGTCGCCGGCCCCGACGAGGACGGCATCGGCGACGCCCTCGAGGCCGAGGGCGTCGACGTCGCCCGCGTCGGGGGCGTGCTCTCGCGGCCGACCCTCGAGGAGGCGGGCGTCCTCGAGGCCGATCTGTACGTGCTGACCGATATCGATCAGGCGACGACGATCCCGATCGTCTGCGATCTCAACGATGACATCCGAACGGTCGCCTACGGCGAGCGCACGGTTCCGGAGTTCGTTCGTGGCCAGCTCGATCTCGCGCTCGACCCGCAGCTGATGGACGCGACCCTGGTCGCCGAGGAACTGGTCGGCTGACCGTTCGTATCGGCAACCGATTTCGAAACGACAACTTACCCGTCGAGGGCCGCCGTGAACGTTCTATTGAGCTATTTCGAACAGATAAACTCGAGTTAAGCCTGCAGGAATTCGACGTAAGACAGCTATACCGACTCCCCAGTTCAAGTAGCACCCATCCGTATGAAAGGATGGAGGTCGACGGGCAGACCCCACCAAGTGGCACCGATCTGCCAACCCGTGACTTCCAGCAACCCCACCACAGCACCCTTCCCCCACATTGCCATACCGTTATCCGCTTGATGGGTGACGCGGGTTCCCTGCACCGGCCCGCGTCACCCTCGCTGTCTCGGGACACGGGGTCGTGTCCCAGTATGGCTTTCAGTACGTCCCCGAGCTACCGCTTTCGCTCCCGGAGTCGTTTTAGTACCGGAATCTCCTCGAGGCGCTCCTCCGAGAGCAACTCCCAGTCGATACCGGTCGGCTGTCCGCCGTCGTCGGGTCGACGAACCGCTTCGGGCGTCACTATCAGGTCCATCGAGACGTCGTGTTCGCCGACGCGGACCTCGTCGTCGATCAGCTGCCGGTCGTGGATCGTCGTCGCGACGCTCGTCGATGAGTCGACGAGGTCGAACTCCCGGAGTACGGCGTACTCGAGGTCGCTGTACCCCTCACCCTTGCCGATCCGGTCGCCCGTTTCCGTGACGGCGACGCTCCCGGAGACGATCAGATCGATCTCCGGGACGGCCTCCGGCCCGACCTGCTCGCCGTGCTCGGACGACCCCGAGACCGTCGTCGCCGCATCGTAGTCCTCGAGGTCCTCGGGGTCGAGCTTCAAGAAGCATCGCTCGTCACGCAGGCGCGGGACGGCCATGTAGACGGTCTTTCCATCCCGGAGCGCACGACGACGGACCGGAAGCTGGGGCGCGTCAGGGTTGGCCTTGATCGCCGTCGCGGCCTCCCACTCGCGCTGATCGGCGAGCCGATTGGCGGCCTCGTCGGCGCCCGCGAAGTTCGGAATCCGGCCGTGGGGCGGGAACGGAAACCGGGCGACCCCGCTGTCCTCTAGGTCGTCCCAGACCCGTTCGCGGATCCGTTCTTTCATTCTTCCTCGAGTTCCTTCTCGATCCGGGGATCGATGACCGTCTCCCCTTCGCTCGCGAGGGCGACGAGGTGGGTCGCCTCCGGCAGGACGAGCTTCTCGAGCCCGAGTCGAACGGCGTCGCGGTTGCCCGGAAGGCAGAACACCGGAACGTCGCCGGAGACGCCCGCGAGGGTCCGCGCCGCGATGACGTGAGAACCGAACGCATCGTAGGCGAGCGTCGAGAACAGGTCGTTGAACGTCGGGAGTTCCTTGTCGAGCAGCGGCCGAACCGCCTGGAGCGTAATGTCGTCGGGTTCGATGCTGGTCGCCCCGCTCGTGAGGACTACTTCGACATCGTTGCGGTCGACCATCCGCGAGACGATCGACTGGACCTTGTCGTGGTCGGCGCCGACGTGTTCGCGCATCGGGACCTCGTAGCCGTGCTCCTCGAGGAGCGCCTCGATCGTCTCGCCGGCCGCGTCGGTCGTAAGCGAACGGTTCGTCGCGATCGTGACGACGCCGACACCGGGGAGGTCGTCCGCGGGCTCGTCGTCGGTCTCCGTCGTATCCATACCCTCAGTTGTGCGGGCGAGCGGTAAAGGAATCGCGGACCGCATCGAGGGCCGGGCCAACTGTTATACCGGTCGTTTCCGTCGGGTGACGTGTATGCAAGCGGTCAAAGTCACCGAGCACGGCGAGACGGACGTCATCGAGTACGGCGACTACCACGACCCCGAGGTCGGTCGCGACGAGGTGCTGGTCGACGTGAAGGCGGGCGCGTTGAACCACCTCGACGTCTGGGTTCGCCGCGGGCTGCCGACGCTCGACCTCGAGATGCCCCACGTGCCGGGCAGCGACGCGGCCGGCGTCGTCGAGGACGTCGGCGAGGAAGTCACCCGATTCGCGCCGGGAGACCGCGTCGCGGTCACCGCGGGCGTCCACTGCGGGGACTGTGAGTTTTGCCGGAGCGGCGATCCGACGCTGTGTGTCAACTTTCACCTCATCGGCGAGCACGTCACGGGGGTTCACTCCGAGTACGCCGCCGTCCCGGAGGACAACCTCATCCCGGTCCCGACGGACGTCGACTGGGTCACCGCGGGCTCGACGTCGCTGGTGTTCCAGACCGCCTGGCGGTTGCTGATCGACCGCGCCGACATCGAGGCCGGCGAGAAGGTGCTCGTCCTGGGGGCCAGCGGCGGGGTCGGCCACGCCGCGGTCCAGATCGCCGACTACGCGGGCGCGGAGGTGTACGCCACCGGCAGCACGGAGGAAAAGCTCCAGCACGCCCGCGATCTCGGCGCCGATCACGTCGTCAACTACGAGCAGCAGAACTTCGCGGAGTGGGTCCGAAGCGAGACCGGTAACCGGGGCGTCGACGTCGTGGTCGACTACATCGGTGCCGGCACGTGGCGCGATTCGATCAAGAGCCTCGCGAAGAACGGCCGGCTGGTTACCTGCGGCGGCACGGCGGGCGGGAACCCCGAAACGGACATCCCCCGAATCTTCTGGAACCAGCTCCAGATTATCGGGTCGACGATGGGAACCCCGGGCCAGGTCGACGACGTGATGGAACTGGTCTGGGACGGCACCTTCGAGCCCGCGATCCGGGAGGTGCTCCCGATGAGCGAGACCGCCCGCGCCCACGAGATCATCGAGTCCCGGGAGGGCTTCGGGAAGGTCGTCGTCCGCCCGGACAGCGAGCTGTAGCTCTCGAGCACCCCGTCGCTCGAGCGACGAAACCGTGAGTGCTTTGACCGTCGCCTCGCAATTTTCGGACGTGACCTCGAGCGACGACGGCGGCTACGTCCACGACCCCTCGACGTTCGACGAGGAGGGCGACCCCCGCGAGGCGGCCGACGACGGCGACGAGACCGCAGACTGGGTCGACGAACCCGTCCATCCGGAGGCGGCCTACCGCGAGTTCGACTGGCGCGGCTGGACGCTCGTGGCCGTCATCGTCTTCGCCTTCATCATCGCGCCGGGAATCATCCTGCTGTGGCCGCCCGCAACCGACTACCTGTTTGCCCTGATCGTCCTGCCGCTCGTCCCCGCGGTCCTGCTGGCGGTGACGGCGGTGTGGGCGACGACCCGACCCTGACCGCTCGAGCGACGAACACCCCCGGTTCTTCGATCACGGCGTTTCCTTCCGACAGCCCGGCCGTTCGCTCGAGTCGGCGCTTCCCTCGTCGCCGGTCGACCCCGTTCCAGTGCCGTTTCCTTCGACACAGTGACAAAATCGAACAGTCAGGTTGGACGGTTGAGGTTAGCCCGACTATAGTAAAGCATCAGTAGGAAACAGGCAGAAACGATGGCACGCAACTCGCGGCGATCGTTCGTGCGTAACGCAGCAGTGACCGTCCTCGGTGGCTCCGCGCTCGCCGCCGGAACGAACCAGGTGGCGGCGCAGGAAGACGACTTCGAGACGGCCGTTGAGGCGGCGATCCACGACCGCGTCAACGAGATCCGAACGGATCGCGGACTTGAGCCGCTCGCCTACCGCGACGACCTCGCGGCGGTCGCGTCGTACCACAGTCGGGACATGGCCAACCGAAACTACCTCTCGCACACGTCTCCGGAGGGAGAGACGATGACCGACCGCTACGAGCGCTTCGGCATCGACTGCCGGGGCTGGGCCGAAAACGTCCTGTTCAACTACGCGGCCGACGAGTCGCCGACCGCGGCCGCTCGCCGGAGCGTCGACCAGTGGATGGGAAGCGACGGTCACCGCCGGAACATCCTCTCGGAGTCCTGGACCGCGGAAGGTATCGGCGCGGCGGTCGCCTCGGACGGCCGACTGTACGTGACCCAGAACTTCGGCACGAACTGTCGCTGACGCCCGGCTTTTCGTTTTCGAAGAGTCGGCGGAGCGGTCGGTCGACCGTTTCAGCCGACTACCCCGCCCTTAGCTCGAGTTCGGTCGTCTGAACGCGCTTTGTCCGTCGGTAAAGCGTTTCGAGGATCGAAACCGTCCTCACTCCGAGCGGACGTCCCGTCGCATCGCAATCTCGAACCACGGGCAGAGGCGGAGCTGGCGGTACCACTCGGGATTGTCGTGCAGGCGCTCGTAGGGAACCCACATCAGGCCGCCGACCTCCTCCTCGTCGGGATCGAGCGTGCGATCGGACAGCGTCAGCTTCAGGACGGCACAGACTTCGTGTTCGACGCCCGCGTTCTCGAAGTAGCGCTTGTACTCGAAGCGGTCGGTCACCCGCAGGTCGTCGTACTGGTCGGGGGTGATGCCGAGTTCCTCCTCGAGCCGCTGGCGGGTCGCTTCTTCCTGGCTCTGTCCCTGCACGGGGTGGGAGGCGACGGTGCCGTCCCAGTGGGTTCCCCAGAGGCGCTTGCCGGGTGCACGCTGGGCGAGAAGGACGTTGTCGTCCCCGTCGAAGACGAGCGAGGTGAACGCCCGGTGGCGGATCCCGTCGCCGGTGTGGGCCTCGAGGCGGTTGACGAACTCGAGTTCCGTGTCGTCTTCGTCGACGGCGATGACGTCCTGCCGTGCGTTTTTGTGGGGTTCCTCGTCCTGTGGCGTACTCATACCCACACAATTGTAAAGGGTCTTGAAACCAGTATCGTCTCGCTACTCCCGACTCCGGCTGTCAGCCGGATCGGCCCCCGGCCGCGTCCGGATCCGGCCGGTACCCGTCTCCGACCACGACCTCGAGGGTGTTCGCCGCTGTCTCGAGTTCGAGGGTCTCCGCGTCGAGCATCTCGCCGTCGAGGCTGTATTCGATCGGCTCCGACCGCAGACTCTCGAGGGTGAGCGAGGGAACGCGGTGGCGAACGATGTGTCGCTCGCCGCGTTCGAACAGCCCCGAGAGCGCGGCCTCGCCGACGAGGTCGGTTGCCGGAGCGCGCTCGACGATCGTCACCTCGAACAGGCCGTCCTCGACGTTCGCCTGGGCGCGTCTGGTGCCGCCGAACCGCCGGCAGTTCCCGACGAGGACGAGCATCACCTCGCCCGTCCACGTCCTCCGCGTGCTCGCGCCACCGTCGTCGGGTCCGTTCTCGAGGGTCGCCCGAATCGGCAGGGAGTCGAACGAGGAAATCGTCTCGAGGGCGCGTCCGACGTACGCGAGGACCCCGAGGCGTCGCTTCTCGTCGGGCGTCGTCGCGCCGCTCGCCTCGGCGGTGAGCCCGCCGACACAGGAGTTGACGAACGCTCGACCGTTCGCGGTGCCCAGGTCGATCCGGCGACGCCGACCCGTGTCGATCGCGTCGAAGGCCGCCTCGACGTCGTCGATTCCGAGGTTCGACGCGAAGTTGTTTCCCGTTCCCGTCGGGACGACCGCGAGGGTCGTTCGCTCGAGCGCCTCGGCCTCGGCGAGGCCGTTGACGACCTCGTTGATCGTTCCGTCGCCGCCCGAGGCGACGACGAGTTCGGCGCCGTCGGCCCCGGCCTCTCGAGCGAACCGCACGCCGTCGCCCTCTCCCTCGGTGATCCGAACCGAGAACCCGCGCTCGCGTGCGAGCGTCCGCACCCGCTCGAGGTGAGCTTCCGTACCGCTCACCGGGTTGCAGATAACGACGTGATCGGCGTCGGTTCGGTTCTTTCGCGCGACCTCCTCGCTCGATCTCCCGACTCGATCGGCGTCTCGCTCCATACGCCCGTTACGAGTCAGAAGAACAAAACGGCCAGTTCACGTTCGTCTAGATATGTTCGCCGTCGACCTGCACGCACACACGCGATTCTTCCACGGTCACCGGGCGCTGGGCGACCGGTTCGACCCGTACGGGTTTCGGCTGCTCGAGCGCGCGCTCGACGTGCGCGGACTCGACGGCGTCGCGACGACGAACCACGACTACTACACGCCGTTTTCCTCGTCGCACGTGACGGTGATTCCCGGGATCGAGGTCTCGACGACGCGCGGCCACGTCCTCGTGATCGGCCCCGATCCGCCGACCGAGACCGTCCCGGGTGAGTACACGCCCGCGGAGGTCGTCGAGCTGGCCCACGACCGGGGCTGTGCGGCGATCGTCGCCCACCCCTACCGCGACAGCACGATCAGGGACCTCGAGGAGCTGCCGTTCGACGCGATCGAGATCAACGGCAAGCATCCCCGAACGGAGCGGCTGGTCCAGCGACTGGCCGAACGCCACGACCTCCCCCTAGTCGGCGGCAGCGACGCACACTATCCCTTCGAGGCGGGGCGGGCGTACACGCGGATCGACGCCGCCGAACTCACGCCCGAGGCGGTCGTCGAGGCGATCCGGGACGGCCGGGTCGAGCCTCGAGTCGCGACCGGACGGTTCGATCGCGGGCTGCGTCGGCTCTACCGGGAGATCCACAGCCGCAAGCATCCGAACGGGTTGCTCGCGGAGGCGTCGCCGGGGCTCGGAGAGCCGCCCGACGCGACCGACTCATAAATTGGCTACCCGAGCTGTTCGTCCAGAATCAGCCGCGTCTGCGTGCTCACGACCTCGTCCTGGTCGCGGGCCTGCGTGATGAGATCGTTGACGCCGCGGGTGTCGGCCGCGTCGACGACGAGGACGATGTCCTGTTCGCCCGAGACCATCCAGACGAAGTCGACTTCTTTCCACTCGGCCATCCGTTCGGAGACGGCCTTCGTGTCGACGTCGACGGCGACGCTGACCTCGATCATCGCCTTGACGTTACCCGTGTGCGTCGAGATCGTAAAGCGCTCGATCACCCCGTCGTCCATCATGCGTTCGACCCGGTTCCGAACCGTTCCCTCGCTCGTCCCTACCTCGTCGGCGATCTCCGTGTACGGCGTACGGGCGTCTCGCCGAAGCGTATCGAGGATCCGTCGATCGAGCTCGTCCATGGAGATGCGTGACTACGACCGACCCGCACTTACCGATTACGAATTTCGTAACTCCGCTTCGAAGGTAACACTTATGACCACCGATCAAATACGTAGTTCGTAATGACAGCTGCCTACGTTGCGCTGGAAGGTGGCCACGTGATCGAGGGACGTGGCCGCGCTCCGGGGACGGCTCGTGGCGAACTGGTCTTCACGACGGCGTACACCGGCTACGAGGAAAGCCTGACCGATCCGTCCTACGAGGAACAGATCCTGACCTTTTCGTACCCGCTGATCGGGAACTACGGCGTTCGCGAGGAACGCTTCGAGGACGACCGCGTCCACCCGCGGGCCGTGCTCTCCCGGGAGCTCACCGACGACGTCGCCGACTGGCTCGAGAGCGAGGGCGTTCCCGCGATGGACCATCTCGACACCCGCGAGGTCGTCACCGACATCCGCGACGAGGGTGCGATGAAGTGCGGGATCGCCGTCGGCGAGGACGTCACCGAGGAAGACGCCCTCGCGGAGCTCGAGGCCTGCAAGGAGATGAGCGACCACACCGAGATCGGTGCTCAAGTCAGCGTCGACGAGGCCGAAGTTCACGGCGCGGATAACGACGGCGAGACCGTCGCGCTGATCGACTGCGGCGCGAAGGGCTCGATCATCAGTTCGCTCGTCGAGCGGAACGCGACGGTTCACGTCCTCCCCTACGACGCCAGCGTCGAGGACGTCGAGTCGGTCGACCCCGACGTGCTGTTCATCTCGAACGGCCCGGGCGACCCCGCGAACTACGAGCAGGCCGTCTCGCTCGTCGAGGAGTTCGTCGAGGACACGCCCGTCGCCGGCATCTGTCTCGGCCAGCAGATCGTCGCTCGCGCGCTGGGCGGCACCACCGAGAAGATGACGTTCGGCCACCGCGGGGTCAACCAGCCAGTCCTCGACCTCGACTCCGGTCGGGTCGTCATGACGACCCAGAACCACGGCTACACGGTCGACGAACCCGGCGACGCCCTCGAGGTCTCCCAGATCAACGTCAACGACGACACGCCCGAGGGCCTCGAAGGCGTCGAGCACGACGTCCTCACCCGCCAGTACCACCCCGAAGCCAACCCCGGTCCCGAGGACACCCTCGACTTCTTCGACGACGTCCTCGCGATGGCCGGTGACCGAAGCCAGCGAGCCGTCCCCGCCGACGACTGATACGGCCTACTGTAACGATTACAGCAGTCCGTGTGAGTCCCGCTCGGTCTCCCGGGCAGTTTCGACGCGCCGTTTTCGACCGAATCCGCAACGCTGAACCCCGAGGCGACGCCTCGCTCGAGTAATGGACCGCCCGCCCGCCCTCGACGGCTTCGCCGACCAGCGCCCGCTCGAGCACGCGGCGACGGTCGCCGTCGCGCTCGTCGTCTTCTGGGCCGGATACTTCGGCGCGGTCGCCGTCGGCTACGGCGACCTCTCGGTGCTCGCCGGCGAGACGAACATCTCCGCACAGCGCGTCGGCGGGATGGCCGGCTCGATCCTCGTCTGGACGTACTTCGGACTCGCGTTCGTCCGCGGCTCCGGCGGACCGCTGCTGAACGCCGTCGTCTACCCGCTCGCGATCGTCGCGCTCGCGCCGTTCGCCAGTCGCTGGGCGCTGTTCGGCGTCGATACCGGAGCGTTCGTCTCGCGGTTCGTCGGCGTGTTCGTGCTCGAGCCGCTGGTGACGTTCGCGGTCGCGGTCGTTCCCGGGATCGGCGCGTTTGTCACCCTGCTCGCGATCTGGGGGGCGTCGATCGACGACGACGAACGCCGGGCGTGGGAGGATCGTCACCTCTCCGAGCCGTTTTACGAGGCGTTCGTCGCGCAAGATCGGGAGTGACGGCCACCGCTCGCGACCGCCCACGAGTGACCCGCCCGCCGTGTCGTGAAAGCCTACTTGTCCCTGCGGGGTGACAGTACGGCTACCCTACGCATGCCCGCCGATCGTCTTCTCGTTCCCGTTGCGAACCCCGAAACCGCGGATCGACTGCTCGATACGGCGATCGACGTCGCCACCGATCGCGACCTCGAGCTCCTCGTCTTCTCGGTCGTTACCGTCCCGATGCAGGTCCCCCTCCGCGAGGCTCGACGCCAGTTCGACGTCGACGATCGGGAGGCGCTGGTCGCCGACGCGGTCGAGCGAGCGACGGGATACGGTGTCTCCGCGGTGGGCCGCGTCCGATTCGGCCGAAGCGTCGCCGACGGGGTCCGCAGCGTCGCGACCGACGAGTCCGTCGACGCGATCTTGCTTGGCTGGCGCGGTCGACCCCGTCGCCGCGACGTCGTCCTCGGGAGCTACATCGACGACATTCTCGCCGACGCGCCGTGTGACGTCCTCGTTAAGCGTATCGACCGGGATCGACGCGCCGTCTCGTCGGTGCTCGTCCCCGTCGCCGGGGGCCCCAACACGGAGTTCGCCGCCGAGACCGCGGGGGCGCTGGCCCGCGCCCACGACGCGCGGATCGAACTTGTCACCGTCGTCCCCGACCGCGAGGAGGCGACCGTCGCCGAGGCCCGGGACCTGCTCAACCGCACGGCGCCCGCGCTGGGGGCCGTCGAGTCGGTCGAACAGACCGTTCTCGAGGGATCGGTCGTCGAGACGATCGTGGAGCGCTCGAGCGACCACGACGTGACCGTCGTCGGCGCGGCCGAGGGCGGGTTCCTCCGGCGGGCGCTGGTCGGGGACGTCCCCGAGGCGATCGGCCGCGAGGCCGACGGTGCCGTCATCATGGCCAAGCGAAAACAGGACGTTCCCGAGGCGCTGTGGCGCCGGCTACGGGAGCGGTTCCGATAACTGTGGGAGCTTCGGGTCCGGCGTCGACGCTCGCTACGTTCGCGTACCGGTGGTGTTTTGTAGCGAGGGCGAAGAGGTTTCGGTAGACGGCACGGCCAGCCGGCTACCTTTCGGCCCGCGTGGTTTCCACGCGCGGTCACCGCTGACTGGCCTACCCCGTCTCTCTACTACTCGTGAGCGACCGCTATCGTCGCTGTGGTCTCTAACTGACGATCTCGGTATCGTCCGCGAAGCGATCGCGGGATCGAAACCGAACGACGAGACGTGCTCCCGCCGCTGAGACCTGACTCCTCGAGCCGTGCGAGTCGGGACCCTTCGAGGCGAACCACCGAACTCACCGGAGCGAGGACCTCGAGTCCACGGAGGGTCTCTGGCTCCCGTCCACTCAGTGGCGTCCGAACGACCCTCGATCCGTAAACGCCATCGCGGCACCGACCGCTCTCGCCGAGTACAGTTCGTTTGCCGCTCCTCGAAGAATCTCGACCGAAGAACCGCTCACCCCGTTCGCAACGGTTCTAATCGTGGCGAAAACTCCGCTGTCCCGTAAACGCCATCGCCATCCCGTGTTCGTCCGCGGCGGCGATCACGTCGTCGTCGTTGACCGAGCCGCCGGGCTGGACGACCGCCTCGATGCCCGCCTCGGCGGCCTCCTCGATCCCGTCCGGAAACGGGAAAAAGGCGTCCGAGGCCATCACGGCACCCTCTGCAGTCTTCCCTTCGGCGTGTTCGTCGGCTTTCATCGCCGCCAGGCGAACCGCGTCGACGCGGGAGACCTGTCCCATCCCGACGCCGACGGTTTCGGTGCCCTGCGCGAGGAGGATCCCGTTCGACTTGACGTGTTTCAGCGTCTGCCAGGCGAACACCATCGACTCGAGTTCGTCCTCGGTCGGCTCGCGCTCGGTAACGACCTCGAGGTCCTCGACGGCAATCGACTGGAGGTCCCGTTCCTGGACGAGTCGGCCTCCGACGAGCGGTTTCTCTGTGAACCGATCCGTTCGGTCGCCCAACTCTCCGACGTCCAGTACGCGCAGATTCTCCTTCTCGCAGAGCACCTCGAGTGCGTCCTCGGTGTAGCCCGGCGCGACGACGACCTCCTTGAACGAGTCGATCACCTGTTCGGCTGTATCGGCGTCACACTCCCGGTTGAGTGCGACGATGCCGCCGAAGGCACTCATGGGGTCGGTCGAGAGGGCCTTCCCGTAGGCTTCGGAGAGCGACTCCGCCGTCGCACAGCCGGCAGGATTGGTGTGTTTGATCACCGCCGCCGCGGGCTCCTCGAACTCTTTGATGAGATTCAGCGCGCCGTCGGCGTCGTTGTAGTTGTTGTACGACAGCGATTTCGCGCCCTCGTTCAACTGGTCGGCGTGGACGACGCTAGCCTCGCCGCAGGTGTAGTCGGCGTACACCGCGGCGTCCTGATGGGGATTCTCGCCGTACCGCAGCGTGTCGACGCGGTCGCTCGAGGCGAGGCGCCGAGTCGGCAGCCCCTCGGCGTCGGGGGCGCTCGAGACGTCGGTTTCGACCGACACCTCGTCGGCCTCGAGATCCACGTCCACCGCACCCTCGGCGAACCACTTCACCGCCCGCGGGTACGCCCGGAACTCGCCCTCGTGGAGGACTCGATCCTTCAGCGTCTCCTCGTCGTCACCCTCGTAGATCGCCACCGGCTCCTGGGTGACGATCGGGCCGGCGTCGATCTCCGCCTCGATGACCTCGCCGTCCTCGTCGGTCGCGTCGGTGACGACGTGGACGGTACAGCCCGTTACGGAGACGTCCGCCTCGAGCGCGTCGCCCCAGGCGTCGTCGCCGGGGAACGCGGGCAGCAGGGAGGGGTGGACGTTCAGCGTCGTCGGCTGGGTCTCGAGGAACGTATCGGAGAGGATCCGCATGTAGCCGTCGAGACAGATCAGGTCGAACTCGTACGCCGCCAGGGCCTCGTTGACCGACCGTTCGTGTTCGCGACGATCGATCCCGTCCTCGAGCGGAACGACCTCGGTCGGAATCCCGCGTTCGGCTGCGGCCTCGAGGATCGGCGCCTCCGGATCGTAGGACAGGACGACGGCGAGGTCGGCTCCGCCCGGTCGACGGTCGGCGACGTTCAACAGGTTGCGGCCTCGGTTGCCGGCCAGTCCGGCGATTCGGGTCATGGTCGAACCCGTGACCGCGAGAGGCAAAGCCGTTGCGGTCTCGAGCGCCTTGGTATACACAATTAAGCATTACTACGACAGTATTTGGCCCCCAGATTTTCGAAGTATGCACGGTCGTGGCACCTCGTTTCGATACGCTTTTGCACCGCGCTGGAAAGGATCGGAACGATGACCGACACCCACGCCCTGTACGCCGTCTCCCCGATCGACGGCCGCTACGCGGGACGGACCGAACGGCTCTCGCCGTACGCCAGCGAGGCTGCGCTGATGCGAGCTCGGGTCCGCGTCGAGGTCGAGTACCTGATCGCGCTGGCGGACCTGGAAGCGACACCGCTGGAGCTCGACTCGGACGAACGCGGCCACTTACGCGGGCTCTACGAGCACTTCGTCGAGGAGGACGCCCGGCTGATCAAGACCCTCGAGACCGACGGCTACGACGAGTTCGAGGCGACCAACCACGACGTCAAGGCCGTCGAGTACTTCGTCCGCCACCGCCTGCCCGAGGGCAGCGACGCCGGCCCCTGGATCCACTTCGGGTTGACTAGCGAGGACGTGAACAACCTCGCCCACCGCTTGCTCCTCGCCGAGGCCGTCGACGAGGTCCTGCTGCCGGCGCTGTACGATCTGCAGGACGCGCTCGCGGCGCTGGCTCGCGAGCACCGGGACCTGCCGATGCTCGCGCGAACCCACGGCCAGCCCGCGACGCCGACGACGTTCGGCAAGGAGATGGCGGTGTATGCGGCTCGGCTGGGTCGCGCGACGGGCCGGATCCGTACGGCCGCCGACGATCTGAGCGGGAAGCTCGGTGGGGCGTCGGGCACCTACGCGGCCCACGTCGCCGCCTACCCCGACGTCGATTGGCCGGCCTTCGCCGAAGAGTTCGTTACGGGACTCGGCCTCGAGTTCGTCCCGCTGACGACCCAGGTCAACCCCTGTGACGACCTGGCGGCGCTGTTCGACGCGTTCCGCGGCGCCAACGACGTCCTGCTCGATCTCGACCTCGACATGTGGCTCTACGTCTCCGATCGCTACCTCGGCCAGGAGGCCGTCGCCGGCGAGACCGGCTCCTCGACGATGCCCCACAAGGTCAATCCGATCGACTTCGAGAACAGCGAGGGCAACCTCTCGAAGGCGAACTCCGATCTGACCTTCCTCGCCGACTACGTCACGACCTCGCGGCTCCAGCGGGACCTCTCGGACTCGACGGTCAAACGCAACATGGGCGCCGCGCTCGCCCACTGCCTGATCGGCTACGACAAGACGGCCGCGGGCCTCGAGAAGGTCGTTCCCAACGAGCGGGTGATGCGCGACGATCTCGAGAGCACCCCGGAGATTATCGGCGAGGCCGTCCAGACGATCCTCCGCCGGGAGGGCCAGGAGGACGCCTACGAGCGGGTCAAGGAGCTCACCCGCGGCCGGGAGGTTTCCCTCGAGGACTTCCACGAGCTGTTCGACGACCTCGAGGTCGACGAGGAGGTCCGCGCGGAGCTACGGGAGCTGACGCCGGCGTCCTACGTCGGGGTCGCAAGCGAGCTGGCCGAGGACGGAACTCGGGAGTAGGGCCGGTACCGGCGATCAGTACTGATTTCAGCGACCGACGCTAACGGTCGGCCATGATCGAGTATCTCTTTCCGGAGATCGCCACGATCCTGCTGTTTCTGATCGGGATCGTCTGTATGATCATCTTGCTGTACATCTCGACCCGCTGGTGAGACGTGGCACGCGTCACCGCTCGCGTTCGCAGTCCGCGAACTCGAGCCCGGTGAGTTCGAACCGCGCCCCGCCGTCGGCGCCGTCGGTTGCGGCCACGTCCCAGCCGTGTGCGTCGCAGATCCGTTCGACGATCCCGAGTCCGAATCCCGTTCCGTCCCGACGCTCCGAGTAGCCCGTCTCGAAGACCGCCTCGCGTTTCTCCGCCGGAATCCCGGGCCCGTCGTCGGCCACGTAGATTCCGTCCTCGAGCTCGCCGACCGTGACGGTCACGTCCCTCCCGGCGTGTTCGACCGCGTTGCGAACGAGGTTCTCGAGGAGCCGCTGGAACCGGCTCGGGTCCGCCTCGATCGACCGCTCCGTCTCGACCTCGAGGGTCGCCTCGGCCGTCTCGACGTGACGCCAGCAGTCGGCGACGGTCGCCGCGACGTCAACGGGTTCGGGCTCGAGTACGGATCGCCCCTCCCGCGCCAGCGTCAGGAGGTCGTCGATCAGCGCCTCCATCCGAGCGTGGGCTCGTGCGACGTCCTCGAGGTTGTCGTCGTCGCACGCCTCGCGAGCGAGTTCGAGCCGGCCCGCGGCCACGTTCAGCGGGTTCCGCAGGTCGTGGGAGACGATGCTCGCGAACTCCTCGAGGCGATCGTTCTGGCGCTCGAGAGCCGCCTCGCGTTCGAGCCGCTCGATCGCGTTCGCGGTGTGGCTGACGAGCAGCTCGGCGAACTCGACGTCCTGGGCGTCGAACGCGGCCGTATCGGTACTGGCCGCCTGGAACACACCGTACTCGCCGACCGGGACGCTAAAGCCCGATCGGTAGCAGTCCTTCGCGGGATCGGCGTCGCTTTCAGGGGTGACTTCGTCGACGAGATAGGAATCCCCGGACCGAAACGTCTTGCCGGCCAGTCCCTGATCGAGACGCATCGGTCGGCTCCCGTCCACCGGGGCGTCGGCCGAGGTCGCCCGCGGAACCAGCCACTCGCCGTCGCACAGCAGCAACGAACAGAGGTCGAACTCGAGGACGTCGGCCGCCGCGTCGACGGTCCGTTCACAGACGGCGTCGACCGACTCCTCGGTCTGGATCGTCGTCGCGATCTCGTGAAGCGACTCGAGGATGATCCGGCGACGCGTTCGCTCGGCAATCTCTCGCCCGATACCGACGAGTCCGACCAGTTCCCCGTCGGGACCGGTCAGCCGCGAGCCGGTGAATTCGTAGGGGATTCGCTCACCGTCGGCGGTGAGCAGCGCGGATTCGACGGTTTCGGGATCGCCGCGCAGAACGTTCTCAATCGATCGTGTTATCGCCTCCCGTTCGTCGGCCGGAACGAACTCGAGGACGTCCATCTCTTCGATCTCGTCGTCCGTGTAGCCGGTTACTTCCCGGAGGCGTTCGTTCCACCGACGGAGCCGTCCCTCCGTCCCGACCACGTAGAAGACGTCGTCGAGAACGTCGAGTCCCTGCTCGACGAACTCGCGTTCGCGCTCGAGTTCGCGCTCCCGTCGCCTGCGGTCTGTCACGTCCTGCTGGATCCCGACGAAGTTCGTCACCTCGTCACCATCGAACAGCGGTGCGATCGTTACGCGGTTCCAGAACGGATCGCCGTCCTTTCGATAGTTCAGCAGTTCGACGGTGACCGGTTCACCCGCATCGATCGCCGTTCGCATCCGCTCGACGGATTCCGCAGCGGTCCGTTCCCCCTGGAGGAGCCGACAGTTCCGGCCGAGGATCTCCTCCCGAGAGTAGCCGGTGAGTCGGATGAACCCCTCGTTCGCGTACGTGATCGGATTGTCCGGCCGGCCGGGATCGGTGATCACCATGCCCACCGGTGCCTCGTCCATCGCCTGCTCGCGCAGCGACAGCGCATCGCGAACCGACTCGTCGTCGAATCCGCCGGCGATCCCACCTCTTGCCTTCTCCGCGGTCATTAGCTGATGTGCCCTTTCACGTCAGCCACGAATAATGTTATCGCTCGGATTCAAATCGGTCGTCACTCGAAGTTATTGGTAATTCCGTAAAGCTATCACGACTGAGGGCGTACGCATTTCGCCGTCCGACCGATCGTAGCGAGACGATCACGAGAGCAGCGACTCGAGGGACTCCGTAACGGCGTCGGCTGCGGTCTCGACCTCCGGGAGCCGAACGTACTCGCGTTCGGCGTGGGCGACGGGGCCTTCCGCGTCGGCCAGCGCACCCGGCCCGAAGACGACGGTCGGCGCGTCCCTCGCGAAGAAGGAGGCTTCCGTCGCCGCGCCGAACGGACGGACCTCACCTCCGCTTGCGGCCTCGAGTGCGCCCACCAGCGGCTCGTCCTCGTCGGTGACGAACGGGTCCGGAAACGGCGTGTCGGGCCGGATCAGCTCGACCGACACCGAGAGGCCGTCAGGGACGCGCGCCTCGAGGTACGCCTGCAGCTCCTCGCGGAACGAGTCGCTCGTCTCGGGCGGGACGTTCCGGCGGTCGAACGTCAGCCGACAGGTGCCGGGAACGCGGTTCGGCGCTTCACCGCCCGAGAGCGCTGAGGGCGTCAGCTTCGGCTCTCCGAGCACCGGATCCGAATCCGGACCCGCCTCCCGGTCGTAGCTCCGCAGGGCCTCGAGGACGTCGGCGAGTCCGAACACGGGATTCGCCGCTGCGGGAACGCTCGCCGCGTGACCGGCCTCGCCCTCGAGGGTGATCGTCCCCTCGCACTGGCCGCGGGCGGCGACACAGACGTCGAGTTCGGTCGGTTCGCCGACGACGTAGCCGTCCGCCGAAAGCGTCTCCCCGAGGTGTTCGGCGCCGGTCATCAGCGTCTCCTCGTCGGGCGTCAGCGCGAGCGTGAGCCGTCCGGCGGTCGGCTCCGCACGGAGGAAGGCCGCGAGCAAGGCGGCGAGGGGCCCCTTCGCGTCGCAAGCCCCTCGACCGTACACTGTGTCGCCGTCCCGGTCGTAGGGGACGTGGGGAGCGACGGTGTCGAAGTGCGTGTTCAGAACGATGTGGGGACCGTCGTCGCTCCCGCGGGTCGCTAGTACGTTCCCGCGGGCGTCGACCTCGGCCTCGCGGCCGGCTTCGCGAAGCGTCTCGAGCAGCAGTTCGCGCATCGCCGAGACGTCGTCGTGGGAGGGGGTCCGGACGGCCTCGGCGTGGAAGGTGGTAATGTCGAAACTCATGAGGATCCGCCGTCGTCGGGCGACGGCGCGTCGATACCGTCAGTTTCTGGCGGCGAATCATAAGCCCCCGCTTTCGTCCGCTCCGGCGAGGTTCGTGTCCGGGACCTTCCACTCGAGAGGGCTCGCTACGCGGACGCCGGAGCGTCCGTCTCGAGCTTCCGGCTCCCGTAGAGGCAGGCCGCCGCCAACACGACGACGAGCGCACCCGCGACGACGTTGCTCCAGAACAGGATCCCTGTTTCGATGCCGAAGACGAACGGCGCCGCGACGGTCCACGCTCCCGCGACGAGAACGATAAGCGGGGCGACCGGTGCCGGGAGCCGACCGCCCGACGGACGGGCCGCGGTGTAGGCGGCGAACGCGGCCGCGACGGCACCGACGAGGACGTTGTTCGTGACGATCCAGCCAAACCCCGTCACGAACACGCCCGACCAGAAGATCCAGGTGCCGAGTACCGCCGCCAACCCGGCAAGGCGCGGAACGGGCGGCAGCCGCGTCGTTCGTGTCGACTGTCGTTCGCTCACAGTGCTCATACAATAGTCGACGGGCCCGAGCCGTCTAAAACCACCACACACCCCTCGAACGGCCCTGACAGTCCGGTTCCGGTGGAAATTACGGACTGGGCTACTGCTCGACCCGCGTCACGTCCTCGAGGCTCTCCCGCCGGCGAACGACGCGGGCCTCGCCGCCCTCGAGGGCGACTTCGGCGGGGCGGGGCTGGGAGTGGAACTGGCTGGCGAGTTCGTAGCCGTAGGAGCCGGCGTTGCCGATGGCGAGGATATCGCCCCGCTCGGGGTTGGCGACGGGACGGTCGTGGGCGAAGACGTCCGCGCTGGTACAGACTGGGCCGCCGACCGTGACGGGGTGGGAATCGCGCTCGGGCGCGCTGACGTTGTACATCGGGTGGTAGGAGCCGAACATCGCCGGGCGGATCAGCGTCGCCAGGCTGGCGTCGATCCCGACGACCGTCGTGTCGGGGGCCTCCTTGATCGTGTTCACCTCGCTGAGGATCAGCCCCGCGTCGGCGACGACGTACCGGCCGGGCTCGAGCTTCAGCGTCGCCTCGAGGTCTCCAACTGCGTCGCGGACCATGTTCGAGGTCTTCTCGAGGTCCAGGGGCTCCTCGTCCTCGCGGTACGGAACGCCGTAGCCGCCGCCGACGTCGACGAACTCGAGCTCCGCGTCGCCGACGCGGCGGGCCATCTCGCCGACCCGCTCGATCGCCTCGCAGTGCTCCTCGAGTCCCTCCGTGAGGACGCCGCTGCCGGCGTGGGCGTGGAGCCCGACGAGCTCGAACTCCTCGCGGACGCGGTCGGCGACCTCCGGCACCCGCTCGTAGGGGATGCCGAACTTCGCGTCGGCGCCCGTGGCGACTTTCTCGTGGTGACCCGTCCCGATCCCGGGGTTGATTCGAATGGCGACCCGCCCGTCGTAGCCGCGCTCGGCGAGTCGGTCCAGTGTATCGGTCGCGCCGATCGTGATCGTCAGCCCGGGCGCCTCGGCGGCCAGATCCGTGGCGTAGTTTAGGTCGTGATCCGGCGGGTTGACCGCAGTGTACTGCAGCGTGTTCGGATCCGCGCCGGCATCGATCGAACGCTCTAGTTCCCCCCAGGCCGCACACTCGATGTCGGCCCCGGCCTCGAGGACGGCCTCGAGGACCGCCTTTCCCGTGTGGGCCTTGGCGGCGTACATGACCTCGGCGTTCGGGAACGCTTCCGAAAAGCGGGTGTAGTTCTCCTTGACGCGGTCGAGATCCATTACGTACAGCGGCGTGTCGTACTCGTCGGCGAGGCCCTCGAGTCGCTCGTGATCCCAGTCGGCGAGCCGGCGCACGGCCGGCGAGTCGGCGAGGTCGGTCATCGTTCGTCTCGAGTCACCGCGACGAAACAAGGGTTTGGGTTTGGTATCCACGTCTCAGTAGTCGGGAGAACAGTTTCGATGCTCGAGGGTGCTAGTGACCCACCGCTACGTACAGATAAAAGACTGTACAGCGGAGATCGTTGTCACTCAAATAGCCACACAACGCATTTTATCGAGCAGATGGTTCAGTAGCATATGCCTGAGGGAGAGAGTGAAAGAACGATGGCTCAGTGTACCTCCTGTGGGTCGGCCTATGCTGCCGAACTATGGCCTGATGGGTCGATAAAACCTATTGGAACAAAAGATGGCTGTCAGTGTGGTTCAACAGATTTTCAAGTTACCGAAAGTTCAGGCGCTACCGATACTCCGAAATAAAAAACTGACTGAATATAAAGACGTTCTGTTTGCGTTATGGATGGACGACTACTTGGTTTCCGGCCGATCGGACTGGGCAGAGCGATCTCGGTGGATCGCTGCTTCCTCGACTGAAATGATGACCTCGCCGTCGTAGGCGACCGTGACTTCACAGCCGGCGTAGGTGAAAGTGAGATCAAGGCCGAGTGGGGCCCTCACATCGATCGGATCGAAGAGCGTATCAAGCGCATCGGGATCGATCAGTTCAAACAACGGGGGCAGCTCCAGTGGGTCCGTGTCAGTCTGTTCGGCGACCGCTCGGATTACCTGTTCGCTCACCGGATACTTGCACTGTCCGCTGTGCTCCACTCCGATCGTATGTGTTTCCATCATCAGCTACAGGTGGTGAGGTCATAAAAAAATGGCGACAGAGAAAGCGTAACTGAAGAAATTGAGGCTCTCATTTAGCTTAACGAAATTATGGTCCGGGCGCTCGCTATATTACACACCTGAGATTCCGAATCATAAATCACTCTTCCGCCAGATCGTCGAGGCCGAAATGGTCAAACCGTTGTTTGTAGTCGTTTTTCACCAGCTCCTCGTCGTCGATATCGAAGCCGAGTTCCGTGAGCGCGCTAGCGGCGGCGGTCATCTGGTCGCCTTCGGCAGCAGCAACGGTCACTTCGACGTTGCGCCGCCCAGTCATCAGTTCCCGTACCGCGATGACGCCATTGATGTCGAGTGCCTCTTTGGCAAGCTCCGTCCGCTCGGGGACGGGTGCCGTACACCGTATCACTACTTTGAGTTAGTAATCCGCCTGCTCGTAATCGATCAGCGGGATGTATCCCCTAATGATCCCGCGTTCTTCGAGGCGTTGGATCCGGTTGCGCACAGTATTAGCGGTGACGTCCACCTTCCCAGCGATATCCGCCGCGCTGTTGAACCGCGCGTCCTCTTGCAGGAGGTAAAGGATCGCGCGGTCCACCTCGTCGAGTTCCTCTGACGCCATAGGGAGTTCACCTGGTCGGAGACCAAGAATATTCTCGTTGCACCGTAGGCGACCGCCCCTCTCGATCGATAAGCATCTGTACGTAACGAATCAGCCGGTTCAGAGAATCAAACCGTGAGTTAGTCACTCATCACTAACCGGTTCGAGTAGCTCCGGAAGAGTAGTCAAAGGGAGCGTGCTGCGACTCGTGGACACAAAGGGTCTCCACGTCCTCCCCAGCCGATTCGTTCGTTCGTGGGCCTCACTCACTCATCCACTGGCAGAGCACGCTCTGCCAAGCCGTTCGCTCGTGTTACTCGCGAAGACCGCGCGCACCGTCGAACGCCGACTCGCTGTTCGCTCGTCGCCGCCCAGCGCGCGCCACCGCACGCAGTTGACCGGTCTTCAGAGCCTACTCTGGAAACAGCTCCTCGGTTCGTTCGACGGCGTCGATCCGCTCGAGTTCGTCGGACGCGAGTTCGAGTTCCAGCGCTTCCCGGTTCGCCTCGAGGTGCTCGCGGCTGCTGGCCTTCGGGATCGGGACGACGCCCTCTTTCGCGGCTAGCCACGCGAGACAGACCGCCTCCGGCGTCGTCTCGTGGGCCTCGGCCACGTCGACGACCGGCTCGATCTCGCCGGCCCGCCCGTTTGCCAGCGGCGAGTACGCCACCAGCGGATACCCGCTTTCGCGAGCGTGTGCGAGCAGGTCCTCGGGCTGGAACAGCGGGTGGTACTCGACCTGGTGGGCCGCGATGGGCGCCTCCAGCAGGTCGGCAGCGGTCTCGAGTTCCGATATCGAGAAGTTACTCAGGCCGACGCCGTCGATCGTGCCCTCCCGATAGAGCTCGTCGAAGGCGGGCAGCGTCCGCTCTGGTTCGTAGCTCTCGATCGGACGGTGGACGTACAGCAAGTCGACGACCTCGAGGCCGAGCCGCTCGAGACTCTCCTCGGTCGTCCGGTGGACGTTGTCGGGCGCGAGGCTGTCGGCCCACACCTTCGTCGCGACGACGACGTCCTCGCGGGGGACCGAACTGCGAGCCAACCCCTCCCCGACGACGGTCTCGTTCTCGTATATCTGGGCCGTATCGAGATGTCTGTAGCCACACTCGAGCGCCGTCGCGATCGTATCGGGATCCTCGATTCCCATCGTACCGAGTCCGATCGGTGGTAGCTGCATGGGAAGGGGTTCTCGGGTGAGCCGTATGAGCCCTCGTATCGAGGCGCCTCGGCTCGAGTCGGCGCCTCGACGCCACGCTCGTCTCAGTTCTCGATCCGAAAGGCATCAAATTCTTTATTATCATTGGGATATGGTGGTTCTTCCTGTCGCACCACGGATCCAGTTGGATCGATCAGATCTGACCGGCCACCCATCGAGTTTCCGCGGTCCCGTCATTGAGAGGGTAAGCGGTCAGAACCTCCCGTTGGCATCGGCTTGCGAGTCGCTTTGGCTTCCAGCACCTGGTGATTCAACACGTACCGCCAGAGTACTGATTGGCGCAGTACTGTCCGGCTCAAAGTCGGCTTTATCTCTGTTCCGGAGATTCTCTCCCACGAGATAAACTACAGATTCGGACATATTTTGCATCTGTTACTATTTGCGTATCATACTCTATCTGTTACAAGCCATGGCCGTTCGATCCCGTCCCTCTGAGGTCGGCCGCGAGGAAACAGCCGTCTCGCCGGTATCGAAGCGAGCAGTTCGAACGTCGCTCGTCGCCGGAGCTCCTCGAGGAGGGAGACGGGTTTCGTGTCGTCCCACTCGAGTCGGTGAGACGTTTTGACTCCCACTATCAATTACACATATATGATGCCGGGACGATGTCCACTGTATGGGTTCGACTATCCCCGCCGACGAGCCGCGCGCAATCGACATGCACGCTCACCAGCCGACCAGCGAGTTCCTTCACGACGCTGGGGGGCAGATGATGAAAGACGCCGCCGATCGGTTCGGCGCGGACCTCGAGACGGATACCTACGAGAACATGATCGACGAGTACCACGAGGCCGGCGTCGGTCGGGCCGTACTGCTCGGCTGGGATGCGGAGACGAACACGGGGAATCCGCCCGTTCCCAACGACTACGTCGCCGAGGTCCGCGACGAGTACTCGGAGTTCTTTGTCGGCTTCGGATCGGTCGACCCGCTCAAGGACGACTGTGTCGATGAGGCGATCCGCTGTGTCGAAGATCTGGACCTCTCGGGGTTCAAGTTCCAGCAGATCGCACAGGGGTTCGATCCCTCCGATCCCGAACACGAGGAGCTGTGGGCGACGATCGAGGATCTGGGCGTTCCCGTCGTCTTTCACGGCGGCAACTCCACGCTCGGCGCGTGCTCGCCGGGCGGTCGCGGACTGAAAATCAAGTACGGCAACCCGATGTTGATCGACGACGTCGCCGCGGACTATCCCGACCTCCAGATCCTCATCGCCCATCCCGCCTACCCCTGGGAAAAGGAACAGCTCGCCATCTGTCAGCAGAAGGGCAACGTCTACATGGATCTTTCCGGATGGATGCCGAAGTACATCGACGACCAGGTGCTCCACTACGCCAAGACCCTCCTCTCGGAAAAGGTGATGTTCGGTACTGATTACCCTATGCTCGAGCCGGGACGCTGGCTCGAACAGTTCGCAGAGCTCGGGTTCGACGAGGAGCTACAGCAACAAATTCTCTGGGAGAACGCCGAATCGTTCCTCGGGCTGTAGGCCCTTCGGTAGCGTTGTTTTCGGGGTCCTCGAGACGGAGTCTCGAAACCGGTTACGCGCGACCGAGAGAGTGGCTGGACGTCGTTGCCGTCACTCCTTGCGCTTGATCAGGAATTTCATGTCGCCCTCGAGGACGACGGTGTCGTCCTGGTTGGTCATCACCGTATCGAGGACGACGATGCCGGCGTCGTCGTGATCGACGTCTTTCTTCTCGGTAACCTCCATCTCGAGCGAGAGCGTGTCGCCGATGTAGACCGGATTCGGGAGGTCCATGTAGTTCATCCCCAGAAATGCGTATGCCGTGCGCTCGACGATACCGGTGCGGTAGACGAAGCCCGTTGCCTGGACGAAGGTCATCGGGCCGTGGGCGATCCGACCGTCGAACGGACCGTCTTCCGCGTACTCCTTGTTGGTGTGCAGCTCCGTCCAGTCGCCGGTGAGCGCCGAGTGCATGACGAAATCCGATTCCGTCACGGTTCGACCGACGCTCTCGAACTCCTGGCCCTCTTCGAAGTCCTCGAAGTGGTGTGGCTCGTAACTGTATGCCATGATCTGTTGTTCATGAAAGTATGATAAATACGTTTTCCTTCGAGTGCCAGTTTGCCCGTGAGGTACCGCCAGCTCACCGTACGTTCCGCCGCCGAACAGTCTCGGCCGAGCCGAACTGAATCGGCCGGAATCGAGGCGTTATCGTCCGTTCCACTCGGGATCGCGGTCCTCGAAGAAGGCGTCGATTCCCTCGTCTTTGTCCTCGGTCGCGAACAGCTGGGCGAACAGCTCTGCCTCGTACTCGAGCCCCTGCTCGAGATCCATCCGCGAGGCCGCCTTCACCGACTGCTTCGCGAACTCGAGCGCGACAGGACTTTTCGACGCCATCGCTTCGGCGAGGTCGTAGACCTCCTCGTCGAGCGCCTCCGAGTCCTCACAGACTCCGTCGACGAGCCCGATCTCGTACGCCTCCTCGGCGTCGATCAGTTCGCCCGAGAGGATCAGCCGCATCGCCTGCCCCTCACCGACGAGCCGAGGAAGGCGCTGGGTACCGCCGCCGCCGGGCATGATCCCGAGATTGATCTCGGGCTGGCCGATTTTCGCGCGCTCGTGGGCGATGCGGACGTCACACGCTTGTGCGAGTTCGCAACCGCCCCCCAGCGCGTGCCCGTTGAGTCGGCCGATGACGGGTTGGGGAAGGTCGTCGACGAGTTCGTACACCCGCGGGCGGCTCGAGGCCTCACGCTGGTCCAGAGCGCTCCGGTCGCGGAACTCACCAACGTCGGCGCCGGCGACGAACGCCTTGGCCTCGTCCTCGCCGGTGAGGACGACGGCCCGGACGTCGCTCTCCGCGATCGCCGCGAGGACGTCCTTCAGCTCCGCCCGGACCTGCGCGTTCAGCGCGTTTCGCGCGTCCGGCCGGTCGAGGGTCACCGTCGCGACGCCGGGAACGCGGTCGCCGACGCTCGCGTGAACCGTCTCGCAGTCCGCGGTGACGGCGTCGATGTCCTCGGTCCCGTCGACGGGGCTCTCAGGAAGGCTCATTCGGCCACCTCCCCGCTGACGCCGACGATCTCGCCGTCCTCCCAGACGTAGAACCCCTCACCGGTCTTCTTGCCCAGCTTGCCCGCACGGACCTTCCGCTTGAGCGCCTGGGGCGGCCGGAACCGCTCGCCGAGTTCTTCGCGGAGGTACTCGAGGATGTCGAGGCGAACGTCGAGTCCGACGACGTCGCCGAGTTCGATCGGTCCCATCGGATGGTTGTAGCCGAGTTCCATCGCGGCGTCGATATCTCGCGGGTCGGCGACGCCCTCCTCGACCATCCGGATCGCCTCGACGCCGAGTGCGACGCCGAGTCGCGAGGATGCGAAGCCGGGCGAGTCGGAGACTTCGACCGGCGTTTTCTCGATGCTCTCGACGTACTCGCGTGCGAACTCGAGGGTTTCCTCGCTGGTCTGTTCGGCGACGACGATCTCGACGAGCTGCATGATATGGACCGGGTTGAAGAAGTGCAGCCCGACGACGCGCCCGTCGTGCTCCGCGGCGCTCGCGATTTCGGTGATCGAGAGCGAGGACGTGTTGGTCGCGATGATCGCCTCGTCGTCCGCGTGTTCCTCGACGTCTGCCACCGTCTCTTTTTTCAGGTCGACGTCCTCCGGAACGGCCTCGACGACGAGTTCCGCGTCCTCGACCGCCTCGACGAGATCCGTCGTTCCCGAGAGGCGCTCGAGCGCCGCGTCGGCCTCCTCGCGGGTGACTTTCTCGCGTTCGATGCCGCCCTCGAGGTTCGACTCGATCGACTCGAGTCCGTCCTCGACGTACTCCGTCTCGATATCCCGGACGACGACGTCGTGACCCGCCATTGCGGTTACCTGTGCGATGCCGTGGCCCATCGTGCCGGCGCCGAGTACTGCGACTCGCATACGCGACGCATAGAACGAGGCGGGTCAAAGCCGTTTCCGTTCCCGAAACCTGGCGCCGCTCAGAAGAGAAGGAACTGGAACGTCCAGAGGGCGACCATCCCGGCGATGATCGTCAGCAGAATATCACCTCGCCACCACGCGACTCCGGCGGCGACGGCACCCGCCAGCAGGCGCTCGTCGAGGACCATCTCGGTGACTGCCGCGCTCGGCGTGACGAGCTGCGGGGCGACGAGCGCCGCCAGCACCGCCGCGGGAACGAACTTCAGGAAGCGCTTGACCCTCCTCGGAACCTGATTGATGCGACCGAACAGATGGATGAACGACAAGCGGATGAGGTAGGTGGCGATGGCGATCGCGATGATTACGCCCCAGATACTGAGCATCGAGTACCCGTTCATCGGCCAATCACCTCCTCAGCCGCGACACCGGCGCCGATCCCCACGCCCGCGGCGATGAGCAGATCGGCACCCTCCGGGAGCCCGGTTTGGGAGACGGCGAGCGCCGCGGCGATCGCGACGAGTGCGCTCGTGAGCGCGGCGACGAGCTGCGGGTAGGCGTCGATCGCCGGCACGAGAATCGCGAGGAAGACGAGCGGGATCGCAAACTGGAGGTTCAACGAGGCCGGGATGCCGGCTCCGAGGACGTATCCGATCACCGTCGTGATAACCCAGACGAGCCAGATGCTCACTCCGAGCCCGAGGTAGTACAGCCGCTTGTTTCGATCACGGGACTCGTCGGCGTACTCGCCGATCGACACCGCGTAGACGTGGTCGGTGAGGAAGTACGCGAGATACGCCCGTGTCCGCTTTCCATACTCGGTGAAATGCGGTGCGATCGAGGCCGAGTACATAAGCATCCGGAGGTTGATGACGAGCCCGGTGAGGACGATGATCGCGAGTCCCGCGTTTGCAGCCATCAGCTCGACCATGACGAGCTGTGCAGTGCCCGCGAAGATCCCCGCGGACATCGCGACCGTCTGGAGGACCGACAACCCCGCGCCGTCAGCGGCGATTCCGAACACGAGCGCGAACGGGATGAGCCCCAGCAAGATTCCGACGGAGTCGCGGGCTCCCGCCCGGAAATCTACGTGCAGTAGTCGTGACAGCAGCTGCTGTCCCTGCGGGTCCTGTTCGAGAGCGGTACGTGGGTCTGAATCGGCGGACTCGTCTTGTCCCGCCGACGCGTTTTCGTTTGCTGACATCGTGACGTGGATAGTGATCTCCTGTCCGATCGAACCTCGGCCGAGTGACGCCCTGAGCGACGGGCGACAGATGGCCGGTGGCGGCGACGCTGATGCGGTGTCGGCATCGACCCCTCGGCGGCCGACCACCTCGGCCGTCGGCGCGAATCGGTCGTTTCGGCTCACTCGCTACCACATGCTGAGTGTTACCTATCACGTAGCATACCGTCCTCGTTCAAAACTGTATCGGATGATCATCCACATGCACCGTTCGCGGATCAACGGCGGAGAACCGTGTCACGAGACAAAACTTAACTATCGACCGTTCGATTTCTCGGTCGATGACCCGAGCTGAGGCCGTACTCGTCGATGCAGTCCGAACCCCGCAGGGGCGAAAAGACGGTGGACTCGCCGATGTCTACCCCGAGGACCTCGTTACGACTGTGCTCGAGGCGCTGGTCGAGCGAACGGGTGTTCCGGCCGAGGAGTGGGACGACTTCCGTCTCGGCTGTGCGAACCAGGAGGAAGAACAGGGCCGGAACCTCGCTCGCCAGTCGCTGCTCGCGGGCGGCTTCCCCGAGACCGTACCGGGCGCGACGACCACCCGCCTCTGTGGCTCGTCGCTGACGACGCTCGTCGACGCCGTCCGCGCGGTCGAGACGGGCGACGGCGACGTCTATCCCGTCGCCGGCGTCGAACACATGAGTCGGATTCCGTTCTCGGACTGGCTCCACCCTGGCATCGAGAACCGGTACGATTCCGACGAACTCCCGATGGGCGCGACGGCCGAGCGCGTCGCGCGGAAGTACGACATCGGCCGCGAGGAACAGGACGAGTTCGCGCTCCGCTCCCACGAGCGCGCGCTCGAGGCCTGGGACGAGGGCCGGTTCGACGACGAGGTCGTCCCGGTCGAGACAGGTGATGGCGTCGTCGAACGCGACGAGGGGCCACGAGAAGACACCGATCTCGAGACTCTCGCCGGTCTGCCGACCGTTTTCGCCGACGACGACGCGGCGACGGTCACTCCCGGAAACGCCTCGCCGCTGACCGACGGCGCGGCCGGACTGCTCGTGACGAGCGCCGCGTACGCCGCCGAGCACGATCTCGAGCCCCTCGCCCGCGTTCGCTCGCGAGGCGTCGCCGGTGTCGATCCCACGGTGATGGGGACCGGCCCGGTGCCCGCGACCCGCGACGCGCTCGAGGGGACCGAGCTTACCGTCGACGACCTCGATCTCGTGGAACTCAACGAGGCCTTCGCCTCCCAGAGCCTCTACTGCAAGCGTGAACTCGGTATCGACGACGAGAAGCTGAACGTCAACGGTGGCGCGATCGCGCTCGGCCATCCGCTTGGCTGTTCAGGCGCGCGCATCGCGACGACGCTGCTGCACGAACTGCAGCGCCGGGACGAGCAGTACGGCCTGGCGACGATGTGCGTCGGGTTTGGGCAGGGCGTGGCGACGGTGTTCGAGCGTCCGTAGACGCAGCTCCGATTCTACTTCTCTGCGAGTTTCATCTTGAACCCGTAACGGGTCACACCCTCCTGTGTGTAGATCCGTCTAATCGTCGCGTCGACGCGGTCGCCGATCTCTACCGTCTCCTCGGCACCCGTCAGGACCTGGGTCGGCGTCGAAACGGTCCCGTCGTCCTCCCGGGGACCGTCGAGTGCGACGACCGCGCTGACGAACGATCCCTCGCGGGCCTGCTGCTCGACGAACTCGGGCGGTGCGCCCCCCTGCCCGATGGTCGTCGCCGCTTCTACGGTTCCGGTTCCCGGGAGGGAAATCTCGTCGTACGCCTCGAGCGCGCCGCAGTCCGGACACGCGCCCTCGGGCGGAAACGCGAGCGACCCACACTCCTCACAGCGGCCGGCGACGAGCCGGTGGCGCTGTGGAATCGTTCGCTTCCAGCTCGGAACGCTGACGTACGCGCCGCCGCCGTCGGGCTCGCCGGGCGTCACGTCGCCACGAATCCGCAGGTACTCGCCGTAGCTCAGGGCTTCGCCGCCCTCAAGTTCGGTCGCGACCGCGACGTCGGCGGCGTCGACGGCCATCGCGGTCGCGCCGCCGCCGGAGCCGTAGCCGAGCAGGACGACGTCCTCGTGGCCGTCCTCGAGTGCGCTCGCGAATCCCAGCAGCACGCTCGCCGCGCCCGTATCGCCGAGGTCGTGGACCGTGGTCCCCGCCCGCAGCGCCTCGGGCTCGACCCCGAGTGAGCCGGCGGCGCGGTAGGGGAGTTTCCCGTTCGGGGACTGAAGGCAGACCGCATCGGCCTCCGAGAGATCTGCGTCGAGGGCATCCGCGGCAGCCGTGACCGTCTCCGTGAACGCCCGTCGGTCGTACCCGGTGACGCCGAGTCCCGTCGTCTCCGCCTCGCCGGCGGGTCGGAACCGCGTCCCGGGGAAAGGGCTGATCCGTTCCGTGCGCTCGGTCACCGCCCCGGCGCCGTCGGCGGTCAGGACGACGGCCGCGGCCCCTGCACCGCCGGCGTGTTCGATCTCGTCGTCTGGCGCGCCGCGGGGGGCGTCGGTCGCGACGACGAGCACCGTTCCGCCCTCGACCTCGAGCCCCGAGGACAGCGCGTCGACGCCCGCGCGGGTGCTGCCGGCGAACTGGCGCGTCTCGAGGGCGCTGCCGAGACCGAGGAAGCTGGCCAGCCGTGGCGAGAGCGCCTCCTCCTCGTAGGGGGGCGTCGTCGTCCCGGGGAAGAGGTGGGTGACGGCGTCCGGATCGACGTTGCCTGCCTCGAGCGCCCTCGAGGCGGCCTCGTAGGCCATCGTCAGGGTGCCCTCGTCGCCCGCGGGCACCGCGGTCTCGGAGATGCCGGCGCCGTGAAACTGGCCCCAGGCGTCGGTGACCGCGTCGGCGGTGAGTCGATACCGCGGGGCGTACGCACCGACGCTCTCGAGTCCCGTCATCGCGCCACCTCCTCGTTCTCGAAGACGTGAACGGCCGTCGCGCCGCCGCTGCCGCCAACGTTGTGGGTGAGTCCGTACCGCGGGGTCTCGAGTTGGCGCTCGCCGGCGCGCCCGGTGAGCTGGTCGAAGGCTTCGACGACCTGGCCCGTGCCAGTCGCGCCGATGGGATGGCCCTTGGACTTGAGACCGCCGGAGGTGTTGACCGGGAGGTCGCCATCGGGCTCGGTGACACCCTCCCGCAGGAGGCGGGGCGCCTCGCCGCGCTCGCAGAAACCGAGATCCTCGTAGGCGATGAGCTCCGCGATGGCGAAGCAGTCGTGAACCTCGGCGAAGTCGAGCTCGTCGGGGTCGATTCCGGCGCGGTCGTACGCGCGGTCGGCCGCCTCCCGGGACGCCGAAATCTCGGTGTAGTTGTCGCGCTGAGCCAGGCCGACGCGCTCGCTGGCCGCGCCGGTTCCCGCGACACGAACGCGCTCGTCGGTGTACTCGCCGACGACGTCCTCGCTGGCAAGCAGAACGGTCGCCGCGCCGTCGGAAGTCGGACAGCAGTGATAGAGGTTGAGCGGGTCCGCGACCGTCGGCGCGGAGACCGCGTCCTCGAGCGAACACTCGAAGCCGAGGTGGGCCTTCGGGTTCTTCGCGCCGTTGCCGTGGTTCTTTACGGCAACCCGGGAGAGGTCCTTCGCCGTCGCGTCGTACTCGTTCACGTACGCACTCGCCATCTGGGCGTAGACGCCCGCGAACGTCGTCCCAGTCAGGCGCTCCCACTCGGTCTCCCCGGAGACGCCGAGCCAGTACTTCGTGACGTCGCCGGACATGTCGGTCATGACCTCGAACCCACCCGCGAGGACGACGTCGGCCATGCCGCTTTTGATCGCCTGGACGCCCTGGCGGACGGCGAATCCGCCCGCGCCGCAGGCGTTCTCGATCCGCGAACAGGGGACGTTGTGGAGCCCGATATGCTCGGTCACTGCTGGTCCGGAGAGGCCGAGCTGTCGGCCGCCCACACCAAGGGTGGCGACGACGGCCTCGTCGATTTCGTCGGTCTCGATGCCGTGCGTAACGCTGTCGCGAGCGGCACCGTACGCCTCCGTGAACAGCTCGCGGTAGCTCCGGTCCGGAAACGAGCCGAAGGGGGTCTGTCCGGCGCCGATGACGTAGACGTCTCGCATACCCGGGCCCTTGTGACGAGTTGATATATAGCTTCGGACTGGGAACGACGCGTTTCGACCCGATCCGGAACGTGACAGCGAACAGGCGTTTCGAATACCACATCATTTTTACTGTACCCCGTCACAGAATGAGGTGAGGATGCCACACACAGACATAGAGGCAGCATCCCGTGCGGAGATTCGGGAGCTGCAGACCGACCGGCTCCGCGAAACCGTACGGAACGCCTACGAGAACGTCGATTACTACCGCGAGGAACTCGAGAAAGCGGGCGTCACGCCCGAGGACATCGAGACGGTCGACGACGTCACGAAGCTTCCGTTTACCACCAAGGAGGACTTCCGCGACGAGTATCCCGACGGCCTCTTCGCCGTCGACGACGACGAGATTATCCGTATTCACGCGTCCTCGGGGACGACCGGCAAGCCGAAGATCGTCGCGTACACCAAAGACGACCTCGAGGTCTGGAGCGAAGTCGTCACCCGGAGCCTCGCGGCGGCGGGGGTCGAGGCCGGCGACACCGTCCAGAACGCCTACGGCTACGGCCTCTTTACCGGTGGACTCGGTCTCCACTACGGGGTCGAAGAGCTCGGCGCGACGGTGATCCCGATCGGCGGCGGCAACACCCAGCGCCAGGTCGAAATGCTCCAGGACCTGGAGAGTGACGCGATCGCCTGTACTCCGTCTTACGCGCTGTATCTCGCCGAGACGGCCCAGGAGATGGGGATCGACATCAAAGAACTCTCCCTCAGTACGGTCATCTTCGGGGCGGAACCCTGTACCGACCCGATGCGCGAGGAGATCGAGGAGCGCCTCGATGTGAACGGAATCGACATCTACGGCCTCTCGGAGATCATCGGACCCGGTGTCTCGAACGAATGTTACGAGGCCCAGGACGGCCTGCACATCTGGGAGGACCGGTTCTTTCCGGAGGTCGTCGATCCGAAGACGGGCGAACCCTTGCCGGAGGGCGAGGAGGGCGAACTCGTGCTCACGACGCTCTCGAAGGAAGCCCTGCCCGTGCTTCGCTACCGTACCGGTGACCTGACGTCGCTTACCTACGAAACGTGTGAGTGTGGCCGAACGATGGCCCGGATGGACAACGTGACGGGACGAGCCGACGACCTGATCATCGTCCGCGGCGTCAACTTCTACCCTAGCGAGGTCGAGGACGTCGTCCTCGAGTTCGACGAGGTCGCCCCCTACTACCGGCTCGATCTCGACCGCGTGGACAACCTCGACACGCTCGAGATCACGATCGAGGTCGAGCCGGAGTTCGACGGCGACGCCGACGCACTGCGCGACCGGGTTCTCACGCGTCTCGAGAACGTGTTGTCGTTCACACCCGACACGCTAACGATCGCGGGTCCTGGTGAGATCGAACGCACCGAAGTCGGCAAGGTCAAGCGCGTTTACGATCACCGCTGACGGCTTCTCGTCCTTCCGCCGTTTCGATCCCACCTGATCTGCGTCCGTTTCGGAACGTTACCCCCCCACCGACCGTTTCCGCTGGCGATCGATTCGGCAGCTTTGTGGCGGCTCTCGAGTCAGTACCGGTGAATCGATGACGCGATCCCTACCTACCTATTTAAAACACCCTCATATGGGTGTGAACTACTATGCAATACAGCCATCTGCATTACGGTAATGAACGTCGAAGCGGTCACGGAACGCGCGGGGCCGCGGGAGTTCAGCCCCGCGGACGACCTCCCCAGGGAGTACCGGGAGGCCGCCACGCGGATGATCGAGTTCCACGCCAACAGCGAGATCATGGGTGCCTATCTCGAGCGACCGTTCATCCGGCAGGCGCCGAGTATCGACCGGAAGCTGGCGTTCTCGGCGAAGGTCCAGGACGAGATCGGCCACGGTCAGCTACTGTACCGCGCCGCCGAGTCGCTGGGCGTCAAGACTCGCGAGGAGATGCTCGAGGATCTCGCGAACGGGGATGGAAAGTTCCTCAACTGCTTTCATTACCCCCTCGAGAGCTGGGTCGAGGTGCCGATGATTTCGTTTTTCGTCGATGGAGCGGCAATGCGCCGGCAGGCGACGCTGCGTCGGACGAGCTGGGAGCCCTACGCCCACGCGATGGACAAGGTCTGCTTCGAAGAGGGTTTCCACGTTAAACACGGCGAGGATATCCTCAAGGAGCTCATGACCGGCTCCCGGGCCGAACAGCGGCGAACGCAGGAGGCGTTCGAGAAGTGGTGGCCTCGAATCATCCAGTTCTTCGGGCCGACCGACGACGACAGTACGCATCACGACTTCGCTGCTTCCGTCGGGCTGAAACAGCAGTCCAACGACGCGCTGCGCAACGCCTTCCTCGACCAGTATATCCCCAAAGCTCGCAAACACGGCCTCGAGATTCCCGACGAGCCACGCATCCGCGAGTGCGACGACGGCACCTACGAGGTCGAGGAGGGTGATCTGGACTGGGGCGAGTTCTTCACGATCGCGAAAAACGACTACGAACCCGGCGTGGGGCAGATCGACGGGCGCAAGCACGCCCAGGACGCTGTCCAGTGGGTTCGCGACGCGATCGACCGAGACGCTATCGCCGCCGGCGGCCACGCGCCGCAGGCGGCCGACTGATCATGATCTGGGAAGTATTCAGACAGGAGAAAACCGGTGGCTACCACACCCACTGCGGCAACGTGCACGCACCCGATCGGGAGATGGCTCGACAGTACGCGGCAGTACAACACGGCCGACGCAAGCCCACCAACAGCCTCTGGGTCGTCCCACGCGAGGAGATCGGCGAGATCGATACCGAGGACGTCGCCTTCGGCGGGACGACCAACAAGAGCTACCGATGGGCGACGGCCTACAACACGACCGGCGAGGACGCCCGCGAGGTCGTCGAATCCGAAGACGAGCAGGCAACCGCCGAGCGCCAGCGAGGCGATGACTGATGGCTGGCCGAGTTGACGCTCCGATCGAACTCGAGGAACGCGAGCGAACCGCCCTCGAACTGCTGTTGAAACGGCTCGCGGACGACGAGTTCGTGCTGGCCGAACGCTACACCGAGTGGCAGGTTCGGGCGCCAACCCTCGAGTCCGACCTCGCGCTGGCGAACAACGCCCAGGACGAGCTCGGCCACGCCCGGCTGTGGTACGATGTCCTCGAGGATCTCGGCTTCGAGGAGCAGGAGCTGATTTACGAGCGCGACCCCGCCGACTTCCGCCACGCCACGCTCGTCGAACTGCCCTTCGAGGAGGGCGACTGGGCCGACGCCGTCCTCCGGTCGTACCTCTACGACGTCGCCGAGAAACTCCGTCTCGAGGCCCTGGAGGAATCGACGTACCCAAAGATCGCCGACCGCGTCGGCAAGATCCAGAGCGAGGAGGTGTACCACTTAGAGCACGCCCAGAACTGGGTCAAGCGACTCGCCGACGGCGACGATGGCCACGAGCGTCTGCAGGACGCCCTCGACCGGCTGTTCCCACATGCGCTGACGCTGTTCGAGCCCGTCGATCGGGGCGTCGAGAACGATATCGTCAAACTGGGGCTGCGCGACGCGACCCTCGAGGAGCTCGGCGAGGAGTGGCTCTCGATCGTCGTCCCCTCCCTCGAGTCCCTCGAGCTCGAGCTGCCGGTCAACGCGCAGGTCGACGACGACACGTTCGAGATTACCGAAGAGATGCTCCCCGAGGAGCGCGGTCGCGACGGCAGCCACACCGACGCCTGGGCCAACCTCCACGACGAGCTCACCCACACGTACCGCGACCTCGGACGCAGCCAGACTACCACGATCATGAGTCGGCCAGGATAGCCGTTTCCAGCGGAGGGAGTAGTGCTCCCACTCTTTCGAAATACAGATGTACTTCTGTAAATAGCTGCGCGTCACCGCTGTTGAACGGTTGCTGCGACGTCGTCGGCTTTCAGGCTCGTTTTCCACCGACCAAGTAGTTGACAACCCGTCTCAAACCGCTTCCGCGAAGTGATTCGGGATCCTCCGTGGGAGGACCTGAGCCGACTGCTCTCAGCGTCGCTCCAGGAACGCCCGTACGCCCTCCTCGTGTTCGGGCGTGCCGTACGCCAGCGACTGGGTGAGCAGCTCGTGATCCAGCGCCTCCTGCCAGTACCGGCCCATGTTCTCGTGGATCGCCCGCTTGGTGAGCCCGAGGGTCGCCGTCGGTCGCTTCCGAAGCGTCTCGAGGAGGTCGGCGACCGCGTCGTCGAGCTCCTCGTCCGGAACGGCCTCGTTGACGAGTCCCAGCTCCGCGGCCTCCTCGGCGGAGACGAACTCGGCGGTCAGCGCCAGTCGCTTGGCGTCCCGGAGCCCGATCAGTTGCGGGAGCAGGAACGTCCCGCCGGTGTCGGGGACGAGCCCGACGCGGACGAACGCGCAGCTAAACGAGGCCGATTCCGCGGCGTAGGCGAAGTCGCTGACCGCCGTGACGGCCAGCCCGGCGCCGACGGCGTCACCGTTTACCTTCGCGACGATGGGAACGGGCGAAGTGAGCGCGGCCTCGACGACCCGACCCAGCGTCTCGGTCGTTCGATCGTACGACTCCTTGGGCGTCTCCTCACGTTCGTCCATCGCCTCGAGATCCCCGCCGGCGCTGAACGCCTCGCCCTCGCCGGTGAGCACCACCGCGTCGTACTCGTCCTCGTCGACGTCCTCGATGGCCGCCGCCAGCTCGCTGGCTTCGTCGGCCGTAAACGCATTTAACTGTTCGGGCCGATCGAAGGTGATCGTTCGGACTCCGTTCTCGTCGTCGATGCGCATACGCTGGCGACAGCGTCGAGTACAATAACGATTCTCATGTTCGCTCCGTCGACCGCGTTCGTCCGGAGACACACTACGGCGTTCGGGACCGGAATCGTATTGGAAATAATAGTAGTTAGGGATGATGTCGAATTCCTTTTATTTCCTATCTCGTCTCGGAACGTTATTTTCGGCACCGAGTGATATTCCGAAATACCGGCGAATTAAGGCTATCAGGCCACGAGCGGCTGCGATTGAACGTGTATTCCAGATTCGGCGATCGTATCGGAGAGACGGACGAGTGATTTTCTGAACACTCGTAATAGCCGACAAAACGGCCAGATATCGGATTCTGTCCGATAGCTATCGGTTCGGTTCTGAACTGTTCGAACAAGACGCTTCTCACGTATTATCGTTTCAGTTAGATATATTCTATTCTGGTACTTTTGGAGAAGGAATGACGAAACGGGATCTATCGCTTCGGGAACCGCCGCAGAACGATCGTGAACGAAACGGCGACCGAGTCTTACTCCCGCAGCGCGTCCTCGCGCTCGGTGGCCTCGAGAGTCTCGGTCTCGAGGTCGGTGGCGACGACGGCGGGCTTGTAGGCGCCGCCCTCGAAGAGGTCGTGGTCGCTGACCGAAGATTCGACGAACCGCGTAAACGCGCGACGGTTCGCGGGCAGTTTGCCGTAGACGACCTCCTCCTCGACGAGGTCGTAGACGGGAATGCGCGGCGTCAGGAGGGTGTTCTCGCCGACAACGCTGTTTTCGCCGACGACGAATCCCGACGTCACCCGGCAGCCGGCACCGAGCGAAACGTTGTCCTCGACGACGACTGGCGCCGATTCGACGGGCTCGAGGACCCCCCCGATCAGCGTGTTCGCGCCGAGCTTGACGTCCTCGCCGATCTGGGCGCAGGAACCGACCGTGTCACAGGAGTCGACGAGGGTGCCGTCGCCGACGTAGGCGCCGACGTTGACGAAGCTCGGGCTCATCATGATACAGTCCGAACCGAGGTAGGCGCCCCGGCGGATCGTCGTCCCGTCGGGCGTATTGCGCGTCCCGCGCTCGCCGAGGTCTTCCGTCTCCCGGAGGGGGAGGACGTCGTAGTGGTCGACGCCGCCGTACTCGTAGGCCTCGTTCTCGCGCAGGCCGAAGTTCAGCAGGATCCCCTGCTTGACCCACTCGTTTGCCTCCCACTCGTCGCCCGATTTCTCGGCGGCGCGGACCTCGCCGTCCTCGAGGGCCTCGAGAAAGGCCCCCAGGGTCGCGAACTCGTCCTCGCCAGCCGACTCCGCGTCGACCTCGCCGTTTTGCTTTCGATCCCACAGCTCGCCGATTTCGCTCTCGAGCGTGCTCATTCGTCGATCACGTCCGCAAAGTCGTAGTTCCCCGCCTTCCGTCCTGCGATCCAGACCGCGGCGTCGACCGCGCCCGCGGCGAACACGCCCCGGTCCTCGGCGCGGTGGGTGAGCCGGACCTCCTCGTCGTTGCCCGCGAGAACGACCTCGTGCTCGCCGGTGATGTTGCCGGCACGAAGCGCGTGGACGCCGATCTCGCCCTCTTCCCTGGGCGCTTCGCCCTCGCGGCCGTGTGTGCGCCCGGTAAAGTCGCCGTTGTCCTCGATCTCGTCAAGTAGTCGGTTCGCGGTGCCGCTGGGAGCGTCCCGCTTTCCGTTGTGGTGGGTCTCGACGAGCTCGACGTCGTACCCTGGGAGGTTCCGGACCGCCTGGCCGACGACGTTGACCAGCGCCTGCACGCCGCGGGCGAAGTTCGGCGCGTGGAGGACCGGAACCTCGTCGCCGGCGTCCTCGAGCGCTGCGAGCCCGTCGTCGTCGAACCCGGTCGTGCCCGTGACGAAGGCGACGCCGGTCTCGGCGCAGGCCCGGGCGTAGTCGGCGGCCGACTCGGGCCCGGTGAAGTCGATCACGGCGTCGGGCTCGCGCTCCGCGAGCAGCGCGTCGAACCGATCCGCGGCCTCAAGCTCGACGCCGCCGACGCTCTCGTCGTCGGGATCGCGGTTGACGGCGAACGCGACCTCACAGTCCCCGCGATCGGCGACGGCGGCGACGACCTCCCGTCCCATCCGTCCCGTCGCTCCGGTGACGCCGATCCCGACCGTCATGGACTGGCCTCTGCGTCGGCGACTGCGGTCGGCTCGTCCTCGAGGTCGGCGAGGACGTCCTCGAGCAGCTCTCGGTTCTCGTCGGTGAGGCGGGTCATCGGCGAGCGCATCCGGGCGGGGCCGTAGCCGCGGATCTCCATGGCCTCCTTGACCGGGATCGGGTTCGTTTCGATAAACAGCGTCCGGAACAGCGGGCCGAGCTCGTGGTGGAGCTCGCGGGCGCGCTCGTAGTCGCCCTCGAGGGCGGCTCCGACCATCGCGCAGGTCCGTTCTGGTTCGATGTTCGCCGAGACGCTGATGGTGCCGGTGCCGCCGACCGACAGGACGGGCAGGGTGAGCGCATCGTCGCCCGAGAGGACCGCAAAGTCCTCGTCGCGCGTGCGTTCGACGACCTCGCCGATCTGACCCAGATCGCCGCTGGCGGCCTTGTAACCCGCGATATTCTCGTGATGGGCGAGTTCGACGGCTGCGTCGGGCTCGATGTTCTGGCCCGTCCGCGAGGGGACGTTGTAGACGATCTGAGGGAGGTCGACGGCGTCGGCGATCGTCTCGTAGTGGTCGATAAAGCCCTGCTGTTCGGGCTTGTTGTAGTACGGCGAGATCAGGAGCAAGCCGTCGGCACCGGCGTCGGCCGAGCGCTCGGAGAGTTCGAGTGCCTCGCGGGTGTTGTTCGATCCCGAGCCCGCGATGACGGGCACGTCGTCGACGGCGTCGATGACGGCCTCGACGACCTCGACGTGTTCGTCGTGGGTCAGCGTCGCGGACTCGCCGGTCGAGCCGACGGGAACGAGTCCGTCGACTCCCGCCTCCTCGAGTCGCTGGGCGTCGGTCTGCAGTGTTTCGAAGTCGATCTGTTCGTCATCGTCGAAGGGCGTACACATGGCCGGGAAGACGCCGCTGAAGTCGATGTCGGATGTCATGTATCTGGGTTGTGGTGGTGCCTGGGAGTTCGTCGAACGATCCTATCGAACCGCACCGAAGCGCGCCCGAGACGAGGTCGCCACGCTCGCCACGAGCACTCCTCAGACGCGTTTTTTCGAGAAGGGAGCCGCGCTCGCTCCGCTCACGGCAGTTGCGACGGTGACGCGAGCGGTGCGTGGCATACGCAGAACAGCAACCGGGACGAACTTATGGATTTCGTTGTCCTGCTGTTCTTGCGTCTGCTCGGTCGATGGCCGACTCGTCGTTGTATCGATCACCCTGCGCCGTCTGTCGAATTATCCCGCGAAATTTATACGCCGCGACTCCTTACCCAAGGGTATGACAGACTTCGGACTGAAAGTACGAATGTTCGTCGTCGGCACGATGCTGGCGGCGCTGTACCTGTTCGTGGGGGCCGTCGGCCTCGCGTTCCTGGGGACAGGTGCCTGGCCGATCGTCCTGCTGTTGCTGGTGACGTTCCCGTTCCTCCAGTACAAGCTCGGGACGTGGATGGCGACCAGGAAAGCGGAAGAGATGCCCGAGGAGGGACAGTACGCGGATATTCACCGCATGACCGAGTCGCTCTCCCGTGACATGGGGATCAAAAAGCCCAAGCTGATGGTCCAGCAGATGGGCGTCCCCAACGCGTTCGCGACCGGCCGCAAGGGCAACGGTGTCGTCGTCGTCAGCGAGGAACTCATCCGGCTGCTCGACCGCGACGAACTCGAGGGCGTCGTCGCTCACGAACTCGCCCACATCAAGAACCGCGACGTCCTGATGATGACCGTCGGCAGCTCCATCGGGATGATGGTCGGCTACGCCGTCTACTTCGTCTACGTCTTCGGCGGCGAGGACAACCCCGGCGGCTTCATCGTCGGCTGGATCCTCTCGATCGCCGCCCAGATGCTCGTCACGATCCTCGTGATGGCCATTTCGCGGTACCGCGAGTACGTCGCCGACGACGACGCTCGCCAGTACATCGGCAGCGGCGATCCGCTCGCGCGAGCCCTCGAGAAGATCTCGAAGGGCGCCGAGAACCGCGAGTCGACGATCGACGAGGGCCAGGCCGCGCTCTGTATCTTCAACTCCGAGCGCGGACTGCTCGAGACCGTGTTCGCGACCCACCCGCCGACCGAGAAGCGCATCGAGAAGCTGCGCAACTGATCGGGCGCCGGCACTTTTTTCGCGACACAGAGACCACGGATCGCCGGAGGGCCGCCCGTTGTGAGAAGGGTTTTCACGATCGCCCGTCACGGGTAGGACATGACCGAGATTCACCCGGGCCAACGCGTCGCCGTCCTCGTCGACGCGCAGAACCTCTATCACACCGCACAGAGCCTCCACAGCCGAAACATCGACTACTCTTCGCTGCTCGAGAAGGCGGTACAGGACCGCCAGCTCACCCGCGCCATCGCCTACGTCATCCGCGCGGACTCGCCCGAGGAGGAGAGCTTCTTCGAGGCGCTGATCGACATCGGGTTCGAGACGAAGATCAAGGACATCAAGACGTTCGCCGACGGGTCGAAGAAGGCCGACTGGGACGTCGGGATGAGCCTGGACGCGGTGACGCTCGCGAACCACATCGACACGCTCGTGCTCTGTACGGGCGACGGCGACTTCTCGCGGCTCTGCTCGCACCTGCGACACGAGGGCGTTCGCGTCGAGGTAATGGCCTTCGAGTCATCGACCGCCGAGGAACTCATCGCCGAGGCCGACTCGTTTCTGGACCTCGACTCGCGTCGTGAGACGTTCCTGCTCTAGACGCGAGCGTCGCGGGCGAGGTCGGCACACAGCGCGCCCGCGCCGATTACCAGTGCCGACCCCGTGAGCGCGTAGACGAGGACGTGCGACTCGAGCGCGGACGGGCCGGCAAACGTCAGGCTGCTCACCGCGAGCAACGCCAGTCCGAGAACGATCTGCGTGAAATCCATTCGATCGTCGAATCGGCGCCGACCTATATAATGGTCCTGATGACAGTTGCGCCTCGCTGGTTGTCACCGGATCGCGAACGTCGTCACCGACAGGTCGAAGGGCTTTCGACCGCCCGCGCCAAACGCGGGCTATGAGCGATCCAGCCGACGGAAACGCGGGCCTGCCGGCGCTGCGAACGATCGCCGACTACCAGTTCGGCGCCGGTGCGGGCGCGAGCCTCTTCCCGCCGACGGAGTCGCTGACGGTCAAACGGACTTCCTCGGGTCGACCCCAGCAGATCCACTGCGGGGACGGCCGCCTCGTCTCCTTCGGGATCGACGGCCGGTTCACGCTCGGGATCGAGGGCGGGCGACGACTCGACGCCGCCCTCGAGTTGCCGGCCTACCGGGTCGTCGTCGACGACGAGAGCGAACCGTTCGTCCGCGAGGAAAAGAACGTCTTCGCGAAGTTCGTCCTCGAGGCCGGTTCCGAGATCCGTCCGGGTGACGAGGTGGTCGTCGTCCACGAGCGCGGCGAGGTGCTCGCGGTCGGGACGGCCGAACTCGACGGCGCGGCGATGGGCGACTTCGAGACGGGGATGGCCGTCTCCGTTCGTGAGGGCGTGCCCGCGGAGAACTGATCGGGGCCGCCGTCCCCATCTCCTGGACATCGGTCTCCCCTCCCCGGGAGACGCCCTCTGCCTGCTCGAGCGGACCATCGATCGGCGTGGAAACTGTTGTGCACGCTCCGTCCCGATTCCGGGACATCCGTAACGCTCGGAAGAGACCGCAGAGTAAAAGACGGCTGGCGGCGACGTACTGGGTATGTTCGGAGGAGGCGGCGGCATGAACCCGCGCAAGATGGAACAGATGATGGAACAGATGGGGATCGACGTCGAGGACGTCGACGCCGAGGAAGTCATCATCCGGACCTCGGAGTACGACCTCGTCTTCGACGACGCCGAGGTTACGAAGATGGACGCCCGCGGCCAGGAGACCTACCAGGTCATCGGCTCGCCCGAGGAAGTCGAGTCCGGCGCGGCGGGCGCCGTGGAAGGCGCCGACGCCGGCGCCGACGAGGACGCCGGGAGCGCGATCCCCGACGACGATGTCGAGATCGTCGCAACCCGCACGGGCGTCAGCGAGGACGAGGCCCGGGAAGCCCTCGAGGAACACGACGGCGACCTCGCCGCGGCGGTCGAGGCCCTCGAGTAACGCGTGACTGTCCCGGTATTACTGGTTCGGGGCGACCGCGAGTATCTCGTCGAACCCGGCGAGGAGAAGGGGACCGATCTCGGCGTGCTCGAGGTTCCCGAGGCCGTCGAGCCCGGCGAGACCCTCGAGACGCATCTCGGTGACGAGTTCCGGGTGCGTCGACTCCGGGGACCGGATCTCTTCCACCACTTCGAGCGAACGGGCGCGCCGATGGTTCCGCGAGACATCGGACTGGTGATCGGCGAGACCGGCGTCGCACAGGGCGACCGGGTGCTCGACGCCGGCACCGGAACGGGCGTGCTCGCGGCGCTGCTGGCTCGCGCGGGGGCGTCGGTCGTCACCTACGAGCGCGACCCGGAGTTCGCCGACGTCGCCCGGAAGAACATGCGGCTGGGCGGGGTCGCCGACAGCGTCGACGTCCGCACCGGCGATCTGACCGAGGAGCTCGGCGACCTCGAGCCGTCGTCGTTCGACGTCATCACCCTCGATACGGGCGACGCGCCCGACGTCGTCGGGGGCGTCCCGGAGCTGCTCGTCGAGGGTGGATTCCTCGCGGTCTACAGCCCGTTCGTCGAGTCGACCCGCGAGGTCGTCGAGGCCGCTCGAGCGGCCGAACTGTCGGACGTCCGTACCCGGGAGACGATCCAGCGGGAGATGCAGTTCGACGACCGGGGGTCGCGACCCTCGACGGCCCCGGTCGGCCACACGGGATACCTGACGCTCGCTCGAAACGAGTAGGGACCCCAAACGACGTTGGGATCGACCGTTTATCGCTGGGAAAACAGGTTCGAGACGTCGCGTCGGGCCGATCGGTCGGGCGGACGATGCAGGTGTTAGAGGCGCGACTCCCGTTCGACGCTCCCGTTCTCCCCGCTCGTTCGACGTTTGTCGGCGAGCGACGGCCCTAGTTGTCGTCCTCGCGCCACTTGTACTCGCACTCGCTACAGATGAAAAAGCGCGTCTCGGACTCGTCGGCCGCGCGGATCTGTTGCATGTACCAGTACGCGCGGTCGTGGCCACATTCGGGACAGCGCGCGTCGGTTTCGGGCAACGACGTCTCCTCGGAGGACTCGATGACCTCGCTCGCTTCCTGATCCTCGGTTAGCGTGTACTCCGCGGCGTCGCCTTTCGGCTTCGTGAAGCCACAGCTTCCGCACTCCCAGATGCCGTCTTCGGCTTTCATCATCGAACCGCATTCGTCGCAAAATTCCATCGTTGTCCGGCATACGTCGGTGGAGCGACTTAAGCGACCCGTTTGGATCAGCTAGCCCTCCCCTTCCGACTGGTACGGTTCGCCGACGGCCTCCCGCGGCAGGACGTTGTGCAGTTCGGCCCCGAGATCGTCGATCGACTCGAACCGATCCCTGTTGGTCCGGCCGACGAGTTCGCCCAGGTTACGTTCGCCGTCGGCCAGCAGCAAGGTGACGTCCTCGAGTTCGGTCGCCGCCGTCTCGGCCTCGATCGGATACTCGAGAGTCTCGAACGTGTCGTCGATTCGGCTAAGTTTGACCTCTTCCATACCAGCGGGACGCGCGCCAGGGTCTTGTAGAGCGATGCGGACGAAACGGACTGTCAGCCGGGTCGCCATTTCGATTCGAAACGATAATCGGAGAGGATCACGCAGTTCGAGTCAATGCGGCGTCTCGTCCGTTGGGTTCTCGCGCAGTTCGCCGTCGACAGGCGGGTGCTCGCGCTGGCGTTCGCCCGGATGGCAGACGGGATCGGCAACTCCTTTCTGATCATCGTGATCCCGCTGTACGTCGCCGACGACGTCGTCGGCGGCCCGACGTTCGGTCTCAGCGAGGCGATGATCATCGGCGTCATCCTCTCGCTGTTTGGCTTTCTCAACAGCTCCTTCCAGCCCCTTACCGGCCGCCTCTCGGACCGAACGAGGCGACGAAAGACCTTCATCCTGGTTGGACTCGGCGGGCTCGCGCTGACGAACCTGGCGTACGTCTTCGCCGAGACCTACGTCTCCCTGCTCGTGATCCGCGGCCTCCAGGGGATCAGCGTCGCCTTCATTATCCCCGCGTCGGTCGCGCTGGTCAACGAACTCGCGACGACGGGCGATCGGGGCGGGAACATGGGCGTCTATAACACGTTTCGGCTGATCGGCTTCGGCGCCGGTCCCGTCGCCGCCGGCGCGGTTGTCAGCGCCGGGCCCTACCCGCTTCCCGGCGGGCTGGCGATCAGCGGCTTCGACGCCGCCTTCTACGTCGCCGCGATCACGGCCACGTTGAGCTACCTGCTGGTGACGGTCCTGATTACGGACCCCGACTCGACGGGTGCGACCGCGGGCGCGGATCTCTCGATCGACGTCTTCGATTCGTCGGGGAGGAACCTGCTCGATCCGATCTTCACCCTGGGCGTCGTCTCACTGTTCATGGCGGCGGCGATCGCCCTGTTCGCGACGATCCAGCCACAGGTCAACGACCACCTCGATCAGGGCTCGACCTGGTTCGGCCTCCAGTTCGCGGCGTTCATCCTCGCTCAGATCCTCCTGCAGACGCCGATCGGACGGGCGTGCGACCAGTACGGTCGGCGGCCGTTCATCCTCGTTGGGATGACCGTGCTGGTTCCCGCGACGATGGCCCAGGGGCTAGTCACGACCTCCGAAGCCATGTTCCTGGCCCGTCTCGTCCAGGGGATCGCCGGTGCGATGGTGTTCGCACCCGCGCTGGCGCTGGCCGGCGACCTCGCAGGCGACAGCGAGTCGGGATCGAAGCTCTCGGTGCTGACGATGGCGTTCGGCTTCGGAATCGCGATCGGCCCGCTCTCCTCGGGTGCGCTGATCGGCTACGGGTTCTGGGTCCCCTTCGCCTTCGGCACCGTGCTGGCGGCGCTGGGGGCGATCCTCGTCTACACGCAGGTCGAGGAAACCCTCGAGACGACCGCGCCGGTCCCGATACTCGGGGATTGACCCGTCCGCGTCGGGACACAACGCAAAAGTACCGGATCCGCATATCTCTCGACGATGACGCTCTCGGACGAGGCCACGGAACGGTTGGCCGACGTGGTGGAACTACAGCCGACGAAGAACTCGGAGCTGCAGGATCGGTGGGGACTGGAAAGCGGCAGCGAGGTCCACCAGTACCTCGAGAACGAACTCGGCGACTACTACTTCCGCGACGACAACAGCCTGATCCGGGCGACGAGCGAGGCCGCGGACCTCGTCGACGTCGAACCGGGCGTCGAGAGCGATCCCGACGACGGCACCCCCTCCAAGATTCGAGTACCCGAACTCCAGGCGCGGATCGTCGACGTCCTCGCCGGGCCGGAGGAGGAATCCGAGAGCGTCGTCTCGGTGTTACACAAGCTCCGAGACGCCTACGACGTCGATCCCGACTCCGAGGACGTCCGCTCGGGCCTGCAGAGCCTGCGCCGGAAGGGCGTCGTCGAGATCGAGTACCGAACCGTCCCGACGTTCCGGCTGGCAGTCGAGCGCGACGAGCTCGAGGTTACGACGACCGACTGATCGCTCCCCGAGCGTTCGAAACGGGCGAGTACGAGCGTCCCGGTTCCGACGCGAGCTACAGCCCGGGTCGCCGACGGCGGCGCCGCCCCTCGAGCAGCGTCGAGAGCCGCGTTCCCGGCCCGCCCTCGATCGGCCACCCTCGGGTTCGCCAGACCGGCGGCTCCGGTTCGAACTCGGGACAGGAGCCCGAACACTCCGCGGCCGTCTGGCACCGTTGCTTGGCCTCACAGTAGGGACGCAGCTGCGTTCCGTCCGTTCCGCGCAGCGCGAAGTGCCGACAGTCGGGGCGCATCGTCTCGACGAACGACCGCCAGCCGCGCTCGTAGGCCCGCTCGGCGATCGCGAGGCGATTCTCGGCCTTCCGTTCGGGGTCGACGTACTCGAACCGGGCCGCCGAGCCGTCCCGCTCGCCGCCGTCGGGTCGCTCGAGGATCCGGGTTCCCGGCTCGTCGACCGAAAGCGACCGCGGATACCACGCGACCTCGGCCGACAGCGACTCGGGCTCGAGCGCGAGCACGCCCGCCTCGACGGGGAGACCCTCGAACAGCACGGGTTCGACGCGTTCGCCCGTCTTCCGGGTGGCGACCCAGACCTCGTCGGCGAGCCCCAGCGCGACGTCGTACTCGAGTTGTGCACCAAGGTTCCGGGCGGCGCTCGCGTCGAGATCGGGCTTGTTCTCGATCGCGACGATCCGATCGACCCACTCCGGATACGCCCATTTCCGGCGGATCTCGATTCGGTTCCCCCGCTTTCGCACGTCGAGGATCCCGCGGTCGTCGGCCTCGTGGATCGCCTCGCGGACGTACCGCCAGGGGTAGCCCGGACCCGGGAGCGCGTCGCGGTAGTAGGCCCAGTCGGTGGGCGCGTTCCGAACGATGTGCCGGAGGTCGCTATCGAGTCGCTTCGGGCCGAAGTTCGCGCGGGCCTCGAGAGCTCCGCGGTCGCACTCGAGGACGATCGTGTCCCAGCGTCGGCGCTTCGTGCCGAGCTGGCGGGCGACGAGGATCGCGCGGTCGCCGGCGAGGGAGTCGGCCGGCGGCCACTCCCGCTCGGCCCAGCGACAGCTCCGCAGCTCGAAGGCGAACTCGCTGTCGGTCGCTCGCGTTCGCGTCACTGCCGGCCGTACGGAGATCGGAGACAAGTGCGCTACGGTCCGTTGTCGGCTCCGAGGTCGGGAGCGGGACCCGAGCCGACGGAGTCAAAGCCCGGGCTGTCGACGCTGGGCTCGTTCCGCGGGTCCGCTCGTCGCTCGCCTTACTCCTCGTCGTCCTCCGCTAAGATCTCGTCTAAGTAGTCGTGGGCCTCCTCGAGGATCTCCCGTGGTCCGTCCTGAGTGACGGTGTTGACCGCCTGCTCGTAGTCGCGCCACTGGAGGTCGCGGTGTTCGTTCGAGAGTTCCGCGCTGGCCTCGAACGACTTCGCGATAAAGAGGTGAACGGTCTTGTGGATCGTCTTTCCGTTCGCCTCGAAGACGTAGTCGTAGTCCTGCCGAAAGCCGTCGAGTAGTCGGAACTGGTCGATACCTGCCTCTTCCTTTACTTCGCGGATCGCCGTCTGCTGTAGCTCTTCATCTCCTTCGACACCGCCCTTCGGAAACTCCCAGTCGCCCGGGCGGCTCTTGAGTAGAAGATACTCGCGCCGGCCCCGCGTATCGCGGAAGAGGATCGCGCCTGCGCTCGTAGCTTCGACTGCCATTACCTCGAGTAACGTGCGGGACGTTAAGAGAATATCGGACTGTGTATCCGCCGGCGCCGTATCTCAGCAGGTTTTTACGCGCCGACCGTTCACAGTTGTACAGTACCAGCATGACCTTCGTCACCCGGCTCACGCTTCAGAGCGGCGATCGAGTCGCACTCGACGGCATCGTCGACGACATCAAATCCACCGCCGAGCGCAAGGGTGCCGCGCTGAAGGGACCACACTCCCACCCGCCCGAGAAGCTGACCGTCCCCCAGCACGCTCGCCTGCACGGCGACGACGACCGACGGTTCGACTCCTGGAACTACACCGTCTTCACGCGCGAACTCGAGATCCACGGTCACGACGACCTCGCGCGCAACATCGCCGAGCACAACTTCCCGGACTCGGTCCACATCGAGGCCGAAGTCGAGCAGATACACGGCGCGGGTCGGGGCAACTGACGGTCGACCGGGTCTCGAAACGAAACGCCGACTCGACGGGGTCGCCGCGAGCGAGGGACTTTTCTGCGCTCGGTCGAAGGCTCGAGCGATGTACACGGGCAAGATCGAGAAGCCCTGCTGTCTCTGCGACGACCCCGAGATCCACCGCCGGATCGACCTGCCGCCGCGGCTCATTCAGCGGCTGCGACACAGCGAGGCCGTCGCCTGGCGGGACGTCGTCGGCGAGGTGTCGATTCACTTCTGTGCGTCCGGCTGGGAGACGGTCCGGGAGCTCGTCCTCGAGACCGGGATGTCGCCGCTACCCCGTTGCAACGTCGCCCGCGCCTCGTTCGATCTGCGAGCGGATTTCGAGGCGTTCACCGGCCGCACGCGCGAGGAGCCGGATCAGCAGCCGATCGAGGAGCGGTTCTGGCGGGAGAGCCGACGGGTTCTCGCCGGCGACACCGAGTACCCACCGTCGGATCGAGAGCTCGTGCAGGCACGCGTGGTCACGCAGGGGCTTCGCGAGCTGGACGCTCCGGTGGCTCGGGCGGCGAACTCGGAGCCGGGGACGGACCGCGACTGACGCCACTGTCTCGCGGACCGACGAACCGAACC
>PWMF01000103.1 GCA_003559215.1 Natrialbaceae archaeon
CGTCGAGCTGGCCGAGCGGTTCGACGCGACGCTGCACCCGATGTACGTCGTCGATACCGACGCGCTCGGTCCCGAGCAGGTCGATCGGATCGGCGCGGGGCAGTTCGCCGAGATGACCGAGCTCCACGAGCGGGCCGCGGCCGCCATCGACGGGATCCGCGAGTACGTCGCCCGCGAGACGACCGTCCCCGTGATGGTGATCGACGCGGACGACGACCGCCGGAACCGAGCCGAGCCCGAAGCGGAGCCCGCCTGACCGGAGGCGATCGCAAGGTTACAAACCGCTGGCGGCGTAACGGTCGGGTATGTCTCTCGAGCTCTCGGCGTTCGCCGACCGACTCGACGAGCGGCTGCGCACCGACGACTACGCCGACCTCGACGCCAGCGCGAACGGCCTGCAGGTGGGCCCCGACGAGGGGGCCGTCGAGCACGTCGCGTTCGCCGTCGACGGCGCCGTCGAAACGTTCGAGCGCGCGGCCGCGGCCGACGCGGACGCCCTCGTCGTCCACCACGGGCTTTCCTGGGGCGGGTTCGACCGGGTAACGGGGCGAACCTACGACCGACTCGAGCCCCTGTTCGAGCACGACCTCGCGCTGTACGTTTCCCACCTCCCCCTGGACGGCCACCAAGAACTGGGTAACGCGGCTGGCGTCGCCGACATCCTCGGGCTCGAGGAGCGGGAACCGTTCGGCGAGCTCGGTCCCGAACACATCGGCCAGCGCGGGTCGGCGACCGACCCGTACGGTCCCGACGAACTCGTCGGTCGCCTCGAGTCGGAACTCGAGACCGACGGCCGGCCGGTTCGGCTGCTCGAGTTCGGTCCCGACGAGGTCGAGGATGTCGCGGTCGTCACCGGCAGCGGGGTCGACTGGCTCGACGAGGCGGTCGAGGCTGGCGCGGACGCCCTCGTTACCGGCGAGGGGAAACAGCAGGTCTACCACGAGGCCAGGGAGGCGGGGATCCACGTCGCGCTGGCGGGCCACTACGCAACCGAGACGTTCGGCGTTCGGGCGCTGCAGGGACTCGTCGCGGAGTGGGGACTCGAGACGACGTTCCTCGAGGAACCGACCGGGCTGTAGGCCGCCGTTGAGGAGGGATCTGTCTGCGTACACTGGCGAGACGACGCGTAACGGCACCGTACTGGCGCCCGTCGGCCGAACCGCCGTCGGCGATGTCCGGTTCTTTACGACGCTCGGCCGTGCGGTTCGTCTCGATCGAGTCCGCTCCGTGACTCGAGAACCGCCTCCGGTCGGTGATGCGTGGCCGGCGCGATCCGTCGGGCTGTTGGCTCCCGTGAACCGCCCTGCAGCCTGTCGATAACAATGGTCCTCGCGCGGGAAGCCACTCCCGTTCTCGGGGTCTCCCGGGGAAACTAACCAATGACACAAGAGCTCCCTTCCAGACGAGAGTGGTTGCGAAGGGTCACCGTTACCGCTGCGGTGATCGGTGGCGCATCGGGCAGTGCGGTCGCCGGCGACGGCCCGGAGACGACGACCGACGGGGGTGTCGACCCCGCGTGTGCGGCGTCGGATCCCGCCGACGTTCGGCTCGTCCCCACCTGTACGGACGACGACGCGGCCGTCTTCTGCGTGACCAACGAGGGGACGCGTCCGGTCTCCCTCGAGTGGCGGCCCGTCGATCCGCCCGAGGAGCGCATCGAGTTCGTCGACTGCCGGACGGTACGGGTCGTCGGCGAGTTCGCTGACGTGATCGTCGGCGCGACGTTCGTCGCGGCGGACGGCCAGATCGGCAACCTCTTCGAGCCGTTCGGCGGCGTCGACGGCGTCCGAACGTTCGACGTCCGCGAACTCGAGGGCGTCCCCGACGACGCGATTATCGACGGCATCGAGGCGTTCCGCGACGATCCCGTGGTCCCGGGGGCCGGCGATCTCGCGGCCACGAACCCCGAGTTCGATGCCTGCCAGGAGGAGTTCTTCGGCGAGGTGCTCGTCGAGAGCGGCTCGGACAGCGAGGAGGCGTCCGACGAAGACTCCGAGGTCGAGGCGGACGCCGATCGGGGCGAAGACATCTCCCCGGACGACCTCGAGACGTTGACGGTGGGTCCCGGAGAGACGACCTGTATCGCAGTCGAGGCGCCGGATGGCTCCGTCGCCGTACAGCTCCTCCGGGACGGGGAGGTGCTCGTCGAGCGAACCAGCGCCGCTGACGTCGCGTGTCCGCGTCCGATCTCGGCCGGCGAGGTACGTTCCGTCGTCGCGCCGCCGGACGAGTTCGTCGACGACCGTTCGTGAGCGGTCGCGCGTCGCCGACGGTGACGGACCCGTCGGAGGCGAGTCGCTGGAGTCGAGCGGTTCCGGTTCGGCCGGCCGAGTCGGTCCCGCCGAGACCGCGGCGTTGAAAGCGTTGGCCCGCCGACTCGAGGACATGACCGACGAACACGACAGCGACGAGGACGCGCACCACGAACCCGAGCGGGAGACGTTCCAACACGATCCCGTCGGCCACGCCGAAGCCCGTGCGGGGATGACCGTTGGCGAGCTGGCCGACGAGTACGGCAACGCGGGCGTCGGCGCGGCGAACCTCCACGAGGCCGTCGACGTCACTGAGGCGATGTTCGACGACGACGTAACCGTCTTCTTCGGGCTGGCCGGCGCGATGGTTCCGACGGGAATGCGCCGGATCGTCGCCGACCTGATCCGGGACGGCTACGTCGACGCGCTGATCACAACCGGCGCGAACCTGACCCACGACTCCATCGAAGCCATCGGCGGCAAACACCACCACGGCTGCGTGCAGGCCGAGGGCAAAACGGAACGCGAACACGACGAAACCCTGCGCGACGAGGGTGTCGACCGGATCTACAACGTCTACCTTCCTCAGGAGTTCTTCGCGACGTTCGAGTCGCACCTCCGCGAGGAGGTCTTCCCCGTGCTCGAGGAGGAGGCCGAGGAGTCAGGCCCGGTTTCGATCGAGCGCCTGACCCGCGAACTCGGGCGAGCCAACGCCGAGGTCAACGCCCGCGAGGACGTCGACGAGGGGCCGGGCATCGCCGCCGCGGCCTTCGAGAACGACGTGCCGATCTACTGTCCGGCGGTCCAGGACTCCGTGCTCGGCCTGCAGGCGTGGATGTACTCCCAGACGTCGCCGTTCTCGCTGGACGCCCTCGCGGACATGACCGCGCTGACCGACCTCGCGTTCGAAGCCGAGGAGGCCGGCGCCTTCGTCGTCGGCGGCGGGGTTCCGAAGAACTTTACGCTCCAGACGATGCTGGTCGCGCCCGGGGCCTACGACTACGCGGTCCAGCTGACGATGGATCCCAAACAGACCGGCGGGCTCTCGGGAGCGACTCTCGAGGAGGCCCGCTCGTGGGGCAAACTCGAGAAAGATGCAGAAAACGTCTCGGTGTACGCCGACGCGACGATCACGCTACCGCTGGTAATCGCCGCTGCGCGGGAACGCCTCGAGTAGCGATCGAATCGGCGATTCGGCGCTCGAGCGGGTTCAGTAGGTTTGGTAGCTCGCCGTGCCGACGTCGATCCGAACGAGCCGGTTCTCCTCGTAGGCGTCGCTGGGCGCGCCGTACTTCTCGTTGATCCGGCGTCTGGCTTCGTCGGTCTCGGTCTCGTCCTCGACCACGCTCGCGGTGCCGAGCAGGGTCACCATCCACCGGGTGTCGCCGTCGTCGTCGGCCTGGATCGACAGTGCGACCTTCGGGTTCTCGCGGACGTTCTCGAGCTTGCGCCCCGTCGTGACGATCTCGACCGTGTCGTCCTCGTAGCGGAACCAGACGGGCGCGGCGTGGGGGCGACCGTCGACGCAAGTCGCGAAGTGTGCCATCACCGGTTCGTTCTCGAGCAGTCGTTCGGCCTCGGGTGGAACCGTCGTCACGGCCAGAGATGGGGGCCGAGCCCGCAAAAGCGACCGCCCCGCGACTGCCGACGCATACGGATTACTATACGTCAGTTCCGGCGCAACCGCGACTCGGGCGGCGGTTGCACCGGTATATCGGTACAGCAATCCGTATCACACCGACGCCCGGAGGCCGACCCGCGTCGAGGGAGACGTAGTGAACCAGCGTCCCCGTCAGCCCGCTGTCGGCGATCCGCCGGCCGGAGCTCTCGACGAGCACCGAATCGTGGTAGCCCGTCGGCAGTTGTCGGCCGAGCGCGCGGCTGAACGCCGTGTCCTCGTTCGGCACCTCGGGGAACCCACCGGCCTCGAGGAAGGCCTCGCGATGGACGAAAAAGTTGAAGCCGGGCAGGATCGGTCGCTCGAGGCGGGGAAAGACGTGGTTGATCGTCCTCTCCATCACCTTCGCCCGCAGGGGCCCGGTCATCCGACAGGCCGAGCTGGCGGCCGCCAGGTCTTCGCTCTCGACGAAGCCCAGCAGCTCGGTCAGGTAGTTCGGCCGAACGCGGGTGTCGGCGTCGACGAAGGCCAGCCACTCCCCGTCTGCTTCCCGTCCGCCGAGGTTTCGGCCCGCGGCGATGCTCGAGCCCGTCCCCTCGAGGACGGTCGACCGTGCTCTCGGGCGCCGTCGGCGGTGGCGTCGCTCGAGGCGCCGTCGACGACGATCGTCTCGTACTCGTAGTCGGTCTCGAGGGCCGCGATGCTCTCGAGACAGTCGGAGAGGTAGTCGGCCTCGTTTCTCACGGGAACGACGAAACTCACGTCCGGTGTGGCTGCCATCCGTGTTCTCGAGCCCGCTGCCCTCGAGTATAACCTGTGAGCGGGCAGGTGCCGACGGTCGGGACTACCGGTCGCGGCGATACTCGGTAGATCATGAACGTTTATTATGGTTCGGTCTGAAGGGTGGAGTACCGATGTCGGTCGTACCCGTACACCCCCTCGCCTGATTCTCCGACGACAGTATCGCCTCTCGACGACGCGACTTCCCACACGACCGACAATGAGCACGCACCCCCACTACGCCCAGCCCGAACCGACTTCCGACCAGCCGACGACCGAGACGCCGTCGACGCAGTCGACGACCGAGACGTCCTCGCCCACGACCGCGAGTGAACGCGCCCCGGCGACGTTCTCGAGAACGCGGAGCGATCGGCTGCGAAACCTCATCGACGAGTGGAACACCGCCTTCGCGGCGGACGGCTCGAAGACAAACTGAGGACCCAGTACAGGATCCAAACCGTCTTTTGGCTCTCGAGCGTAGGCCCGCACGGCCGATGACGACCCACTCGCTCCGAACCGGACTCGGCACCCGGTAGTGACGAGCCCTATGAGTGCCGAGGCCCCGTTTCTGACGTCTGGTTTCCGAGAAATACGAGAGAGAGAGGGTATGTAGCCAGTGATCACTGCGAGTGCTCCACGCTGCAGGTCAGTACCGTTCACGGAGAACCAACCTTCGGCAGCTCTCGAACGTACCGGTCATCCTCGAGGCAATCGAGAATGAACCGGGCGACGTCGGCACGGTCGATCGCGTCGAACCCGAGGTCGATCTCACCGGCGCGGTACGCTCCCGTCGGGTCGCCCTCGGCCAGCCGCGGCGCACGAACGACCGTCCACTCGAGGTCCGTCTCGCGGATGGACTCGGCGTGGGTTTCGGCATCCTCGAGCACGTCTCTGGCGAGCAGTTTCAGGAGCACACCCATCATCTTCCCGCCGAGCGAGACGGATTCTCCGTCCTCGCGAACGCCGGCGCCGACGAGCGTGACGAATCGCGAGACGCCAGCCGAGTCCATCGCGCCGGTGATCTGCTCGCCGGCGACGGTCAACAGATCGTCCGGAGAGCCGTCACCCTGACCGAGGACGCTGACGACGGCGTCGACGCCCTCGACGGCTTCGGAAACACCGCCGCCCGCGTAGGCATCCCCCTCTACGACGGTCACTCGATCGTCGGTGAACTGAACGCGGTCCGGCGAGCGAGCGTGGACGACGATCTCGTGGCCGCGCTCGAGCGCCTGTTCGCAAAACCGGCGACCAATGCGGCCGGTTGCACCGAAAACGGCGATTTTCATATCCGGACGTACGGCGTCAAAAGAGATATACTTCCAACTTCGAAGTTTCGAAGTAGCGGGTGGCAAATAGCTCGTAACTCCATTTGTGCGGGAAACGACCTTGGTCTTCGAGGCCCTCGAGTTGGGTATGGACGACGATAGTCCGATTCGATTGGACGCTGGACGATCTCCCGAGGAAGCCCGCAGACTCAGGCGATCGCTAGAGCCGGATGAACGGGAGCGGGTCGAGCGAACGGTCGCCGACCTGCTCGATCTCCTCGGCCGGACGCACACGATGGCGGTGCTCTCCGAGTTCGCCTTCGCGAGCGGGCCGTTACGGTTCTCAGACCTCGAGACCGCCCTCGAGGTGCCGGCGAACACGCTCTCGACGCGACTCCGTGAGCTGACCGATGCCGGGCTGCTCGGCCGAACGGCCTACGACGAGGTTCCGCCGCGAGTCGAGTACGAGCCGACGGAGAAAGCTCGAGCGATCTTCCCGGTGTTTGGCCACCTGCACAGGTGGGCGATATCGTACGAGCTCTGAGATCGTTTCACCCTACAGGGGGAAGCAGTCACTGACTATCCGCGTCAGCCCGGTCGAGCGAAAAGCTACACAATCGGTGTCCGAACAGCTCTACCGGCACCATAGGCGATACTTCGGTTATTGATGCGACCACCGAGTTTCGAAGTCGGACGTATTTGCCGTATGGGCCCGTATCCATCGTATGTCGAACGAACAATCGGTAGCGGATGCTGAAACTCCTCGTGAGTACTTACGGGACTCGAGTGCGAGTCGAATCGAGCCCGCAAAACACGCCTCGATCGACATCTCCGGTCTCGAGCTCACGTACGGCGACGGAACCGAAGCGGTCAGCGGCGTCGATCTAACGGTCGGTGACGGCGAATTCTTTGGATTTCTCGGCCCCAACGGCGCGGGCAAGACGACGGTGATCAAAGTGCTCGCGACGCTGCTGTCACCGACCGCCGGCGAGGTCCGAGTCAACGGGTTCGACGTCCGAACCGAGCCGCGGAAGATCCGGGAATCGATCGGCTACATGGCCCAGGAGACGAGCATCGACCCGGAGCTCACGGCCGAGGAGAACATTCGATTCGGGTGTGAAGCCTACGGCGTCCCGCGGGGCGAACGGGACAACCGAACCGCCGAACTGCTCGACCTCGTCGATCTCGAAGCGGTCGCTGACAAGCGCTCGGAGGAGTTCTCGGGCGGGATGAAAAAACGACTCGACGCCGCCACCGCGCTCGTCCACCGCCCGCCGCTGGTCTTCCTGGACGAACCGACGACCGGCCTCGATCCGAAGGCGCGAAATCGGCTCTGGGAGTACTTCCAGCGGATCAACGACCAGGGGACGACGATTTTCCTCACCACGCAGTACCTCGAGGAGGCCGACACGCTCTGTGAGCGGTTGGCGGTGATTCTCGACGGCGGGATCGTCGCCGACGGATCTCCCGTCGATCTCAAGCGGCAGGTCGGTGGCGACGTCCTCGATATCGAACTGGGCGATGGGCCCGAAGCGCGGGCGCGCGCTGCAACGATCGCCCGCGAGTTCGACGACTTCGATACCGCGACCGTCGAGGAGACCGAGTCGGGAATCAGCGTCACCGCACAAGCAGCCCGTCAGTCGGGAACGGATCTCCTCGTTGCACTGCGCGACGCGGGACTAACTGTCATCGGGTTCAACGTTCGCGCGCCGACGCTGGACGACGTCTTCCTCGCGATTACGGGCGAGCGTGTCGACACTGACGGTGGCGCGGCCGAAACGGAGGAGTCCACGTGAGCACGCCGACGGAGTCGGGGACCGCCGACCGCGAGGTTGCGAGATCCGCAAACACCTTCGTCGGGGACGTCTGGGTCAACTTCAAGCGGTGGAACCTCAAGGCCGTCCGGAACCCGTTCGTCCTCGTCGTCTCGCTCGCACAACCGTTTATCTTTCTCGTCCTGTTCACGGAGGTGTTCGGCAACGTCGCCGGCGGGGCGGTGAGCGAGGGATTGGGGCCGGGCGTCGACTACACCACGTTTCTCGTCCCGGCGATCGCGATCCAGGTCGCACTCGCGTCGGCGGTCACCTCGGGAATCGGGCTGGTCAACGACATCGAGAACGGCATGTTCGAGAAGGTGCTCGTCTCGCCGATGAACCGAACCGCCGTGTTCGTCGGGAAGACCCTCGCCGAGGTGTTCCGAATCGCCCTCCAGATAGCCATCATTCTCGGACTCGGCGTGCTCCTCGGCGCGGAGATCGCGACCGGCGTCGTCGGTGCCGTCGGGATCATGGCCGTCGGAATCCTCTTTTCGTTCTGGTTTATCGCGTTCTCGAACATGCTTGCGGTGCTGACTCGAGATCAAGAGTCGACGATCATCGGCGCGAACCTCCTGCAGTTCCCGCTGTTGTTCCTCTCGAGTGCCTTTCTCCCCCTCGAGGTGCTCCCGAACTGGATCCAGCTGTTCGCTCGAATCAACCCCGTCACGTACGGCGTCGATGCCGAACGTGCGATTATGCTCGACGAAGACGTGATGACCGTCCTCGAGGTAACGTCGTTCGGCGGCGCGCTCGACACGATCGTCCCCGCCGTCGCCGTTCTCGTCGGTCTCGGGTGCGTGTTCGGTGCCGGAGCCGTCTATCTGCTTTCGAGGGCCTCGAGTTCGGACGTTCGTTGACATCCCCCCGCGCTAAAAGGACGGGGCTTTCTCCTTGATCCACCGTAAATAACATCGTGGTACCGGTAAGTCGTTTCTGCTCGAGTGCCGAAACTTTGCTTTCGTTTCGCACCCGTAGACGCGGCTGACGGTCCGTGAGAAGGCATCCGAAACGGGATCCGCGACCTGCGGGCTACGATCGATCGGATTCCCGAACCGAGATCACGGGTCGACCTACCGATCGCAGGATCTCCTGGGAGACGCTGCCGAACAGCGCCTGCCGGGCGGGGGAGCGATTCTGACCGCCGACCACCACGAAGTCCGGATCGACGTCCTCGATCATGGCGAGGACGCGATCGGTCGGATCGCCGACGTCGCCGCGGATCTCGTAATCGATGCCGGCTTCCTCGAGGGCCGCCGCGAGCTCCCGAATCAGCTCCTTTCGCTCGAGAACCGTCTCGACGCCCTCCCCGGAGGACGATTCGGTCCGCTCCGCGGCGTCGCCGCCCCCGGACCACTCTTTCACCCAGTCCGGAACGTCGCCCTCGATGCCCGGCTGGACGGCCGGTTCCGTTCGGGACCACCGCTTTACCCATTCGAGAGGCTCGTCGTCGCTCGCCGTTTCGATCTGTGAAACCGCCTGATCGTACGTCTCCTGGGTGAGGACGTGGACGAGTACGACCGTCGCGCCCGCCGGCTCGGCGACGTCGATTACGGCGCTGGCAATCTCGTCCGTTCGACCCCGATCCTCCTCTCCGACGGTTACCAGTAACGTATCTGTTCCCATACATTTGTCTTCGATCTCGAGACAAATAGCACTACCACCTCCTCGATCCGGGCCCTATTTTGCACAGAGGCGTACCCTTATTTTGCTATCTGTTCGCACAGTATACGATGTCCGAGTACGACGCCGACAGACGGTCGTTCATGCAGCTGGCGGGAATCGCCGGCGGGACAGCCCTCGCGAGCAACGCTGCCGCGGCTACCGACGAGTCGGAAGCCGACGACGAGTCCGACGAACGCTCGGAGTATGACGGGACGGTCGTCCAGGTACTGAGCATGGGTGGTACGATCGCGAGCACACCGGGCGACGGCGGCGCCTCGCCGTCCGAAAGCGGCGAGGCGCTGATCGAGTCGGTGCCGGAACTGAACGAGTACGCCGACGAGATCCTGGTCGACCAGGTCACCCAGCTCGGGAGCTTCAACC
>PWMF01000114.1 GCA_003559215.1 Natrialbaceae archaeon
AATAGCAATGGCCTCCGGCAGGATCAACCGGAGTGCTCTTCCCCCAAGAAGGGGGAGGTTGGCGGAGTATGTATGGATACACACTCACTTGAATGGGTCCAGTTCGGTTCTGCCGTGATCGTGGACCGATCGGGCGTCACCGAACTACCAAGGCTCACATCAGAACTCATCTTGCGGCGGACCGCAGGGGTGAGCTCCTCATCTTCTTCGTACTATATCGAAGTGCCCGGCCACTACATAAGGCCTTCGAACGTCACCGCCGCCGAGAGTCACTCACAAACACGTGACGGCAGCCTGAAACGCGGATTCGAGACATCGAGTGCTCGAGCCGTTCCGCTCTTAAACGTTGTTTCCAACGGTGATCGGCATCGGGCTGTCTACGAGTCCGATCGCTCAGATCGGTATTCCAGCTCTACCGTGCCCGAGATCAACAACGGATCCTCGACGGGACGAAGCCGCGTTCGAAGTGTTACTACCAATCACAGTCGACAGTTCACCCGATGCCCCTCGAGCGAACGTCGCTCGAACGTGTTTTCGATCCGCGATCCGGGTCGTGCGCTCGACTGTCGCGAGTAAGTGCCTCGAGGGTTCGGTATCGAGTGTGTCCGGAAGGTCGTCGAGGTCACCCTCCCTCGGGTGTTCGTGGTGGCTCACTCGGAAGACGGCGCTGAGGATCGGGTGACGACGGAACACATCGCTGCGGTTACGTCTGACCGTCTGATCTCGAGGAACACGGCGGCGAACTCACTGCACTGGCCGCTTCGCCCGAGACGAACCCGGCGATATACCGCGCTCGGAGACGGATAGTTCAACGACAGCGTGTGGCACCGACACGAACCGCTGCCCGGAAAACCGACACAGTAATCGTTTCGTGTGAGGTGTGTGGTAGCATGAATCAGATCGAGCGGTTCAAGGAGATCGACGCACCTCCCGAGGTGGTCTGGACGGTGCTGGGAGAACTCGAGGATACAGTGGGACGAACGGCGGTCGAGCGATCGATCGACGCGATCCCGGTCGTGGGAGGCCGCGTTCGATCGGATCGATCGGTGGCCGACGATCGCGTCCGCATCGCGTTCCTCGAGCCCGAGATCCTCGTCGTCGAAGAGAACCGGCGGATCGTCCGCCTCGATCGGGTCGGCGTGCCGTTCGCCTTCGACAGCTACCACGAGTTTCACCTCGAGCCGATCGATGGGGGAAAACGAACGCGGCTCCTCCAGCGCGAGACGGCGCGGGGTGCGCTCGTCCCGCTGGTGTTTAACAAACGGCAACTCGAGCGGGAGTTCGAAGAGCGAAATCGAACGATCAAGGAACGAGCCGAGTCGCGAGCGAGAGCCTGAGCGGACTATCGAGGGAGTTCACGTAACTCCGCGAGCGAGGCAATCTCGTAGGTCGGCTCCGTCGGGAGTTCGTACTCGCGACGGTGATCTCGGCGGACGAACGCTGCGTCGATTCCGAGGGCGTCGGCCGCGGCAACGTCGACGCGGCTGTCGCCGACGTAGATCGGATTCTCCGCACCGAGCTCGTCGATCGCGCGTTCGAGGTAGTACGGCTCGGGTTTCTTGCGTTCGACCCCCTCGATCGTCGGTTCCCGTCCGTACCAGGCGTCGAACGGAGCGAGCGAGCAGTGTTCGAGGATGTTCCCGATCGTCTCGTGTTGGTTGTTGCTGACGATCGCCGTCGGCGCCTCGAGACGTTCGAGTACCGAGACGTCCTCGTAGGGCCGTTTTCGTCCCGCCCTGAGTTCCTCGAGCTGGGCCTCGATCGCCGCGCGCTCGCGGGCCGCCCAGAGCCTCTCCGGCTCGAGGTCCCGGTCGGATGCGACCGCGCGAAGGGAGTCGACGTCCGGACCGAGCAGCGTCTCGACCTCGTGGCTCGTCGGCTCCGTGACCCCGACCTCGTCGAAGGCGGCGCGGATCGCCTCGATCAGAACCTCGCGATCGGTCGGTCTCATCAGCACGCCGTCGTTGTCGAAGACGAATGCGTCGTACCCCATCCGTTCGGGGAAGTAGGGATCGCGGGGTCTTCTCGGTTCTGTTCCTTTCGCGAGGATATCGTCCGCGGATTGAAGTAGTGGCGCGCGGCCAGCACCGGCGATGGAGACCGCGAGAACGATTCCGAACCGATCACGGAGGGGAGCCGATGGGACATAGGGCACTCCTCGCCTACGAGCGACCGGACCGGCTCTACGACCTGCACTACAGCCACTGGGGCGGGACGGAACTGGATCTCGGCGATCGGATCGACGACGAGTGTCCGCTCGCGGACGGTGCCGTCGAGGAGTCGCCGGTCGCCGAGGCGGTCGCCGGAGAGCGCATTCTCCCGGAGTTCCTCAATCCCTGCCGGTACAAGGCCTTGTATCTCGTTCGCGAGGGAGGGGTCAACGGCTACCGCGTCGCCTGGCTCGAGTGGGACGAGCGCCGCGCGAGCGATCGCGGCGCGATCGTCGAACTCGAACCCGGCGAGGACGACCGCGAGTTCCGGCTCTGGTTCCGGGCGACAAAGACGGTTCTCGGCGATATCGTCGAGATGGGCCAGTTTCCTCGACACGCGGCACGGACGTATCTCGAGGCGCGGATCGTCGAGGAGTACGACGGGATCCCGTACACGTATCGCGGCACGTAGGCGCACCGGGGCAACGCCGTATCGATGGGAACCGACGGCCGAAAATCGGTGATCGAACGGGGTCGTTATACCGCGTCCACTCCCAGTGGGACACGATGGCACGAGTCGACCGACTCCGGGTGTACCCGATCAAGGGGCTCGACGGAATCGACCTCGAGCGAGCCGAGTTCGTCGCGGGCGGAACTCTCACGTTCGACAGGGAGTTCGCGCTCGTCGACGCGAGCGGGGACGTGGTAAACGGGAAGCGAACGACGCGCGTTCACGACATCGAGACCGAGTTCGATCCGGAAAGCGGAGAGCTCGCGGTCGAGAGCGACGGCGGAGATCGTCGGCAGTTCGACCTGGAGAACGAGCGCGAGGCGGCGGAAGACTGGTTCAGCGAGGTCTTCGGCCTCGAGCTTACTCTCGAGCGCGACCGGTCGCTGGGGTTCGTCGACCGACGGGAGATGGGACCGTCGGTGATCAGCACGGCCACCCTCGAGACCGTCGCGGCCTGGTTCGACGACCTGACCGTCGAGAGCGTCCGCCGTCGGATGCGAGCGAACGTCGAAATTAGTGGCGTCGAGCCGTTCTGGGAGGATCGCTTCGTCGGCTCCGGGACCCCGTCGTTCGTCGCCGACGACGTTCGGTTCGACGGCGTTACTCCCTGCGGACGCTGTGTCGTCCCGAAACGCGATCCCGACACCGGCGAGGCCCTGCCGGAGTTCCAGCGACGGTTCGTCGAGAAGCGCCGGGAAACGTTTCCCGAGTGGGCCGACGGGGACGCGTTCGACCACTACTACACGCTGATGCTCATCGCGGACGTTCCCGAGCGATACCGGGATCGCACCCTCGAGGTCGGAGACTCCGTCGAGATCGTCGAGAAGTAGTCCGGATCGTCGATGCGATCAGTCCCCGGCGTCGTCGGCCGATCCGGTCTCGAGGTCGTACTCCCACTCCCTGTAACCGCCCTCCATACTCGCGACCGCGTCGCTGTCGACATCCTCGAAGCTCCCGATCAGCCGGGCGGCCTGGATCGAACTCTGGCCGATCGGACAGGCGACGACCACGTCGTCACCCCAGTCGTACTCGTCGATCTCCGTCGCGAGCTTGGCCATCGGGACGTTGATCGCACCGGGGATGTGTCCCCGCTCGTACTCCGATTCCGATCGGATGTCGACGATCTGGACATCGTCGTCCTCGAGCTTTTCCTTGACGTCTTCGGGGGAGATCTCGGATACCATTGTTGGGTGTCGGAGAGTGCCTGCCGTCTCGAGCGTCGAGCCGGACGGATCCGGTAGGCGCCTCGACGGCGTCGGCTCGTATGCTCTCGGTGGGAGAGCGACCCGTTAACACCTTTCGGTCGGATCCCGTGGGTCGGGATTAGCGAACAGGTTCGACACCACCACCAAGTGGGCGAGCGAGAAACGGTCGGACATGCCCGAACTGACGTCGCTTTCGGATCTCATGGATACTCCCCACGTCGAGGTGTTCGACGACGGCGAACCACGAACCGTCCGGCTACAGCTCGAGGCCGACGAACGGATTCCCGAACATCGCCATCCGGAGTCAGACGTGGTCTTTCATCTCCTGTCAGGGTCCCTCGAGCTCTCGCTGGACGGAGAGCCCTACGAACTCGAGGAGGGAGACCTCGTTCGGGTCGACGGCGACCGCGAGGTCTCCCCGCACGCCCTTGAGGAGAGCACGGCGATCGTCGTCTTCTCGCGCAAGCCGGAGTCGTAAACCGGCGTTGGCTCGCGGCGACGCTGCCACACAGTTCGGCACCTGTATCCATAAACGTGGATACTACTTGACCTCCCAGGCCGTACTGATGGCACAAACACGGGGATTTTTGTCCGTGCGGGACCCTACGGTCGACCATGACTGATGGGCGGGGCGAGACTCCCCGGCGAACAGGAATGACCGAAAAGTGCGGCGTCGTCGGCGTCGCGCTCGACGGTCGCAACGCGGCCCGACCGTTGTACTACGCGCTCTACGCGCTCCAGCACCGCGGTCAGGAGTCCGCAGGGGTCGTCACCCACGACGGCTTCCAGCAACACAGCCACGTCGACAGGGGCCTCGTCGGTGACGTCTTCGACGAGGGCGACCTCGAGGGACTGGCCGGCTCGGCGGGGATCGGCCACGTCCGGTACCCGACGGCGGGTTCGCTCGATACCTCCTGTGCGCAACCGTTCTCGGTCTCGTTCAAGAGCGGCTCGCTGGGCCTCTCGCACAACGGCAATCTCGTCAACGCCGAGGAAATCCGCGACGAACTCGCCGCCCTCGGCCACGCCTTTACCAGCGACGGCGACACCGAGGTCATCGCCCACGACCTCGCGCGCAACCTGCTCGAGGAGGATCTGGTTCGCGCCGTCAAGCGCACGATGGGGCGGATCCACGGCTCCTACGCGCTGACGATCAGCCACGACGACACGGTACTCGGCGTGCGTGATCCACAAGGGAACCGTCCGCTCTGTATCGGACGGCTCGAGGACGGCTACATCCTCGCCTCCGAGTCGGCCGCCATCGACACGCTGGACGGCGAACTCGTCCGGGACGTCCGACCCGGCGAGCTGGTCGTCCTCGACGAAGACGGACAGGGATTCGACTCGTACCAGCTGGTCGACGAAGACAACACCGCACACTGCTTTTTCGAACACGTTTACTTCGCCCGCCCGGACAGCATCATCGACGACACGCTCGTCTACGAGGCGCGACGCGAGCTGGGTCGCAAGCTCTGGACCGAAAGCGGCGTCGAAACCGACGTCGTGATGCCCGTTCCCGACTCCGGCCGGGCGTTCGCCTCCGGCTACGCCGAGGCCGCGGGCGAGACGACCCCCGACGGCGAACCCCGCGCGGAGGACGACGCCGGCGTCGAGTTTGCCGAGGGACTGATGAAGAACCGCTACGTCGGTCGCACCTTCATCATGCCGACCCAGGACGAGCGCGAGCGGGCGGTTCGGCTGAAGCTCAACCCGATCCGGTCCACGATCGAGGGCAAGACGGTCACCGTGATCGACGACTCGATCGTCCGCGGGACGACCTCGACCCAGCTCGTCCAGCTGCTCAAGGACTGCGGCGCCGAGGAGGTCCACGTCCGCATCGGCGCACCGGAGATCGTCGCCCCCTGTTACATGGGGATCGACATGGCCACCCGCGAGGAGCTGATCGCCGCCGACAAGGACACCGACGAGATCCGCGAGAGCATCGAGGCCGACAGCCTCGCCTACCTCTCGACCGATTCGGTCGCCGACGTGCTCGGGAACGACCGGATCGACCTCTGTCTGGGCTGTGTGACCGGAGAGTATCCCTACGATATCGACGGCGAGGAGACCGACCGCGACGTCGACCGCCCCGACCTCGAGGGCCGGACGATGCCCGCCGACGACTGACGCCGACCGACCCTACGGCCGTTCTCCTGTTGTTTTCGGCGTCAAACAGATCGTAACCTGCGACAATACTTATTCGAATGTCCGTCGAGTTGGAACGTGCTGCATGGTGTCACGAGGCAATCCATTCGGAACTGAGGGATCGCTATGACTCGCCGACGGACGTTTCTCGCGCTACTCGGCGCAGCGACAGTGGCGAGCAAGACGAGTACAGGCACGGTGAACGAGATCAACGAAGGAGGAGAGACAAACTCGACAGAACCGACGGAACAGTTCGAGCCCGCGGAGGCGCTGCTCGCGTACGTGGTTGCGAACTACGGCGACCGGTTCGACGACGAGGACCGCGAGGTGATCCGCGAGGGGATCGAGGGCTCGCTCGCTTCCGCCGACGCGTTCGGAGACGTCGAACTCGAGAACGCGGACGAGCCGGCCTACGGGTTCAGCGCGTACCGAGGTGACCGGCCGTGATTTCGGACGAGATACTCGTCGAACCCGTCGACGAACTCGGACAGCGGCTCCGCGCTGGCGAGTTCACCGTCCGAGAACTCACGGAAGCGTACATCGATCGACTCGAGCGAGTCGGCCCCGAACTCAACACCGTCGTGACAGTTACCGACGAGCGGGCGCTGGAGGCGGCCGACCGGCTCGACGAGGAACTCGAGGCCGGCGAGGATCGCGGCCCCCTACACGGTATCCCCTACGGCGTGAAGGACCTCGTCGCCACCGAGGACGCTCCGACGACCTGGGGCGCGGAGCCATACCGCGACCAAGAGTTCGACGAGGACGCCGCCGTGGTTCGACGGCTCGACGAGGCCGGCGGGGTGCTGATCGGGAAACTCGCGATGGTCGAACTCGCCGGCGGCTTCGGCTACGACAGTGCGGACGCCACCTTCTCCGGTCCCGGGAAGAACCCGTGGGACGTCGAAGCCTGGGCCGGCGGTTCCTCGAGCGGCTCCGCAACCGCGGTCGCGGCCGGCCTCGTCGGCTTCGCGATCGGGACGGAGACGTGGGGTTCGCTCAACACGCCGGCGGCCTTTTCGGGGATCAGCGCGGTTCGTCCGACCTACGATCTGGTGAGTCGCAACGGTGTCATGGCGCTATCGTGGACGATGGACAAGGTCGGCCCGATGTGCCGAACCGTCGGCGGCTGCCAGCGGGTCCTCGAGACGATCGCGGAACCGCATGTCGGTGATCGGTCCCGACGGGGTCCGCCAAAGGGCGTGCCGGGGACTCCTCGTGCCGACGGCCAACGGAACGACTTCGCGATCGCCGTCCCCGAGGGGGCGGGCGAGGGCGAACAGGAGGGTGTCCGCGAGAACTTCGAACGGACCCTCGAGACGCTCGCCGAGTTCGCGACGGTCGAACGCGTCTCGCTGCCAGACCTGCCCTACGCCGCGATGGCGGGGACGGTCATCGACGCCGAGGCCGCAGCTGCGTTCGAGACGCTTGTCGAGAGCGGCGACGTCCACGAGCTCGACGACGAGAGCCACCAGCTCGGCAGTTACCGGGCGAGCACCGTGCTCGCGAAGGACTACGTCAACGCCAACCGCGTCCGGACGAAGGCACAGCGCCAACTCGACGACCTCCTCGCCGAGTACGACGCGCTCGTCTCTCCGGCGCGGGAGTCCGTGGCGAACCCGCTCGAGGAATCGCTCACGGAGTTCTTCGGCCAGTTCGAGACGCCGCCCGTCAACGCCGCCGCGAACGTGACTGGGCTGCCGGGCGTGACGATTCCGAACGGCTTCGGCGAGCGCGACCTCCCGACGGCCGTCGAGTTCGTCGGCCGCGCGTGGGACGAACCGACGTTGTTCGCCGTGGCCTGTGAGTACGAACGACGGACCGACCACATCGACTACGCCGCCCTGATCGAGGGCCTCGAGGGGCGGTGAGCCCGGAAGCGACGCACGACGACGCGAATTCAGCGGCTATCCGCCGACGATCGAGCCGCCGTTGATGTGCAGCGTCTGGCCGCTCACGTACGAGGAATCCTCGCAGGCGAGGTAGACGTACGCCGGCCCGAGTTCGCTGGGCTGGCCCGGACGCCCCATCGGGACGTCCTGACCGAACTCCTCGACGGCCTCGGGGTCGTAGTCGCCGATCGTCGCGGGGATCAGCGGCGTCCAGATCGGGCCGGGCGCAACCTGGTTGACGCGAATCCCCTCGGGAGCCAGTTGCTGGGACAGCGAGCGCGTGAAGGCGACGATCGCGCCCTTGGTCGTCGAGTAGTCCACGAGCATATCGTTGCCCGCGAACGCGTTCACCGAAGTCGTGTTGACGATCGTGTCGCCGTCATCGAGGTGTGGCAGCGCCTCCCGGGTCAGGTAGAAGTAGCCGTGGATGTTCGTCGCGAACGTCTCCTCCCACTGCTCGTCAGTGATGTCGGTCAGATCGGTCTTGACCACCTGGGCCGCCGCGTTGTTCACGAGAACGTTCACGTCGCCGAACTCGTCGACGACCTCCTCGACGGCCGCCTGGCAGAACGCGCTGTCGCGGACGTCGCCCGCGATTGTCAGGCACTCCTGACCCTCGTCGTCGATCATCTCCGCGGTCGTCTCCGCATCCTCCTCCTCGTCCAGATACATGACGGCGACGTCGGCGCCCTCGCGGGCGAAGTGGACCGCTGCGGCCCGGCCGATCCCGCTGTCGCCGCCGGTGACGATGGCGACTTTCCCCTCGAGCTTGCCGCTGCCCTCGTAGTCGTCGCGGATGAACTCGGCGGGCGGCTCCATCTCGCCCTCGAGGCCGGGCTGGCGGTCCTGCTGTTGGGGCTCGATCTCCTCGGCCTTCTCGCGGGCTCGTTCGCGTGTCATGGCCCGCGCTACCCGACGACGACTGTTGGGCGTGTGTGTTGCGAGCGAAGGCAACTCCAGATCACCGACTGCAGACGCTCAACCGCTTCCGTTCCGGCGCGCGTAGAGGATCCCCGCGAGGAGGGCGACCGCGACCAGGCCGAACAGCGGCCGGATCGGATCAACGTAGGTCGCGAGCCAGGAACTCCCGAACAGCGCGACGAGGACGGCGTTGCAGTGCGGGCAGGCGACGGCGAAGAAGCCGCCCGCGGCGCCGGCGTAGCCGCAGGCGTCGCCGGAACAGTCGTCGATCGCCGTCCGCTGTGCGGCGTAGGCGCCAGCGAGAACGGTCGTCAGCAGCAAAAACCCGTAGTCGAGGGGCGTCCGTGGAACCATCCGTTCGAAGATCGGCGTCGGGACGAGCCCGGTGACGACGCCCGTGACGACGAAGAACGCGCCGCCGACGAGAAGCCCGTTTCGAACGGCCGTCCGAGTCGGTTGCACGACCGATCGTTCGGGCGACGGGAAGAAAAGCCGTCGGTTCGGGTCAGTAGCCGACGTGCAGGAGCGCGTAGACGACAATCCCCAGCGAAAAGGAGACCAGCCACAGCGTCGCTGCGACCCGGCCGACTCGAGCGTGGTTCGTCCGCGCCAGCTCGGCGGGCGAGTACGCCCCCGCAAGCAGGAGCGCGTGGTAGACGAGTGGGATGCAGACCACCGCGAGCAGGATGTGAACCGCCAGGATAGGCAGGTAGACGAACTGGTAAACGGGATCGGGTCCGGGGAACGGCTGCGGGCCGCCCGTCGCGATCAGCCGGTAGAGATAGAGCGTGAGAAACGCCGCGAACAGGCCGAACGAGGCGAGCATCGCGATTCGGTGGCGGTCGATCCGCCCACGCCGGATCGCTCGCCAGCCGATCGTGATCGTCGCGATGGCCGTCGCG
>PWMF01000122.1 GCA_003559215.1 Natrialbaceae archaeon
GAACACGGAAGATAAGCTCGCCTGCGTTTCGGGGAGTACTGGAGTGCGCGAGCCTCTGGGAAATCCGATTCGCCGCCACCACTCATACTCAGTCTTTCAGCCCGCACAGCAACCGCTGTGTGGGCTTTCCGTATTTATATAGCGAGTCGAGTCGAAACGACTGCGGATCGCCCATCGACCGGAACGCGCCGGCCCGACCTATTTGCTTTCGGGCGAGGTACGCTCGAGCGTGACAAACATCGCGATCACCGGTGCGTCCGGGAGCGTCGGCAGGGAAGCGATCGACGCCCTCTCCGATGCGGAACTGACGCTGTTTTCTCACAGCGAGTCCGAGGACCTCGAGACGACGCCGATCGAGATCACCGACCGCGAGGCGGTGTTCGACGCGCTTGAGGGACAAGACGTCGTCGTCCACCTCGCAGCGAACCCCGATCCCAGGGCGGAGTGGGACGAGGTTTCCGGGCCGAACACCGAGGGCGTCTACAACGTGTACGCGGCCGCAGTCGAACACGGCCTCGAGCGGGTCGTATTCGCGAGTTCCAACCACGCGGTCAACATGGGGAACACCGTCTCGCCGACGCGCCCAGAATCGACGAACGGCCAGCCCGAGGTCGTTCGCCCGACGGACGAGCCGGATCCCGACACGTACTACGGCGTGACGAAGGTGTTCGGCGAGGCGATGGGGCAGTACTACGCGAACCGCCACGGGCTCGACGTGGTCAACCTCCGGATCGGCTGGCTGCTGACTCGTGACGAGCTCAGGGAGGCGGTTGCGAACCGAGACGGGGCCGGCGAGCGATACGCCCGCGCGATGTGGCTCAGTCCGGGCGACTGTCGGCGGGTCATCCACGCGGCGGCGACGCAGACGCTTCCCGAAACGCCGTTGACGGCACACGGCATCTCCGACAACAGCGAGCGGTTCCTTTCGCTCTCGGAGACGATGCTCGACCTCGGGTATCGACCGCACGACGACGCCGCGGCGGTTCTTGACGACGACGAGGCGTCACGGAATGGACTCGATACCGTCTGACCTGATCGGTTTCGAGACCGAAAGACCGAATACTAGAACGGTTCTATACCGACGTGTGTCAACCAAGGTATCCGAGTCGACGGGCTACGGACCGAACAGCCAGATGTCGCTGTTCGGATACATAGTCGCGTTGCTCATCGTTCTCGTTCTCCTCCCGGTGTTGCCGGTGTTCGTGCTCGGCTGGCTCGTCTGGCGGGCGTTTTTCGCCGAGGAGGAAGAGCACAGGTTCGAACAGTGGCGCCGCAGCCGCGAGCCGCGCCAGCCCCCGAGTGGTTCCTGAAGTCGACCACTGCCGTACCGAAGCAGCGACGAGCGGTCCGTGTTAGTCGTCCGAACTCGCTGCCTCGAGCGCCGTCGGCGGTGAGCCGGAAAGCTCGTCTCGCTCGTGGGAGGCGTCGAACGCGAGGTCCGGTCCGCGGGCGACGATTCGGTGCGGGTTCACGTCCGGATGGGTCGTGTAGTAGTGTTCTTTGATGTGGTCCATGTCGACGGTGTCGGCAACGCCCGGCGTCTGGTACAGATCGCGCAGGTACGGCCACAGGTTCTCGTAGTCGCGGATCTGACTGACGTTGCACATGAAGTGCGTGTGGTATACGTTGTCGAATCGGACCAGCGTCGTGAACATCGCGATATCGGCCTCGGTCAGTCGGTCGCCCGCGAGGTACCGCTGGTCCTCGAGGACGTCGTCCCAGTGATCGAGTGCCGCGAAGAGTTCGTCGATCGCCTCGTCGTAGGGATCCTGCTTGGTCGCGAAGCCGGCCCGGTAGACGCCGTTGTTGACGGGCTCGTAGATCTCGTCGATAATGTGGTCGATCTCCTCCCGGTAGCCGTCGGGGTAGAGGTCGACGTCCCGGGAGGCGACCGCGTCGAACTCGGTGTCGAGCATCCGCATGATCTCCTTGGACTCGTTGTTGACGATGGTATCTTCCCGCTTGTCCCACAGTACGGGAACCGTCACGCGGGCAGTGACGTCGGGGTCGGCGCGGATGTACAGCTCGCGGAGGTAGTCAGCGTCGTGGACGTGATCGCGCGTGCAGCCCTCGTTCTCGGGAGTGAACTGCCAACCGTCCTCGCCGCGGTACGGGTCGACGATCGAGACCGAGATCGCGTCCTCGAGTCCCTTCAGCGCGCGCGTCACGAGCGTTCGATGGGCCCACGGACACGCGTACGAGACGTAGAGGTGGTACCGTCCGGCCTCCGGCTGGAACTCGGCGTCAGGGTCGTCCCGAACCCGGTCCCGGAACGTCGTCTCCTGACGGTCGAAGGAGCCGTCGTCGTCCGTCGTTTCGTAGGCGTCGGTCCGCCACTCGCCGTCGACGAGCATATTCATACGCGTCGTACGTCTCGAGGGTACAAAGGCTCGCGCTGACATCCACGTCACCCGGACGGCCAGCCGACCACGCTCGCGAGCCAGTAGCCGGCCGCGACGGCAAGCAGGATCACGCCCTCGAGCCGGCTCAGTCGTCTGCCGGTCGCCAACACGACCGTCGCGACCGCAGTTATTGCGCCGAGCCAGACGAGGCTGGCGAGGACCGCGGGATCGACCGTCAACGGCCGAATCGTCGCTGCGACGCCGAGAACTCCGAGGAGGTTGAACACGTTCGAACCGATGACGTTACCGGCCGCTATCGTGACGGCGTTCCGACGCACGGCAACGATCGACGTCACGAGCTCCGGTAAGGACGTGCCGGCGGCGACGACGGTGACGCCGATCGTCCATTCGGAGACGCCGACGGCGAGTCCAAGCGTCGTCGCCGAATCGACCAGTAGGCGACCGCCGACGACTACCAGGGCGAGCCCGACGAGGAGTCGTCCCGATTCCAGTCCGAGTCGAATCGTCGGCTCAGTGTTCTCGGATGCGTTCTTCTCTGTCGGTTCGGGGGATATCCGGCGGGTGTCGTCGACTTCCCGACGCGCGACGACACCGAGCACAACGAGATACCCCACCAGGAGTGAGACGAGAATGAGACCTTCAGGCCTCGAAACGACCCGACTCGCGAGAACGCCCGTCGCGACCGCCGTGGCGGCGGCCATCGCGACGGCGTCCCGGCGGAGCATCGTCTCGGTGGCCCGAAACGGAGCGAGCAAGGCGATGACGCCCAGCACGACGCCGAGATTGAACACGTTCGAGCCGACGACGTTGCCGACGGAGACGTCGCCGCTGCCCTCAAGGGCGGCGACGATCGAGACCGCGAACTCCGGTGCGGACGTCCCGAACGCGACGACCGTGAGGCCGATCACGAGCGGCGAGACCCCGGCCGCGCTCGCAATGGCCGAGGCTGCGTCCACGAGCCAACGTGCACCGATCCAGAGTCCAAGCGTTGCCACGGACAGGACGACGACTTCGACGAGCGCCGACACACCTGGCCTATCGAGGGAGAGCGTCAAAAGCGTACAGTACCGGATAGCGTTCGGTCTCCATTCGATAACATTTATTTCGCAGAGTTTGGATAGTACTGTCGTGTGTTACGATGAGTACTGAGAACGGCGGGCCGGGCGAATCGGATCCGAGCGAGTCGTTCACCCCGGGTACCGAAGACGACGAGCCGCGAATCTCGTTCTACGGCGGGCGCGGAATGAGCGCGTTTCCGATCGGGTTCTTTATCCTCTGGGCGATCGCCCAGACCGCCCTCTGGCGGATCTCCGATACTGGCGGGCTGGTCGTCGGAATCCTGCTCGGACTGATCTTCGGGATGTTCTTCGTCCGCGGGAACTGGAAAACGTACGCGAACACGATCTTCGAGGGGATGACCCAGCCGGTCGCGGTGACGGCGATCGTCGCCTGGATCTGGGCCGGCATGTTCGCTGAGCTGTTACAGGACGGGGGCTTCGTCGACGGCCTTGTCTGGCTGGCCGACGTCGGCGGGATCGGCGCGACGCTGTTCCCGGCGGCGACGTTCATCCTCGCGGCGCTGTTTACGACAGGGATCGGGACCGGGTACGGTTCCGCGATCGCGTTCGTCACGCTGTTTTTCCCGGCGGGGATCCTGCTCGGGGCGAACCCGGTCTTGCTGTTCGGCGCGATCCTCTCGGGCTCGATCTTCGGTGACAACCTCGCACCCGTGAGCGACACGACGATCGTCAGCGCCGTCACGCAGGATTCGGACATCGGTGGCGTCGTCGCCTCGCGGTTCAAGTACGTGATCGTCGCCGCGGTCCTCGCGTTCGCCGGCTACCTCGTCGCCGGCCAGTTCATGGGCGGTCTCGGGATCGGCGGCGACGCCCAGGAACTGCTCGTCGCCGAGAGCGAACCCATCGGGCTGATCCACCTGCTCTCGATGGGCATCGTCATCGGCGCGGCGGTCGCGGGACGGCACATCGTCGAGGCGATCTCGTGGGGAATCGTCGTCGCCGCCGTATCGGGGCTTTCGCTCGGGCTGCTCTCGCTCGGCGACATCGTCATGTTCAACGCACCCGAGGACGCGCCGCTCGCACAGCCCCTCGAGTTCCTTCCCGTACTGACGATCGTCGAGGATCCCGATGCGGTCAGCGTCGGTGGGAGCCTGATCAACGGCGCGGCGGGCTTCTTCGAACTCGCGATCCTCGTCCTGCTGATCATCGCCGCGGCACAGATCATGATCCGTGGCGGCGCCTTCCAGGCGATCCTCGACTGGTCGATCGAGAACCTCGCGACGAACGTCCGCAACGCCGAACTCACGATGGTCGGTTCGGCGGCGCTGATCAACGCCGTCATCACGATCAACACGGCCGCGGAGGTCGCGATCGGACCGTACATTTCGAAGATCGGCGAACGGTTCAACCTGAACGGCTACCGTCGGGCGAACATTCTGGACGCCCAAACCGCGGCGCTCGGCTACATCTTCCCGTGGTCGGGCGGCGTCCTCGCGGGTTACACGGCGATGCAGGACCTCCCCGGCGAGTACGACTGGCTCACGGCTGACATGCTCGCGACGCCGATCGAGGTCGTCCCGTTCGTCTTCCAGGGCTGGCTGCTGGTCGCCGTCTTCGTGGTGGCGGCGATCACCGGCTTCGGTCGCGAGTACGTTATCGACCGCGAGAGCGAGGAGGTGGCACGACTATGAGCTTCCTGAAAAAGTATCTCAAGGGCTGGCGGTTCCGCGAGACGAACCCGTCGCTCGAGGTGGGCGACGTGATCGATGTTTTCGTCGCGGAGTCGAACAGTGCCGACGAAGGACACGTCTACATCGGTGACACGCATCTGATCGTCGAGGGTGCGACCCCGGATACGGTCGAGAAACGTGTCCGCGTTCGGGTGACCGAGTTCGACAAGACGACGACGACCGGTCGCGGAGAGTTCCTCGAAGTCGTCGGGGAGAGTTCCTACACCAGCTAACCCCTGCGGAACGCGCTTTTAAGTAGTCCTGGCGAGCACTCGAGCACGTGCCATGGACGACGACCGTCACCGACAGAGCCGGCTCGTGACCGACGACGACGGCGGCTTCGACGCCGAGCGCGCCCACGAGGAGTCGTTGCCGATCGAAGACGGAGAGGTGATCGACACGGACGAGCTGGCCGACCACCAGCGCTACGTCGAGGACCGGGGGATCTACGACGAGCGAAACCGGGTCAACGATCTCACCGGCAGGGAGTGGAAGTACGCGACGAAGTCGGTCATCGACGAGGGGTATCCGCCGGACGTTCAACACGACCTGCGAAGCGAACACGGCGGCCAGAAGCCGCCGCGGCTCTGTGCGGACCTGATCGGGCGGTTCAGCAAGGCCGGCGACACCGTTCTCGATCCGTTTGCGGGCGTCGGCGGCACCCTGTTGGGAGCGAGCTTCTGCGAGCACGAGGGGACCGGACTTCGGGAGGCGATCGGGTTCGAACGCAACGAGCGCTGGGTCGAACTCTACAGGGAGGTGCTCGAGCGCGAGAACGAGGAGCGACGGGCCCGCGGGGAGCCGCCGCTGGCCGAGCAGGAGTTGCGGTACGGTGACTGCGCCGACCTGATCGAAGCGATCGACGACGACAGCGTCGACCTGCTGCTCACCGACGTCCCCTACTGGCACATGGACGAACTCGAGCAGACGCGAAACGAGCACGAGACCCGCGAGAGCAAGCTTGGCTCGTTTGACGGTACCGAGCGAGACGGCGACACGGACGCGAACGGCGACGGCTCCGGAACGAAGGCGGAGTGGCTCGAGGACATGGCTACGAAGTTCGATCGGTTCGCCGACGCAGTCACGCCGGAGGGCCACGTGGTCGTCTTTATCGGCGATATGTACCGCGAGCAGTCCTACGAGTTTCTCTCTGCGGATCTGGCCCGCGCGATCGAATCGACGGCGCCGCTGACGCTCGCCGCCAACCTCGTCTGGTACGATCCCACGAAAGATCTGCACGTCTACGGCTACCCGTTCTCGTTCGTCCCCTCGATGGTTCACCAGAACGTGCTCGTCTTCCGCGTCGAGGGCGAGTAACGTCAGCCGACCGTCTGACGTGGTTTTATTGGTCAGAGCGTGGACGAATACGACGGACGCGTCGAACGATACCCCCATCCCATCTCGACTGCGCGTCCACGGCTCTCTGCGCCGCCCGGTTTTTTGTCAGGCCGACGCTGGTAGCAGCGCCGCTCGAAGCTCTTCGACGCTTTCGGTTTCCGCGACGACGGCGACCTCGTCGCCGACATCGAGTTCGGTTCCCGGAAGCGGGATCGTCAGCGCCTCTCGCGCCCGGCCATGAGCGTAGATCCGCGCGGACTCCGGGAGCTCGAGTTCGCTCATCCGCTTGCCGACCGCGGGCGACCCCTCCCGGATCTCGAGGACGGTCAACTGGAGGTTCGCCGCCAGATCGGCGACGACGTTGAAGTCACCCCCGAGCATGGCCGTCTTCGCACCTGCCGCGCCGAGGCGTTCGGGGTAGATGATGTCGTCGACGTCCTCGGCGTAGCGCTCGTAGATCTCCTCCCGGTAGTCCTCGTCGATCCGCAACACGGTCCGACAGTCATGGTGGTTTCCGACCATACAGGCCGCGAAGTTGACGTTGAGATCCGGCGTGAAGGCGCCGATAGCGTCCGCCTCGTCGATCCCCGCCTCGAGCAGTACGTCCTCGTCGGCACCGTCACCCTCGACGGTGTCGAATCCGCTGTTGGCCGCTCGTTCGACCCGATCGGGATCGTCGTCGACGACGACGAGGTCATGGCCCTCCTCGTGTAGAATGCGCGCGGTGTGCGAGCCGACTCGGCCGTACCCCACGATGACAAACCTCATGATATCTGGATACGATCCCGGGGGTCAAATACGTTCGTTCGGATTCGCCGCGAGCGGGTGCGACTGCGGTCCGGTACGCGCCGGAGCGGACCGCCGCGATCTCACCGCCGACTACCGACGGGATATTCACAAACATGTAATATAGTGGACTCGGTCGAAGACGTGAACTTTAACTAAGCCGTCTGGGTATGCTTGACTATCCAACATGGGGGCTTTCGAACGTATCGGCGCGTACTTCGGGTTCGACGAACACAACACCGACTTGCGGACGGAGCTGGTCGCCGGTGTCACGACGTTTTTGGCGATGGCGTATATCATCGTCGTCAATCCGGCGATCCTGACCGACGCAATCCTCTGGAACCACGAGACGGGCGAGATCCAGGAGGAAACGACGATCAACGGTACGGTCTACACTGAAGGCGAAATCTTCCAGATGCTCGCCGTCGTGACGATCCTCGCCTCGATCGTCGCGATCCTCGTGATGGCGCTCTACGCCAACCGCCCGTTCGGCCTCGCGCCCGGGATGGGATTGAACGCCTTCTTCACCTTTACCGTGGTCATCGTCCTCGGCGTCCCGTGGCAGGTCGCGCTCGCGGCCGTCTTCGTCGAGGGGCTGATATTCATCGCGCTCACCGCGGTCGGCGCGCGAAAGTACATTATCGAGTTGTTTCCCGAACCGGTCAAGTTCTCTGTCGGCGCCGGGATCGGGGTCTTCCTGCTCTTTCTGGGTCTCCAGGAGATCGAGCTCGTCGTACCCTACGACGCGACGATGGTCACGCTCGGAAACGTTCTCCAGAGTCCCGTCGCCGCGCTCTCGCTCGCGGGCCTCGTTTTGACGCTACTGCTGTACGCCCGCGGCATGCGCGGGTCGATCATTGTCGGCATCGTGACGACAGCGATCGCCGGCTGGCTCCTGACGTTCGCTGGCGTCGTCTCGCCTGGCGTCCTCACGCCCGGGAACTCCTACGAGGACGTCACGAACGAGGGCCTCGTCGCGATGCTCGGCTCCGTCCAGTACGACTTCACGCCGCTGTTCTGGGGGTTCGTCGACGGTCTGGGAATGATCACCGACGACCCGCTCGTGTTCGCGCTGGTCGTCTTCACGTTCTTCTTCGTCGACTTCTTCGACACCGCGGGGACGCTTATCGGCGTCTCGCAGATCGGCGGGTTCCTCGACGAACAGGGTGATCTGCCCGACGTCGAGAAGCCGCTGATGGCCGACGCGGTCGGCACGACCCTCGGCGCGATGATCGGCACCTCGACGGTGACGACGTTCATCGAGTCATCGGCGGGCCTCGAGGAGGGCGGGCGAACCGGCTTTACGGCGCTCGTCGTCGGCGGGCTGTTCGGGGTCGCGTTGCTCGTCGTCCCGCTGATGCAGGCGATCCCCCAATATGCAACCTACCTCGCACTGGTCGTCGTCGGGATCATCATGCTTCAGGGGGTTACCGATATCGACTGGCAGAACCCCGCATGGGCGATCAGTGCCGGGCTGACGATCACGATCATGCCGCTGACCACCTCGATCGCGAACGGGCTGGCTGCCGGAATCATCAGCTACCCGTTGCTTAAGGCCGCGATGGGCGAGCGACGAGACGTCTCTCCGGGCCAGTGGATCCTAGCGCTTGCGTTCGTCGTCTACTTCGTCGTCTACTTCGCCGTCGAGGCCGGGCTGGTCGTGTTCTGAGCGCGTCCCCGGTTCCGGCAACCCGTCGGCCGACCGGTGGCCTCTTTGGTGTCTATCGCGTATCGCGCGTATGTCCGATATCACGCTTTACGAGCTGCCCGGCTGTCCCTTCTGTGCGAAGGTTCGAACGAAACTCGACGAGCTCGAGCTCGACTACGATGCGATCGAGGTCCCACGTTCTCACGAGGATCGGACCGAGGTCGAACGCGTCAGTGGCCAGACAGGAGTCCCGGTAATCACCGACGAGTCCCAGGGCGTCGAGGGAATGCACGAGAGCGACGACATCGTCGAGTATCTCGAGGAGACGTACGCCTGATCGCTCGTTCTGTCCGCTTTCTGCCTCGCAAGTCGAGGCCTGCCGTCAGTTCGCCGCGCAGTTGTTCGGCCCCAGTTCCAGCTCCTCGACGTCGTCGCCGGGCTGGCTCTTCCCCCAGTTGATCTGCTTGATCTCGTTGTAGTTCGCCGGCTCGTCGGCGAGGCTCTCGACGATCGTCTCGACGAACGCCTCTTCGTCGCCCTCCTCGACGTAACCGAGCAGCTCGTTCGTCGTCTCCTCACGGAGTTCCGCGAGGCCGGTCGCCAGCGGCCGGATCGACTCGTCGCTGAAGTGACCGGGTAGGACCATCCGATCGCCCTCGAGATCGGTCAGCCGGCTGAGACTGTCGAACAGCCGGCTCGAGGCATCTCGGATCGCATCCTCGTCACCGTCTTCAAGGTCGGGACGACCGACGCTGCGGAGAAACAGCGTGTCCCCGGACAGCAACGCGTCGCCGAACGTAAACGAGACGCTCCCGGGGGTGTGGCCCGGTGTGTGAACGGTTTCGAGCGATCGGTCGCCGACCGGAACCGTGTCGCCGTCCTCGAGCTCCGCGAACCCCTCGAGTTCGCCGGCGTCGTCCCCGTGGAGGTAGTAAGGAACATCGAGCTCGCCGGCGAGTCGTCGCGCGCCCGAGACGTGGTCGGCGTGGGCATGGGTGTCTGCGACGCCGACGATCCGGAGGTCGCGCTCGTCGGCCTCGCTCAGGTAGTAGTCGACGTACTGGCTGGGATCGACGACGACGGCCGCGCTTCCATCGTGGACGACGTGGGAGACACAGCCCGTTCCGGGTCGGACGATCTGGACGACGCCGTCGGCGCCGTCGACCTCGTAGGAGCGATGGACACGCCCCCAGCCGTTCATCCCGTCGTCGATCGACTTCGCGTCGAACCCGCGCTCGCGGAGGAAGTCGGCGGCTCGCGCCGACGTGATCCCGGCGATGCAGACCACTGCGATCTCCCGATCCTCGGGGAGCTCCTCGAGGTGATCCGCCAGCGTCGCGTAGTCGTGGTCCAGTAGCTCGTCGTAGATCGGGAGGTTCGTGCTCCCCTCGATCCGCCACTCCTCGTAGTCATCCTCGTTCCTGACGTCGAGGATGAAGGGCTCGTCGTCCTCGTCGATGCGGCGGGCGAGTTCCGACGGGTCGAAATCGGTGTTGCTCATATATCACAATATTGCACACGGCGGCTATTAAATCCGCTGCACGAAACCGCCACCGACGGGCCAGCTTTCTGCCGCGTTCCGAGGAGGAATTGAATTCAGTACTCGAGCTCGAGCAACGAGTTGAGCGCAAGGGCTAGCCCGACCGCGCCGAGCAACGCGGCGAGAAAGCCGAAGGAGACGGCCCAGCCGAACAGATCGGCGAGGGCGCCGACGACGACCGACCCCAGCGCGGCGACGATCATGTAGACGGTGCGGACGAGTCCGAAGCCGGCGTTCTGTTCCTCGGCGGAAAGCTCCTGGAGGAACCGAGGCATGAGCGCCGCGCCGAAGCTCATCCCGATCCCAACGAGGACGATTCCGGCGACGATCGGGAGCGTGCTCGAGCTCGTTATCAGCACGCCGAACCCGGCGACCCCGGCGAGCATGCAGGTACCGATCGCTCTGTCCCGGCCGATCCGATCGGAGAGGGCGCCGACGCCGATCTGGGCGACGCCCTGAACGACGAAGTACGCCGAGAACAACACCCCCGCGAACGTCGTCGAGGCGCCCTGGTGTTCGATGAGAAACGTCGGCAGGAACGAGGCGGTTCCTTGCCAGGCGAACTCGCTGACGATTGCGACGAACAGTGTGAACGCGATCGGTGGCCGCGAGAGGAGCTCGAGAACGGGTGCGACCTGAAACCGATCTCGGAGCGGCGTCTCCGGGCGCCGGGGATCGGTGGGACGGACTTTCCAGGCGAAGAGGATCGCCGACGGGATCCCGATCAGCGCCACGGCGGCGACGGCGACTCGCCACCCGAACCGGACAGCCAGCCAGGCGACGGCGACGGGCGTGACGAGTCCGGCGATCGTCGCCCCCGTGTTGTGGACGCCGACGGCGGTGCCGACGTTGTCGTAAGTTCGGGCGAGCAGCGTCGTCGCGACGCTGTAGTGGAGCCCGGCGACGGCGCCGAGCCCGATCGTCGCGAGGAAAAACAGGGCGAACGCGGGTGTGAGCGAAACGGCGAGCGCGGCGAGCGCCGATCCTCCGACGGCGACGAGGATGATCAGCCGCTCTCCGTAGCGGTCGGCCAGCACGCCGCTCGGGTACTGTGCCAGTCCGTACGCGAGCCACATCCCGCTCAGCGAGAGCCCGACGACCGCGTTCGAGACGGAAAACGTATCGACGATGTCGGGGATGATCGGGCTGATCGCCAGCCGTCCCACCATCGTGACGAAGAAGGCGAGCGTACACAGCGCCAGCACCGTCTCCCGGTATCGCCAGCGCGACGATATCGATACCAACTCGTTCCGATCGAAACGCGTATGGCTACTTATCGGGCCCGATTCGGCGCACGGAGCGAGACTCTCTGCTCCAATTCGGTATAGCGCTACCAGATTTATCGAGAGTCGTCGACCCACGTCGCATCGGGCCACGTCTACGTCGGCGGCAACCGTGTATCGGACTCGATCCGAAGTTCCATCAGCGTCTGACGAGCTTTTATATTAGGTGCAAACGCTTGCGCAAACGGATACGGAATGGAAGTTAGCACCAACCGAGCCGCGACCTTTCTCGACAAGGGTGGTACCGGAAAGACGACCTCCGCGGCCCACCTCGGTGTCGCGCTCGCCGAAGCGGGCGAAGACGTTCTACTGATCGACCTCGCCGGCAAACAGGGCGACCTGGCGAAACACTTCGGTGTCTGGTCGGAAGTCCAAGAAGAGATCGAAAACGACGACGACTGGCCGAACATCTCGACGGTCTTCGCCGAGGAGTGGGACCAGATCGCCTCGAAGCTCGGCGACGCGGCCGTCGATAGTCTGATCGTCGAGACCGACGAGGGCGTCGATCTGATCCCCGCCCACCCCGGGCTCGACTCGCTCGACGCCGATCTCGGCAACATCGACGACGCCAGGGAGCGCTACTCCCGGCTCGAGCGGTTTCTCGACGAGTACATCGACGGCCGGTACGACACCGTCCTCATCGACCTGCCGGGACTGACGAACAACGTCACCTACAACGGACTCTGGGCGACCCGCAACGTCGTCGCGCCCGTCGAGATGGGGCCCTTCGAGAGCGAGCAGGCGACGGCCCTGGAGCGGGATCTGGCGAAGATCGACGATCAGTTCGGCGTCGACGTCGACCTCGCGATGATCCTGCCGAACAAGGTCGACACCCGGACGAAGCTCGCAAACGAGTACCTCGAGGGGTTCGGCGAGGAGTACGAGGGAGCGATCGCCCCGGAACACGTCCCCGCGAGCCAGGACATCCGGAACGCGGCCGACGAGGGGCGAACGGTGTTCGCGCTCGAGGATCCTTCCACGACCGCCGAGCGGGCACGCGAGGCGTTCCTCGACAGCGCCTCGGAACTCCAGCAACGCCTGGGTGAGTCGCGATGAGCGACGATCTCGAGGAACTGCGAAAGAAGACCGAGCGCGGCGACCGAAACGACGAGATCAGAACCGAGGCCGACTCCGCGTTCGTCGACGAACTCGTCGACGCCATCGAGGCGGTCGACAGCGGCGAGCGACCGAAGACGGTCGCCGTTCGCGATCAGCCCGTCGCGGCGCTGCTAGCGACTCTCGACGACGACGACGACGAGATGGCTGCGGTCGGCAACGCCCTCGAGGAGGCGCTCGGGCGCGAGCACTCGGAGAAGTTCGACCGCAGTGAGATCGTCCGGCTGGCCGTTCGCGTCGGACTCGAGACCGCGACGCCCGAAAAAACCGAACAGCTCAGCGACGCGGTTGGGCGCCACGCCCAGCAGAACATCTGATGCCCGCTTGCGGTTTCGATTGTGTTTGCGTTTGCGTTTGCACATCTCGTCGCGTCAGAGTGGAAGCGATCTCACCGATCTCTCGATCCGATTCGTGTTTCTCGACACGTTGACGAGTGCGAGGGACAAGGAACACGTGCCCCAAATAAACCACATCTCGCTTCACGAACCTGTAGCAACGGTGTCCTCGGTCCGGACTACCGTCGGGTCAGCGCCGCTTCGATCGCTGGGGAAAGAGATCGGGCTCGCTCTCGCGAGTCGACGGCGGGCGGTTCGGCGAGTCCCGAGACGACCGGTTACCGGCGTGTCCCGGCCCGAGCACGCGCCACGCGACGCTGGGACGGAGCAGCGAGGACGGGGGCTGTTGCATCGAGAGGACCTCCAGGAAGGCGTCGGTCAGCGTCCCGTCGGCGTGGGCCTTCCGAAACAGTCGGGACAGGTACCAGTCGAAGATCGAAGTTCCCCGGGGAACGTCGCCCCGCGTCTCAGAAAAGGCGCTGTCGGCCCCGACCGCCAGCATCCACGCGGGATCGACGATCGCCGCCGCGCGGTCGAAAAACCGCGTTGGAATCCCGCTTCGCCCGTCCCGAAGGGTGCGGCCGAGCGCCAGCGCCTCGAGCGCGGCCACCGACATTCCCTGGCCGTAGATCGGATTGAAGCTGGCGAGCGCGTCGCCGACGACGATCAGGCCATCGGGGAACCGCTCGAGATCCTCGTAGCGGTAGCGTCGGTTCGAGGGAAACGGGTAGTGGTGACCCGTCTCCGCCAGCGGCGGACACTCCTCGAGCAGCCGGTCAAACACGGGCGTCGGGAGGGGAGTGACGAATTCGCCGATTTCGTCGGCGGCTGCCGGCGGGTGGTCCCCGTGGACGCCGTGGACGTTCACGAGCCACCGGTCGCCCTCGACAGGCAATACGGCTCCGCCCCTCGTCCGGGGTGGTTCAGCCAGCATCCCGATCATCCGGCGGTCGTCGGGGGGTCGCTCGAGGGCGATCGTGGTGTAGGCCAGACCGATCGTCACCTCCTCGGTCGGCGGCGGCCCGTAGCCGTTTCGCGCCAGCCAGGCCGGGGTTCGACTCGTCCTGCCGGTCGCGTCGACAACCAGCTCGGCGGGGAGCTCCGTGCGGTGCGCGCCCCGAGGTCGAACGCTCACGCCGGTTACGCTCGTTCCCCGCTCGTCGGTTTCGTAGGCGACGAATCGGCACTGCGGCCGGAGTCTAACCCCTTCGAGCTCGCCGACCCGACGTCGGAGGAGCTGCTCGTACAGCGGTCGACTCGCTGCGTATAGCGGGAAGGGCGACGATCCCGACGCCAGGAACTCGCCCTGACTGTACAGATGTAGATCGCGCTGCCCGTCGATGGGCACGCCGCCGGCGGCACACAGCTCCTCGGTGTACCCCGGAAACAGCTCCTCAAGCGCCGATCGACCGGCTTCCCAGAGGATGTGAATTTGGTGAGCCTGGGGAACCCCCGACCGTGCGACGGGCTCGTCGGGCAGCCGGTCGCGGTCGATCACCGTCACCGAATCGAACGAGTCCGCGAGGACGCGGGCCGCCGTCAGCCCGGCGACGCCCGCGCCGACGACGATCGCCCGTCCGCTTCGGTCGCCGTCGCCTCGCCGAACAGTCGCGGAGGTCACGGCTTCGGACCTCCCGTTCCCCGACCGATCAGGGGTGTGTCGCTAGAGGCCATTCAGCAGTCGACCGGCTCGACCCACTCGGTCGGCGGCTCGTCCTCGGGAATCCCGAGGAACGTCACGTAGGCGAACGCACCGTCTTCGCTGTCGGCCCTGTGGACGTGGCCCGGATCGATCCACGCGTCCCCGGCCGCGTACGTCCGGGGGACGCAGTCGTCTTCCATCGTGTGTTCGATCTCGCCTTCGACCATGTGGACGACGGACATTCCCGGGTGGCGATGCCAGCCCGACCTCGCCCCCGCCTCCCAGGTCGCCTCCGCGACGACGACTGTCGACGCGTCCTCGAGTTCGACGACGGTCGGCTCGTCCGTCTCGTCGTCCTCGTAGGTGAGTTCGAACGTCGCGGCGACGTCGTCGACGAACGGAGCGTGTTCCCCCAGGACCGTCACCTCGAACCCGTCGGGCTCGTCGACGTCGTTCGTCTCGTCGTCGGTGTCGTCGGCCGCGCTCGCGGAGCCGCTCACCGCGAGCGCCCCCGCCGCCGCCCCGGCTTTCAGTACCGTTCTGCGCAGGATCCCGCCCGCCGTGTTCGTAACCATGATGATCTCCTCGCGGGAGAGACGGGTTCGAACGGCAGATAGCTATCCAGTGACGGTTCGGCAGACGCTGGGAGTCTTGCAGCCGCTGCCGACCGATCGCCGTCTGCAGTCGTGACAGCACCGCTACGAGTCGGCGCTCACAGGAGCCGACGATAGCCTGCCGACGCACTCGAGTCGGGCCGGCAGAACAGTCGCCTCCTCACTCGTCCGGGCTCCTCTCCTGACCGATCACGACGGTGTTCTGGACGAGGCTGCGGTGGGCTCGACGGAGCCGTTCCGAGAGCGCCTGGTGGGAGATGTCCATCTCATCGGCCAGCGCCATCATATCGGCATCGCGAGGGATCTCGTAGTAGCCGCGCTCGAAGGCTATCTCCAGGGTGTCCTGCTGGTCGTCGGTGAGACCGAACCGACCCTGTCGACCCTCCTCGAGGCTGTAGACGGAGTGGAGCTGGAACTGGATCCCGTTCGATCGGCAGTAGTCGTTCGTTCGCGACAGACTGTCCCGGTCGGGAAACAGCAGTCGGAACCGCCAGCCGCTGGCGTCGCCGACCGCCGAAAGCACCGTTCCCTCCTCCTCGACGAGTACCTGGACGAGCGCGTCGACCCGTCGGACCCAGTCCATCTGGTAGAGCTGTTCGCCGTCGACGTCCGCGAGCAGTCGGACGTTGTCGACGGTTTCGTCGTCCTCGAGCACGTCTTCGAGCCCCTCGAGGTCGGGCGCGTCGACCCAGAGAAACGGCATGACCTCGCCGTCGACGTTCGCGGCGACCCGTTCGACCTCGCACTCGAGCCCTTCGACGGCGTTGATCGTCTCCTCGAGGACGAACTGCGCCGGCGAAAGTTCGATCTCCGCAACTGTCCCTCCCATACGTTCGAGTAGGAGCGAAACGCCTTGGTTTCGTCGGACTCTCCGGAGCGGATCCACCGATCCACGGACAGGGGGACGGCCGATCATGACGAAAACGTTTCCGAAAACATTTGCGAAAGCGTTTGCGCTTACTTTCGAGAAACGGATTCCTCCTCTATAGCGGTGAGTTCGTCGCTCTCGAACCGAAAGTCGGTTCCGTCACAGCCGGGGCACGTGCGATGTCTCTCCGGTCGCGGTCGCTCTGCGTTCGATGCCAGGAGGATAAAATCACACCCTTCACATCTAATATACCTGTCCATAGAGAAGCAAAATATCCTCGGGAGATAGCTTTGATACCCTGATAATTTGGACCGACTAATTTACTCCTGGAACGAAAACCGGGGGTGCGATCGGCAGAACGGTCGCGTCTGAGGATGGAGACACTCCTGCATCCGGCTCCTCGAGCAGTTCACGATCGCTTCCCGGGCTCGTCCGACGGCGAAAACAGCAAGTCGAACACCTTCCGCTCGCCCTTCCGAAGGTGCTGGTGGAGCGTCGGCGCCGCGATGTCGAGCGAGTCCGCGAGTTCCGTCGCGGACTTTTCGCGGGGCCACTCGAAGAACCCCGCGTAGTACGCCGCGGAGAGGACGGCGTGTTGCCGATCCGTAAGATCTGCCGTGAGACGGCGCTGTGCTGGTCGCGGATCATCCCGCGCTCGAGCGATCTGCCGGTGACAGCGCAGTTCGGCGTCCGAGTACGCCGACTCGACGGCGTCGACGACGCGGTGAACGTCGACGCTTGGCGCGAGGTGGATCGTCAACCGATAGTCGCCGTCCTCGATCGAGGCGCTATCGACGTATCCACTGACGGATGCGATCGTCGAGAGCACCGGAGGGTCGGCGATCCGGATTTCGAACCCGACCGGGGTTGCTTCCGGGTGGACGGTGACATCGGTCTCTCCGGCAGCCGCCGTCGCGAGATCGCGAACGGCGTCGACGGCGTCCGACGTCGCGGTGCCGTAGATGAGAAACTCGCCGTCCCCGAGCGGGATCGTGTGGTCGAACGTGATTCGCCCTGCCGTCTCGTGGGGAACGCCGAGCGACGCGAAAACGTCCCGAATCTCGAACTCGAGTTCGACGAGATCGTCGCTCGACAGCGATTGCTTGCGCTCGGCGGCGGCGATCGCGTGGCCGATGATCTCTCCGAGCTGTGTGATCTGTGTTCCTTCCTGCCCCTCGAAGGCGTACGGCCGCTCCGCGTAGACGTTCAACACGCCGTAGATGGCACCCTCGTGAGTGATCGGGATCGCCGCGGACGACTGAACCCCGTACGGTTCGATGTGATCCCGCCAGGGCTCGTACCGGGGATCGGCGTCGACGTCCCGCGTTGTCTGTACCTCGCCGGACCGAAACGCCCGTCCGGTAGGTCCCCGACTCCGGTCGTCGTCCGGGTCGACGGAGATCGTGACCTCGTCGAGATACCCCTCGACCCCGGCCTCGGTTCGGAGGTTCACTGTTCGGGTCGCGGTGTCGACGTCTCCCGTCCAGGCGAACAGGTAGGAATCGGAGTTCGCGAGGCGCTCACAGACCGCTTCCTCGATGTCTTCTCGAGTCGGCTGTCCGATGATGGCGTGAACGATTTCGTTTGCGACCTCGCCGAGGCTGGTCACCGCCGCCAACTGCTCGCGCTGGCGTTCGAGTTCCCGCTCGTACTCGACGCGGTCGGTGACGTCGCGAACGACGCCGACGCGTCCGCGCTCGCTTCCCTCGAGCTCGAGTCGACTGAACCGACTCTCTACGACGAACGACTCGCCGTCGGCACCGTGTAGCCGCTCCTCGAGGACGGCGACGCTCCGGTTCGTCGACTCGAGTTCGGTCCAGGTCTCCGCGGCCGTCTCCTCGAACTCGTCGCCGAACACGAGCTCAGCGGAGCTCCCGAGCAGCTCCTCGCGGCCGTACCCCGTCATCGAGACGAACGCATCGTTGACGAACGTGAACCGGTCGTCGCCGTCGAGCACGTAGATCCCGTCGCCGACCGTTTCGACGATGCGTTCGTACCGTTCCAGGGTCCGTTCTCGCTCCTTGCGCTCGGTGACGTCGGTAAAGTAGACCGATAGTCCCGACGGCGAGGGGTGGACGATGTCCCGGTACCAGCCCTCGAGGGGCGGGAAATATGCCTCGACGGAGTTCGCCTCCTGGGTTTCCATCGCCTCCCGGTAGGCGGTCTCGAAGGTGGTCCCGACCAGTCCCGGCGCTACGTCCCACAGTCGCTGGCCGAGCGCCTCCGCTTCGGTCCCGTCGACCATCGCCGCGGCAGCGTCGTTGACGTACGTGAGCCGCCACCGGTCGTCGACCGCGAAGAATCCGTCGTTGATCCGCCTGATCTCCTCCTCGAGTCCATCGGGGGTCGCTTTCGCCGGCCCATTCGTCGCCGGCTTCCACCAGACTCGAGCGTTCGCGCCGACCCTCTTGGTCTCGAGTCGATCCCGCTCGACGAGTCGCTCCAGTCTGGCGTACGTACTTCGCCGGCCCAGCTCGAGGCAATCGGCTACCTCGAGCGTCGTCCGGGGTTCGCCCGACCCGTCGAAGACCGCGAGCGTCTCCCGAAGCGCGTCGGTTAGCGATTCCGATCGCATCGTTCCGTGTACCGTGTTATCCCCCATTAACCTTCCGTCGACGGAGTCTCCTGCTCGAGTTCGGACGGATCTGGCGCGAAACAGGGATCGAAGTCGGCGCTCTCGTCGGTTTTCTTTTCCACTCTACCTAACTTGTTCTAGCCCGTCCTTATCACCGAACGACTCGTTCGGTGGATTAACTCCGCGTGATATCAAAATGGTCCGAACTTCAAACGGTACGGCGGACGAGCGGACAGGTCCGGCCAGGCTCTCCGAACGCGACCGTCACGAACTACTCCTGGCTGATCGGCGCCGAGTAGCCCTCGCGATCCTCGCCGAGCGTACCGACCCGTTCGGGATCGACGAGTTGGCCGCAGCGGTCGCGAGACGCGAAACCGAACTCGAGACCGACGGCGACAAGAGATCGTCCGTCGAAGGCATCGCGATCGCGCTGCACCACAGCCATCTTCCGCGGATAGCGGACGCCAACCTCGTCGACTACGATCCCGAAAATCGACGAATCGACCCGTCCGGGTTCTCGCTCGACTCGCTGTACCGAAGGTGACCGATCGCGAGCCGTCCCGGCCGTCGGTAGCTGTCGAATGCGGAAACGATAGCGTTTACGCAAACGCAAACAGCCGACTGCACCGCCACCGCTTTCGGCGTCGACCCGGTTCGACGGGAGCTCGGAACCGGGCTCGAGCGCCCTCCGGGTTTCCCCCGAGACGTACGCTACGACGAGTGGTCCGGCTGGTGCTCGAGGATACTAGCGCGGCGACCTGGCTTCAAGAATCGGCGCTCGCGTTCGGCCCGCGTCTCAGACGGCTTCCTCGCGTTCGGCCCGCTCGCGGATCACCGAGCGGAGATCGTCCGCGTCGCGGAGTTCCTCGAGTTCGTCGCGCTCGACGAGGGCGGTGCCGTCGACGGACTCGCGTTTCGCCCGGTCGACGACGTACACCGACTGCGTTCTGGTGACCTGGCCGATCGAACTCATGATCCGGGCCCGCTTCTCGGCGGCCTCGGTGAACTCCGAGTGGCCGGTGAGGACGACGCCGCTGTCGTCTTCGTCCTCGCTGACGGCCTTGAACGGGGAGCGGACGGTCGGGTGAACCCGGTAGCCGGCCCGCGTAAAGACGGCGACGACCCGTTCGTCGGTCGGATCCGCGTCGGGATCCTCCGGCGTCGACTCGCTCTCGTGGACGTCGTCGGCGCCCTCGAGGACGTCGACGGGGCTGGTCAGGGAGGCGTCGAACAGGTCCTCCAGCGCCATCGCGATCTCGACGGAGGCGTTCATCCCGTCCTCGTACTTCGAGACCGTTCGTCGGGAGACACCGAGCTGGCCGGCGAGCTGTCCGAGGCTCAACTCGTGGTCCTCGCGTTCGTCGGCCAGCAGGTCGCCGTCGATGTTGACGTACAGTCCGCCGGGGGCGGCGTAGATCAGCGGGGGTACGTCCTCGATGAACAGGTTGTACGCCGTGTCGGGGCTGAGGACGGGGACGCCGTGGCGGAAGTAGGTGACGTCGGGTTTGAGGTCCTCGTCTCGGCTGCGCAGTCCGATCATCAGCGGGGTCGCCTGGAGGTACGTCCCCAGGCGCCGCATCTCGTGACCGGTCTCCTCGTTGAAGGCGTCGATGTTGCCCAGGATCTTGACGAGCAACAGGTTGTCGCCGCGCCGGGCCGCGACGTCGAAGCTCTTCGGGCGAATCGCACACCGGTCGCTGACCACGAATCCCGCGTCCTCTAGCATCGCGGTGACGTTGCCGACCAGTGCCGAACGGGACATAGGGGGATGTAAGTGAGCCCATCTATATCAGTGTTGTCCCGCCAGTCTCCGGCTGCAGGGTGGCGATTCGCCGGGAATCGAGGAGGTACGCTTTTATACGATCGGAATTCGGCGCCGGGGTCCGAAAGCGGTTACCCGCTGGCCCGGCAACCTCCGTCGATGACCGTCGTCGGGCTCGACGATACCGACTCCCGTGAGCGCGGGATGTGTACGACCTACGTCGCGAAGACGATCGCCGACCGACTGGAACGGGCGGGCGCGACCGTGTCGCGGCTGGTGCTCGTTCGGCTCAACCCCGCCGTCGAGTACAAGACCCGTGGCAATGCCGCACTGGCGATCCACACCGACTGCGACCCGGAGAAAGCGTTCGAGGTCGCTCGAGAGTGCCTCGAGAGCCTTGCCGAAACGGCCGACGAGCGAACCCATCCCGGGCTGATCGTCGCCGACCACTCTCCGGCGGAGCCGCCGACGGATGTAAGCGAGTTCGCCCGACGAGCGATTCGGAGCCACCTCGAGCGGACCGACGCGACGGCCCTGATCGATCGCCACGGCTACTACTCGTGGCACGCCGGTAACGGCCGCGGTCGGATCGGTGCCCTGGCCGCGATCGGCGCCTGGCGGGAACTCGAGGAGTGGACCTCCGAGCGGATCTCCTACCGGGAGTCGGATCGGTGGGGAACGCCCCGCGAGGTCGACCCCGAGAGCGTCTTCGCCGCAGCCGACAGCGAGTATCCGAGGGTCTGGGACACCGTCGACCGCGGCGAGGACGAAACGGTCTGTGTCCCCCACACCCCCGGTCCGATCCTGTACGGGATCCGGGGCGACGACCCCGACTCGATCGGCCGGGTCGCCGAGATGATCGAGAGCGAACCCGTCGCCTCGAGTCGGCTGTTCGTCACCAACCAGGGAACGGACGTCCACCTTCGGGATGGATCGCTCGAGTCGGTTCGGGACGGCCGAGCCTACCGGGTCGACGGACGGGTCGCGAGCGAGCCCGAAACCAGGCGGGGCGGTCACGTCTTCGTCACCATCGAGGGGATCAGAGACGACGAGGGAGAAACGCGACCGTCGCTCGAGTGTGCCGCCTTCGAGCCGACCAAGCGGTTTCGCGACCGGGTACGGGCGCTGCGGGTCGGCGACCGGCTCACCGTCTGCGGGGAGGTCTCGCGGGGGACGCTCAAGCTCGAGAAGTTCGCCGTTCGGGAGCTCGTCGAAACCGAACGCGTCACGCCGACCTGTCCCGACTGCGGGCGACGGATGGAGAGCGCCGGACGGAACCAGGGGTATCGGTGTCGCGACTGCAAGACGAGTACGGACGAAAAGGTGCCGGTGGCGATCGAGCGCGACCTCGAGGAGGGGTGGTACGAGGTGCCGCCGTGTGCGCGCCGTCACGTCGCGAAACCGTTGGTGCGCGGCGGGTTCGACGCACCCACACATCCCGAGCGGTAGCCGAAAAAGACTCGTCGGCCGTTGCTCGTCGCGAGCGGATCCGACGCGTCGCGAACGGTCGCCGATGCGCCGGCTACTGGACGGCGATACCGCGGCGAGCGAGGAACTCGCTCACGTCCTTGATCTCGACGGGGCTCCCGATGATCCGGCGGCGGTCGTCGTCCTCGGAGACGACGGTGACGGTGAACTCCTCGTCGAGGCGCGTCTCGAGCCCTTCGAGGGTCTCGCGGGGGAGCACGATCTGAGTACTGTCTCGCAGCTGTGCCGGTGCCGGCATTCTCTACGCGACGCTACCGTCGCCGGCAGTATATGCGTATCGAACTTCATCGTCTATCGTGCTGAAACCGAGCGGTACCATCCGGGAGTAGTTCGTGCCGAACGAGGGAAGAGACGCGGGGTCGCATGGAAAGCGTTTTTCGGTCCGCCCGGTTGAGTACAGACAAATGGGGCTTGAGGACGAGATCGAGGAGATCGAAGAGGAGATCGCCAACACGCCCTACAACAAGTCGACCGAGGCCCATCTCGGTCGGCTGAAGTCCAAGCTCGCCGAGAAGAAGGAGAAACTCGAGAACCAGCAGTCGGGCTCCGGGGGCGGCGGCGGCTACTCCGTGGAAAAACACGGCGACGCGACGGTCGCGCTCGTCGGCTTCCCGAGCGTCGGCAAGTCGTCACTTCTGAACTCGTTGACCAACGCCGAGAGCGAGACGGGCTCCTACGAGTTCACGACGCTCGACGTCAATCCGGGGATGCTCAACCACCGCGGGGCGAACATCCAGCTGCTCGACGTCCCCGGACTGATCGAGGGGGCGGCGTCCGGGAAGGGTGACGGACAGCAGGTGCTCGCCGTCGTCCGCAACGCCGACCTGATCATCTTCGTGCTCTCGGTGTTCGAGATCGACCAGTACGACCGGCTCCAGGAGGAGCTGTACGACATCAACATCCGCGTCGACCAGAACCCCCCGCGGGTAACGGTGCGACCGAAGATCAAAGACGGGATCAAGATCACCTCGAGCACCGACCAGGATTTAGACGAGGAGACGATCTCGGACGTGCTCCGCGACCAGGGCTACGTCAACGCCGACCTGAATCTCCAGGAGAACGTCACCATCGATCGGCTGATCGACGGGCTGATGGACAACCGCGAGTACATCCCCTCGATCACCTGCGTCAACAAGGTCGACCTGATCGAGCCCGACTACAAGCAGCAGGTCGACGAACAGCTCCGCGAACGCGGGCTCGACCCCGAGGAGGAGGTAACGTTCATTAGCGCCGAGGAGGAGAAAGGGCTCGAGGCGCTCAAGGATCGGATCTGGGAGAACCTGGGGCTGATCCGGGTGTACATGGAGAAACCGGGACGGGGCGTCGACTGGGAGGAACCGCTGGTGATCGAGGCGGGTTCGACCGTCGGCGAGGCGATCGAGAAGCTCGGCGGCGAGATGGAGGAGCGATTCCGCTTCGCCCGCGTCAGCGGCCCCAGCGCGACCCACGACGAACAGCAGGTCGGCACCGACCACGTCCTCGAGGACGAGGACGTGCTGAAACTCATCCTGCGGCGATAGCTGTCAGTAGGGGTCGCTCACCTCGACCGGTCCGACTCGACGAGAGTGACCCGAACGCCGCGGTACCCCGCTGAAACCTCCACTTTCGTACAACAGTCTTATTAAATGGGGTGTGGAACCGTAGGCTATGTCGGAGTTCGGCGCTCTCTCGTTGTTACCGCCGTTGTTAGCGATTGTACTCGCGATCATCACGCGAAAAGCGGTGCTGTCGCTGTTTCTCGGCATCTGGTCCGGTGGAATCCTCTACGCCGGCGGTCCGGACCCGCTGGCGGATCCGGTCGCCTGGGGAGAAGGCGTCGTGGCCTCCGGATTCGGACTGGTTCCGACGTTCGACTGGGTCGTGGGCGCGATCATCGCCGACGACGGGTTTCACGCCCAGATCATCCTCTTTACCCTACTGCTCGGCTCCGGTGTGGCCATGATCTGGAACCTCGGTGGTTCCTACGCCGTCCGTGACTGGGCGCTCTCGAAGCTCGATACGCAACGCCAGGCGGGCGCGACGACCTTCGCGCTGGGTATTCTGATGTTCTTCGACGACTACGCCAACTCCGCGATCGTCGGCAGTACGATGAAGGACGTCTCGGATCAGCTGCTGGTCTCCCGCGAGAAGCTCTCCTACATCGTCGACTCCACCGCGGCGCCGATCGCGACGCTCGCGATCTCCTCGTGGGTCGCGTTCCAGCTCGGGCTCATCGCCGACGCCTACGACGACCTCGGACTCGAGGACCACCCGTCGGCGTTCGAGGTCTTCCTGAACTCGATTCCGTTCAACATGTACGCGATCCTCGCGATCGTGATGGTCGGCATCGTCGTCGCCACCCGGCGGGACTACGGCGAGATGTTAGACGCCGAGCACCGCTCGTGGGGAACCGGGAAGGTCTACCGCGACGACGCCCAGCCGATGCAGGACGTCGAGGCCGACCTCGGAGAACCCGCGGCCACGAACCCCCGACTGGTGAACTTCTTCGCACCCGTCGCCGTGCTAATCGCCGTCACGCTCGGAGCGGCCCTGCTGACGGGGTACGAACCCGGCGCCAGTCTGTTCGATGCGGTCACGGAGGCCGACTACGCCGTGGCACTGATCTACGGCTCGTTTGCGATGGTGGTCTCCGGGTTTGTCCTCGGGAAGGCCTACGACATCTTCGGCGTCGGCGAGGCGACGGATACGACGATCAACGGCTTCGGAATCATGCTCACGGCGGTCTCGATCCTCGTGCTCGCGTGGGGGATCGGCGAGGTCGTCTCCGCCCTCGAGACGGGTGACTACGTCGCCGGCTTCGTCGGCGAGTTCCTTCCGGCGGAGCTGCTCCCCGCGGCCGTGCTCCTGACAGCGGCGTTCATCGCCTTCTCGACGGGGACCTCCTGGGGGACGATGGCGATCCTGACCCCGATCGCGATCCCCGTCGCCTGGGGACTGACGAACGACCACACCGTCGTCGCCGCGGTCGTCGGTACGATCTTCTCGGGTGCGATCTTCGGCGATCACTCCTCGCCGATCTCCGACACCTCGGTGCTGTCGGCGACGTTCACCGGCGCGGACCTCATCGACCACGTTCGGACCCAGCTGTACTACGCGGTCACGGTCGGAGTCGTTGCAACCGTACTGTTGCTCGTCTGGGGAGTCTTCCGAATCTCGCCGCTAATCCTGCTTCCGATCGGCGTGGTCGTCCTCGTCGCGCTCGTCTACGGGCTCTCCGAACTCGACGCTCGGCGCAAGGGCGTCGAACCGGTGGCGGTGACCGGAGCCAGAACCGAGGCGGACGATCCGGTGAAACCCGCCGCCGAGGCGTCTCGGGACGGAACGTCTCCGGATACCGGGCCGGACGCGGAGGCGTCGGTCGACGATTCGGACGAACGCGAGTAGGTCCGGTCAACTCAGGCGACATCGTTTCGACCTATCGGCCAGACCGCCGGCTTCACCACGCTTTTTGTGCCGGCTGGCGTTGTTCCGCGTATGGACGGTACGCTCGATCACGTCATGCTTCGCGTCGGCGACCTCGAGGAATCGCTCGACTGGTACCAGACCCACCTGGAGTACGAGGAGAAGGACCGCCACGAGGGCGACGGCTTCACCATCGTCTATCTCGGTCCCGAGGAGATGGGCGAAGAGGAGGCGATGCTCGAGCTCACCCACAACGAGGGCGAGGACGACCTCGAGGTCGGCGACGCCTGGGGTCACATCGCCGTGCGAGTCCCGGAGGGCGAACTCGAGGACCACTACGAGCAGCTGATGGACGAGGGCGTCGACGACTACCGCGATCCCGAGTCCTGTGGCGGCCGATACGCCTTCGTGAAGGACCCCGACGGCCACGAGGTCGAGATCGTCCAGCGCGACCCCGAACAGGGCGCGACCTGGTCGCTCGACCACACTATGATCCGCGTCGAGGACGCCGACGAGGCGCTGGGCTTCTGGACCCGCAAGTTCGAGTACGAACACACCGGCCGCTGGGAGTCGGATTCGTTCGCGAACTACTTCATGAAACCCGAGGACGCCGGCGAGGAGGCGATGGCTGTCGAACTCACCTACAACTACGACGGCCGTAGCTACGACTTTGGCGACGCCTGGGGTCATCTCTGTGTCCGCATGGACGACCTCGAGGAGGACTGGGACCAGCTCATGACTCGCGAGGCCGAGGAGTACCGCGACCCCGAGAGCAACGACAACATGTACGCGTTCACGAAAGACCAGGACGGCCACGAGATCGAGCTGCTCGAGCGGGATCCCGACGCCGACTCGCTGTTCCCGTTCTAGACCGTTTTTACTCCAGGTTTTCCGAACGAGAGGCGATCGCTCACACCACCGAGCGGTCGGCTCGAGCGCGAAGAACTGACAGCTGACGGTGACGAGATCGCGCTTCGAAACGGATCGTTGGCGACTCCGCGTTTCCGTTCCGAACGGGAACCGTTTAGTCTGCCCGCCGACGCCGTGTCGGTATGAGTCGCAGCGTCGGCGTCACCGAACTGCTTCGGGAGTTCCTCCCCGAGTGGACGACGCTGCTGTTCGTCGCGCTCTCCTATCCCGGGAAGCTGACGCTGCTCGTTCCGCTGCTGGGTGTGTTCTACCTCGTCGACGTCGGCCGCACGCTCCGAGCGGGCGCCCTCGATGACCGACCGCTCTGTTCGGAACGCACCGCCTACGTACTCGCCGTCTCCCTCGGCGGGCTGGCCTTCGTCGTGCTGATCAAGGGCGCCTTCTCGCTCCCTCGTACCGATCCCAGCCTGCACGCGGTCCCCTCGAGCGAGCACGGGTTTCCGAGCGGACACGTCATGGCGGCAACGATCACCTGGGGCGCGCTCGCGCTGTGGACGACTGCGGACACCCGCGCTCGACGGCTGTTCGGCGCCGTCTCGATCGTCGCGGTCGTCGGGTTCGCCCGCCTCGCGCTCGGGATCCACTACCTCGTCGACGTTCCCGTCTCGGTCGCGCTCGGTGTCGCCTACCTCGCCGGCGTCGCGTGGCTCGCTCGAGGCGACCCCCGGCGGGCGTTCCTCGTCGGGATCGCTGTCGCCGCGCTCGCGGTCGTCGTCGATACGGCGAGTTCGCGGGCGCTGCTCGCGCTCGCGGGGACCGTCGGCGGTGCGGCCGGCTGGTACGTCCTCGAGCGCCCGCCCGTTCGTCGGCACCTCCTCGAGCGCTTCGGCGGTGAGAGCGCAACGCCTATGACGAGTTGCCCCCGCGAGTGAACCGAATGTCGAGCCGAGAACCGTTCGGGCAGGGCGTTCGCCTCGTCGCGATCGGACTCGTCGTCGTGGCTCTCGCCGGGCTGATCGTCTGGTCCGGCGCCAGCCCCGCCGATCCGATGGAGAGCGAACTCCCCGACGAGACCGAGGTGCCCAACGACCGCGCCAGCTACGTCGGCGAGGAGGTCGTCCTCGGCGGCGAGGTCGTCGAAACCGACCCCGTCGTCATCGCGACGCAGGCCAGCGGCTACGGCCAGTTCACGGTGCTCGAGGCCGACGCGGCCGTTCAGAACACCGACGACCCCCTCGAGGTCGGCGATCAGGTCACCGCTTCCGGCACGCTCGAGGACGAGGACACCCTGGCTGCGGAGCGAGCGACCGTCCAGGAGCCCGGCGACACGCGGTACATGATGCTGATCTCGCTGCTGGGCGGGTTCTTGGTCGTCGGCCGCGTGCTTCGGGACTGGCGGTTCGACCTCGAGCGACTCGCGTTCGTTCCGCGCGAGCGTGCACGCTCGCGTGGTGACTCGAGTAGTGGGTCGGCCACCGAGGACGGCCGCGGGCGGACCGACGACGCGCTCGAGGCGCCCGCTGGAGGTGATCGCGGTGGCTGACGTCCTCACCCACGTGCTCGTGGGCTACGTGCTGGGGATGGTGCTCGCCTTCCGCTACGACTGGATGAGGGCCGCTCACGTCACGATCGTCATGGTCGGCGCGCTCGCGCCCGACTTCGTCAAGGCCGAGATCTTCCTGCCGGACGGGCTGATGCAGTACCTGCTGGGGATCCCCTTCTCCTGGGCGCCACTGCATACCCTCGGGGGGACGATCCTGCTCGGCCTGCTGACGGCCCTGCTGCTCGCGCCCGAGTACCGTCGCCAGGCGTTCGCGCTGTTTCTGCTCGGCGCCGCCTCCCACCACGTGTTAGATATCGCGCTCATGAACGCGACCGGGCGGTCCTACGCCGTTTTCTGGCCGTTCCTCGACTACCGCCCGCCCGCGGGCGGACTCTATCTGAGCAGCGACCGCTGGCCCGCGGTCGTATCGGGACTCGCGTCCGTCGCGGTGTGGGCGCTGCATCGGTATCGAGGGACTCAGGGGTAGGCGTCGGCGGTCGGCTTTTTTCGCGCGTGGTTCTCTCGCGTCGTTCTAGCAGGGTTTCGTTGTGGTTGTTCGGTGTTCTCGAGGCGCTGGCTCGAGAGTGTGCCCTCTATACTGGCTCCGAAGCTAAACTAACTCCAACGAGGGAACTGGTTTGCATCTACGCTATAATCATAACTAAGAAATACGTACGCTAGAGGTATAGACTCAGTAGAACAGTACTTTACAGGATCGAATTACTGCAGGGTAGAAAGACGCCAAAATGTCCCCATCTGGGGCTGTCGAGCAGAATCAAATGTATTAGAAAATAGAGCTGTCGTTCAGAAAGCTTATTACACACTTGCCAAAAGAGGCGATTACCCCTACCCGGGGCGAGTCGGCTGCGACACCGCTGATGGTTGACTCGCTCTCCGCTCGATCGCACGCAAACCAACCAACAAGACAACAACAAATGACAAGCGAAACTTCATTCCGCGAAAAGGGACGTGCAGCGTTCCTTGCCGCGCTGATGGTCATGTCTGTGGTCGCCATGTCGATGTCCTTCGCAGGGGCGGCAGCGGCTAACAGCAATGACCAGGTAAAGTTTGACCTCACTGAGGACGATTCCCTCAGTGGTGAAGATATCTGGATCGGACAGGAACTCGAAGTTGACGGTGACTTCGACGAGCCCGTCCAGCTAAAGGACGGCATTCACACCGACGACGGTGACGCTGAAACCCTCGACACGCTCCGACCTGACGACGACGGTATCGTGACCGTTGAGACGGACGAGCTCGAGGACGGCGAGCCGTACCACCTGTACTACACTGGTGACTCGGACGAGGCAGAATTCGATGTTAACGACCTCGGTACCTTCTGGGCCAACGAGCACTCGATCGACGCTGACTTCGACGCTGACGTCGTGACCGAGGACGGTACCCTCGAAGTCGATGACGACGACCGCGACAACATTAGTGTCCACGTGAGCGGCGAGCACGAGAACGAGACGATCGACGAGGATGACCTCGCGGAGATCTTCGACGAGGACGAGCAGAACGAAGATGAAGTTCTCATCGAGGACCTCGGCGAGCACGAGAACGAGCTCGAGGCAGACTTCTCCGACCAGAGTACCGGCGACTACGAGTTCACGGTCGATGTCGTTGACACGACGGCCGAGGACTCCGCCGAGATCACGGTCGGCGAGGAGCCAGAAGCTAACGCGCAGTTCGACGAGTCCACCTACGAACAGAACGTCGGTGACGTCGCCGAGTTCGGCGTCGACCACGACGGCACTGAGGACGTCACGATCACCGTGACGGACGAAGAGGAGTACTACACCGCTGAGATCGAGACCGAAGAGGACGTCAGCGACGCTGACAACCTGACGGTCGAGTTCAACTCCTACGAAGCGGGCCAGGACGACGGTGACGTCGTCACGGTTACTGATGACGAAGGAGAGCCTGTTGATGTCGACGTGACGGAAGCACTCGACGAGGATGAGGATGCCACTCTCGAGGACGGCGAGCGCCTCCTCCCCGGTGACTACGAGCTGGAAGTCTTCCCCGGAACTGAGGACGAGACCGACGCTGCAGTCCTCGTTCTCGACGACCGATCGACCGGCGACATGAACACCTGGATCGCGCCTGGTGACAACTTCGATGTCGATGAGGTCGAACTCGACGACATCGAGAACTCGACCGAGAGCGACTCGGTCGCTGAGGAAGACCTCCTCGTTGTCGGCGTCGAAGCGTCCGGTATCTACGGCTACGCTCTCGACGGCGACGGCGAGTGGGACGGTGACGACAACATCGAGATCGAGTTCGAGGACACTGACGAGCCGCGCTACGGTAGCGCTGACAGTGTCAAGCTGGACGACCTCGAGGACGACGAGGCTAACGTCGTTGTCGACGAGGACGAGAACCGCTTCTTCGTGGTTGTTGACGCGACTGCGGACGAGATGGACGCTGACGAGACCTGGGACGTCACGTTCACCATCGACGACGAGAACGACTACGTCGACGATGACGAGACGGCCGACGCCCAGTTCGACATCGAGGAGTCCTTCGTCGAATTCGTCGGTGACGAGGACGACGAGGGTCAGCTCCAGATCGAGAACAGCAACGAGTCCGAGATCACGGCCGAGACGAACCTCGCGCCGGGCACGGACGGTGACTTCCGACTCCGCGCGAGCTCGGAGATCTACACGTCCGACGCTGAGGTCGACGACGAGGGCGTCCTCGCGACGACCTTCGACCTGAGCAGCCACGATGAGGACGACGAGATCCGTACCCTCAGCGCATCGGTCGGCGACGCTGAGACTGACGACGACGACGTCGACGCCGTCTTCGTCTCCGCCGCTGACGACGACGAGGAGAAGAAGGACGGCTTCAAGATTGACGCCGACGCTCCGTCCGAGGTCAACGTTGACGACGACGCCAGCCTCGACGTGACCGTCGTGAACAACAACGACGAGGCCGGCAACGCGACGCTCGAGGCCACTGTCGGTGACGAGGAGTACACCGAGGAGCTCGAGCTCGACGCCGGTGACTCCGTAACCGAGTCCTTCGACTTCGACACCAGCGAGGAGGCTGAGATCGACTGGTCCGTTGAGACCGGCGACGACAGCGACTCCGGTACGCTGACCGTCGACGACAAGGAGAAGGCAAACGGTGAGAACGGCGAGAACGGCGCCAACGGTGAGAACGGCGAGAACGGCGCCAACGGTGAGAACGGCGAGAACGGCGCCAACGGTGAGAACGGCGAGAACGGCGCCAACGGTGAGAACGGCGAGAA
>PWMF01000016.1 GCA_003559215.1 Natrialbaceae archaeon
GTTCGAACAGCGTTGCGGGGTTCCAGAGACTGGCGAGGAAGGAGGCGGTTGCGAAGGCGACGACGCCGATCCGGGCCAGCAGGTCCTCGCGACGCTCGGAGAGATCGGCTTCGACGAACGGTCGGTAGAGGTCCCGCGTGAAGTACGACGAGCCCGACAGCAGCATCGAGTCCGAGGAGGACATCATCGCGGCCATCGCGCCGGCGATGACCAGCGCGGCGAACCAGACCGGCGTGAACTCGGCGAGGATCACGGGGAGGACGTTCTCACCCTCCGGAATCGCGACGTCGAGCCCGCGGGCCCACGCGCCGAGCATGAACGAGGGGACGAACAGCAGGACACAGAGGATCGGCCAGAGCGCGAACGATCGTTTGAGCACCGTCTTCGAGCCCGCGGCGAAGAAGCGCTGGTTCACCTGCGGGAACATCGCGACGCCGAACCCGATCGTGATCGCCGTCGAGAGCATCCACTGCACCGTGTAGAAGTCGCTGCCCAGCGCGAGGTGGTGGGCCGCCTCGGCCTCGAGCGCGCTCGAGGCCGCGCCGGGACCGCCGACCGCGGCCAGTACCCACACCAGCGCGATCCAGGTGGTGACGAGCATGAACGCCCCCTGGAGGGTGTCGGTCCAGGCGATCCCGCGAAAGCCTGCGACGACGACGTAGAGGATCATGAACGCGGTGATCAACCCGGCGCCGACGGCGTACGGGACCGCCCCCTCGGTCAGCGCCTGCAATGCGGTGCCGGCGCCGACCTGCTGGAGCATCACGTACGGAAACAGCCAGAGCAGGCTGATACCCGCGACGAGACCCCTGAGTCGGCGCGAGGCGAACCGGTCGCCGAGCATCTCGCCGAGAGTGACGTACTCATACTGTCGGCCGAGCAGCCACTGCTTGTAGCCGATCACGTACCAGAGGATCGCGAAGATGATCCCATCCATCAGCCCCATGACGAGCACCCACTCGGGGCCCTGCTGGTAGGCGACGTTCGGGCCCGCGAAGAACGTAAACGCCGACAGCAGCGTTGCGAAGGTCGTAAACAGCAGGACGATCGTCCCCACCGTCCGGCTCGCGAGATAGAAGTCCTCGGCGGTCCGATCGGTCAGGCGGTAGGCGACCAGCCCGACCGCGAGCGCCAGCAAGAGGTAGCCGACGATGATCCCGAGCTGGATCGCGACCGTCACCGCCGCTCACCCCCGGCGTCGACCCCCGAGCCCGACGCGGGAGGCTCGTCGCTCGAGCCACCGTCCGATTCGATCCCGATCCCCCAGGCTCGCCGAGCGAACAGCCAGAACACGAGCGAGGCCAGCCCCATCCAGCCGACGTGCCACCAGAGCCAGAGCGGGATCCCCGCGAGGGTCGTCGCGTCGCCCCAGAGGAACCACGGGATCGTGAGCGCGCTCAATCCGATCGCGACGGCGATCCATCCCCACAGCGCCGGGCGTGACATACGTCGTCGTTCGTTCCCACGTGGGTAACTGTTACTGTTCGATACCGGCTATTGAATAGATTTTTCCATCGGTACGTCGGCTCCCGTCACGTCCGGCGAATTTCGTTAGGTGAAACCGTCGTTTCAGGGAGGAAAAGGGGTATATGTGTCGGGAATCGAATGGGTACAACGTATGGCTCGGCTGTTCCCCTTCCGGTCGGAGCCGGAGTCCGAGGAGGGGCACCCCCGAATCGTCGACCTCGAGGGGGAGGACGCCGACGCGGTGTTCGGCGCCCTCTCGTCGACGACCGCCCGCCGGATCTACGCCCGAGTCGACGACGAGCCGAGTACGCCCAGCGACATCGCGGAGGCGATCGACTCCTCGATCCAGAACGTCCGCTACCACCTCGAGAACCTGGAGGAAGCCGGGTTAGTGGAGGTCGTCGACACCTGGTACTCCTCGCGGGGCAACGAGATGAGCGTCTACGCGGCGACCGACGGTCCGCTGATCGTCACCAGCGACGAGTCGAAAGCCTCGCAGTTGCGGGCGGCCCTCTCGCGGTTCGTCGGCGGACTCGCCGGACTGGCGGGTGTGAGCCTCCTCGTCCAGTACGGCGTCACCCGCTGGTTCGGACAGAACGGGGCAGGAGCGGCCCCGGGAGCGGCCGACGGCGGAGACGCCGCCGACACCGCGGACGACGAGGCCGTAAGCGAGGACGCCGCGAGCGACGATACGGAGACCGAGGACGAGGGAGTGGGTATCGCCGGCGAGGACGCCGACGAGCCGGATCGGACGGACGACGCCGCAACGGACGACCCCGGCGCGAGTGAACCGAACGGGGACGGCGCCGAGGGAGGCGACGCGATCCTCGAGGGTGGCGGCGAGACCGCGGAGGCGGTGTTCGCGACCGTGCCGCCCGGGCTGTTGTTCTTTCTGGGCGGGCTAGCGGTGTTGCTCGCGGTCACGTGCTACTGGTACTGGACCCGCCCCGCCTACTGAGTTCGAGGCCGAACGCGAGTGCCGTACTCCCCGGGCAGCTCCAGGTCAACAGCTATTTGCGTCTCACTGCCCTCACTCTAGGTAACTGTCCGGACGTGCGGTCTCGTCTCGGTGTCCCCGTCTCGCCGGGGGCAGATCTCCATGGAAGACACCTCGAAATACCACATCCACGCGAACGTGACGGCTGACGGGGTGGTCGAGCGAAGCGACGTCGTCGGTGCGATCTTCGGCCAGACGGAGGGTCTGCTGGGCGACGAACTCGACCTCCGCGACCTCCGTCAGTCACAGAAAGTCGGCCGTATCGACGTCGAAATAACAAGCACCAAGGGCCAGTCTCACGGCCAGCTCACCATCGCGACCAGCCTCGACAAGGTCGAGACGGCGACGCTCGCGGCCTCGCTCGAGACGATCACTCGCGTCGGTCCCTGTCGGGCCTCCCTCGAGGTGCGCGAGATCGAGGACGTCCGCGCGGCCAAACGCAAGGAGGTCGTCGATCGGGCAAAGGAGCTGCTGCGAACCGGGTTCGACGACTCGGTAATGACCTCGGAGGAGATCTTAGCGGAGGTGCGCCAGCACGTCCGCGTCGAGGACATCACCGAGTACGAGGGGCTGCCCGCCGGACCGCGTGTCACTGACAGCGACGCGATAATCATCGTCGAGGGTCGCTCGGACGTACTGACGCTGCTGAAGTACGGCGTCAAGAACGCCATCGCCGTCGAGGGGACGAACGTTCCCGACGCGGTGGCCGAACTAACACGCCACCGCACCGTAACGGTCTTCCTCGACGGCGATCGGGGCGGCGACCTGATCTTCGAGGAACTCTCCCAGGTCGGCGATATCGACTACGTCGCCTTCGCCCCCACCGACGAATCGGTCGAGGAACTCGACCACCACCAGCTGTTCGCCGCGCTGCGAAACAAGGTCCCCTACGACAGCGTCTCCGGACTCAGCGAGCCCCGTGAGGCCGTCGCCGCGACCGACGGGAGCGCGACGCCAGCGCCGCCGACGTCGTCACCCCACACCCTCGACGAGGAGTCCTCGGACGGCCCCCCGACCGGGGCGAACCGCCAGCCGAACGCGGCCCGGTCGTCGGACGCGGAGGCGAGTGCGTCGGGGTCCGCTCCGGAGACGAAGACGGAAACGAACTCCCCGAACGCCGACCCGGGAGTGGGCGACCCCTCCGTTGACGAGGGACCGCAAACCGTCTACGGTCACGCGGCTGTCGTGATTGCGGGCGACACCGACCAAGCTCGGTTCCTCGACGCGGACGGCGACGTCCTCGAGGAGGCGCCCGCGAGCGACGTCTACGACGCGCTCGAGGCGGCGGAGACGGCGCCGACGACGATCGTCCTCGACGGTATTTTCGACCAGCGGCTGCTGGATCTCGCGGCCGAGCGCGGCGTCGACAGGATCGTCGCCCGCTCCCTCGGGCAGTTCACCAAGCGGCCGACGGCGGTGCAGGTCCACGCGTTCGACGAGATCGCCGACGCGCCGCCGACGGAGTGACCTCTCCTCTTACCGGGTTTGTGAGTGGCTCGCAGCGCCATCGCCGTCCGAGGAGTTGATAACCGAGGGGAACCGAATCCGGACGACCATGTCCCCATCCGCTTTCGCCGCGGTCGCCCTGCTCGGTTTCTGGGTGCTGATGATGTTCGTCGTCACCGCCGCCACCGGCGAGGATCAGCTCCGCGCGACGGGGTGGGTCGACGACTCGACACCCGACCGTCGCGAACGATCGCGATCGAAGGATTAGCCGAGAATTGCGAACGACAGTCCGAGCAGCGCACAGACGATCGCGCCCGATAGCGTCGCCAGGAAGTTGACGCCCTGGTTTCCCAGCAGCGGCCCCTCGAGGGTCGCGCCGAGGAGGCTGTCGACGGTCATGCCGACGAAGCCGGCCGCGACGATGATCGCCGCGCCGACGGCGTCGACCTCGGGAAACAGCGCGTAGGAGATGACCGCGACGATCGTCGCGCCGACGACGCCGGCGACCTCTCCCTGCCAGGTGACGCCGCCGTCGGTGCCGGGATCGACGGGCTCGAGGGTGGTGATCAGCCGCGGTTGCTCGAAGACGCTGCCGATCTCGCTCGAGAGCGTGTCACTCATCGCGGTTGCGACCGAGCCGGCGAACGCGAACAGGAACAGCTCCGAGTCGATCGGGAGGAAGGCGGCCTCGCTGGCGGCGTACCCGAGGACGGCGACGAGCCCGACGGCCGCGTTGCCGAGGACGTTGCCGGTGCCGCGGGCGCCGTTGTTGTCCTCGGCGACGCCGAGGTCCTCCTTGCGATCGTAGCGAAACTTCGTCGAGAGCCCGCCGATGGCAAAAAAGGAGATGAGGACGACGAACCAGCCGTAGCCGCCGAGCACGATCGTCAGCAGTCCGAGCAGGACGCCGGTGAGCATCCCGGCGATCGAGGCCGTCTCGAGGGCGTAGGAGGCGTAGCCGAGCGCGGCGGTGATCGCCAGCGCGATCGAGATCTCAGTCGCGCCGAGGACCGGATCGAGCTCCGCGAGCAGCCAGAGCAACAGTCCGACCGACAGCATGACGACGGGATCGTCGTAGAGCAACATGACGTCGCGGAGGAGGGCGGCGAGCAGCGCGCCGCTGGCGGCGAGAAACAGGATCGTCGGTAGGGCCGACTGGATAGCGCCGCCGGTAAGGCCGACAGTCGCCGCCTGGCCGACGACGGCCGCAACGGTCGCGATGAGACAGAATCCGGCGGCGTGGGCGACGTCGCTGTCGGTCTGCGTTCGGACGAGTCGCTCGCCGAAGTTCCCGTAGCCGATCAGAAACACCGTCCCGACGAACACTGCGGTCGTCATCGAGGACTGGACGGCGAGCAAGCCGAGCGCGACGCCGGCGAGCACGAACGCGACGAGCCCGTAGAGGCGTCCGTCCTCGTAGTCGTCGGGGTAGGCGAGCAGATCGAAGATCGGCCCGTCCGTGATACCGACCGCTCCGAGCAGGACGACCGCGGCCAGCGCCGCCGCGATCTCGGGACCGAGAAGCGGGACGGCGAGCGAGAGCGTACACAGCAGCGCGAAGACGCCGGCTCGCCGGACGGGTTCTGTCACGGTAATCGGTCCTTTCTGTGGGGATTACTTGAACCTTCGTGAACCGACTCGAGCCCGATTTGTGGCGGGTAGCGGGGCTGAAGCGGGCGTCTGACGGAACCAGGTCGAACCCGTAACCGGTATGCCACCGGCCCGAAAACGGGAGGGCGTGGGTCTGTACGAGCGCTACCTCTCCGTTCGCATCGGCCGTCACGACGCCGATAGCCCCGACCACGTCGCGCTCGTGATCACCGAACGCGACCTGCTCGAGCGCGGGGCCTACGAGACGCTCTCGGCGTTTTTCGACTGGGCGTTCGAGTACGCCGACCGCGTGACGGTCTACGTTAGCGTCCTCGACGCCGCCGCGATCCCCGCCCTGCGACGGGAGCTCGAGGCCGTCGACGCCCCCCGCGAGGTCGCGGTTCGAACGCCGGAGGATCCCAGCCAGGCCGACGCCCCGATCCAGATCGGGATCGGCCTCGGCGGGAAACACGAGTTCACGAGCGCCGTTCGAACGCTGGCCGAAAGCGTCGAGGCGGGGGAGCTCGAGCCCGACGAGATCGACGACGAGCGCGTCGAGGACCACCTCGTCTTCCCTTCCGAGCCCGACCTGGTAATCAAGACGGGCGCCGAACGGCTCTCGGATTTCATGATCTGGCAGTCGGTCTACTCCGAACTGTACTTCACCGACGTCAACTGGCGGGACTTCCGCAAGCGGGACTTCCTGCGGGCGGTCCGGGAGTACTGCAACCGTTCGAGGCGGTTCGGTCGGTAGCGGTAGCCCGCCGGGAACTAGCTCGAGGCAGAAGGTACGTATAGGCGGCCAGTGCGTGGCACGGTATGGACCGGAGACGGTACCTCGTTGCCTGCCTCGGCGGAGCCGCCGGGCTGAGCGGTTGTCTCGGCTCCCTCGAGGGCGAAACCGACGACGGCCCGGACGTAAACGGCGCCGAACCGGAGTTCCAGCCGGGGACAGAGGGCGAACTCGAGCTCGAGGCGAACGGCGTCGTCGGACTGGGTGTCAATGCGCCGGGCGATACCGGGTTCGCGGGTCTCGACGATGCACCGGTCGAACTCGACCTCCCGGTGACCGTCGCAACCGACGCCCCATCGGGAGAGTACCCGTACGGGATCACGGTCTACGGGGATGACGACCGCGAGGATCCCGATCGGTTCGAGCTCTCGATCACCGTACTCGAGAGCTAACTCCGGGACTCGCGTAGGAGTCGATCGTGGAACTATGATCCGGTTCGTTACGCTTGCCAGAGACGGTTTTCGCTCTCGCTCGCTCGAGTCCTACGCCTTCGGGTCGGGAAACTCGACGTAGGCGAACAGCGTCACGAGGATCCCAACGGTCAGCAGGAGGAAGCCGCCGCCGATCGCGAGAAACTCCGCGGGCTGGGTGTGGTCGGCGGCCGTCTGGGGGTGGCGAAGCACGCCCGCAGCCCCGAGCACCAGAAACGACGCGAGTCCGGTCGCCGTCGCGGCGAGGCCGGCGACGAGCTGGCGGTCCATACACCGGGTTCGGAGCCCGCCCGATTGTAGGTTTCGAGACACGGCGGGGCTCAGTCAGCGGCGGGCCCGCTCGAGTCGACCCCCTCGAGTTCCTCCTCGTCTGGCTGTTCGGCGGTCGGTAGCGAGTCGCGGAACCGGTCGACGATCGACCGCGCCTCCGCGAGCTCGGGATCGCTCATCGCGCCCAGCAGGGCCAGCGCCCGGCGGGCGCGGGTCCGACGCCAGGACTCCTGGCGGTGTTCGTACGTTCGGATCCCGCGCAGGAAGTCGGGCTTCGAGAACTCGGGCCAGTAGGGGGTACAGAAGAACACGGCGGCCTCGTTGCCGTTCGCGTGCCAGGGCAGGAAGTTCGAAGTCCGTTCGTCGCCGCCCGTCCGGATGATCAGGTCGACGTCCCGGACCGGCTCGTCGTACAGCCGGCGTTCGATCGCCTCGACGTCGATCTCCTCCGGTTCGACCTCCCCGGCCTCGACGTCGCTCGCGACGCCGCGGGCGGCCTCGAGCAGCTCCGAGCGGCCGCCGTAGGCCAGCGCGATGTTGAGCACGAAGCGGTCGTAGTCGTGGGTTCGCTCCTCGGCGTAGTCGACGGCCTCCTGGACCCGCTCAGGCAGCCGGTCAACCGCGCCGATCGCTCGGATCTTGACGCCGTTGTCGTGGACGCGCTCGGCGTCCGCGAACTCTCGGAGCTTCTCACAGAGCAGGTCGTACAGCGCCTCGCGCTCTTCAGCCGGCCGATCGAAGTTCTCCGTCGAGAACGCGTAGAGGGTGAGTTCCTCGACGCCGACCTCCTGGCACCACTCGAGGACGCGCTCGGTCGTCTCGGCGCCCGCGCGGTGGCCGTCGGTCGCGTCCGCTCCCTGCCGGCGCGCGTACCGACGGTTCCCGTCCTGAATTACCGCGACGTGGGTCGGTACGCCGGCGATCTCCCTCGAGAGGAGCTGCTCGTACGCCGCGTCCACGCGCTCACGGAGCCACCGATTCATCACTCGACGTGATGAGGACCAGAAGTATGTGTCTTGTGTGTTACTCACCGGTATCGATACGCACTGACACACCGGGAGCAATCGTGACCGCTATCAGGTCGGAGGTTCTCGTCTCGGCCGATGAGCGACACACTCGACGAGGATCTCTACCAGCGAACGAAGGCGTTGCTCGAGCCCGGCGAGGTCGAACTCAACGGGGCGATCGTCCACACCGACTACGACGGCAGCGAGGACGTCCGGATGATGCAGACGACGATCGACGTCGGCGACATCATCGCCGAACACTCGGGATACGACCCGAAAGACTGCTACGTCTACTCGGGCAACGACGACCCTGACTTCTCCTCGAACCAGCACCAGGGGCTAACGCTCGAGGACGAGGAGTTCGTCTGGGAGTGTCAACAGCTGCTCCGGGAGGGAAGCTTCGATATCGTCATTTACTACGAGGCCAGCGCCGACCACGAGGCGATCCTCGAGGAGATCGAGGAACTGGGCCACGACGTCACCGGCGTCGAGGGCGAGTAGCGGGCGGACAACGCGGAGGCGGGCGAGAAGTCGGTTCCCGCCGCGGTCGCCGCAACCGACAGTCGGGTTCGCCTCCCGTGACCGCTTTCGTTCCGACCACGTAGAGCCCCGTTCTCGGATATCGACGAGGCCCACGTCCCCTTCAGCGGCACCGGGGTCTCCGGGATAGGCGGCTACAACGCGGAGGCGTTCCTGGAGGAGGTCACCGAGCGGAAGGGGCTCTCCCTGGAACACGGCGCTCGAAAGTACACCCGTTTTAGACCTGCCGAGTCGCTTATGAGGGATGCGTCCCGACGATCACGTACACGGTAGCCGTCTCCCGGTTATCGGGGACGGCAGGGAGGTCGCCGTCGACGCGGCGGTCCGATCGTTCGATACCACCATGATTCCGCTACTCCACGACTTAACGGGCGCGACGGTTCTCGTCTTCGGTGGCGGCCCGGTCGGTGCCCGGAAGACCCGTCGGTTCGCCCGCGAGGCCGAGGTGATCGTCGTCAGTCCCGACTTCGCCGACGAACGGTTCGGCGACGCCGACCTGGTACGGGCCGCACCCGAGCCCGGGGACGTCGGCGACTGGCTCGAGCGCTGTGAGCCCGCGCTGGTCGTTGCCGCGACCGACGACGACGCGATCAACGAGGCGGTCGCGAGGGCCGCCCAAGAACGCGGCGTGCTCGTCAACCGGGCCGATCGCTCGGGCGAGCGAGATCCTGGCAGCGTCGTCGTCCCTGCAACCGTCCGCGAGGACCCCGTCGTCGTCTCGATCGCGACGGGTGGAACCGCCCCCGCGCTGAGCAAACACCTTCGCCGGGAGTTCGAGGAGCAGCTGTCGGGCGCCGGCGAGATGGCTCGGGTCTGTGCGGCGCTGCGGACGGAACTCAGATCGCGGAACGTCGATCCGATACGTCGACGCGAACTCGTCGGCGATGTCGTCAAATCACCGGACGTTTGGACAGATTTACGTACGGGAGCCTCCAAGCCATCCCAAGTGATCGAGGACGTGCTGAGTGAGGAACGGGCGACGGAGCGTGATCTGCCATGAGTGGGGTTATCACGGCTGCACGCGTGACACACGGCAGCGGTAGCGTCGACGATCTCGCGGCCGCGAGCCCCGACAGCCAGCGAGCCGCCGTCGCGACCCTCTGTGGCGTTCCCGAGATCGAGGAGGCGTACGTCCTCTCGACCTGTAACCGAGTCGAGGCCTACGTCGTCTCGAGCGACGCGACGCTCGGCCGGGCCACGCTCGAGGAGTTCTTCGCGACGTCCGACGACGACGCGCTGGTCGTCACCGGCCACGACGAGAGCCTGCGTCACCTACTCCGGGTCGCCACCGGACTCGAGTCCGTCGTGCTCGGCGAGGACCAGATCATCGGCCAGGTCCGAACCGCCTACGAGGACGCCCGCGGCGCCGGTGGAATCGGACCGATGCTCGAGGCCGCCGTCACGAAGTCGATTCACGTCGGCGAGCGCGCCAGAACGGAGACCGCGATCAACGAGGGGGTCGTCTCGCTGGGGTCGGCCGCGACCCGGCTCGTCGCCGACGACGTCACTCTCGAGGGTGCGACGGGGCTGATCGTCGGGGCCGGCGAGATGGGCCGGTTGGCAGCCCGCAGCCTCGCAGACGCCGACGTCTCGGAGCTGCTCGTCGCGAACCGCACCGTCGACCGCGCCGCCCACCTCGTCGACGAGCTCGCGGTCGACGCCGACGCCGTCCCGCTCGGGGCGCTTGCCACCGTCGCCGACGACGCCGACATCGTGATCGCGGCGACGGGCAGCGACGAGCCGGTAGTCGAACCCCACCACCTCGCGGACGGAACCGACCAGGTCGTCGTCGATCTGGGTCAGCCCCGCGACGTCGCGCCCGCGGTCGGCGGTCTGCCGTCGGTGACGGTGTACGATCTCGACGACCTCGAGTCGATCACCGACGAGACCCGCGAACAGCGCGCCGACGCCGCGAGCGAGGTCGAGGCGATGATCGACCGCGAGTTCGAACTGCTGTGCGATCAGTACAAACGGGCCCGCGCCGACGAAGTCATCGCCGCGATGTACGAGTCGGCCGACCGGATCAAGGAGCGCGAACTCGAGCGGGCGATCGCCGAACTCGAGAAGGGGAACGCCTCCCAGCGCGAGGGGCTTGAGGCGATGGCCGACTCGATGGTCAACCAGCTGCTGGCCCCGCCGACCAAGAGCCTGCGGGAGGCCGCCGCGGAGGACGACTGGAGCACGATCAACACCGCCTTGCAGCTGTTCGATCCCGACTTCGGCGGCGAACCGCCGCGGTCGCCCTCGATCGCCGCGATGGCCGAACTCGAACCCGCCGACGTTCAGGTCGGCGTCACCGACGACGACTGACCACGATCCAGACGGCACAACCGTTATTTTCGTCCCTTCCGTTCGTCCGCTATGGCAGACCTGCTTTCCGACGACGAGATCGACGCACAGCTGCCCGACGGCTGGGAGCGCGAGGGCGACGAGATCGTCCGCACCTACGAGTTCGACGACTATCTCGAGGGCGTGAGCTTCGCCGGGGACGTCGGCGAGGTCGCCGAGGAGCAGTTCCACCACCCCGAGATCCGCATCCGCTACGAGGAGGTCGAGATTCGGCTGACCTCCCACGAGGAGGGCGGGATCACCGACGCCGACATCGAGATGGCGGAGCTGGCCGACGAGGAATACGGCGGCTGATGGAGGCCGCCTACGTCTTTCGCGTTCGCCTCCGGCTCGAGCCCGCGACCGGGGGCGTTCGGATCGACGGCGACGGCGAGACGACGGTGACTGTCTCGCGGGACGCTCCGGAGCCGGGCACCGAGGGGTGGCTGTTCTTTCGGAACACCCTCTGGCGGGGCGAGGTTGGCGACGAGGAACACGCCAGGCGGCTGGCCGCCGACTGGCTCGGCGAGCCACTCAACGCGATCGAAGCCGTCTCCTTCCGGGAGCTGCGGACCGACGAGACCTACCTCGAGGCGCTGAAGGCCGAGATCGCCGACGACCTCGAGGCGTTCAACGCCGACGACGTCTCCGAGGTGCTCTCGAAGTACCTCGGCTCGAGCATCCACGTCGTCGACCGGGCGTAACACGGTCCACTCGAGCGACACGCATTTACTCGCGAATCGCGTAGGTAGTCGTCCGAATGGTCTCCGAATACGACTACTGGCTGCTCGACCTCGACGGCACGCTCATCGACGTCGAGTGGTCTTACACCCGGGAGGTGTTCGACCGGGTCGGCGACCGCCTCGGCCGCGAGTTCACCGACCAGGAAGCAGACATCATCTGGAGCGGGCTCACCGGCTCCCGCGACCGCCAGCTCGAGGCGTGGGGGATCGACCCCCACGAGTTCTGGGAGGCGTTCCATGCCGAGGAGGATCCGATGGTCCGGGCCGAACAGACCTACCTCCACGACGACGCCGCCTTCGTCGCCGACCTCGACGTCCCCGTCGGGCTCGTTACTCACTGCCAGGAGTTCCTCTGTGAACCCGTGCTGGACAACGTCGGGATCCGGGACTGGTTCGACGTTCGCCTCTGTTGTACCGAGGAAACGGGCTGGAAGCCCGACCCCGCACCCGTCGAGTCCGTCCTGCAAGAACTCGGCGTCGCGCACAACGGGCACCAGGGCGTGCTGGCCGGTGATGGCGCGAACGACGTCGGTGCCGCCTGGAACGCCGGACTCGACGCCATCCACGTCGAACGGGTCGGCCACGAGCGCCGCGGCCAGTGCGTCCTCGGCGACTACCGCGTCGAATCCTTCGACGAACTCCCCGGCGTGCGCTAGCGCTCTGACTCGCCGATCGGCTGGATCTCCTCGTCGACGAGCGTCTCGTAGGCCCGCCGCAGCCGTTCGGACAGCGCCTGGTGGGAGATTCCCAGCTCGCCGGCCAGCTCCTCCATCGAGATCTCTCGCGGGATCTCGAAGTATCCCCGCTCGAGGGCAGCCTCGAGCGCCTCCTCCTGTTCGACGGTGAGCCTCGTCCTGGAGGGCGACCCCGGCGAGACGTCGGTCACCCGCCGGAGATCGACGCCGATTCCGCGGTCGACGAGCCGGTCGTGGGCCCGACAGAGCGCCTCCCGGTCCGGATAGCGGACGCGGGCCTGCCACCAGCCGTCGGTCCCCCATCCCTCGAGCAGCGAGCCGCCGTCCACGAGCAGCCGGTCCCACAGCGTGTCGGCGTCGGGAACGAACGTCACGTCGTACAGCAGTCGATCCTCGGTTTCGATGAGCAGGTCGTACGTCCCGACCGACGGATCGTCGGCGAGTGCGGCGTTGACCGCCGTCCGCTCGGCGTCGGTGATCCAGAGACAGGGCTGGGAGCGCGAGACGGCCGCCTCGAGTTCGACCCGTAGCCCGGGGAGTCGGTCGAACGTGCTCTCGAGCGTCGTGTCCGCGGCCGGGATCCGGAACTCGGCGATAGTCGACATCGGGCTCCGTACACCGCGGGAGCGTAAAAATCGCTGTTCAGCCGACGTTGACTGTTTCTCTCGCTAACTTCGGTTCGCCACGTCGGCGAGCGCGTCCTCGAGTTCGCCGACGCCCGGCTTCTCGAGGCGATCGGGGTTCGCGAGCACTCGAACCGGCTGGGAGCCCAGCGAGACGAACCCCAGGTCGAGGCGGTCGGCGGTCTCCCGGAGCCCGAGGCCGGCGTCGGCCTCGTCAGCGATCACCTTCCGTGCGGGGCTCTCGTGGGCGCGCAGCCCGAGGTCGAACCCGACGATCGAGTCGACGATATCGTGGCGCTCGACGTCCCGTTCCTCGGCGAGTGTCGCGACCGCGGCGCCGAGACTCGAGCGCAGCCCGGAGTCGGTCGTCCGGTTGACGAACCGGTGGTCCTCGTCGACCAGGTCGGCCAGCCCCTCGATCCGATCGGGGTTGCCGGGTTTGACGAGCAGTCCCCACTCTCGGTCCCAGCCGCCGAGTTCCTCGGCATCGACGTCCCGGTCCGTTGGTCCCGCGACGACGGCGACGTCGGGGACGCCCTCCCGGAGCCGTCGCAGGCCGGGCCGGGAGCCCACCGAGAGGTACCGCGGGTTGTCGAGCCCGTCGAGCAGCCGCGACAGCGTCGGGTCGTCCTCCCCGACGCCCAGCAGCGTCGGGGGCCGGACGTCCGGCGAGAACAGCGAGACCGTGACGGGCTCGCCCGCCTCGAGGTAGTCCGTCCCGGCAGCGACCTCGACGACGCCGTCGGCTTCCGCGAGGCTCGTCGTCGCGCCACTGCCCTTGTCGACGGGGTAGACCAGCGTCTCGCCGTCGCCGTTTCGAACGACGCCGACCGGCATCAGCCGCAGCCGTCCCTCGTCGTAGCGCTCCTGTCTGGCCATCCGGCCCTCGAGGGTCGCCGTCTCGGTCTCGGGGAGGCCGGCCGCCTCGCGGATCGCGGGCGCAACGAACGTTCGAAAGACCATCATCGCGGAGACGGGGTAGCCCGGCAGTCCGACGTACGCTGAGTCTTCTAGTCGACCGACGAGCATCGGCTTCCCGGGCTTGACGCCGACGCCGTGGAGCAACAGTTCGCCCTGCTCCTCGATGACCCGATAGATGACGTCGACCGCGCTCGCGCTGGTCGACCCCGAGGACAGCACGAGGTCACAGTCGTCGGCGGCCTCGCGGAGGATCCGCTCCATCTCCTCTTGCTCGTCGCCCGCGTGGGGGTAGAGGACGGCCTCGCCGCCGGCGTCCTCGACGCCCGCAGCGATCGTGTAGCTGTTGACGTCGTAGATCTCGCCGCGGTCGCTGTCGACCGCCTCGCCCGGGCGGACGAGTTCGTCGCCCGTCGAGACGATTCCTACCTTCGGCTTCGATCGAACCGGAACGTCGTCGGCTCCCAGCGCCGACAGCAATCCGATGTCCCGCGGCGTGATCCGGGTTCCGGGGCCGAGTGCGCGCTCGCCCGCAGCGACGTCGGCGCCCGCGAACATGACGTTGTCTCCGGGCGCCACCGACGTGCGGACCTGGACGGAGTCCCCTGCAGGAGTGGTCCGCTCGACCGGAACCATCGCGTCCGCGCCCGTCGGCATCACCGCGCCGGTCGAAATCTCGACGGCCTCGCCCCCGCCGACGGCGACGTCTGGCTCCTCGCCGGCGTGGACCTCGCCGACGACCTCGAGGTCGGCGGGGTCGGCCTCGTCGGCGCCGAACGTGTCTCTCGCGCGAAGCGCGTAGCCGTCGAGGCTCGCCCGGTCGAAGCCGGGGACGTCGAGTTCGGCGTCCAGTCGCGCCACGAGCACCCGCCCGCGAGCCTCGGCAAGCGAGACGTGATCGATACCACCCTCGAGCGAGAGCGACCGGATCGCCTCGCGGGCCTCCTCGGGGGAGGCGAGATCGCGAAATTCCTTGCGGTCCATACGGTGGGGTTGGCGCGCCGGGGCTAAAAACGTCGGTCGATCGCCGCGGGGGAACGGTTACAAGTCCAACGCCAGTTAGACGGGATATGTCACGGCTCGAGCTCGCCGACCGCGAGCGCGATCGGATCGCTGCGCTTTTCGACCGCCACCTCGAGGTCGGTCTCCACCACGGCGCCCAGCTCGCCGTCTTCGTCGACGGCGACTGCGTCCTCGATCTCGCGGGCGGAACGACCAGTCCAGACGGCGAACGGACGACGCCGGAGACGCGCCACGTCCTGTTTTCCTGCACGAAGCCGTACGCCGCGGCGACACTGCACGCGCTCGTCGACGACGGCGCGCTCGCCTACGACGATCGGGTCGTCGATCACTGGCCGACGTTCGCCGACGACGGGACCGAGAAGGCCGAGATCACCGTCCAGCAGGTGCTCAGCCACACGGCCGGGCTCCCGGAGAGCGCGCTCGACGACCGCCCCGACCTGTGGCCCAACTGGGACCGCGTCGTCGAGGGACTCGAGGACGCCGACCTGGTCTCGACGCCCGGCGAGGAGCCGGCCTACCACGCGCTCACGTTCGGCTGGCTCGTCGGGGAACTCGTTCGTCGCGTCTCGGGCGCACGGATCGAGACGGTCGCCGCCGAGCGGGTGTTCGAGCCACTCGAGATGGCACGGACGGGGATCGGCCTGCGCGACCACGAACCCGACGACGTCGCCACGCTCGCCGCCTTCGACGCCCTCGATCGCTGCCGGGACCCGGAGGAGGGGCTGGGCGACAACGCGTCGGTCGCCGCGCCGTTCAACACCGAGGCGATCCACCGGGCCGTCATCCCGGCGGCGAACGGGATCGGTACCGCCCGTGACATGGCCCGCTTCTACGCCTGCCTCGCGAACGGGGGCGAGCTCGAGGGCACCCGAATCCTCTCGGAGGCGACCGTCGACGCAATGACTCGGCTCGAGGCTGAGACCGACGACGACGGTACCCTCTCGAGGCCCAGGCGGTACGGGCTCGGCGTCTACAAGGGCGGGACCGCCGCGGACCCGTTCGGCTCGCTGGCGCCCGAACGCGTCTTCGGCCACGCCGGGCTGGGCAGCAGCGTCGGCTGGGCCGACCCCGAGACGGGGATCGCCTTCTCGTACGTTACCAACGGCGTCCGGGACGGTTCCTACGAGCACGTGGCCCGGGTGAACGCCCTCGCGGACGCGGTTCGGATCGCACTCTCCGGGGCGACGTAGAACCTGTCTTGTTCCTCGAGACCGAACGGCCGGCATGGTACGATTCGGACGCCTGGCCGTCATCGCGTCGCTGGCCTGGACTGCGACGGCGCTGGCCCAGTTCGTCGCCTGGACGGCGACCGAGGAGAACGAACGGATCGAGTGGAGCGAACGCCGGAACCTGTTCTTGCTGTGCTCGAGCCTCTCGACGAACGCGCTGGTGTTTAGGACGGTCTATCGGTACGCGAGGAGCTGCCGGCGCAGTCGCGGCGAGTAGCGGCGATCGGGGCGTAGTTGCTTTGTGGACTCCACTTGATACACACAGTACGTAGTTGCTTTGTGGACTCCACTCGATACACACAGTATGACGTTCGACGCCCGCGAGTTCGTTGCCGAGGACTGCTGGCTCCTGATCGGCGTCGTCACGTTCGCACTGATCAGTCTCGTCGGGATCGCCGGCCTCGAGGCGCTCGCCGGAGCCATCGCGATCGTGGGCTGGTTCCTGCTCGTGCCGCTGTTCCTGTTCTGGGGCGAAGAGATCGCCGATATCGCCCTCGAGGGCGACTCGGAGCCGAATCACAGCGTCGACGACCCGTTCGAGGAGCTCAAACGCCGGTACGCCGCCGGCGAGATCGACGACGAGGAGTTCGAACGCCGGCTCGAGCGGCTCGTTGGGGTCGACGACGCCTTCGAGGACGTGTTTTCGGAGGCGGGGTCGGACGAGACGGTTTCGAAGCCGTTGGAAACGGAGACGTCCGCCCCACGGAAGCGAGAGCCGGATAGGAATCGGTGAGTCGAGTCGTCTATCGGAACCCGATCGGCTACAGCTTACGGAGCGAGCGCCCTGGTCTCGGCATCGCCGACGACCTCCCCATCGACGACGATGTCGCCGTCGATCGATGGATTACCCCGCTCGTCGAGGTCGCCCTCGAGTGCACCGACGACGAGGTCGCCGCCGATGGTCGGGTTCCCCCGGAGGGAGACGCCGGCTGCGGCGCCGTCGATCACGACGTCGCCGTCGACCGTCGCGTTGCCCGTGAGCTGAACGGTTCCATCGACGTCGCCCGCGACGTGTAGCTCGCCGATCCGACTCCGCCCGTCGAGCACGATATCGCCGCCGACGTCGCCGTCGATCGCGACCGCGCCGTCGATATCGCTCGAGCCCGTGACGACGACGTCGCCGAGCACGTCGCCGACATCGATCGACTCGCGGTCCTCGCTTCGGACGACCAGCTCCTCGACCGACGGCTTGGGCATCTCGCCGACGGGCTCGAACAGCGGGAACGTCTCGTCGAACTCGCCCGTGACCGGCAGTTCGGGGTCGTCCGCGAGGTTGGAGTCGGCGTCGACGATCCGGTCGTCGTTGAGCCGGAGATCCGAGCCCAGCCCCGCGGCGACGTCGTCGAGGTTCGCTCGGTTCTCGGCGCTCGCCTCCGTACTGCCGAGCAGGACGACCGCGCCACCGGCGTCGCGGTAGTCAGCGAGTGCGGCGAGTTCTTCGTCAGTGTAGGCCCGACCCGGCGCGGTGAGGAACACCGCCGTCGGCTCGTCCTCCTCGGGTAAGCTGTTCACTACGTCGTTGATCTGGCGTAGCCGGCTCCCGACCCCCTCGACGAACCGCAGGTAGAACTGGGCTCGCTCGAGCGAGATCGAGCCGTCGACGTCGAACTGGGCGTGGCCGCCCTCGAGCAGGAAGTCGCCGTCGTTGTCCGAGAGGTACGTCGCGAGGTTGGTGAGAAGCGGGAAGTTGCCAAAGCCGCTCGTGTCGACGTCGACGGCCTCGCCCTCTTCGTAGGCTTCGTCGATGAGGACGCCGCCGACCATGCCGACGCTGCGGTCCTCGTCGACCCCGACGAGCGGAGCGTTCGAATAGGGCTGGACGCCGCCGTTCTCGAGCGGCTCCTGTTCGGCCGTCTCGCTCGCGAGAACGGGCGCGCGGTCGGCCGACAACGGCCCCGAACTCGTCGTGATACTCGAGGCGTTCGGGACGAACACCTCCTCGACGGGTTCGTTTCGGATCTCCTCGAGGGCGTCGAAGTCGGCCGCCGACCAGACGCCTCGACCCGCCGCAAGCGCCTCCTCCTCGGCGGCGGCGAACTCGTCGTGGCGCGAAAAGCCCGAGGAGTACACCCTCGCGTAGCCCTCCTCGACGGTCTCGAGGTTGTAGTCGACGGTGTAGTCGCCGTCGGGGCCAGCGTCGAAGTCGTCGGGGTCGTAGTGCATGTACATCAGCAGCCGGCCGAAGTTCCCGCGCATCGGCTCGACCGCGTCGAACTCCATCTTCCCCCGTCGGCCTTCGACGTCGGTCTCGCCCGCCTCGGCGTCGGGCGCCATCACGTCGAGCGAGAACTGCGTCGCCTCCCCGCCCCAGGTGTCGAGGTGGTCGAGATCTTCGATTCCGAACCACTCTTCGGGGTCGTTCGTCGCAGGTGCGGTCTCGGCGGTATCGATCCCGAGATGACGGATCACGTCGCGGTAGTCGTACTCGGAGTCGAACTCCACCTCGAAGGTGTCGCCGTCGAACACCCTGACTACTCGGCCGTAGTACGTTTCGTCGGGCTGGAACTCGATCCCGATCGAATCCTCGCGTCTCTCGAAGTAGTCGAACACGGTGTTGAAGTTCGTCGTCGTGATGTCGAACTCGTCGCCGTCGTTGACCTGATCCGAGTTGAACCGGAACGCGAGGTCGAGATTGTCGGCGATTTCGTTCAGGTTCTCCGTTTCGTCGAAGCCGACCGCCGTGTTGTCCTGTCCGCCGAAGTCGGACTCGTCGAGCAGAAACAACGCGCCGCCGTCGTCGAGGAACGCGTCAAGCGCATCGAGTTCGCCCGGCGTGAACGCCTCGGTCGGCGAGGGGACGACGACCCCGTCGACGTCATCGAGGCTGCGCCCCTCGAGGCCGTCGAAGACGTCGAAGCCGTCGTTGAAATTCGCCGTCGTCGGGACGAACTCCGGGCCGGCGTTGTTCTCGTCGTCCTCGACCTGGTCGGCGTTGAACCGGAACGCCAGCTCGAGGTGGTCGGCGATCGCGTTCAGGTTCGCGGTCTCCTCGTTCACGAACTCGGACTCGTCGAGTAAGAACAGTGCCCCGCCGTCGGCGAGATGCTCGTCGAGCGCGGCGAGTTCCTCGTCGGTGTAGCTCTCGGCCGGCGAGGGGACGAACAGCGCGTCGCCGGGAACGGCGCCGTCACCGCCGCCGGTTCCGTCGTCGGTGCCGAAAAAGTCGAACGCGGTGTTGAAGTTCGACGTCCGAGGGACGAACGGTGCGAAGCCGCTGTTCTCGTCGTCCTCGACCTGATCCGTGTTGAATCGGAAGTCGGCGCCGACCGCCTCGAGGACTTCGTTGAGTTCCGTCGTCGAGTCGCCCTCGAAGTCGGCCGTATCGTGGAGGAACAGCGCACCGCCGTCGTCGACGAACGCGGAGAGGGCGTCGAGTTCCTCGTCGGAGAATCCGCCCGCCGTCTCGAGGTCGTCGTCGTCGGTCGCGATCATCAGCGCGTCCGCAGTCTCGAGCGCGTCGACGAACTCAGCACGCTCGTCGACGGCGGTTACGTCGAACTCGCGGTCCTCGGCGACCGCCTCGAGTTCGGAGAACGCCTCGAGTGTGAGTGCCTGCCCGTGGCTCTCGTCGTACAGCACCGTTCCGGAGCCGCCGAGTCGGTCCTGCCAGACGTTCACGAGGAACTCGCGGTTGTCGTCGACGTCGCTCGCGTCTGGGGCGAATTCCGAGCCGATACCGACGACTCCGCCGTCGACGGCAACGAGCGGGATGGGCGTCTCGTCGGGATACTCGACAAATTCGTCCCCGGTGCTCGTGTTCGTCGCCGTCTCCTCCGCCCGAACGGCGACGAGGTCGTCGTCAGTGAGCACGTCGCCGTCCGCATCGAGGAGGCTCGCCGTCGAGAAGAACTCGAGTTCGTCGACATCGACCGAGTCGCTCCCCTGTCCGTCGTCTCCGAGGACGAGGTTCGCCTCGACCGAAACCGACTCGGCGTCGCCGGCGAGGGTGATCGTCGCCGTCTCGGACTCTTCCGAATTTTCGACGCCGTCGATCTCGACGATCACGGGACCGGCGACGTCGGTCTGGGTCGCGCCGCTGAGGTCGAACGTCGCTGATGCGCCGTCGTAGGAGCCCTGGTTGACGCTGACCTCGGTCGTGTCCTCTCCGTCGCTGAGCGTCCGGGTCATCGTCACCGTCACGTCGTCCTGGTCCAGCCCGTCGAGGCTCGCGTCTCCGTACTCGACGGTTATCGTGTCGACCTCGTCGCCGTCGTTTCCGGCCTCTCCGAAGTCGACGCCCTCGAGCGTCCAGGTGTGGGTCGAGGGTTCGCCCGGGGTCGCGGGGTCGGCTGAGAGCACGTCGGAGGGATCGACCGGGTCGCTCCCATCGTCGAGCAGTTCGTCGGCAGCCTCGAACTCGTAGCCCGCGTCCTCGAGTGCGGCCGCGAACTCGCTGAACGACGAGGAGTCGTAGAAACTGTCGTGGGCGTCGTCCCAGAGTACTGTGCCCGAGCCACCGATCGTGTCCTCGAGCAGGTTCAGCGCGAACCGCTCGTTGGGCCCGGTTAGTTCGTCGTCCTCGAGGAGATCGGCCGCGCCGATCCCGACGACGTCGCCGTCACGCGAGACCAGCGGGATCTCCTCGTCGTCCTCGTAGAGGTGCGAGGCCTCGTTGCCGTCGTCGTCGACGTTCGACGCCGTCGACTCGGCCCAGACGACCACGTGAGAGCTGTCGGTGAGCGGCCCCCCGCCGGCGGCTACCTGGCTCGCCGTCGACGGGAACGTGAGCGAGGCATCTCCGAGCAGTTCGGTCGAGGACTCGAGGTCGTAGCCCGCGTTCGCCGCGTACTGGCGGAACGAGTCGTAGTTAGAGAGGGCGAGCCCGCCGAACTGGTCGTGGCCCTCGTCCCACAGCACCGTTCCGGAGCCGCCCATCTTTGCGTCGAAGAGGTTCAGCGCGAACTCCTCGTTGTCGAGGTCGAACCCGCCGTTGTCGTCGCTGACGAAGTCGGCCGTGCCGATACCGACGACCCCGCCGTCCTCGGAGACCAGCGGAATATCGTTGTCCTCGTAGACGATCGTCTCCGGCCCGTCGTCGGTCGTCTCGAAGTTGTGCGCGCTCGGTTCGGCCCAGACGACGACAGTATCGTCGTCGGTGAGTTCGCTCTCCCCGTCGGGAGCGATCTGGCTCGCCGAGGAGTAAAACGACAGCGCCTCGAGTTCCGTTTCGGACTCCTGCTGATCCCGCGCGACCGTCTGCCCGGAGAGGCCGAGCGAGCCGAGTCCGGCGACGACCGATGCCATGAATCCGCGCCGACCGAGTGAAGGATAGTTCCTCCGACGTTCTGCCATGAATACTGAACCGATCGTCGACACAAAATAGTTCGTACGTTCATTAATTTATGTATGTTTGTCACACGTTCTTCGGAACGGCTCGCGATGGAAGACGATCGATGCGGCGAATCGGTTCGCGAGGCCGTTGCTCGTGACGAAGGGGACCGGGAGAAATTCGGACTGCCCGCAGCCGATCAGTGCTGGACCGGAAACGCGATCTCGGTCGTCACCTTGCACTCGGTTATCTCGCCGTCCTCGACGTCGGCGGTCCAGCGCTCGACGTTGATACCGGAGATGTCGTCGACCGACTGGCTCGCCTCCTGAAACGCCTCGTGAGCGGCGCCTTCCCAGGACTCTGCTGCCGTTCCCATTACGCGGATTACTTTGACTGCCGTCATGGCAGTCGTCGTACCAGCATCCTCTGTATACTCCTTTGCCAGAACTGGCGTGACCGTCGAGAGCGGTGACTGGTCACCGCGTTGTGACCGATTCCGTCAGGGATGCGATTCCCAATTCTGGACCGCGACCGTCTCCCCGGCAGGGATCCCCTCGAGCCCGTCGTCGACGACGACCCAGCCGTCGGCCAGCGCGACGCTCGAGAGCACGCCCGACCCGCTGGCTCGCGTCGGCGTCGCCGCGAACGCGGGACCGTCCTCGCCGTCCCGCTCCTCGAGCTGGACCCGCGCGAACGTTCGAGTGCCGGGTTCGCTGGGGATCTTGCGCTCGAGGACGGCCCGCGTGGTCGGATGGGGATCGGGTGCTGTTCCCTCGAGCCGGCGCAGCGTCGGTCGAAGGAACTGGACGGCGTTGACGATGCAGGCGACGGGATACCCCGGGAGCGCGAGGACGGGCGTGTCCTCGACGATTCCGAGACAGACGGGGTGGCCGGGTTTGAGCCCGACGCCGTGGACGAGGACCTCACCGAGCTCGTCGATCACCTCGGGCAGCAGGTCTCGCTCCCCCACGGAGGATCCGCCCGTGGTGACGACGACGTCTTTGGTCAGATCGCGCTGAATGGCCACGCGAAGGGACTCGGCGTCGTCGGTGACGACGTCGCGGTAGGTCGCGTCGGCTCCCCAGCGCTCGACCATCCGCGAGACCGTGAGGCCGTTCGTCTCGATGACCTCGCCGGGGCCGGGATCGGCCTCGACGAGCTCCTCGCCGGTCGGGATCACGCCGACGGTCGGCCGCTGGGCGACCTCGAGGCGGCCGTAGCCGACCGACCGCAGCAGGCCGAGGTCGGAGGGGCGCAGCCGGTGGCCGGCCTCGTACAGCCGCTGGTCGGCCTCAACGTCCTCGCCGATCGGGGCGACGTTCTCCCCCTCCGCGACGGCGTCTCCGACCTCCAGTTCGCCGACGTCAGCGAGCTCTTCGACGTGTTCGATCATCACGACGGCGTCGGCACCGTCGGGCAGCGCGCTGCCGGTGTGGACCCGGACGGCCGTCTCGGGATCGACTGGCCCGTCTCGGTCGCCGATCCGCAACACCTCCGGGGATCGATCGGACGCGCCGAAGGTGTCACCTGCCCGGACGGCGTACCCGTCCATCGCTGCCCGCTGGTAGTGAGGGACGTTCCGAGCGGCGTCGACTGGTGCGGCGAGCACCCGTCCGTCGGCCCGCTCGAGCGATACCGTCTCGGTACCCGTCGGCGGGTCGTCGGCGTCATCCCCGACGGCCGCCTCGCTGAGAATCCGGCGCGCCTCGTCGACGGGCGTCCGTTGTTTGAACCCCGCCTCCTTGCGCTCGCTGTCGGCTCCTTCCATACGCTGACTCGGGTCGGCGGGGCCCAAAAGGGTACGGGACGCCGTCCCGGTTTACCCCCGCTCCCCCGGCATCGACCGCTACCGCGGGCTTTTTCGTACCCGCGTTCGAACCCACGGCCATGTCAACGCTGCGCGACGCGTTGCGGGATCTCTCGGACGACGTTTTCTTCGATCTGCTCGAGAGCGACGACGCGTACCTCCTCGTGCTGGACGTTCCCGGCGCCACGCCGGCGTCGGTCTCCGTTACGGTCGCCGACGAGACGCTCGCCATCGAGGCGCGCCGCGAGAAGCTCGACGGCGGCGAGTACCGGTACCTCGAGGAGAACCGGCCGCTCCTGCTCGACGTCGAGTTGCCGCTCCCCGACGACGCCGCGAGCGAGACGGCGACAGCCGTCGAGCGCGGCGTCCTCGAACTGACCGTTCCAAAGCGCCCGACGGACGGCGGCGAAACGCCACTCGATGCCGTCGACCGCAAGAACAGGGGGTGACCGAGGCTGGCAACACTCCGCGCGTACCGCCGATTCGTCGTCGTCGCCTGGCAGTTCCTCCCGCTGTTGCTCGCGTACGCCCGCGATCGCCGCCGGTTCCTGCTGTTCGGCTCACGACGACGGGTCGATCCGGAGACGCGACGACACCGCGCACAGGTCCTGCTCGAGTCGCTGCTCACCCTGGGGCCGACGTTCATCAAGCTCGGGCAACTGCTCTCGACTCGGCCCGACGTGTTGCCCCCAGAGTACATCGACGAGCTGGCCGCCCTGCAGGACGACGTCCCGCCGGCCGACTGGCCCGAGGCAAAGAACGTCCTCGAGGACGAACTCGGACCGCTCGAGGAGCGCTTTGCAGAGTTCGACACCGAGGCGATCAGCGGGGCGAGCCTCGGTCAGGTCTACCGGGCGCGGGTCGACGGCGATCCGGTTGCGGTGAAGATCCGACGTCCGGAGATCGAGTCGCTGGTCGAGGCCGATCTTCGGGTCATCCGCTGGTCGCTGCCGCTGCTGCTGTACTTCGTCGACGAGTCCCGATCGTTCTCGCTCGAGAACCTCGCCGACGAGTTCGCGAAGACGATCCGCGAGGAGATGGACTACGAACGGGAGGCGGCGATGCTGACCGAGATCCGCTCGAACTTCGCGGCCGACGACCGGATCCGCATTCCTGAAGTCCTCGAGAGCCACTCCAGTCCCCGCGTGCTCACGATGGAGTACGTGCCGGGAACGAAGATCAACGACGTCGAGGAGCTGGATCGGAAGGGAATCGACCGGAGCCAGGTCGCGGAGACCCTCCAGCGGGCGTACCTCCAGATGATCATCGACGACGGCGTCTTTCACGCCGACCCCCATCCCGGAAATCTCGCCGTTACCGACGACGGGGCGATCATCTTCTACGACTTCGGGATGTCCGGTCGGGTCGACGAGTTCGTCCAGGGGAAGATCGTCGACTTCTACATCGCGGTCGCTAACCAGGACATCGACGCCATTCTCGACGCGCTGATCGAGGTCGGCACCCTGAGCCCCGACGCCGACCGGGCGGTGATGGCAGAGGTGATGGAGCTGGCGATCCAGGACGCCCGCGGCCAGGAGATCGAGCAGTACCGCGTCCAGCAGATCGTCGGCCAGATCGAAGACTCGATCTACGAGTTCCCCTTCCGGCTTCCGAAGAACCTCGCCCTGGTGTTGCGGGTTGCGACCGTCGTCGAGGGGGTCTGTGTGACGCTCGACGAGGACTTCGATTTCATCTCGACTGCGACGGAGTACCTGACCGAACAGGGCTACCGCGAGGAGTCGATCCGCCAGTACGCCGAACAGACGGGTCGCCAGATCCGCGAGTCCGGGGAGTCGCTGACCCGACTCGCTCCGAAGACCGAGCGCACGCTGGACCGACTCGACCGGGACAACCTCTACGTTCGGATCGGCGTCGAGGACTCGGAGGGCGTCTTCGACAAGCTCGCGAAGCGACTGGTCTACGGGATGTTGCTGACGATGTCGCTGTTCTCGATGGGCGTGCTGTACGCCCTCCAGGCGCCGGAGGCGTCGGTCGTCGCCGCCGTCCTCTCGGCGGTGCTGTTCGTCCAGCTCTACCGGTCGTTCCGCGACGGGGGTGGCTCGCTGCAGGCGAAGCCGCAGTTCACCCGCCAGAACCTCCGCCAGCGCCGGCGCGAGGAGTGAGACGGTCTGCCGTGACGATTTCCCGGAGCGACCGCGAGCAGTCCTGCGGTCGCTCCGAAAATGATCACAGGAGCCCGTCTGAACGCCGGGAAGGGGACGAGGCCGCCGCCACTACAACCTTCTTTCCGCTGGCCACCGAGACCCACCTATGAGCTACGATCGGATCGCCGACCTGTCGCTGGCGCTCAACGACGTCTCGATGGCCCGTCTCGAGCGCGAGACCTCGAGCGGCTTCACCCGTGTCAGCACCGAGTTCTCACTGACCGGTCCCGGCGGGCGCGAGGGCAAGGGCGAGGACGTTACCTACGAGACAGAGGAACACGACGCGCTCGCCGAGACCGGGTTACCCGACCTCACCGGCGAGTACACGATCGACTCCTTCTCGAGCCGGCTCGCCGACCTCGATCTGTTTCCGGCCGGTGCGCCCGACCGGGAGGTGTTCCGGAACTACCGCCGGTGGGGGCTCGAGAGCGCAGCGCTCGACCTCGCGCTCCGCCAGGCCGGGACGGATCTCGCGTCGCGACTCGAGACCGAGTACGAGCCGGTGCGGTTCATCGCCAGCACGCGACTCGGCGACGAGCCCTCGACCGATCGGGTCGAGGAGCTGCGCGAGGCGGTTCCGGATCTCGAGTTCAAGCTCGACCCGACCCCCGAGTGGGATGCCGCGCTGGTCGAGGCGCTATCAGAGATCGACGCCGTCCGAGTTCTCGACCTGAAGGGTCAGTACCACGGCACCGAGGTCGATGTCGAGGCCGACCCCGAGCTGTACGAGCTGGTGATCGAGGGCTTTCCCGAGGCCGTCCTTGAGGACCCCGCACTCGAGGCAGGGACTGAGGAGCTGTTCGAGGACGAGGACGTCCGCTCGCGGACTTCGTGGGATGCGCCGATTCACGGCCTCGAAGACGTCGAGGAGCTGCCGTGGGAGCCCGAGTGGCTCAACGTCAAACCCTCCCGATTCGGCTCGCTCGAGTCGCTGCTCGAGACGATCGACTACTGCCAGGAGCGCGGGATGACGCTGTACGGCGGCGGGCAGTTCGAACTCGGCGTCGGCCGGGGCCAGCTTCAGGCGCTGGCCTCGGTGTTCTACCCCGAGACGCCCAACGACGTCGCACCGAGTGCGTACAACGATCCGGAAGTGATGGGCGAGTTGCCCGAGAGCCCGCTCGAGCCGCCCGCTGACGCGACCGGATTCCGGTGGTGATCGCCGACACCGGCCGCGAGACCGGAACCGGTCAACCCGTCAGCACGTCGGCCAGCGCCTCGGTGTCGTCGACGCGAACGTCCGGCCGGTAGTTCCAGCCGCCGAACGGATTCTCGTGACGGTTCAGGAACGCCCCGCGCATTCCGACCGCCTTCGCGCCGACGAGATCGAACGTGTGAGACGTAACGAAGAGGACCTCGTGGGGGGCGACGCCGAACCGCTCACAACACAGGTCGTACGACGCGCGGTGTGGTTTGTACGCACCCGCTTTCGCTACCGAGACGACACCGTCGAGATCGGTTTCGAAGTTCGACCGTACCGCCTCGAGCATGTCCGGGTCGCCGTTCGAGAGGCCGACCAGAACGTACTCGTCTGCCAGTTCCCCTAGTGCGGCGTCCACGTCGGGATAGGGTTCGAGCTCCTTCCACCGTCGAATCACCGCGCGCACCTCCTCGTCGGAAACGTCGAGTCCGAGCTGCTCGAGCCGGTAGGTTAGTGCTCGTCGACTGATCTCCTTGAACGGCGTGTGCGGACCCGGAATCAGCGAGTCGATCATCGAATCCCGAAAGTGCATCGCCAGGTACCGTCGAAGGAGGACTTCGGGATCGTAGTCGCACTCGTGTGCCTCGAGAAGCTCCCCGAGAGCGGGAATCAGCGTCGAGTCGCGATCGAGCAGGGTATCCCAGAGATCGAACGCGAGCACCGTCGTCTCCTCTCGCACCGTCTCCGTAGCTATGGGTGACATGCATCTCGTATTGCGACCGATCGGGATAAGTTCTGGTCGGGCGACCGCGTCGGTGACTATTCCTTTCCGCTTCCTCTACCCTCGAGCATGCAGATCGACACCTTCGGCCTCGAGCGCTGGTTCGCCGAGTACGAACACGAGGCCGAGATCATGCTCGCCGAGAGCGGCGTCCGCAGTCTCTCGACGGATCGCTTCGACACCGATCCCGGGGAACTGGGGTACGTGATCCCGACGAACGGCGACCCGGACCTCCGCTCGAGGCTCGCGGACCGGTACGACCGCGAGGCCGAGGAGGTCCTCTGTACGTGTGGCACCCAGGAGGCGAACTTCCTGGCGTTCCTGTCGGTTATCCAGGAACCGAACGATCATGCGATCGTCGTCACCCCGACCTACCAGGCGTTGCACGCCGTTCCCGACGCCGTCGGCGACGTGACTCGAGTGCCCCTCGAGCCCCCGACCTGGGAGCTCGACGTCGACGCCGTCGCCGACGCGATTCGCCCCGAGACGAAGCTGCTCGTCCTCAACAACCCGAACAACCCCACCGGCAGGTACCATCCGCTCGAGAAAGTCGAGGCCCTGTACGACCTCGCGGCGGACGAGGACGCCTACCTGCTCTGCGACGAGGTGTACCGCCTGCTCGCCGAAGACCCGCTGCCGCCCGTCGCCAGCCTCGGACCCCGCGGCCTCTCGACGGCAAGCCTCTCGAAGTCCTACGGGCTGGCGGGGCTGCGGTTTGGCTGGCTGGTCGGGAACGAAGCGCTGCTCGAGACGGCCTGGAACTGGAAGGATTACACGACGATCTCGCCCTCGATCTTCGGCCAGCACGTCGCGAAACAGGCCCTCGAGAAGGAGGACGATATCCTCGCCGAGAACCGCGATCTCGTCGCTGACCACCGTGACCGGGTGCAGGAATTCCTCGAGCGCCACGACCTCGAGTGGTACGACCCCGTCGGCGTCAACGGCTTCGTAACGGTCCCCGGCAGCTTCGAAACGGGCAAAGAGTTCTGTCGGGCCGTCCTCGAGGAGGGCGTCGTCCTCGCGCCCGGCGAGTTCTTCGGTCACCCGGAGCGGTTCCGGATCGGCTTCGGGCTGCCGACCGAGGAACTCGAGGAGGGATTGAGTCGGATCGAACGCGTCCTCGAGTAGCGACGGGCGAGCACGTCGATAGCCGTCCGACTACGACCGACACGGCCTCCACAGCGCCGCGACGGACTCGTCGTCGCCGTCGGCGCGTTCGACGTCCCGCCGGAGGTCGAACGCTCGGTAGCGGTCGTTCTCGACCAGCTTCTCGACGAACTCCGCCGGAACCGTCACTCGTCGACACTCGCCGTCGACCAGCAGACCGTCGGGGCCGAACGTGAACTCGATGTCGTAGTGCGCGACGCGCTCGTCGTGCTCCTCGACCACTGGATGCATCGCCTCGAGCGCGCTCGCGACGCACTCGAAGGCGAGTTTCATCCCCGGCGCGTCGGTCGTCCCGAGTTCGACCCGAATTTGCGGCGTGTAGACCGGGTTGCTGGCGTCTTCCTCGAGGACCTCGAGGCGGCGGACCTTCGGCGCGCGCTCGAGGTGCGACCCCGTTCCCGGTCCCATCGACGCCGCGAGTCGGTCGCCGATGGCCTCCTCGAGCGGGGAGCGACGCCGTGATCGACCGCTTCGAACGATCAGCACGGCGGCGACGAGGGCAACAGCGAGCAGCGACGCCGCGAGCGCGGTTCGCATCGTCGGTCCGTTCGCTTCCATCCCCCGAGGCGTTTTCGCTCCGGACCGCGCTCCCCGCCGGGTCCGCTCGAACGGGGCGTGGTAGCGGGTTCCACCCGCTCGAGCGGCCATTCCAAACGGTTTATGGCCGTTGGTTGATTACCCGGCGATATGGCGAAACAGCAGCAAGAAGTTCGCGACCTCCAGGAAGGAAGCTACGTCGTCATCGACGATGCGGCCTGCAAAATCAACTCGTACTCGACGGCCAAGCCCGGCAAACACGGCAGCGCCAAGGCTCGAATCGAGGCCGAGGGCGTCTTCGACGGGAAGAAGCGCTCGCTCTCCCAGCCCGTCGACGCGAAGATCTGGGTCCCGATCGTCGAGCGAAAGCAGGGCCAGGTCGTCTCCGTCGACGGCTCGGACATGCAGGTGATGGACCTCGAGACCTACGAAACGATGACGATGCGCGTCCCCGAGGACCAGGACGTCTCCCCCGACGAGAACATCGAGTTCCTCGAGATGGAAGAGCAGCGAAAGATCATATAATGTTCCCCGGGGCGGCCGACGAGCGCGAGCGAGCCGACGCGACGGGAGGACCCGATCGCTCGGACGCGAACTTCGTGGTCGTCGGCGCGCCCCTGGACGCCTCGACGACCTTTCAGCCGGGGACCCGCTTCGGTCCCCGACGCATCCGCCATTTTTCGGAGACGTTCGACGACTACGACCACCGAACGGATCGGTATTTTTCGGAGCTGGGCGTCGTCGACCACGGCGACGTTCGGCCCTGGGACGACGTCGAGGCGTACCTCGAGTGGCTCGAGGGAACGGCCCGGGACGTCGTCTGGGACGACGCGGTCCCGATCGTGCTGGGCGGCGAACACACCGTCACGCTCGCGGGTGCCCGTGCCGTCGAGCCCGAGGCGCTGGTCGTCCTCGACGCTCACCTCGACCTCCGCGAGGAGTACGACGGTAACCCCCTCTCGCACGCCTGCGTCACCAGACGGATCCTCGAGGACGTCGACGCCGTCGAGGAGGCGGTGATCCTCGGCGCCCGCACCGGAAGCGAGGCCGAGTGGGAACGGGCGAGCGAGGCCGACGTGACTGTCGTGGCTCCCGAAGACGTCGCCGACTGGGAGCCCGACGCGGCGTTGCTCGAGCGTGACCTCTACTGTAGCGTCGACGTTGACGCCGCAGATCCGGGGTACGCGCCGGGAACGGGGACCACGGAGCCGTTCGGCCTCGAGCCCCGCGAGATGCGCGACGTCGTCCGAACCCTCGCTCCCGCCGCGACGGGGTTCGACGTCGTGGAGGTCAACGACCGCGACGACGGGCAGGCCGCGGCGCTGGCCGGCAAGCTCGTCCGCGAGTTCGTCTACGCCAGCTCGGCGTCGTCCTAGCCGATCGAACCGACCGCCCGTCGGTCATCGACCCATACTAGTGAGGGTAGAGGGTTGAGTCGCTCGTCCGCCAGCTATCGCCTATGCCAGAAGCGGACGCGGGCTTGTCGGTCGTTTGGCACCTCCTCTCGGATCCGCGACGTCGGTACGTACTTGAGCACCTCCACTCGACCGAGCGAACGACGCTCGCGGCGCTCGCTCGTGGAATCGAAGCGAGGATCGGAGTCGGGCAGCCCGGAGACGGGGAACGGACGTCGGCGAGTCGCCGCCGGATCGAGATTGCGCTCGCGCACGATCACCTTCCGCGGCTCGCCGACTCCGGCGTGATCGCATACGATCCCTCGACCTGGCAGGTCGTCCTGACGGCCGATCCCGAGACCCGGCGGCTGCTCGAGACGGCCCTCGAGTCCTCCGCGACGGTTCGGTGAGCTACAGCGGCGACTCGAGGTAGGCCTTCGGCACCGCGTTGCGCGCGGTCACCAGCGGGTCGACGACCTGGCTGATCTCGAGACCGCCGACCAGGCTCGAAAGCATGTAGGCGTCGGTCGCGTCCCAGCCGTGTTCGGCCGCGAGCAGTTCGACCGCGTCCCGGTTCGCCAGCTTGCAAGCCTCCTGAAGCGTTTCAGCGCTGGCGATCGTCTTCCAGGCGTCGGCCGTCTCAACCAGCGGTCGCTCGAGACCCGGTTCGGGATCGGAGACCACCTCGAGGGTGACGTCGATCTCGGTGGCGATCTCCGCGCCGGTACCGCACATCTCGCCGTCGGCCATCGCCGCCTTGCAGTCGCCCATCGCGAGCATCGCTCCCTCCTGGAACACCGGGAAGTAGGCGA
>PWMF01000051.1 GCA_003559215.1 Natrialbaceae archaeon
AGGCCGTCACCGAGGGGCAGACGGTGCCGTTCTCGCTGTCGTTCGGTCCGATGGCCAGCTCCGGCCAGTCGGTGCCGCTGAAGATCGCCAGCGCCGACCCCTCCGGGACGGTCGTCATCACTGACTCGACGAACATCGAGATCTCCGAGACGCCGGCCGAGCAGGTCAGCTCCGAGGCGGGCGAATCCCCCGAGGGAGTCCCGAACATCACCTACGAGGACATCGGTGGACTCGACGACGAGCTCGATCAGGTTCGCGAGATGATCGAGCTGCCGATGCGCCACCCCGAGCTGTTCCAGCAGTTGGGTATCGAACCGCCAAAAGGCGTCCTGCTGCACGGCCCACCCGGCACTGGGAAGACCCTGATGGCGAAAGCCGTCGCCAACGAGATCGACGCCCACTTCGAGACGATCTCCGGTCCGGAGATCATGTCGAAGTACTACGGCGAATCGGAGGAGCAGCTCCGCGAAGTGTTCGAAGAGGCCGAGGAGAACGCCCCCGCGATCATCTTCATCGACGAGCTCGACTCCATCGCCGCCAAGCGTGAGGAGGCCGGCGGCGACGTCGAACGACGCGTCGTCGCCCAGCTCCTCAGCCTGATGGACGGCCTCGAGGAGCGCGGCCGAGTCACGGTCATCGCGGCGACGAACCGCGTCGACGCGATCGACCCCGCACTCCGTCGCGGCGGCCGGTTCGACCGCGAGATCGAGATCGGCGTCCCGGACAAGGGCGGCCGCAAGGAGATCCTGCAGGTCCACACCCGTGGAATGCCTCTCAGCGAGGATATCGCCCTCGATCACTACGCCGAGAACACCCACGGCTTCGTCGGCGCCGACCTCGAGTCGCTGGCCCGCGAGGGTGCGATGAACGCCCTGCGACGGATCCGCCCCGATCTCGATCTGGAGTCCGACGAGATCGACGCCGAGGTCCTCGAGTCACTCGAGGTGACCGAAGGCGACATCAAGGAGGCGATGAAGGGGATCCAGCCCTCGGCGCTCCGGGAGGTGTTCGTCGAGGTTCCCGACATCACGTGGGACGAGGTCGGCGGACTCGGCGACACCAAAGAACGGCTGCGCGAGACGATCCAGTGGCCGCTGGACTACCCCGAGGTGTTCGAGCAGATGGACATGGAGGCCGCCAAGGGTGTCCTCATGTACGGCCCGCCCGGCACTGGAAAGACGCTGCTGGCCAAAGCCGTCGCGAACGAGTCCCAGTCGAACTTCATCTCGATCAAGGGGCCCGAACTCTTGAACAAGTACGTCGGCGAGTCCGAGAAGGGCGTCCGCGAGGTCTTCGAGAAGGCCCGCTCGAACGCCCCGACCGTGATCTTCTTCGACGAGATCGACTCGATCGCGGGCGAACGCGACCAGCGCCAGGGCGACTCCGGGGTCGGCGAGCGCGTCGTCTCCCAGCTGCTCACGGAGCTCGACGGGCTCGAGGAGCTCGAGGACGTCGTCGTGATCGCGACGACCAACCGCCCGGACCTGATCGACTCGGCACTGCTCCGTCCCGGTCGTCTCGATCGGCACGTCCACGTGCCGGTCCCCGACGAGGAAGGCCGCAAGCGGATCTTCGAGGTCCACACCCGCGACAAGCCCCTGGCCGACGCGATCGACCTCGAGTGGCTCGCCGCCGAGACGGAGGGCTACGTCGGCGCCGACATCGAGGCCGTCACCCGCGAGGCCTCGATGGCCGCCAGCCGCGAGTTCATCAACTCGGTCGATCCCGACGACATGCCGGACACCATCGAGAACGTCCGCATCAGCAAGGAACACTTCGAGCGGGCTCTCGAAGAGGTCCAACCGAGCGTGACCCCCGAGACCCGCGAGCGCTACGAGGAGATCGAACAGCAGTTCCAGGCCGCAGAGCCCGAAGGCGAAGAACAGCTCGGTCGGACTTTCCAGTAAACGACGTCCGCAGCCGATCGCTCCGCGGTCGTTCGAGACTGATTTTCGAGCTCTACAGGACGAACACGGCGAGGAAGATCACAATACCGAAGGCCGCAGTCAGCCCCAGCCAGATCGCGACGACGATCGCGGCCTGTCGACCGGTCAGCTCCTCGCCCTCGAGCACATCAACGAGCTGCCGTAACTCCATACTGGTACGTTCGACTATCGGATTAAAACCCCTTGTCCCGGAATATCGGGACGGCTCTCGGGGTCGAGGCCCTCGGCCGAACCGATTCGGCTCGCGGTCGCCGCCTCCCGAAAGTGATCCGCCGAAAGCCTATCGCTCCGGAGCGGCTTTCCCGGTCCGTCGCTCGGCGAGGTCCTCGAGCACGTTCTCGGCGTGCCCGTCCGCCGAGACGTCCTCGTAGGCCGCCTCGATCGTCCCGTCGGAATCGACGACGTACGTGGTCCGGAAGACGCCGTCGAAGGTGTTGCCGAACATCTGCTTCTCGCCGTAGGCCTCGTACAGCGTCGCAACCTCTCCCTCGGGATCGGAGAGCAGGTCGAACTCGAGGTCGTGGTCGGCGGCGAACGACTCGAGGTCCGCAACCGAGTCGTCGCTGATCCCGACGATGTCGACGCCGCGATCCTCGAACTCCTCGCGAGCCGCCTCGAACTCGCGAGCCTCGGTCGTACAGCTGTCGGTGCCCGCTCGCGGATAGAAGTAGACGACGAGTCGGCCGTCGAACTCCGAGCGGCGAACCGTCTCGCCGTGTTGGTTTTGCAGTGCGAACTCGGGTGCGTTGTCGCCGGTTTCGAGCATACCGTCCCTTCGAGGGAGGCGTCGTATGCCTTCCGGTTGCGTCGGACGGGTCCGGCTCGTCAGTCGAGTCGTTCGGCCGCGTCGCGCTCGAGCAAGGGCGAGGCGTTCTGTTCGGGAAGCGTGACGACGTCGTCGGAGGAGAGCGTGTACTCGCGATCGTCGACGCCGAGGATCGACCCGACGTCGCGCGTCATCCGAACGGTTACGCGATCGACGTCGTCCTCGGTGGCGGTCGCCGGGTCATCGGACGTCTCGTCCTCGAGATCGGGGTCGACCGACTTGCCGGGGGCCGAGTCGCTCGGATCCGGTTCGGTGGCACCGTGGTCGGGAGCGTCGACCGGCGACGTCGGCTCCCCGTCGGGCCGTGGGGCCTCCTCGCTCGCGTCGTCAGTCGCCGGGCCGGCACCGCCCATGACGTCGGCGGCCGTAACCTCGCTCTCGCTTTCGCCCGTCTCTCGAGCGGTACCGTCGGGCTCGAGGGTCGTCGGATCGACGTCCGCGTCGTCGCTGCGGTCGGTCGGATCGGGCTCCATCAGCGGGGTCGGCGGCGCGTCGTCGGCCGCCTCGTCGGTCGACCGCTCGGGTGCGGTCGGTTCGGCGTCGATCGCCGCCTCCCCCTCGGCTTCTGCCGTCCCGTCCGTCTCGGCCTCGAGGCCCTCGAGGACGTCGAGGACGCGGGTCTTGTTCGCGTCGATGCGGTCGACGAGGTCGTCGAAGAGATCGCCCTCCTCAGCGGTAAGTCCCTCGTCGTTGGCCGCCATTCCTGCCGCGGCGAGGCTGGCCTGCTTGACGAGCTTGCCCATTCGGCGCTCGTAGATCGCCTCGACGACGTCCTTCGCGGTCTCGATCTCGTCGGTGAGTCGGCTCACCTCGGGCGAGGAGAAGGGGTCGTCGGCCCGCTCGGCCGCCCGATCGCGTTCGGCCTCGAGTTCGGCGATGTACTCGCCGACCTCCTGGTAGAACGAGGGGCGCAGGTTCTGGAGGCTGTCCTTCTGGCGCTCCTTGCTCTGGACGGATCGTAGCTCGTCGAGATTCATTCTTTCTCCTTCTCGGCTCGGCCGCGGGCCATGAGGAACACGGCAACGTACTCCGGAAGTGACTGGTCTCCCTCCGGAACCGTAAAGCTATCTCCTCCCAGTTCGACCTCGCCGCCGTCGGTGACGTCGACCCGGATCTCGTGGCCCGTAAACGTCTCCGGGACGGCGTCGACCAGCGGGTCGAAGGCGTCGATCTCGTCGCGCCCAAGTCTGACCGTCTCGAGCCCGCTGCCACCGTGGAGGCTGCCCGGCAGCCGGATGAGTCGGTTCGTGTCGGTCGTCACCGGTTCGTCGATCGGGGCGTTGTCGGCCTCGACCGCTCGGTGAGCGAACCGTTCAGCCAGCTGGGAGACGGCGGTGTGGACCGTGACGTTGCCCGCCTCGAGCCCCTCGCGGTTGTTGCGGGCGGCGTTCAGCGTCGCCGTCGCCTTCCCCTCGCCGATCCCGTCGAACTCTTGGAGTCGCTCGAGGGCCGCGTCCTCCTCGAGGGCGAGCAGCTCGTCGACGAAGGCCATAAATCGGTCGTGGGTGCGGGCGCCCCAGCCCCCCTCGATTCGCAGGGTGCGGCGCTCGGTCGGCGTCTTACGGCCGAGTCCGGCGACGGTCTCGGTCTCGATCAGCTCCTCGAACTCCAAGCCGATCCCGCGGACGTAGTCGACGACCTCTCGGCGGTGTTCTCGATCGAAGTGCTGGATCGACTCGTCGCGGACGTGGACGTGGTACCCCCGACCGCCCGAGAAGACGATCTCGAGCTCCTCGAAGGCGAAGTCGTCCTCGAGGAAATCCAGCAGGCGAAGCAGGGCGTCCTTACACTTCGCGAGCATCTCGGCGTAGGAGTCCTCGCCCAGCGTTACGCTCGGCAGGTGGTCGGCGTCGAGGTCGAACACGAGGTCCGCGGACTGCCACTCCTTCTCGTGCATCGACCCCGCGCCGGGGTCGCGAAACCGCCCCGCAGAGAAGTAGACGTGGCGGGGCCGCTTGCGAACGAGGAACTCCTCGAGATTGCCGAGTTCGAGCAGCGAACGGTGCCGGACCATCGTCGTGTCGGGTCCTTCGGTCCAGGGGATGTACCCCCACTCGCGCTCGTTGGCCGCAGGTGGGAGCGTCAGCTCCGTACGGCGGTAGTGATCGCGGAATCGACCCCGAAGGTAGGCCCTCGTTCGCTCCTCCATGCGCCTCGTGTGCTCGTCGTTGGGGCAGTATAATCCTGCCGAAAGCCCCGGCTCGTGGGAGCCGTTCTCGAGCGGCCGCTCGCGGGGCAGCGAGACGGGACGACGGCGGTCTACCGGCGAACGAACTCCGAGATCCGATCGGCCAGTCCGGAGTCCGAGCCGAGTTTGAGGTAGTAGGCGTCGCCGCCGTCCTCGTAGTAGCCGTTGATCCGCCGTTTGATCTCGAAGCCGAGGTGTTCGTAGAACTCGAGGGCGTTCTCGTTGCTGGTCCGGGCGTGGCAGGTGATCGACTCGTTGTCGTCGGCGACCCGGGCGACGAGTCGTTTGCCGATCCCCTGGCCGCGAAACTCCGTCGAGACCGCAAGAAAGAGAATGTAGCCATCGCGGCGAACGGCCGCAAAGCCCACGAGGTCGTCCTCCTGCAGGTAGCAGTGGACCGTCGAGCGACGGTACGCGTCGGTAAAGAAGTCGTGTCGCTGCTTCAGCACGCCCTCCTGGCTGTTGATCCGCTCCTTGAGCCGCCAGGCCTCGTCGACGTACTCGTCGCTCCCCGGGGCGACGACGCGGCTGTCGATGTTGACGCTCACTACCACAGTGTAGCAGACTCGTCAATATAATTCCACCGGCAGCGCGGTCGTTCACCGGGAACCGCCCGTCGACCCGCTGTCGATACTGCCGGGGACGCGACGCCCGCGGGTCGAAGCGACGGACATACCTCGTGGGCTCGAGAAGCCGAGGTATGGGATTCCAGCTCCGCGATCACACCGCCGACATCGGGGTCGAAGCGACCGGGGAGAGCCTCGAGGCGGTCTTCGCAGCTATCGCCGACGGGCTCGCGGCCGCCTCCTGCGAGTCGATTCCGGACGAAACCGGCGAGCGCTTTTCGGTGTCGGTAACGGCCGAAAACCGCGAGGCGTTGCTGTTCGACTTCCTGGACGAGCTAATCTACCTGCGGGACGTTCGAAACGCCTTACCCGTCGACCACCGCGTCGAACGGGTCGACGAGTTGGGCGCGGAGGAGTGGCGCCTCGAGGGCAGCGCTCGCGGGGTCCCGCTCGAAGCGATCACCGCCCGTGAGATCAAGGCCGTCACCTACTCCGAGATGCGACTCGAGGAGGTCGGCGACGGCTGGGAGGCGTACGTCGTCTTCGACGTCTGAGACGGTCTGCTGTACCGGTGTCCCGAAGCGACCGCAGGACGGCTCGCGATCGCTCCGGAATCGATGTAGAGGAGTCCGCCTGAGGGAGTTCGGGAGCCGCCAGGTGGATGTTTTTCCGTCGCCTCCGCGATACACTACGCGATGGACGACTATCGTCGCTCGCGACCCGTCGCGGCCGTCGCCGCGACCGTCGGCTCGCTGCTCGCGCTCGTCGCGCTCGCAGCCGGGTCGGCCGGCGCCCACGAGGAGTACGTCGCCGACGAGGAGTACGACGTTCCAGTCGCGGAGTTTTTGACCGACGCGCTGACCGATCCCCTCGTCGTCGGTCCGCTCGTTGCCGGCGGCCTGGCTTCCCTGGCCGTTCTGGGCGGCTATCTGTACGTTCGGCCCGCACCGCGGGACGTGGCCGCGTTCAGGGACGCGATGGGCGAGTACACCAGGTACGTCCCGTGGCTATTGCGTATCTCGTTCGGGATCCCCCTGATCGGCGCCGGGTTCGAGGGTTACTTCGTTAGCCCCGCAGTCGAGGTCGAACTCCGGCTCTTACAGGTCGGCCTGGGCTTCCTGTTGCTGTTCGGACTCGGCACTCGAGTCGTCGCGCTGGCGGCGCTTGCGGCGTACCTCGTCGGACTGGCGTTTCGCCCGCTGCTGTTGTTACAGCTCGAGTTCGTCGGCGGACTGCTCGCGGTCGCGCTCGTCGGGAGCGGGAAACCGAGCGCGGACCACGTCCTCCAGCGGATGGCCGGGATGCACGGGACCCTCTACGGCCGAGTCGACGTCGTCTACGATCACGCCCGTCGGTTCCAGAAGTGGAACGAGCCGTACAAGCGGTACCTGCCGACGGTAGTCCGGGTCGGTCTCGGCGCGACGTTCATCTACCTCGGGCTGACCCAGAAGATCCTCCGACCGGGGATCGCGCTGGCGGTCGTCGACCAGTACGACCTGACGAGCGTGGTCCCGGTCAGCCCGGAGCTGTGGGTGATGGGCGCGGGGCTGGCCGAGATCGCCCTCGGGGTCGCCCTGATCCTGGGCCTCTTTACCCGCGCGACGGCGCTGTCGGCGATCGCGATGTTTACCCTGACGCTATTCGCGCTGCCCGACGACCCCGTGCTGGCCCACGTCGCGCTGTTCGGAATGGCCTCGGTGCTGTTGATCACCGGCGGCGGCCCCCTCGCCGCCGACGGACGGCTCACCGAGGTCGACTGAGGACCTCGAGGCGAACGTTCTTTCATCGTCCCCGTCGGAGTATCGCGTATGACTACGTTCGATGCCGACGGAATCACCCTCGAGAAGGTCCGCGACTACGTCTGGGAGATCCCGCAGGAAGGGGAGATGAACGTCCCCGCGCGGGTGCTGGCAAGCGAGGCCTTACTCGAGGAGATCAGCGAGGACAAGACCTTAGAACAGCTCAAAAACACCACTCACCTGCCGGGGATCACGACGAACGCGATCTGTATGCCCGACGGCCATCAGGGCTACGGCTTCCCCGTCGGCGGCGTCGGCGCCCTCGACGCCGAGAACGGCTGCATCTCGCCCGGAGCGGTCGGCTACGATATCAACTGCATTTCGGGAGATTCCGAGGTGCTTCTCGAGAACGGTCGACGGATTTCGATCGCGGATCTCGAGGAGCGATTCGAAGACGAGCGAGCGATGGTCGCCGGAGGGGAACTCGTCCCTTCGGAGATCCGGCTGTTCACCGAGCGCGAGAACGCGGCGGTGTACGACGTGGAAACCGAAACCGGTGATCGTATCACCGCGACCGTGGACCATCCGTTCCGAACGCCTGGTGGAATGCGCGAACTCGAGACGCTCTCCGAGGGCGACGAGGTCGTCGTCCAGCCGTTCCGCGGCGTCCCCGACGAAGAGCCCGACGAGTTTACGGTACTCGACAGGGACGACTTCGCAGACGAGAATCCGCAACTCGTCCGCGCGCTCGAGGAGCGGGATCTCCTCCCGCTGAAGTCGACCGACGACGCGTTCAACCGCTTCCTCAAGCTCGTCGGATTCCACACCGGGGACGGCGCGATCGGTAGCGGCGGACAGACGTGGTTCTACGGCGAGCCCGAGGACCTCGGGTCGATTCGCGAGGACATCGATGCGATCGGATTTACGCCGTCGAAGATCTACGAACGGGACCGGTCCCACGAAATCGACGGCAAAACCTTCGAGACGACCGAGTACAGCGCCCGGTCGAACTCGAAGGCGTTCCAGAAGGTCCTGCTCGCACTAGGTGCGCCGGAGGGGCGGAAGATCGAATCGGAGTTCACGACGCCGTGGTACTTCGATCGACTGACGAACTGGCAGAAGGCACTGTACGCCTCGGCGTATTTCGGAGCCGAAATGAACACGCCCGCGGCGCAACACGACAAGAACCTGTACTGCCCGAAGGTGTCGCAGACGCGGGTCGCCGACGTCGCGGACGCCGGGGAGCTGTTCATGACGGAACTGGCCTCGTTCCTCGAGGACCTCGGGATCGAAACGAACGAGATCGAACGGTTCGAGACCGACTCGAGTGCCGACCGGGAGACGATTAGGCTCCGGCTCGGGATCAAAAACGACTCCGAAAACCTGATCCAGTTCTTTTCGACCGTCGGCTACCGATATAACCGCGAGAAGCGCCGCAAGTCGCTCAAGGCACTGCAGTACCTCAAGACGAAAGAGGCGGTGATCGACCGACGGGCGACGATCGCTCGCGAAGCGAAAGCGATGGCCGACGGCGGAACACCGGCACGGGACATCAAATCCGAGTTCGACGTCAACGACCGATTCGTCGAACGGAGCATCTGGGGAGGACGGAGCGGACGACCGCGGCCGCCCGCGGAGTTCCCCGAATTCGACGAGTACTGTGAGACGATTACTGTAGGAGACGATGACACTGTCTCTACCCGAATTCGATCCATCGAACCACGCGATGAGGAGCGAACCGTGTACGATATCGGTGTCAGTCACGATGCACACAACTTCGTCGCCGACGGGTTCGTCGTCTCTAACTGCGGCGTACGAATGATGCGAACGAACCTCACGTACGACGAGCTCCAGGGCCGCGAGGAGGAGCTCGTCGACTCGCTGTTCGCCAACGTCCCCTCCGGGCTCGGTGGTGGCGGGATCGTCGAGGCCGGCGTCGACACAGTCGACGAAATTCTCGCTCGAGGCGTCGACTGGGCCCTCGAGCACGGCCACGCCGTCGAGGACGACCTGCGCCACTGCGAGGACGAGGGGATGCGCGAGGGCGCCGATCCCTCGAAGGTCTCCCAGAAGGCCAAGGATCGCGGCAAGAACCAGATCGGCTCGCTGGG
>PWMF01000090.1 GCA_003559215.1 Natrialbaceae archaeon
GTCGGCAGAAACACGACTCGAGGAGTCGTCGACACGAGACGACAGCTATCCGTCGTGGTCGATGTCGGTATCGTTCTCCGTACGAACTTCGATCTCGCCCGCCATCGAGTCGGGGTGAGCTCCGCAGGCGTATTCAGCGAGTCCCAGGTCGGCGCGAACCCGCAGCGTTCGTGTCTCCCCTCGCGTTTCGATCGACTCCGTCCGACGTCCCTCGGCGGTCGTTCCGTCGGCATCCCGGAGTACGAGGGCGTGCGGTTCGCCGTTACCGTTTCTGACGGTGATCCTGTACTCTAGGTTCTCGTAGAGAACGAGCGTCGGATTCCGCTCGCCGGCGATAGCGTCGGGCTCGAGACCCCGCCATCCGTCGGCGTAGCGCTCGAGAACGATCTCCTCGACGCCGCCCCACGCATCGTAAACCGCTGCCGGCTCGGTACAACCTCCGAAGGCGACCATCCCGCTCGAACCAACGACGATCCCCAGGAGCGTTCGCCGCCGACACCCAGTCCAGTTGTCCGAAAACGACTCGGCGAGCGAGAGACGATCCTCGATGCGGGCCGGGAGCCGTTCGGATGGGGTTCGCTTCCTTCGTGGGACGCCGACCGGATCAGTCGATAGCGCAGTTTGCATCAGGCGGGCTGGCTACGGCGAGCGACGTAAACCATTTTGCACGACGACCGCACGGACACGACGGCGTATCTGTACGCTCTCGAGAACGGCTCGCGGCCGCCGCGACAGGTCCATCCGTCGGCTCCGCGAAGAGCGAACGTGAATCCGAGACGACCGAGGAGTCGCGTCCCAGCTTTCGGCCGTCGCCTCGCACCGTGGCGGTTTCCCGTTTGCTACCTCGGCTGGACGTACCTCTGGTGGCTCCCGATCGTGCTCTCGGGCGACCCCGTCCGGTCGTTCCCGAACGTCGTTTTCCTCCTCGTAGGTGGCTCGAGCCCGCTGGTAGCGGGGCTCTCCCTCCTGTGGCTGACGAGCGGCCGGGAGGGCTACCGCGACCTTCGGCGTCGGCTGACCGAAACCGGCCGCATCCGACCGCGCTGGTGGCTGGTGATCGCGTTGCTGTACCCGACGTTCACTCTGGTAGTGGCTGCGGTCGCGATCGCGGTCGGTTACACGTCCGTCCCGCTCGAGGTCATCGAGCCGCGGCGACTTCTCGAGCCGGGATCGGTCGTCTCGTTGTTCGCCGTTGCGCTCGTCTTTCCCGCAGTCGAAGAGATCGGGCTGCGCGGCTACTGGTTCGATCAGCTACAGACGCGCTGGAGCGCGCTCGCGGCGAGTCTGATCCTCGGGGTCGTCTGGGCGGCGTGGCACGTGCCGCTGGTCTACATGGTGGGCTACTACGACGAGACGACGTTCCAGCCGGAGCTGTGGTGGTGGCTCCCGAGTATCGTCCTCACCGCGGTTATCGGGACGTGGGTGTACAACAACACGCGGCGAAGCGTCCTCGCGGTGATCGGCCTCCACTTCGTCGGCAATCTGACCGGCGAGACGATGGGATTCGCGAGCGAGATGTTCCCCTTCGTCCACCTCGGAACGGCGCTCGTCGCGGTCTGTCTCGTGGTCGTCTGGGGACCCGAATCGCTCCGCGGGAGGGACGTTTCGAAGCCGAACGCGGGACTCGTCGAGCAGTCGAACTGACGGGAGACTCGGGGCGTGACTCCTCAGTCGTCCGGCTCCGTTCGATCGAACCGGGGTTCGCGACCTCCCGGCTCGGCGACGATCCACCAGTCGACGTCCGCCGACGGGTGTCGCTCCTCGACGTGTTCGCGGAGGAGTTCGCCCGTCGAAACGTTCGCTCCGCAGAGATCGCACCGGTGGTGATGGTGTTCGGGCGAGAGAAGGTGGTCACCCCGGCCGTCTCGGTGGATTCGCGGCGGGATCCCGCTCGAGGCGGACTCGTTCGAGGCGACCGCGCGTCGAAGCCGAACCGCCAGCCGATCGAAGTGCAAAAATTTCGGGTGGTCGATGACGAGTTCCGACAGGATCGCAAACGGGATCGCGATCAGGACGACGACGACGATCACCTCGAGGGTCACCTCGGCATCCGTCGCGATGACGACCGCGAGGACGTCCTCCGTGACGCCGAAGACGATACCGATGACGAAAAACTCGAGGAGTCGTTTGAGGCGCTCCGCGTTCATGGCCCTTCTCACCTCGAGCGGACGAATGAAGCTTTCACGACACGGGCCGACGGCGGTTCGAACCGCAGTACGCGATACTGTCGGATCGACGCGGAAGACGGCCCTGCTCGCAACACCGTTCTCGTCGGGAGGCGAAAGTCAGGGAGAACACAGGGTCACGAGCACACCCTCAAGCAATTATATAGCTCGTTCTGGAAGCGACGAGTGGTGGAACGATGCCAGTCGAGAACCTCGCACGAAGCGATGTCGTCACGGCCACGACGGACGAACCGATCCACGGCCTCGCGGCGACGATGCACGACGAGGACGTCGGGAGCGTCGTGGTCGTCGACGGCGACGAGCCCGTCGGTATCGTCACGGACCGCGATCTGACGATCCACGTGCTCGCCGAACGGGCCGATCCCGACGACCTCAGCGCGGAGAACGTGATGTCGGACGACCTACAGACCATCGATCACGACGCCGGCTTCTACCGGGCGACGGAACTGATGAGCGACCGCGGCGTCCGCCGGCTCCCCGTGACGGACGCGGACGGCGAGCTGAGCGGAATCATCACCATCGACGACCTGAACGAACTGCTCGCCGACGAACACGGGGAACTCGCGGAGGTCGTCCGAGCGCAGCGCCCGCCGTACTGAGACACCGGCGAGACGCCGCTGGCTCTTACGGTTCGTAGCTGCCGGTGAGCTGCGTCCTGGCGACGACGTGGCCGTCCATCGCCTCCCCGAGTTCCTCGATCGTCGCCCCCTCCTCGAGCCGAGACGGGCCTCGAGTGCGTACGGCTCGGTCCGGTCGCCGTGGACTTCGTCCGCAACGTACCCGACGCTGCGAACGGATCCGTCGAGACGCGTCAGTCCGAGACGGTTGTCACCCGGAGCCGACGCCGCCTTGGGCCGTCGCAGTCGACGAACAGGATCGACTGCCACGTGCCGAGCGCGAGTTCGCCGTCGACGACGGGAACCGTAACGCTCTCGCCGAGCAGCGTGGCTCGAAGGTGTGCGTCCGCGTTGTCGTCGATCGCGTCGTGGGCGTACCCCTCGCTACGTGGGACGAGGCGCTCGAGCGCGTCCTCGATGTCCGAGAGGAGTCGGTCCTCGCGTTCGTTGACGATCACGCCAGCCGTCGTATGTGGGACGTACGCGGTGCAGAGCCCGTCCTCGAGGTCCCTTGGGACCGCATCGGCGACGTCGGCGGTGACGTCGACGATGTCGACTCGCTCGTTCGTCCGAACGTCGATCTGCATGGACGACTCGACGGCCGACTCCATGATAGTCCTGCCGCTGCGAGCGGTCGCGCTCGAGCTTCGTCTGCCCCCGGATGTTTATCAGGCGGGAACAAAGGGGCGTCTATGGTCGCATCGGACGGCAGCTGGGTCGCGCTGTTTTCCGGCGGCAAGGATTCCTCGTGGGCACTGTACCGAGCGCTGGAGGGAGGCCACGACGTTCGCCGGCTCGTCGTCGTTCGCCCTCCGGAGGGAAGTCACGCGTACCACGCCCCGGCGACGTCGGTCGCACGGCTGGCTACGCGGAGTATCGGCATCCCCGCGATCGAAACGGGGCTTCCCGCGACCGATATCGAACCACCCGACCTGCGAGCGACCAAGCGATCGTCCGCAACGGACGGCGTCGAGGACCTCGATCCGCTGGAGGTCGCGCTCGAGCGCCTCGACGACGAGTTCGACGACGGGCTCGCCGGGGTCGTCGCCGGCGTCGTCGAAAGCGAGTTCCAGGCCGACCGCCTGCGATCACTCTGCGACGGGCTCGGCTGCGACTTTCTCGCGCCGCTGTGGCGGGCGGAGCCGCGGGAGCTCGCCGCGGAGATGATCGACGGCGGCCTCGAGATCGTGATCGTCGAGGTATCAGCTCCCGGGTTCGACGCGGACTGGCTCGGTCGGCGGCTGGATCGGGCAGCCTTGGCCGATCTGGAGGCCCTCCGTCGCGAGCACGGGACCCACCTCCTGGGCGAGAACGGGGAGTTCGAGACGGTCGCCACCGACGGCCCGCACATGGCACGTCCCATCGCGCTCGAGTTCCAGCGGGAGTGGTACGGGGAGTGGGGTCGGCTGCGAATCACCGACGCCCGACTCGAGTGACAGCGTCCGGATCGCGGGGAGGGCTCGTTCCGCTCGACGGGATACCGGCCCGACTCGACGACCGACACGCGCTCGACTCACAGGTATCAGGAGTCGGTTCGGACCTCCTTTCGACCCGTCATCGTCTCGGGCTCGAGGCGGAAAAAGCGAAACGTCACCTCCTTCGGCGGTCGCTCGAAGATGTCGACGAGCGGAATCTCGACGGGCCACATCCCGTGGATCGCCCCCGGCTCGAACGGGACGTCGGATATCTCCTCGAGTTCGCCGCTGGCAATGACGCTTCGCCAGCCGTCGTCGGTGTTCCGATGCGTGACGAACGATACGGATCGATCGACGAGCCCCGTCTTCCTGCCGTCCGTTGGCATCGAGAGTCGGTAGTAGAGCGCTTCCTCGTCCGGGTTGTATCCGTACGAGACGGGGATCGAGACCGGGGGTTCGTCCGTCCCCGTCGCGAAGGAGATGACCCCGATCCCGCCTTGACCGAGGAACTCACTCATTTCGTCGGCGCTCAGCTGGAGCCAGCGCAATCCTTGCATACTAGTACGGACGACGGGAGAAGGGAAAGTACCCCGCTGCAGGGAAACGAGACGTTCACGTCGGGGCGAACGAGACGGCCGCCGTCGGCTCGAGCGCAGGCACTCACGGAAGTCCGCTCGCTCGAGTCGGCTTTCGGGCTACGGCTTTACCGGTTCGTACGCCGTAGAACCCGCACATGGTCGAAGATTCTGTTCGGGTCGGCGTCCTGAGCTTCCACAGCAGCAAGGAGTCGAAGGCGATCTGTAACGCCATCGAGGAGCTCGGCCACGACCCCATCTGGCTCCGCGAGAACAACGTCCTCCTGCAGTTTGCGGACGGTACGTTCGTCCTCGACCCGGACGTGGACGTGGTGATCAACCGCCTACTGTTGTCGACGGCAAAGCAGCCCGTCGAAGCCGCCGGAATCGCGAACGCGATCGCCCGATTCCGGCCGGTGGTAAACGATCCCGACGCTGCTGCACTCGCCTCCCACAAGATTGCCGCCGCCGCGGCGATGGTCGCAGAGGGCGTGCCGATCCCGGAGACAGCGCTGGCGATGGGGACGACGACGGTCGGACGGATCAGCCCGACCTTCGGCGAGGAGTTCGTCTACAAGACGATCGTCGGAACTCACGGGGGCGGCGCGTGGAAGGTCCACCAGAACGACCTGCTCACCGGGACCGTCGGGACGCGCCGTGCGTTCCTGCAGGAACTCGTTCGCACAGACCGCGAGCGGACGCGGGACCTCCGCGTCTACGTGGTGGACGGGAGCATCATCGGCGCGATGTACCGCTACGCCGACCAGGAGGAGTGGCGGACGAACGTCGCACGCGGCGGGTCCGTCGAGGACGCGACCGACACGCTCCCCGACGCCGTCGCAGGGATCGCGACGACCGCGGCGTCCGCGGTCGGACTGGACTGTGCCGGCGTGGATCTGATCGAGAGCGAAGACGGGTGGTGCGTTCTCGAGGTCAACCCGACCGCCGGGTTCAGGGGGCTGTTCCGCGCGACGGGACGGAGTCCGGCGCCCGTCATCGCGAAGGTCGCGATCGAACGCGCCGGGGGATCGGTCGACGACGGGCTGGTCGAGCGGTTGCGGGCGACGCTCGACGACTCGGTACCGTCGTGTGTTCCGAGCGAGGTCGAGCCGATCGGGAGCGACGCACCGGTCGTCGGGCTCACCGAGCGCGTCGTCGTCAGCGGCACGACCGATACGAGATCGGTGGTGGGGCGGGCCGAGCCGATCAACGCGCGGACGCGGATCGACCTGCAGCTCGCGGCCGCGATCGGCGCCGGCCCGATCCAGGTCGGAACCACCGGGTCCGGCGAGAACGGCCGCCGGCGACGGCCAGTCGTCGACGTGGTCGTCGGCGTCGCCGGAACCCAACGAACCGTCGACGCGATCGTCGAGGACCGGGCCGGAGATCCGTATCCGCTCCTGCTCGGTCGCGACGTGCTCGGGGAGTTCCGGATCGACGTCGCCAGCAGGTACGGCGGTCGGATCGGCGATTCGTTCGAGGAGTGAGAGATTCCGTCTCGGGCGCTCGCCGAGACGGAACGTCGTCGTCGTGAAGAGTCAGGCGATCGGTGTTCCCTCCAGAATCAAGATCCTGGGCGGCGAAGGGGTCGTGATGGGGACAGGAGACGACTCGATCGTTACAATCACCGTTGACGGAGCCGAACTCGAGGGGGAGCTGCTCGTTCCGGAGGGAGCGACTGGCCTCGTCCTGTTCGCACACGGGAGCGGTAGCAGCCGGCACAGTCCGCGGAACAACTTCGTCGCCGAGCGCGTTCGGGATCGCGGCGTCGGCACGCTGTTGTTCGACCTGCTCACGGAGCGCGAGGATCGAATATACGAGACCCGATTCGACATCCCGCTGTTGACCGATCGGCTCGTGGGCGCGACCCGCTGGCTTCGGAACCGCGAAGAGGCAGCTGACCTGAACGTCGGCTACTTCGGCTCGAGCACCGGCTCTGCCGCCGCGCTCCGCGCCGCGGCCCGTCCCGAGACCGACGTCGCGGCGGTCGTCTCACGGGGTGGTCGCGTCGACATGGCCGAGGACAGCCTCGAGCGAGTGTCGACCGCAACGCTGTTTCTCGTCGGCGGCGACGACGATCCGGTTCTCGAGTGGAACGAGGCGGCCTACAACCGCCTGTCCTGTGAGAAATCGCTCGAAGTTATCGACGGCGCCTCGCACCTCTTCGAGGAACCGGGCGCGCTCGAGGCCGTCGCCGACGCGGCAGCGGAGTGGTTTGCCGAGACGCTGGCGTAACCGTTTCGAGGGCATCGAAAAGCGTCGAAGAGGTGTCGTCGATTTGCGATCCTCCATCGCTACCGCTCGCTCTCGAGGACGCGCTCGTACACGTCCAGAATCGGACGGTACCGGTCGCGGTGACTATCGGGAAGCTCGCGGACGACGTCGTAGCTGTCCTCCGAAACGACAATTGTTCGCAGAATTTTCCGCCAGTTCTCGCGGTGGCCCAAGAACTCCCGTTCGATCCCGTACCGGCCGCTCTCGTCGACGTAGGCGACGCGAGTCACCGGGAGGTCGAACCGCGTGTTCGGAACCGAAACCTCCTCGAGCGAGCGGGCGACGGCGGCGAACCGACACCCCGATCGCTCGGTATCGGCGTCCTCGAGCCGGCGGATCGTCTGCTCGTCGATGAGCGAAACGTCTCGAGCCGCGTCGGTACCGGCGGTACGTTTATTACTATCTCCCGTTTTCGTGTTCATGTTCTCTGATATCCCGGAGGACACGAGGTCCGCTGTTGGCGCAGCGGGCCGGGATTCTCTCCCGATATACCTCGAGTAACTAGTCGATATTCTAGCGAGCCACGGATATAAACCTGTGCCGTTCGTTTCAGACTACGGACTATCGGAATATCGGTACACGGGATGTGGTCTCCACCACCATATGATAATATATCTATCATTACTGGCGAGGGTGGGAGAGCGACGGTCGCGTGCGCGGGTCTGAGCGGGCGACGTCGGTCACTGTTCGGTTCCAACAACGCGATAAGGTCCCGGGGACGGAGACGGAGAAACCGGCAGGTGAGAACCCGTTCGCTCGAGGCGCCGACTCGAGCGTGCGGAGTAGCACGCGGTGGATCGTCCCACAACCGATGCTACCGCCACGGAGCGGCGGGTGCGAACCGAATCGACCTCACTGACGACCGTTTCGACCGGTAACCTCGAGAGCGGCGGTGAGCCGTTCGAACAGTCCGGGGCGGTGGGCGCCGACGCTCTCGGTCGTCTCGTACTCCGGTTCGAGCGTGCCCTCCCCGCTCTCGTCGAACGTCAACACTGTCAGCTCCGAATTCTCCGCCCGCCTCGCGACGTCGGCCTCGACGGTTCCCGAAGTCGTTACGACGACCGGGTGCGCATCGATCGACTCCGCGAACGCACAGAACTCGTCGATGGTTTCGGTAGCGGGCGTCTCGTGGATGCTCACGATCCGTCGGTCGCCCATCAGTCGGTCCTCGGCGAGGACGTGAACCTGCCGGGACGTCTCGTCGTCGACAGTGGTGTCGATCTCGGTCTCGAAACGGCGCTCCTCGAGCACCTCCGCGGCCGTTTGCCGGGCAGCCTGCTGGCGTGCCAGCCACTCTTCGCCCCCGGCGGTGAGCGTGTACCGGTACAGCACTCGTTCGATCGCCTCGAGCGGGGGGAACATCGACGAGCACTCTCGACACCGGAGTCGGTCGTCCGGCACGTCGAAGGACTCGGGACACTCCTGACAGCTGTACTGAAGTCGCTTCTCGATGTCAACGGACTCGAGGTCCTGTTCGCACTCCGGGCAGCGGTAGCCGGTCTCGGACTCGAACTCCGATTCGGGACCGGTGTAGCCACAAACGTGCTCGAGGACGGTCGTTTCGATGGCCCGCGGATCCCCGCAAGCCGGACAGACGGTGGTGTACTGCAGTCCCTCGGTCGCACACTCGGGACAGACGTACACCTTCGAGACGAACTCGTCGGCCAGAACGCCTCGAGCGGCGAACCGCTCGAGCACGGCGGCCGGGTCGTCGTCGATTTCGTCGAGCAGTTCGGCGACGGCCGAGTAGCTCACCGAGCCGTCGTCTGAAATATCGGGCTCGAAGGCGCCGTCCTCGAGCAGCGTATCGATCAATCGGAGTTCCCCTGGTGAAACCATGATCCCGGTTTGAATTGGGAGGACAATTAATGTATAATTTCCCCTTGAGTGGCTACTCGTTTCGGAGACATATTTGGTGTCTTTGGGATCGGCGTGATTCCAAGACCAGAACCGCACGGGCTAGATTCAGCGACGGGTCGAGACGGGACCCCGAGTCGAGTCGGGCGAACGACAGCTGGAAACCGCCCGGCCATTTGAGAAGTAACTTATCAAGCGGATTAGGGCGCTAAAACCTCGCGCTTCAGCGCGGGGATACAGCGCCCGCACGTAGTTTTAAGAGGTATTACGGTGTACTGAATGCTAACCGAGGCGGTCTACCCGCCCCATCTCAATGAGACAATATCGGGATTCGTCCCTTCATCGTGGAAGGCACCCCTTCCATGTACTGAACGGGGTGCAGGAAGCAAAGGATAACCCCGAATCCCCGTTTCTCGACGGTGGATA
>PWMF01000216.1 GCA_003559215.1 Natrialbaceae archaeon
GAGCCGATCGAGGTCGAGATCGAGTTCTCCGGCCAGCGAACCTCGGAGCTCGAGATCGAACTCGAGTTCGAGCAGGCCCGCGGCGGGAGCGACCTCAGCGTCGAGTGAGCGTGCTCGGGCCGCGGTACTACTTCGGCGTCTACCACTGGCGACGACGGTTTCGGTCGCTCGCGCTCGCAGCGGTCGCGCTCGCGGTTGCGGCCGTCGTCGGTAGCCGAACGCGACGCCGGAGCGGACGGATCGCCGCGTCGCTCGTCGCGTCCACCGCGGCCGTTCGCGGGTTCCGGACGCTGCGACAGCTGATGGGACCGACGCCGTGGTCGCTCGAGCGAGCGAAGTACGATGCCCTCGCGAGCGGACTCCCGCTCGACCGTGCGGACCGGGTCCTCGACGTCGGCTGTGGAACGGGACGGTCCCTGGTGGGGATCGCACCGCACGTTCCGGCCGGAACGGACGTCGTCGGTCTCGACGTCTTCGACGACCGCGTGATCCTCGGCAACGGACCGCGACTGGCGCGTCGAAACGCCGCCCGTGCGGGCCTCGAGGTCGAGCCGGTAGCCGGCGACGCGGCGACGCTCCCGCTGCGGGACGACTCGGTCGACGTCGCGACCGCCTGTCGGGTGCTGCACGACCTCCCCGCTTCGAGCGCCGAGGGTGCGCTCCGCGAGCTACGACGGGTCTGTACGGCCGACGCGACGGTCGGCATCCTCGAGCTCCCGCTCGTTCCCGACGATGTCGTGGGCGCCCCCGACCCGGAAGCGTACTGGACCGATCGAGTCCTCGAGGCGGGGTTCGCGATCGAGACGCTCGAGCGACTCGAGCTGGCGGGCAGAGAGGAGCCGTACATCGTCCTCGTCGCGCGGCCGGATACCGCCCGCTGATCGAGGCGTGCCGAAAAATCGAACGCTGAGGGCCGTTTTACTCCGACAGCGAGAAGACGGCCAGTCGGGTGTCGCGGCCGCCGGCGCCACGCCGGAGCCAGCCGCTGCCGCCGACCTGGATCGCGACGTACTGCTTCTCAGTCTCGGAATCGTACCAGCTCATCGGGCTGCCCGCGATCGACGCCTCGCCGAGGTCGTACTCCCAGAGGCGATCGCCGCTCTCGCCGTCGTAGGCGATGAAGTCCCCGTTCTGGGTGCCGGTGAAGACGACGCCGGTCTCGGTCGTCACCATGCCGCCCCAGATGTAGGCGTCGCTCTCGATCCAGTCGCGCCAGACGCGTTCGCCCGTCTCGGGATTGATCGCGACGATGGCGCTGATCTTCTCGTTGTACTCCTCGGGTACCGCCTCGGTCTGGTCCTCTAAGATGCCGCCCCAGTACTTCTTGCCCTCCTCGTACTCCTCTAATCGCCACCAGGCCTCCTGGGGCGAGTTGTTCATCTTCATGTACGCGAGCCCGTTTTCGGGGTTGTACGCCGGAGGCTGCCAGTCGTTCCCGCCCATCGCGCCGGGCATGAACGGCATCCGGCGTCCCTCGTCGATGTGCGGGATCATTCGGTACATGTTCAGCTGCTGGACGCCGGGTTCGCTCCGTTCGATGAGCTCGCCCGTCCCGGTGTCCATCGTGTAGACCCAGCCGGTCTTCCCCGCGGAGACGACGACGTCTTTGGTCGTGTTGCGGTGTTCGATCTCCATGTCCCGAATAAGGATCCGGGGCGCCGCGGAGTCGTAGTCCCAGACGTCGTGGGCGACCTCCTGGTGGGTCCACAGCCGTTCGCCGGTGTCCATATCGAGCGCAAGCGTCCCGCAGCTGTTGCGGTTCGGCCCTGGACGGACGGAGCCGTCGAAGTCCGGTCCCGGGTTACCGATCGGCAGGTAGAGCCGTCGCTCCTCGACGTCGATCGTCGCGTTCATCCAGTTGGTCGCACAGGACTGGTTGATGCTGTCACCGACCCACTCCGTCTCGGGGGAGGTCCAGGTGTGCCAGACCTCCTCGCCGGTTTCGGCGTCCAGTGCCGTGTGGAATCCGCGAACGCCGTACTCGCCGCCGGCGCTGCCGGTAAAGATCATCCCGTCGAACGCGACCGGCGCCCAAGTTGCGGAGTACCCTTCCTCGTGGTCGGCGGTCGAGGTGTGCCACACCTCCTCGCCGGTGTACCGGTCGAGCGCGACGACCCCCGAGTCGAGCGTCGTCATGAACACCTTGTCGCCGTAGGCAGCGACGCCGCGGTTGTTGTCGTCACAGCAGAGGACGACGTCGGAGGGGACGGCGTACGTATAGCTCCAGAGGATGTCGCCCTCGCGGGCGTCGATGGCCTTGACGTGGTTCGGGCCGTTCGACTGATACATGATCGGCGGATCGCCCGGAACGATCAGGGGCGTCCCCTCCATGCTCGAGCCGGCGCCGACGTCGAGCATGTACTCGACCTCGAGGTCGGCGACGTTGTCGGGCGTGATGACGTCGGCCGTCGTGCGGCGGTGTTGCTCGTAGTTGCCACCGTAGGTGAGCCAGGCCTCCGGGTTGTCGCCCGACTCCTGGATCATCTCGTTCGTGACGTCGAACTCCTCGATCCGGTCGACGTCGTGCTGGTGCGTAACCGATTTGTCGGGGGATCCGAGCACGCGGAACCCCTGGTCAGTCTCCCTAACAACCGTATCCTTTGCGGCCTGTACGGCCCTGTCTTCTTCCAGTGACATTGTTACTTACCTCGCTTCGGATGGCGCGCGCATCTCTTCGGTGATCCAGAACATGTTCTTACAGATCTCCTCCTGGTTGACGATCATAATCGCCGCGCCGGCGGTGATCGCGGCGGTCAGCTGCGAGTCGGTCAGCCCCTCCTCGCGGGTGATATCGAGCGCCGCCTGCGCCAGCAGGTGGAACCCGCCGAGCAGCGCCTTGATATCCCAGTAGCCGTCGTCGAGGATCTCGTCGGTAACGAGAACCCGGTTCTGCCAGAGGTGGACGTCCAGTGCATCAACCCAGAGCAACGTCCCGCCCGCCGCCCGCTGGTGGAGCGGCGGAACGTGTTCGACGCCGAACTCCACCTCCGCCGGAATCTCCTTCGTCGGCACCCACCGGGCGAGTCGGTCGTTGTTGTTCGTGACGTCCATGACGAGCGCGATCCGTTCCTGCTCGTCGAACCCGAGCTCCTCGAGTTCGGCCGTCAGCTTGTCGGTGGCGATCAGCTCGTGGGCCGTCCCCTCGATGTGTTCCGGCGTGAATCGTGGCAGGTTCGCCTCGAGACTGTCGAAGAAGTCGACGTCGACGAGGTGGTCGTATATCTCCCAGCCGGGCTCGGCGAGTTCCCGATAGAGCACCTCCGGTTCGGTCTCACCGTCCGGGATTCCCTGCTCACGTACCTCCGGCAGGCGCTCGAGCTGCCTCGAGAGCTCCTCGAGTTGCGTCTCGAGCAACTCGGCGTCCAGTTTCCCCGAGAGATCGCTTCGGATGGCCTCGCCCATCGAGGCGAACTCGGGATCGTCCTCTTGCTCTACCTCGTCGCGAAGCTGTTCGATCGTTAGCCGATCGCCGTCACGCACTCCTTCGACGTCGAGCGTACGGGCTAGCTGTCGCTGTGCCTCGTCCGTAATCTGTGCCGTTGTCATGCGTAGTACCCCCGGTAGTACCTGTCGTGGTCCTTGGTTTCAACTCCCATGCAATACGTGGGGCCAACCTACACAATCTTAGACCTTATTATAATAAATCTATAATTAAACCTCGAAATTAGGTCCTGTATGCCGTCTCTGTCGACTCTCCGACAGCACCGCGGCTTCCGTTCCCCCCGGGGTCAGGTTCCAACGACCGATAAACGTTTCAGCTATGATAAAAATTCGCCATTACCGTCCGCCAAATTGCGCCGATATTGTCGTCGAACTCGTCGAAGTAGGCTCCGGACGCCGACTCGCGCCTGTCTGTACGGGGTTGCGACGGACAGGACTTAAAACTTAACCCAAATGATTTATAAGGACTTTCGTAGACAGACACAACCGGTGAGAGTGTGAAACACACACAAAGAACGCGACGCGGCGTCCTCGCCCTCGGTGGTGCGGTCGCCCTTTCGGGGTGTGCCGGTCGACTCGGCGGGAACGGAGACGGCGAGCCGTCCTCGGAGGATGGGGTCGCGGTGGAGTCCGTCTCGCTGCTTCTCAACTGGAACATGGGTGGGCTTCACACGCCCTACGTCGCCGCCCGCGAGAACGGGTTCTACGAGGAAGAGGGGTTTGCCGACGTCGAGTTCGAAAGCGGCGACGGATCCGACTTCGCGGCGAACCAGGCCGGACTCGGCAACACCGAGTTCGCGATTTCTAGCGGCGACCAGATCCTGACGGTCAACAGCAACGAGCTGTCCCCGCGTGCGGTCGGCGTCGTCATGCAGCGGAACCCGAACGTCGTCTTCGCCGACCGCGAGGAGTTCGGCGAACTCACGGATCCCGACCAGCTCGAGGGCGTCACGGTCGGGAGCGGTCCGGGGATGGTTCGGACGATGACCGAGGCCTACCTCGATCACCACGACGTCCTCGATACCGTCGAGTACGTCGACGCCGGCTTCGACACCGTCCAGCAGCTGCTGGCCGGCGAGATCGACGTCGCGGGCGGGGGCTTCAGCGACGTCGTCGACGCTCGACACCAGGACCGGGAGATCGACGTCCTCGAGATTCAGGAGGCCGTCCCGTCCTACGGCCACCTGATCACGACCGACGAGTCGTTCGCCGAGGAGAACCCCGATACGGTCGAGGCGTTCCTCCGGGCGACCGCGAGAGGTGCCGTCTGGGCGGCTCAGAACCCGGACGAGGCGATCGATCACCTCGTCGACGTCCAGCCCGAACTCGAGGAGACCCGGGAGAACCAGTACGACAAGTGGGAGGAGATGTACACCGGGTACATGGTCTCGGAGACGGTCGAGACGGAGGGATGGGGGGCGAGCGATCCGGAGCCGTGGCGGGAGACCCACGATGTGCTGGCCGACGCTGGCGCCCTCGAGAACGAGGTCGACCCGGACGGTGTCTGGACGAACGACTACCTCGACCCCGAGGACGAGTACGTCGCGGAGTTCGCCGATCGGATCGATGAGTAACCGGCCCGCAGAACTCGAGAGCCGAGATCGACGCCCCGAATGATCGACGAGCACGCCGACCGACGCGACGGACGACGGCTCGAGCGGGTCCCGGGCAGCCGCGACGTTCTCGAGGGGTCCCGGACGGCCGTCCGCGGGCTCGCGAGGCGGTTGCTTCCACCGATCGTCGTGTTCGTCCTCCTGCTTTCGGCGTGGCACGGCGTCGTCGTCTACTACGACGTGCCGACGATCGTGCTTCCGTCCCCGGCCGAGGTCGCCGCGACGCTCGCCGAGACGTACCCGACACTGCTGGGTGACGCCGCCGTTACGGCGGCGACCGCCGGGATCGGACTTGTCGCCGGGACCGTCGTCGGTGCCGGACTCGCCTTCGCGATGATCCGCTCCCGTCGGGCGGCGAGCACGATCCTCCCGTACGTCGTCGCGCTCCGCATCGCGCCAGTGATCGCGATCGCCCCGCTGCTGTTCCTGTGGTTCGGTCGCGGTGTTCCCGCCCGAGCGCTGGTCGTCACCACGCTGACGGTGTTTCCGATCACGATCGCGACCCTCGACGGGCTTCGCGAGACGCCCGAGTCGTACCTCGAGCTGTTGCGGACGGTCGACGCGTCGCCGACGGCGGTGTTTCTCCACGTTCGGATCCCCGCGGCCGCGCCGAGCGTCTTCGCCGGGCTCAAGATCGCCGCGACGCTGTCGATCATCGGCGCCGTCGTCGCCGAGTTCGTCACGCTCAACGCCGGGCTCGGCTACCGGGTGTTCGAGACGGCCGCCTTCCTCCGGACCGCGGAGACCTACGCCGCGCTGGTCGTCCTCTCGTTAGTCGGTATCGGCTTCTACCTCGTTCCGGTCGCCCTTGAGCGCGTGCTCTGGCACTGACCGCTTCGGTTTCAGCCGACGGTCTCGAGGCCGAGCCGTTCGTGGACGCATCGCTGGACGAGGACGACGACACCGTACAGTGCCAGTCCCACGAACAACAGGACGACCAGCGCCGCGAGCATGACGTCGGGACGGACGTTCTCCGACCCCATCAGGATGAGAAAGCCCAGCCCGTTGTCGGCGACGACCCACTCCGCGACGACCGCGCCGACGACCGCGAGGGTCACCGACTGTTTCAGGCCGGCGAAGATGTCGGGGACTGCGTAGGGAACGTCGACGTACAGGATCCGCTCGATCGGCCCGGCGTCGACCGACCGCAGCAGGTCGTGGTGGGCCGTCGGTGTGCGATCGAGCCCGGCCGCGGTGTTCAACACCAGCGGGAAGAAGGTGATGAGCGCGACGAAGACGATCGCCGTCGTCATCCCCGTGCCGAGGTAGATGAGCAACAGCGGGGCGATCGCGAGCTTCGGCAACACGCGAACCGTCACGAGGTACGGATAAACGGCCCGTCGAAACCACGGGACGTACGCGACGAAGGCGGCGAGGGAGATGCCCGCCCCGATCCCGATCGCGCCGCCGTAGACGACCTTCTCGAGGGTATAGAGGGCGTTCACGAGATACAGCTCCGGATTGCCGAGCAGCCGCGCGGCGACGGCGTCGGGAGCGGGAAGGAGAAACGACGGGATATCGCCGAGCGCCGTGATCGCCCACCAGAGCGCGACGCCCGCACAGAGCGCGCTCGCGGGGTAGACGGCACCGCTCCCGGTGACGGTGATCCGTTCAGTCATAGCTTTCGTGAAGCGTCCGGCGGACGGCCGCGACCTGTTCCTGGAACGCCTGCGATCCCAGCGACTCCGTATCGCGAGGTCCGGGCAGGTCGATGTCGAACGTCGCCTCGATCCGCCCCGGCTGGTCGCGCATCACGACACACCGGTCGCCGAGAAACACCGCCTCGGGAACGCTGTGGGTGACGAAGACGATCGTCTTCCGCTCGCGCCGCCAGAGCGAGCGGATCTCGACGCCGAGCTCGTCGCGGGTGATCTCGTCGAGCTCCCCGAACGGCTCGTCCATCAACAGCACGTCCGCGCCGAGGTGGATCGCTCGAGCGATGGCGACGCGCTGTTTCATCCCGCCCGAGAGCGCGGCCGGCCGGGCGTCCTCGAACCCGTCGAGGCCCATCGTACCGAGCAACGCGCGCGCTCCCTCGCGGTCCGGCGGTTTGTCGGCCATCTTCCGGAGGAAGACGACGTTCTCGAGGGCGCTCTTCCAGGGCAACAGCGTGTGCTGCTGGAAGACGAACCCGACGTCGCCCGCCTTCTGTGCGACCGACGGCGATCGGTCGTCGATGGTCACCCGCCCGGTAGTGGGCTCCTGGAGGCCTCCGATCGCGCGCAGCAGCGTCGTCTTCCCGCAGCCCGAGGGGCCGACGACGGTGACGAACTCCCCGTCGTCGATCTCGAGGTCGACGTCGGCGACCGCGGTGAAGTCGTCGAACGCGACGCCGATGTTTTCGAGGGCGATCACGGTTCCTCCGCGAGCAGCTCCCCCTGCTCGAGTGCCGTTCGGAGCCGGTCCCAGGTTCGCTCACGCTGCCAGCCCCAGCCGCGTTCGCGCGTCTCGTCGCTGTGCCCGAACTCCTCGACCGCCCGCTCGAACGTCTCACGGACGCGCTCGGGCTCGTCGTCGCCGCGCTCGGCGATTCGCGCCGCCGCCGGATCGGGGTCGCGGATCGCCTCCCGCCAGCCGCCGACCGTCCCCGCGAGGAGCGCCTCGAGCGACGATCGGCGTCGGTCGAGGGTCCGCTCTCGGGCGACGATCGTCGGTCCGTAGATCGGAAAGTGGTCGGTAAGCAACAGCGTGTCGACGGTCTCGCCGCGTCGCTCGACCTCTCGCGGATCGGTGATGGAGCCGGTGACGACGTCGGCCTCTCCGGCCAGCAGCGCCGCACGCTCCTCGCCGGTCGTCTCCTCGATCTCGAGGTCGCCCTCGAGGGCCGTCTGGGAGACGAACAGGCGACCGAGCACTCCCGTCTCGGAGCGGGCGGGCATGCCGATCCGTTGGCCTCGAAGCTGGTCGACGCTGCGAAGCTCCGTCCCGAAAACGTCGCGGGTGGAGTACAGCACCGTCATCGCGCGCTGGTAGAGGACTGCGATCGGCACGATCGGGACTCCGGCCGCCCTGGCTCGGAGGACGGTCGCGGCGCCGGCGACCGCGACGTCCGCCCCGCCGTCGTCGATCCGATCGACGGCGCGCCGGGATCCCTCGTGGTGTTCGAACTCGACGTCGACCCCGTACTCGTCGTACCAGCCCGCCTCGGCGGCCGCGTACAGCGGGACGTGAAGTCCGTTCGGCCGCCAGTTCAGTGCGACGGTCAGCTCCGGTCCGTCGGCCGACTCCAGCTCCCGGTTAGTCGCGTCCTCCCGAAAGATCTCGTCCGCCCGCTCGAGCAGCGTCGCCGCGTGTCGCTCGTACACTCGACGACGGCTCGAAGCGAGGTCGTCGATCGGTCGCCACGCCGACGGCGGTCGTCCCTGGCTGGCGCTCGCGACCGTGGAGCGCTCGATCAACCCGTCGGCCTCGAGCCGAGCGACCGCGTCGCTGATCGGTGACCGGCTCAGCTCGGTCCCGACCTGAAGCTGGATCGTCGTCGCGGGGTCGTCCTCGCGGTCGGCCCGCAACAGCAGGTACGCCAGGACCCGTGCGGGCGTCCGTCCCAGCCCGACGGCGAGGTCGTCGATGACTGGCCGGTCCTCGTCGTCGAGCACCCAGAACGTTCGCGGACGCATTCGTCATAACGGATTATGTGAGACCGCATAAGGGTACCCCCGCTATCTGAGCGGTCGTCGTCAAAAGCGGCTCACAGAACGCTGTCGGTCGACTGGACGACGCTATCGCTGGTTCGCCGCGCCGTGGTCGACCCGCGTCGGCTTGACCTTGCCGTGTTGCTCGAGTTCGTGAGCGTTGAGTCGCCGCTGGAGGTCGGCGCTCGAGGTGACGGCGAAGTACGTTTCACAGACTGAACACTTATCGACGAGTAGATCGTTCGAACTCATAGTAGTAGTCTTCGGCATCGAATACGCTGTTTTCTGAGCTTCGACACCTGTGCAAGGGACTCGGACGGAATCACGTCCGTCATTGCGTAGGCCGGCCCCTTTTTACCGGTCTCGAGTGCATCGAGTACCGCGGCATACGGCGCCCTGAAGGCTGAAAAACAGTTGATCTGAGGGGTGCCACCGTGCGACTCGGCCGGTCGTCGAGCTCCGGCGACGGCCCGTGCGAGGATTCATTACCGTGGTTGTCAATACCTACCTATGGACCCGTACGCGGACGACCTTCGGCTCCCGAGGGTGCGTCTCGAGTCGGAGGA
>PWMF01000024.1 GCA_003559215.1 Natrialbaceae archaeon
CCCCTTCGAAGCTCGAGCGTCCGATCCGACGGGCCGTCGATCGGCGCCGTCGGGTTCTCGATTGCGTTCCATCCGAATCCACGTATACACTTAAGGCCGTCGGATCGATCGTCCGGAACTCGCATCCGGAACGGGATCGATCCTGTCGACCGAACGAATGGTCGACGGCGGGACGGGACCAGTGGAACGATTTCCTCCGTGCCGGGGAACGGCCGGAGGGAACGTGGCAAGTCTGCCACGTCGATCACAGTAGTATCGAGTAGCGGGTTGTTATATAACACTGTCGAACTCAATACAGTTCGAATCACGGTACCATACCATGGTTTCCCCTTGTATAGAAACCTACTTGACAAGTTGGCATGGAGCGCTTTATGTTAGTAGTACGAAAGTGTCACGCGGGCGGAGGTCGGCCATTCATTCCACCCTCGAAGGTACGGTCGGACCGAATGATACCCGCGTGTTCACCCCTCGAGCACGAACGGGCAAGAAGGCTTCGAGAGGGCAGAGCCGTACGGCATTCGCAGGCGAGAACAGCGGTTCGCATCGATGCCGATAAACCTCGTGGGTCACAAGAGGAAGACGAATGGTCCAGGATCCGATCACTTCGGAACCGCCGCCCTCGCCGGAAGTGATCTGTTCTGCGCTCGATGATCCCGACTGCCGAGAGATAATCCGAAAACTCGAGGAGCCGATGACAGCGTCGGAGCTCAACACTCGGTGTGAGATCCCGCAGTCGACGCTGTACCGCAAGCTGGAGCTACTGACCGACTCGACGCTGCTCGAGGAATCGACCGAAATCCGTCGGGACGGCCATCACGCGAGCAAGTACTCGGTCGCGTTCGACGAAATCACGCTCGTGCTCGAGGACGATCGGTCGCTGTCGGTACAGATCGAGCGTCCGGCTCGGACAGCTGACGAACGGCTCGCCGAACTGTGGTCTGAGGTTCGAAAGGAGACATGACTGGAATAGAAACTGCGCTCGTATTGGCAATCGTCAAAACCCTCGTTCTCGTCGTCGGCAGCGTGATCACGTACTTCGCGTTCAAGGCTTACCGCCGAACCCGCCAGCCGGAGCTTGGCTGTCTCGCGGGAGGGTTCGGTATCGTCACCCTCGGTTTCGTTCTGGCGGGCGTGCTTCACGAACTGCTCGGCGTCTCGCTCGTAACCGGGGTGCTTCTCGAGAGCCTGCTCGTTCTCGTGGGTTTTTCCGTAATCGCCTATTCTCTGTACGTTCAATAGATCGTGTCGTCCGCGACTCAATCGTCGTATCCCCCATCCGCCATAATCTCGCCGAACTCCTCCGTTTCCATCGCTTCCTCGTAGACGATCGCCGTCGCCATATCGCACGGGTAGCGGTCCTCGGCCTTCCAGGCCCACACCACGGGGAGTTCGACGGGGCCGCCCGGTCCTGGCTCGGTAACGAGTTCGTGGCGGGGGAAGGGTTCGGAGCGTTGACTCGCACTCCCGGTCCGCGTGGTCGACGATCTGTGGCAAAGCCGTATACTCGTAGTCGGTCAGCAGCTCGTCGTCCGTCTCCGCCTCTGCCACGTCACTGTCGTCACGCTCGGTGCTGTCGTCTTCGTCCGAACTCGCGGACGGACAGCCAGCCAGTGGACCGAGTGCGCCAGCACCAGCGATTGCAGGACGATTCGGTACCGGGTCCCTGAGGATGTAGTAGACATCATGGTCACACGTATCCGTTGACACCGCCCAATGATGAGTTATTAATTCGGTTTCGGTCGGTCGGCGAAGAACAACCAGTTCTCGCCGGCTTCGACCCGGTTCGGCAAAAATCGCTCTGCGGTTTGAACGTCGCTTCGGACTAGCGATTCAGCGTGTGTATCGCGTGACCGAGCGCGTTCTCGGCGGCCTCCATCACCGACTCCGAGAGCGTCGGATGGGTGTGGACCGTCGAGGCGATGTCCTCGAGCGTCGCACCGAGTTCGATCGCGAGGCCGACTTCGGCCACCAGCTCTGAGGCCTCGGGACCGACGATCTGGGCCCCCAGCACGTAGCCCTGGTCGTCGTCGGCGACGATCTTGACGAACCCGTCGGACTCACCGGTGGTGAGCGCTCGGCCACTGGCGCGGAACGGGAACGTTCCGACGGCGGTCTCGAAGCCAGCGTCCTCGGCTTCGGACTCGGACATTCCGACGGTACCGATCTCGGGTTCGGTAAACACCGCCGCGGGCATCGCCTGGTAGTCGATCGCCGACGGCTCGCCGGCGATCACCTCCGCGGCGACCTGGCCCTCCGTGCTGCCCTTGTGAGCGAGCATCGGCTCGCCGGCGACGTCGCCGACGGCGAAGACGTGCTCGACGTTCGAGCGCGCACGCGAGTCGGTCTGGATGAAGCCGCGGTCGTCGGTCTCGATGCCGGCGTTTTCGAGCTCGAGCGTGTCCGACACCGGCTCGCGGCCGACAGCGACGAGGACCTTCTCGGCGTCGAGCTCGAGGGGTTCGTCCTCGACGGCTTCGGTCTGGCCCCCGTCGGCAGCCGCTTCTTCCGGCTGCTCGGCGACGACTCGAATGCCGTCGGCCGTTTCGTTCCACTCCGAGGCCGCGTAGCCGAAGTGGAAGTCGATACCGAGATCGTTCGCGCGCTGTTTGACGGGGCGTTTGAGATCGTCGTCGTAGCCAGGCAGGATGCTATCGAGCATCTCGATGACCGTGACGTCGGTGCCGAGCTTGGCGTAGACGCCCGCAAGCTCCATTCCGATGTAGCCAGCGCCAACGATCACCATCGAGTCGGGCACCGACTCGAGCGCGAGCGCCTGCGTCGAGTCGAGCACCGGCTCATCGTCGTACTCGAAGCCGGGGATCTCTATGGGCCGCGAACCCGTCGCGACGATGGCGTGTTCGAACTCGAGGGTCTCGGAGCCCTGTCCCTCGCCGCTGTGGGAGACCCGGACGGTGTTCTCGTCCGCGAAGGTGGCGGTTCCCTCCAGTAGGTTGACGCCGTTTGCCTTGCAGAGCTTCTCGACGCCGCCGGTGAGCTGGTCGACGACCTCGTCCTTCCAGCCCATCATCGCAGAGAGGTCGACTGCGGGATCGGCGTGGATCCCCATCTCCTCGGCGTTGCCCGCCTCGTGGGCGACGTCAGTGGCGGTGATCAACGCCTTCGAGGGAATACAGCCGTCGTTCAGACAGGTTCCCCCATACGCGTTCTTTTCGACGAGCGTTACATCCAGATCGAGCTGGCCGGCCCGGATCGCGGCCACGTAGCCCGCGGGTCCGGCACCGATGACCAGTACATCCGTTCCAGTGGTGACGTCTCCGACGACCATTACGTGGACCTCTCTCTTGGTAGCGTGGTAAAGTTCATCATTCGAGCAGTAGCAGTTCCGGATTCTCGAGGTACTCCATGAGTTCGTTCGTAAACTGTGCGCCGACGGCGCCGTCGATCAGCCGGTGATCGAACGACAGCGACAGCGTCATCACCGAGCGCGGCTCGATCGACTCCTCGCCGTTCTGGCTGACGACGCGGGGTTTGCGCTTGATCTCGCCGACCGCGAGGATCCCCGATTCGGGGTAGTTCAGGATCGGCGTTGCGTACTCCCCGCCGATGCCGCCGACGTTCGTGATCGTAAACGTCGAGCCCCGGAGCTCGTCGGGACTGATCGAGCGCTCTCGGGCCTTCGTGACGAGCTCGTTCATCTCCGAGGACAGCTGCAGGAGTCCCTTCCGGTCGGCGTCCTCGAGGACAGGGACCATCAGGCCGACGTCGGTTGCCGTGGCGACCCCAACGTTGTAGTAGTCCCGATAGACGATCTCCTCGTTGTCCTCGTCTATCACCGCGTTCATTTCGGGGAACTCCTTCAGCGCCGCCGTCACGGCCTTCATGATGAACGGCATGTACGTGAGGCTGATCCCCTGCTCTTCGGCCCGGGGTTTGAGTCGTTCTCGAGCCTCGACGAGTTCCGTGACGTCGACCTCGTCGTGGTGAGTGACATGGGGCGCCGAGTACTTCGACTCGACCATTGCGTCGGCGATCGTCTTGCGAACGCCCTTGAACGGCTCCCGGCGCTCGCGTTCGCCCTCCGCGAACTCGGCGCCTTTCGCGCCGACCGGCTGGCCGGCTTCGACCGCCTCGGCATCGGCTTGCTGTGCCCGCTGTTGGGCCTCCGCGTACTCCCGGACGGCCTCGGGCGTGACGAACGCCTCGCCGTCGCGCTCCTCGTCCGTTGGGACGGCGTCGATGTCGACGCCCTCCTCCTCGGCGAGCTTCCGGGTGGCGGGCGCGGCCAGCGTCCGATCGCGGTCGGCGGACTCGGCCTGTGTCGGTGTGGTCGTCGACTGAGTCGTCTGGGTACCGGAAGGGGAACCCGCATCGCTCGCGACGGTACTCTCGGCTCCCGTGTCGGAAGCGGTCCCTTCGGGTGCCGTCTCGGCTTCCGCCGACCCCGAGGACACGTCGGATCCGCCCGCGGCGGCTTCCACGTCGGCCGCAGTGATGCGGCCGCCGGGACCGCTCCCCTCAAGCGTCGAGAGTTCGATCCCTTCTTCGCGGGCCAGCCGTCGCACGCGCGGCGGTGCGAAGACCCTCTCTTCAGGTGGAGTGATCTCGCCGGTTTCGGCGCCGGTCGCGCCGGCGTCTCCCGCGGGTTCGCCGTCGGCTTCCGCCCGAGCCTCCTCGGGCGAGTCGACGCCCGGCGGCTCGCTCGCCTGCTCGTCCTCCGACGTGGTCGGCTTCGCCGTGCTCGGTGCCTCGCTTTCCTCACCCTCGACGTCGTACGTGACGAACAGGTCACCGACGGGGACCATCTCGCCTTCCTCCCAGTGGAGTTCTCTGACGGTGCCGTCGACCGGCGAGGGAACCTCGACGAGCGCCTTGTCGGTCTCGACTTCCGCGACCGGCTGGTCCTCGCTAACCGTATCGCCCTCTTCGACCAGCCAGCTTACCAGTTCACCCTCGGCGACGCCCTCGCCGACGTCGGGCAGTTTGAACTCTCGTACCATGTTAGAACTCCATCGTGTCACGGATACCGTCCTCGATGCGAGCCGGCTCGGGCAGGTAGTAGTCCTCGAGCGCGTACAGCGGGAACGGCGTGTCGAACCCGGTGATTCGCTCGACCGGCGCTTCCTGGTAGAGTAGCGCCTCCTCCTGGATCGTTGCGGCGATCTCCGCGCCCAGACCGCCCGTCTTGGGCGCCTCGTGGACGACCGCCGCGCGACCGGTCTTCTTGAACGACTCGAGGATCGTTTCCTCGTCCAGCGGTGACAGCGTTCGGAGGTCGACAACCTCGACATCGATCTCACCCGCGAGATTTTCGGCGGCCTCGAGGGTCGGTCGGCTCATCGCGCCCCACGTGAACACGGAGATGTCGGATCCCTCGCGGCGAACGGCCGCCTCGCCGATCGGCACCTCGTAGGACTCGTTCGGAACCTCCTCGCGGAACGCCCGGTAGATGAGTTTGGGCTCGAGAAAGAGCACCGGATCGGGCGAGCGGATCGCGCTCGCCAGCAGTCCCTTCGTGTCGTACGGCGTCGAGGGGATGACGACCTTGAGCCCGGGCTGGTGGACGAACATCGCCTCCGAGGACTCGGAGTGGTGCTCGGGTGCCCGGATCCCGCCGCCGTAGGGGGCGCGGATGACCATCGGACAGGTGTACCGGCCGCGCGAGCGCGTTCGCAGGCGCGCGGCGTGAGAGACGATCTGGTCGAACGCGGGGTAGATGAAGCCGAGGAACTGCATCTCGGGCACTGGTCGCATCCCGTAGGCGGCCATTCCGACCGCCGTGCCGACGATACCCGACTCCGCGAGGGGCGTGTCGATGACGCGGTTCTCGCCGAACTCGTCGTACAACCCCTCCGTGGCGCGGAAGACGCCGCCGTTCTTGCCGACGTCCTCGCCCATGACGATCACGTCGTCGTCGCGTTCCATCTCGCTTTGCAACCCGTCGCGTACCGCCTGTACCAGCGTGAGGTTTTCCGATTCTGCAGCCATATTAGCCCTCCAGAAGCGCGTCGTCGCCGTGTCGCTCTCGGATCGATTCGAACCACTCGAGCTGTTCCTGTAGTCGCTTTGGCATGCCCTCGTAGACGTGAGCGAAGATCTCCTCGGGATCCGGTCGTTCGACCGCCTCGGCGGCGTCGATCGCCTCGGCGACGTCCTCCGAGATCCGGGACTCGATCGCGTCGACGCGCTCGTCGTCGAGCATGCCGTTGTTGCGCAGGAACGTCTCCATGCGCGGGATCGGATCCTTCTGCTTCCAGCGCTCGACCTCGTCGTCGTCGCGGTAGACCGAGGGATCGTCGGCCGTCGTGTGGGCGCCGAAGCGGTACTGGACCGCCTCGATGAGCGTCGGCCGGGTCGCGCTGCCGGGCGAGTCGTCCTCGACTGCGTCCGGGTTCTTCGCCTTCTCGACGGCGTCACGGGTAACCTTGTACACCGCCAGCGGGTCCATCCCGTCGACCTGGACGCCCTCGAAGCCGTAGGCGGAGGCCTTCTGTGCGAGCGTCTCACTTGCGGTCTGGCGCTCTCGAGGGACGGAGATCGCCCACTGATTGTTGTTACAGAAGAAGACGTTCGGCGTGTCGAAGACGCCGGCGAAGTTCAGCCCCTCGTGGAAGTCGCCCTCAGAGGTCGCGCCGTCGCCGAAGTAACAGAGAAACGCCTTCTCCTCGTCCTTGAGCTTCGACGCCCACGCTGCACCCGTTGCGTGCGGGATCTGGGTTGCGATCGGGACGGCCACGGTGAAGATGTTGGCGTCGTCGGGGATCTGGTTGCCCAGTTCGTGGCCCATCCAGTACAGCAGCGTCCGCTTGAGCGACATCCCTCGAACGAGCGCCGAGCCGTGCTCGCGATAGCTCGGAAACAGCCAGTCCTCGTCGGCCAGCGCGTGTGCGCTGCCGATCTGGGAGCCTTCCTGGCCGGACAGGGGTGGATACGTTCCCATCCGACCCTGGCGCTGCAGGCTCACGGCTCGTTCGTCGAAGTGGCGGACGAGTCGCATCTGCTCGTAGATCTGGACGAACTCCTCCTCGGGGAGGTCGGGCACCTCGGCGCCCTCGAGAACGCGTCCGGCGTCGTCGAGCACCTGTACGCGGTCCTGCGGGTCTCGCTGTATCGTACTCACGGGTGTACCCACCTGTGCATACCCTAACGAATTATCGCTCGCGTTAAAGGATTTTCGTAAATAGTTTACTATCGATGAGATTCTTGCTCGACACGCCGAGAGTGGTCGGTGAAGGCGACTCGAATCGACCGATCGTCCGTGTCAGAACGCCGAAAGAAGGGGTTTGCGGAGTGTATATCGAAAAATCATCCGGATAGTGGACGATCGGTCGGTCTCCGGCACGGGGAGGAGTCGCGAGCGAACTACTCGGCGGCCGTCGCCGATCCCGACTTCTCGCGCGCGTCCTTGCGCGCCTTGGCGACCGTTTTCCCCTCGCGGAGAACCGCGTCGACGAACAGTTCGCCCGCCTTGTACGACGAGCGGACCATCGGGCCGCTGGCGCAGTACAGGAAGTCGAGTTCGTCCTCGGCGACCCGCCGCCAGGTCTCGTACTTGCCGGGGTGGTCGTATCGACGGACCTCGAGGTGGTCCCGTGAGGGACGGAGGTACTGGCCGAGCGTGACGATGTCGACGCCGCGTTCGCGGAGGTCTGCCAAGGTTCGGTACACCTCGTGGTCGTACTCGCCGTGGCCGAGCATGATCGACGTCTTCGTGTAGACGTCGGACTCGCGGTCTACCTGCTCGAGCACACCCAGGCTCTGTTCGTACCCCGCTCGGCGGTCCCGGACGGGAAACTGGAGTCGCTCGACGGTTTCGACGTTGTGGGCGATGACGTCGGGTTCCGCGTCGATGATCTTCCGTACGAGGTGGTCCTCTCCCTGGAAGTCGGGAATGAGGACCTCGACGAGAATGCCAGGGTGGCGGGCCTTGATCTCGCGGATCGTCTCGGCGAAGTGACCGGCGCCCTGATCCGGGAGGTCGTCCCGGTCGACGCTCGTGAGCACGACGTAGTCGAGGCCGATTTCGGCGACGGCCTCGGCGACGTTCGCGGGTTCGTCGGGGTCGAGCGGCTCCATCCCGCCGGTTTGTACGTCACAGAAGTTGCAGGCTCGAGAGCAGCGATCACCCATCAGCATGAACGTGGCCGTTCCGCCCGCGCCGTCGCCGGTGCCGGCGCCACCGGACCAGCACTCGCCGAGGTTCGGACAGTTGGCCTCCTCGCAGACAGTATGGAGGTTCCGCTCGCGAAGGCGGTTGCGAATGTCGGTAAACTCCTGTCCCGACGGCGGACGCATCTTGAGCCAGTCGGGCTTGCGGACGCTGCTCATACCTTGATCTGGCGGGCCAGCGTGAAAAACGGTTGTGGTCACCAACCTTATCTCACCCATATTTCAATAAAAATATTTATTGTGCATGTCGGCATCTATATGGACAGAATGCTCGACCTCGACCGCGAGGAGATCACGACGGGCTCGATACCGCGGGTGCTCGCGGTCCTCGCCGCGCCATTGCTCGTCCAGAACCTCGTGCAGGTCCTCCAGCAGGTCGTCGACACCCTCTGGCTGGGCCGCCACAGCCTCGAGGCGGTCGCCGCTGTCGGGTTGACGTTTCCGATCATCGGACTGCTGGCCGCGGTCGCGGTCGGCACAAGCGTCGGGACCCAAGTCCTCGTCTCCCAGCGCGCCGGCGCGGACGAACTCGGAGGGGGTCGACGCGCCGCGGTCAACGGAACCGCCATCGGTCTCGTTGCCGGATTGGTCGTCGGTTTCGGCGTCTGGTTACTCGCGGGACACATCGTCGGTGTCTTCGGAGCCGGAGCGGTCGTCACCCAGTACGCCGCCGCCTACCTCGCGACGTTTGCGATCGCGATTCCCCTGATGAGCGCGAGCGACACCATCGAGGGCAGTTTTGTCGGCTGGGGCGACACCCGCGCGGCCCTCTACATCAACGTCGTGGCGGTCGCGGCGAATCTCGTGTTCGACCCGTTCCTTATCTTCGGCTGGTGGCTGTTCCCCGAACTCGGTGTCCCGGGCGCCGCGCTGGCGACGGCGATCGGCTACGGCGTCGGCCTCACGTTCGGTATCGGCATGGCGATCCGCGGTCGCGGCGGGTTCGCTATCTCGCGAGCGGACGTCGAACCCGCGCTCGAGGACTGTCGCGAGATCGTCGACATCGGCTGGCCG
>PWMF01000175.1 GCA_003559215.1 Natrialbaceae archaeon
AAGGTGGGGTGTCGACGCGAAGCGAGGCACCCGACGACGCGTTCCCCGGATCGACGTCGTTGGGGAGCGTCTCACTGTGCGTCGTGACCTGCTGAATCCGGACGTCGACCGGTTCGTCCACGTGTGGCTCGATCGCCGCGACGAGTCGGTCCGACAGTGGCGAATCGAGATCCCGCTCGGGCCCGGTAACCGTGACGACGATCGCATCGATCGACCGTATCGGGTAGTCGTCGTCGAGTTCGACCGTTACCGTCTGGGCGTCAACGGTCTCGTACTCTGGGGTAGCGAGGACGTCCTCGACGCTGGATTCGACGTCCGACTCGAGGTCCGCGACGCGAAATTCGACGACCGTCGCACTCACAAGCGGGACCACCAACAGCAGCATGACGGCCCCGAGGACAGTCGCGAACACGATCGTCTGTCGGCGGGCGGCCGTAAGCGAAAACAATCCCGCGGGTCGGTAGCCGCCGCTCCAGAGGGTTACCAGCGCCGCGAGGTTGATCGACAGGGCGTTTACCAGCGTGAGAATCAACGCGCCGACGGCCGCACCGGGGAGCTGCCAGGCGATGGCGATTCCGGCCGCGGCGGCCGGCGGGATCAGCGCCGCGGCGATCATCACGCCGACGATGGCCTCGGAGAGTTCGCGTGTGAGACTCAGGATCCCCGCGACGCCGGCACCGAGTGCGACCACGAGCGCGAGCAGGTTCGGCGCGACGCGCTCCTCAAGCTCCGCGATGGCGACGACGTCGACCCCGGCCGGCTCGATCCCGGCGATTCTGACCAGTCCTGCGAGCAGCACCGCGCCGATAATCGCGATTCCGAGCCCGCCGAACTGGTAGACGAGACCGGTCCGCCGGAGGTCGACGTCAGCAACGACGACCCCGACGCTTGCGGCCAACGCCGGGCCGATCAGCGGTGCGATCACCATCGAACCGACGACGACTGCGGGCGAGTCGAGTAACAGCCCGGACGTCGCCACGATCGCGCTGATGAACGTCATCGTGGCGTAGACCAGAAACGACGGTGTCAGTTCCGAGGCCCGAGTCTCGAGCTCCTGTCTCGAGATACGACCGCCGGTGGCCGCGCTGTGGCCGGACTGTGTTTTGAGTCGAGCGACGTCCTCGGAGAGTACCGTTTGGGCGTCGATGACGACGATGCTCGCATCCTCGCTGATTCCGGCATCAACCAATCGATCGAGCACCCGCTCGACGGCGTCGCTCGGGAGCGGAAACCGAACGACCGCGACGTACCCTCGGCCGCTAGTTTCGTCGGTGACGACGTAGTCAAGGTTTTCGTCTTCCAGGATCTCGAGAACCGTGGCCTGGCGGCCGGGCGGGATCATGACCTCTACGTAACGCACGTCCCATCGGACGGCGGCCAGTACAATACGGATTTCCGACAGGGGTCGGGAGAATCATCGACCGGTGACTGTCGATCGATACCGGGTCCGCGAAGATCGTCCCTCGAGGCAAGTCACGGCCGAACAACGAGTCGTTGGTTGTGACGTGTTTCCCGGCAATAGTATTCGTTCGCTACCGGCGTGCACGTCGAATCAGAATTCATAACACGACCCCCGCAAAAGCCCTCGCATACTCGTGAGCGACGAAGAGGAAGTTCGGGTCGACTGCCACGTGAAGGTGCTCAACGACGACGTCGTCGAGCGCGCGACGCGTGCCGGCCTCGACGCAATCGTCTACGCACCGCATTTCACCCGCCTGCCGGAGATCCGCGAGCGCGCGGCGGCCTACTCGAGCGACGACCTGCTCGTCGTCCCGGCCAGAGAGGTCTTTACCGGCTCCTGGAGGGACCGCAAACACGTCCTCGCGATCGGGCTCTCCGAGCCCGTGCCGGACTTCATCCCCCTCGAGGTGGCCATGGCCGAGTTCGACCGTCAGGGGGCGGCGGTGCTGGCTCCGCATCCCGAGTTCGCGACCGTGAGCCTCGGCGAGCCCGAACTGCGAACGTACGCGAAGACGATCGACGCGGTCGAAATCTTCAACCCCAAACACCTCCCGTCGCACAACCGCCGCGCTCGAGAGCTGTGTGACATGCTCTCTTATCCGCCGTTTACCTCCTCGTACGCCCACCTGCCGAGTTCGGTCGGCGTCGCCTACACCGCCTTCGACGCGACGATCGAGTCCGAGGCCGATCTGGTCGAGGCCCTCGAGAACCGCGTCGCCCGGCGGGTCGTGTACGACAACGGTCCCAGACGACTACAGACGTCGGCCCGGGAGCTCGCTCACCTCTGTTATGAGAACACCTGGAAGAAGGCCGATCGACTTTTTCTCTCGGGAATCGAGCCGACCCATCCCGGCCACATCGCCTACGACGGCCGGTTCGACGACGTCGCGCTCTACTGATCCGACTCTTCCTCAAGAGCCTCCGCGATGCGCTCGAGCTGCAGACCTACGTAGCAAAGCGCCTGCGTCTGCATGATCGCCGGGTCCGTCGTCCACTCGTCGGTGATATAAGCGGCCTGCTTTCCGGCTCGGTCGAGCTGTGTGGTATCGTTTGCCATCGGTGTCGGGTTCGTCACCGATCCGGGAAGGTTTTCGGATCGAGGCATTCCGTGAGAAACGAGCGCTATCGCCCTACTCCCTGCAGTCGGAGGCGCGAACCCCCTCGAGGGTTTGTTCGACGCGCTCCCAGTGACTCCCCCGCCAGAAGAACTGCCCGCAGTCGGCACAGATCCAGACCGCCGTTTCGGCGGGATCGGGCGCGTACTCTGGCGTCGAGAGACCGGACTCGACGACCTCGAGCGATCCGTTACAGCGCCCGCAGAAGCGCGGCTCCTCCTCGAGTGTAAGCTCGAGTCCGGCCGCTGCGAGTTCGGCGAGCTGAGCCTCGACGTCGCGCGACTCGAGCAGGATCGACTCCTCGGCGCGACTCGCCAGCTGAACGTCTCGAGTGATGAGCGTCCGTCCCTCGTCCTCTGCGAGCGCGAGCAACGCGTCGTCGGCTTCGATCCCCCGATCGCCGGCGTAGGCGGTATCGTGGCCGCACATCCGCAGGTAGGCGGGCAGGCCGCCGCACATGACGTCGAGGAGCAGCTCCACGAGTCAGTGCAGGAACTCCCGTAGCTCCTCGAGCTCCCAGGTGTTGATTACGTCCGCGGGCTCGGCCCAGCCCCGTCGGGCGGTGTGGACGCCCCACCGCATGTACTCGAGCGTCGCCGGCTGGTGGGCGTCGGTGTTGACCGAGATGGGCGCGCCCGCCTCGATCGCCGCCTGGACTACGCTACCCCAGAGATCGAGCCGTCGGGGATTGGAGTTGACCTCGAGCGCCGTCCCGTGTTCGGCCGCGGCTTCACCGAGCGCGGTCGCGTCGAAATCAAGCCCCGAGCGCTCGTTGAGTAGCCGGCCGCTGGGGTGGCCGAGCACGTCGACCGCGGGGTTCTCGATTGCCGTGACGAGTCGGTTCGTGGCCGTCTTAGCGTCCTGACCGAGCCCGCTGTGGGGCGAGGCGACAATCACGTCGAGTGCTTCGATGACCTCCTCGCCGAGGCCGATCCCGCCGTCGGCATCGACGTTGGCCTCGATGCCCGCGAAAACCTCGATCTCGGCAGCAGCGGCGACCTCACGGATCGCCTCGACCTGCTCGAGGATCTCCGTATCAGTGAGACCCATGTCGGCGACGACGCCCGGTCCCTCGGCGTGGTCGGCGATTCCGAGGAAGTCGTAGCCGCGATCCTCGGCGGCCTCGACCATCGCCTCGATCGGGGTGTTGCCGTCGGACCACTCGGTGTGACAGTGCAGATCGCCCCGAATATCGTCGCGGGTGATGAGGTCGGGAAGCTCCCCGTTGGCCGCGGCGTCGATCTCGCCGCGGTCCTCGCGCAGTTCGGGCGGGATCCACTCGAGGTCGAGCGCCCCGTACATCCCAGACTCGTCCTCGCCGGCGACCCGCTCGCCGACGCGCTGGCCCGAATCGGGGTCGTCGATATCTGAGACGTCGAACGCGCCGTACTCGTTCAGCTTGACGTCGCGATCGATCGCGTAGTTGCGAAGCGTGATGTTGTGGTCCTTGCTCCCCGTGAAGTACTGCAGGGCGGAGCCGAACTCCTCGGGGACCACGGTTCGCAGATCGACGCGGATCTCGCCGACCCGAACGCTCGCCTTCGCGGGACCGGACTCGATCTCGTCGTCGACGGAGTCCCAGCCGACGAGCGCCTCGATGACGTTCTCGGCGTCCTCGGTCCCGACGAGGACGTCGACGTCGCCGATCGTCTCGCGCCACCGTCGAATGGAGCCGGCGACCTCGCAGCGCTCGGCCGCCTCGAGGCCCTCGAGGAAGGCCAACACATCGTCGGCCAGCGGTCTGGCTTCCCCGAGCAGCTGGCGCTGGCCGATCGTGCGGGCGAACTCGAGGTTCTCTCTGATGTTCTCCTCCGTCTTCGGACCGAACCCCTTGACCTCCTGGACCTCGCCGGCCTCGGCGGCCTCTTCGAGGTCATCGAGGGTCTGGATCCCCAGCTCGCGGTAGAGCTTGCCCGCGGTCTTGGGACCGACGCCCTCGATGCGGGTGAGGTCGGCGATGTCGATCGGCAGCTCGGCGCGCAGCTCCTCGAGCTCCTCGATCTCGCCGGTCTCGACGTATTCGACGATCTTCGAGGCGATGGCGTCGCCGACGTGGTCGATCGTCTCGATCGACTCCCGATCGTCGGCGGCGACGTAGTCCGCGATCGGCGTCGGATGGGCGCGGACGCTCTCGGCCGCCCGCCTGTAGGCGCGGGGTTTGTACTCGACGTCGTCGGCCTCGAGCAGGTCGGCGAACTCCTCGAAGCGACCCGCGAGTTCGGCGTTGGTCGTCATCGTCCCCGCCCCTGGCTGTTTGCGTCCTTCTGACCGAGCGCCTTCTTCAGGAACGACATCCAGCGCTTCTTGTCGGCGGCCTGTTTGGCCTGCTGCTCCCGCTCGAGGTCCGTCGGGCCGAGGTTCTCGAGGGCGTTCAGCGCCCGATCGATCCCGATGATCCCCTGGGCGAGTTCCTCGCCCTCCGCGCGGGAGATGTCGTCCTCCTCGATCGCCTCGAGGCGCTCGACGCGCTCGCGACGCAGGTTCCGTTTGGCCTGCTCGACGCGGTCGCGCTCGCCGGGCGGCACCGTCTCCCGGCGCTTGATCTCGAAGACGAAGGTTCGGAGGTCGATCTCCTCGCCCTGGACGGTGATCGTCTCCGGGATATCCGCGCCGACGGTCGCGCCCTCGCGCTCGACGCGCTCGAGCAGCTGCTTGCGCTCGTACTCTTGCACGCCTCGTCGTTGGGGGCTGAACGGCAAAAATGTACGTTCCGCGGTCAGGAGTCGAACCCGACCCGGACCATCTCGCCCCAGCCGTGTTCGCCCCGGAGGTATCTGACGAGCGCGAGCCAGGAGACGAACGCCTTCCACTGGCGGTAGGGGACGTGCTCGAGCAGCCCGTAGCCAAGCAGCGCCGCGACCGTCCGAGGCTCGCGGTATCTGCGGAAGTTCGCGACCTCGCTGAACACCGCCAGCCACGACAGCAGCGTCCCGATCCCGACCGCGACGCCGAGAAAGAGGAGGAAAAACGGGACGTTCAGCAGTCCGAGCACGAACAAAACCGGCACGAGGACGTAGCCGATCCCCTCGATCAGCGGGCCGATCGCCTCGACGAACAGGAAAAACGGCAGCGCAAAGAGCCCGACGGCGCCGTACCGTCTCCTGCCGATCATGTCGCGGTGGAGCCACAGCGTCTCGAGCATCCCCTGGAACCAGCGGCTCCGCTGGCGCGCGAGTACCGTCCTGGATTCGGGCACCTCGGTCCAGACGACCGGTCTGGGGACGAACTCGACACGGTAGTCCGTCCCGGCGAAGTGGCGGTGGAGCCGGACGATGAGCTCCATATCCTCGGTGATCGTCGCCGTCGAGTAGCCGCCGACCTCCCGAACGGCGTCCGTCCGAAAGAGCCCGAACGCCCCGGAGATGATGAGCAGCCCACCGACCCCGCTCAGTCCGATCCGACCCGAGAGAAACGCTCGAAGGTACTCGACGGTCTGGAGGTTCGCGAGCGCGTTCCGCGAGAGACCGACGCGGGTGACGACGCCCCGGCTGATCGAACAGCCGTTGGCGACCCGAACGGTGCCGCCAGTCGCGACCGTTCGACCCGGCGCCCGGAGGAAGGGTTGGGCGACCTCGAGGAGGGCACCGCGCTCGATGAGGCTGTCGGCGTCGATCGCACAGAACAGCGGCTGGTCGGTGAAGAACACGCCCGCGTTGAGGGCGTCGGCCTTGCCACCATTTTCTTTGTCGATGACGACGAGATCCCGCCGCGAGGACTGGTACACCTCCCGAACCTCCTCGCAGGGGAGGTCGACGGGGACCGGTTCGCCGACCGGTTCGAGTTCGAACGTTTCGACGAGTCGCTCGAGGGTGTCGTCCCGGGAGCCGTCGTTGACGACCACGAGCTCGTAGTTGCCGTACTCGAGGTTCAGCAGCGACTGGACGGTGTCGACGATCGTCACGGATTCGTTGTACGCGGGAACGACGACGGCGATCCCGGGCAGAAACGGCGAGTTGTGGGGATGATAGACCGGATCGAGGAGCCAGTCGCGAAGGGTTCGTTCGAACGAGAGCAGGGACACGAGATGGACGAACAGGTAGCCGCCGTTGACGAGCGCGAAGTACGCCAGAAAGAACCAGCTCGCGATCCAGGCGATCGAGTCGACGGCTACGACCATCCCGTCGCAACCCTCCGTGGGGAGCGGTGCTCCGCGCGGACCCAGGCGACGGTCCGTTCGACCGAGTCCGACGGCGAGTCCGGAAGCGGCCGGTCGCTCCGGGACAGTCGCCGCGCGGCGGCCAGTCGACTTCGGTCGCTCGGATCGTTACGGACGCCGTACTCGAGCCAGCGGTTCGACGTCTCGTCGTTCCACCGGCCGAGCAGCTCGTAGGCCGCGGTGCGAACGTCCGGATCGGGGTCCGCGATCGCTCGTTCGATCGGAACCCGTTCTCGAACGGATCGGGACCAGCCCTGGCGGCTCAACGCGACCAGGGCACCGGCGCGGATCCGGGGTGAGTCGTGTTCGAGCAGGGAGCGGATCCACTCGAGGTGAGTTCCGGCTCCGGATCCCGGGGCGCGACAGTGACCCAGGACGGTCAACGCCTGGACCAACAACTCCTCGTTCCACCACGTTCCCTCCGTCGCCGCGAGCGACAGCAGCGCCGTCGCGTCGTCGTCGTTGAGACGGTAGAGCGTATCGAGTGCGAACACTGACAGCCGCTCATCGCCGTCCCAGCAGAGCAATGCCGTGCCGTCTCGATCAGCGTGCGAAGCGTTACTCGCATACACCACGCGAGCCGCCCCGGCCCGTGTTTCGGGACGGTCCGTACAGTGCTCGCGGAGTCGCTGCTGCGAAACCGGTCGCTCGAGCAACGCGAGCCAGACGAGTCCGCGAAGCCTGTTCAGGAGGAGCCGGCTCGAGAGCGACGACCGCGCCCGCTCGTCGATTCCGACCTCCTTTGCGAACCGCGTCAGTTCCTCGCGCTCACGGCCGCGCAACCGTCGAAGGTACGTTGCGACCGTCCGGCGGGCGACGTGTCGTTCGATCCGGGAGAGTCCCTCGTACCACGTCGCCCACTCAGGAGACGGTCGGTACAGTCGAGAGAGAATCGCCGGACGAACGACGCGGCGAGCGGCTTCCCGACGACGGTCGAACCGAGCGAGCAGGATCGATAGCACGAGCGTGCCAGCCCCGACCACGGCAGTCGCTGCGAGAATACCGAGGAACGCGATCCACAGCCGTTCGGTCATCGCAGCGCCCTGCGGAGCCGGGCCACGACCTCCGACAGGCTGAACGGCTTGGTGACGTAGTCGTCCGCACCGAGTTCGAACCCGCGAACCACGTCCTCTTCGAGTCCCCGTCCCGAGACGACGATCACCGCCGGCTCGGACTCGAGATCGTGTTCGTCGAGCCGGCGCAACACGTCGAACCCGTCGTACTCGGGCAGCATGAGATCGAGCAGGATCGCGTCCGGGGTCGGCTCCGAGAGACGGACGTGCTCGAGACACGCCGCACCGTCGTCGACGGCAGTGACGTCGAAACCGGCCGTTTCGAGGCGATAGACCAACAGCTCGTTGACGTGTTCGTCGTCCTCCGCGACTAGGATCCGATCGTCGCTCATTCCCGATCCGCCTCCGGAAGCGCGCGAGCCAGTTCAGCGGCGAGATCGACGCTCGTCGGTGGCTTCCGGGCGAACGCTCGATTGCCGACCGTCGGAGCCCACTCCGCGTCCGAAGTCGACGGCGGCGGTCCGACGACGACGATCGGACGCTGCGCGCCGTCGTCCGGAGCGCGAACCGTCGCGATCGCAGACGGATCGACGCGGTCGACCGCCGTCGCCTCGAGGAGCAGACAGTCGACTCGATCGAGCGGCAGCGACTCGAGATCGGCGGCCGCCGACGGTCGCTCCACTTCACAGCCCAGTTTTGCGAGGCGTTCCGGGAGGTCGGCCTCGCCGCCGACGTACCCCACTCGCGAATCGATCGCCGCGTCGACCGCCGTCAGCGAAGCCTCGAGTGCCTCGTCGGTCGCGCTCGGAGAGAGGACCCCAGAGATCCCGAGAAACGCTGCCGGCGAGGCGTCCGTCTCGACGGTCGAAAGCAACGACAGCGAGTCGCTGGCCTCGTCCAGCGACGCGAGAGCCTCGAGGACGTCGGCGGTCGGTATCCCGCAGTCGATCGCGAGCGAGGACGGCGTCCGGTCGTCCTCGAGGAGGGCCGTCGGCTCCGCGAGACGGACGGTGTAACCGGCTCGCTCGAGCTGTGCCGCGACCTGCTCGCCGAGCGTACCCGCGAGACCGAGCGTAACCTCGCCGAGTTCGTCCGGGTCGGTCGGACTCGGCTGCGGTTCGGCGTTCGGCTCGCCGTCGATCGGGATCACCGTCTCGGGATCCGCCGTCTCGAAGGTGTGTGCCGCGAGCGTCGTCACGTCGCTCGTGCTCGCGACGATCTCCTCGACGGCTTCGCGCTGTTCCGGCTCGAGCGGGCCGAACGCCTCGTCGAGCAGCAGCTCCGCGTTTGCCTGAATCGCGGTGAGCTGCCGCCGAAACTCGTAGGCGAGAGCCGCAGATTCGTCCTCCCGTATGTTCATTCG
>PWMF01000208.1 GCA_003559215.1 Natrialbaceae archaeon
CATCTCCTCATCGTCCATCTCCTCGTCGGTGACGTCGTTGTTCTCTTCGTCAGCGGCGTCGTCCGCGTTCTCATCGAGTGCGTCCTGGAGTTCCTGCGTATCGGCGTCGAACTCCTCGACGTTCAGCTCCTCGATGGTGGCGTCTTCGACGGTGACGCTGTCGAGTTCAAGGCTCTCGACCTGTACGTTCTCGAGTGTTGCGCTCATGTCTCCGGCGTCGTCGCTCGCACCCGTTGACGCTCCGGCGAGGGCGGGACCCCCCGAGAGAGCGACCAACAGTGCAACGAGTACGACACCGAGTTGCTGCGATCGTGAAACCATGCGAGCCACGCTACACCCAGTCGGAGAGTAAAACGAGACGACTGTTACGCCATTATCGTCGAGAAAAGACCAGTTAGAACCGTGCAACCGTCGCTAATCTCTCTTTCATCGTCTCGTTTTCCGTGAGCGTCATCGACGGCGGTACGACGGCGGGCGGCCGGCTTCAATCCGGCGGACGGGTCCTCCGCGGGAGAACGGAACGTTTACCGACGCCCTCGCCAACACACGGTCGATGCGCGAGTGCTTCGAACTCCGGGACGTCGACGCCGGCGGCCGTATCGGCGAACTCACCGTCCCGCGTGCCGACGTGACCGTCGAGACGCCGGCGCTGTTGCCGGTGATCAACCCGAACCTGGACACGATCAGTCCCCGCCGGCTCGCCGAGGAGTTCGGCGCCGAGATCCTCATTACCAACTCTTACATCATCTACGGTACCGAGGACGTCCGCGAGGCCGCCCTCGAGGACGGCCTCCACGAGCTGCTCGACTTTCCGGGCGCGATCATGACCGACTCCGGCTCGTTTCAGCTCGCGGAGTACGGCGAGATCGACGTCACCACGGAGGAGATCCTCGACTTTCAGTACCGGATCGGCTCGGACATCGCCACCCCCGTCGACATCCCGACGCCACCGGACGTCTCCCGCGAGCAAGCCGAGCGCGAACTCGAAATTACTCAGGAGCGCCTCGAGATCGCCGACGGCGTCGACACCGGTGAGATGCTTGTCAACGCGCCCGTCCAGGGCTCGACCTATCCCGACCTCCGCGAGGACGCCGGCCGTCACGCCGCCGGGACCGATCTCGACGTCTTCCCCGTCGGCGCGGTCGTGCCGCTGATGAACGACTACCGGTACGACGACATGATCGACGCCGTCGCCGGCGCCAAACGCGGGCTCGGTTCCGACGCGCCCGTCCACCTCTTCGGCGCCGGCCACCCGATGATGTTCGCGCTCGCGGTCGCGATGGGCTGTGATCTCTTCGACTCGGCGGCCTACGCGCTCTACGCCCGCGACGATCGCTACCTGACGGTTCGGGGCACCCGTCATCTCGAGGATCTCGACTACATGCCGTGTTCGTGCCCGGTCTGCGTCGCCCACTCTCCCGACGAGCTGCGGGAGCTACCCGACCGCGAGCGCGAGGAGGAACTCGCCGCCCACAACCTCCACGTCACGTTCGAAGAGATCCGCCGCATCAAGCAGGCCATCCGCGCGGGTAACCTCCTCGAGCTGGTCGAACAGCGCGCCCGCGCCCACCCGACGATGCTCGACGGCTACCGAACGCTGCTCGATCACGCCGACCAGCTCGAGGGCTCCGATCCCGTCTCGAAGGGAGCCTTCTTCTATACCTCCCACGAGAGCGCCCGCCGACCCGAAGTGCTTCGCCACCACCAGCGGCTCGACCGGCTCTCGGTGCCGGACTCGCTGTTTCTCACCGAAGGGGACTCGGACAGCGAGCGCTACGACGAGTCCTGGCGGGTCCAGCCGCCCTTTGGCCCCTTCCCGCGGGCGCTCTCGAAGAGCTACCCGCTCACCGCCGAGGTCCCGGACCGAACCGACCGCGGGGCGCTCGAGGCCGCGGCCGACGGCGTCGCCCGCCTGGTCGGGTGCAATCCCGAGACCGAGTTCGCGCTCGGCCACCGGGGGTGGCCGACGGACGTGCTCGAACGGATACCGGATGACGTCGAACTCGTCGACCTGTTCGGAGAGGATGGCTGAAAGTCCCGTTTGCGAGTTCGTTTACGAGGTCGCTACTGCGCCCAAACAGCGATCATAGCGCGGCTCCTCGGGGACGGCGTCCGCCACGGATCAGAACAGCAAAGGGGCAAGCACGACCCAGTAGCGGTATGCTCGGGGCCGCGTCGCTCGTGCTCGGCGGAATCGTCGGGGTGTTTTTCGTCGCGTGGCTGATCGGCCGCGTTCGTTCCTCCGACAGCGAACGACGAGCGTCCGCCGAACGCCACCGGGAGGCCCAGCAACGCGAACCGCCGGTCGAGATCGGCGACACACGCACGGTCGCCATCGAGGAGTTCACCACGCATCACTCCGGAGAGCGACAGGCTGTCTGCAAAATCGAGGGGTTCGTCGTCTTCGTCGAGGACCTGCCCGGTGACCTCGAGGAGACCGACGTCATCGAGATCACGATCCTCTCGTTCAATCGCGGTCACACCTCCGCGAGCGCGACCTTTCGCGGGCGCGCCTGAGGGAATCGGCCCTCGAGCGGGCCTGATCACTCCGGGAGCTCCTCCTCGAGCGAGAGCCACCAGAGGCGGCCCTTGCCGACGACCTCGTGGCCCTCGAGCCGACCGGCCTCGACCAGCGATTCCAGTCGAGGGACCAGCTCTCCGGGGGTAACGTCGAACTCCTCCGCGAGGTAGGTGGTGTTGACGACGGGCTTGGGCGCGGTACGAATCGCCTCGACGATGCAGTCGTCGTCGATCGAGTCGATCCCGGCGCACCGATCCCCGTTCGGCGGTGGTGACATAGGGACCGTACGGCTTCGATCGAGTTGAATCCGGGGTCCGACGCTGAACGGGACGGATTTTTCCTCGACGACGGTGTGGTACCGGTATGCTTCGCCCGCTGTTCCTCGCGTTCGCCGCCGTCGAGATCCTCCTTCCCGACCGAGTCATCGCCTGGGGAGAACGTCTCGCGTTCGAGAACCCGGAAACCGGCCGACTTCGACCCTGGACGCTCCCGCTGGCTCGACTCGAGGGACTGGTCGTCGTCTGGCTCGTCCGGAACCGAAAAGCCGCCTGGCCCGGAATCAAGCCGCTGCTCGTCGTCTTCGGGCTGCCAGCCGCACTGCAGCCGCGGGCGTTCCTGACGGTCGCGCTCGCGACGGCCTACGAGAATCCCGACGCGATCGAGCCGAAGCCCTGGGTCGTGCCGTTCACGCGAGCCCTCGGTGCGTGCTACCTCGCCGTCGCGCTGTGGCCCGGGAAATCGGAGGCGGAGTCGAGTCCCCAGTCGGAGCCGTAGTCGGCAGCTATCGACAGCCTCTTTCGCGCTCCGCCGCGAGATGCGGTATGACCGACTACTTCGAAGTACACGCACGCGACGGGGCCGCGCGCGTGGGCGAGCTCCGCCTCGAGGAGCCGCTTTCGACGCCCGCGCTCGTCGACGACGTCCTCGAGGACGCGGGCTCGCTGTGGAGCGCCGAGCGCGAGGTTCCCGAGGGCGACGACTCGCAGCTCACCGTGCTCCCCCATCGCGGCTTCCCCGGGGGGACCGCCGACGAAGTCAAAGAATCGTTCGCCGTCGAGTATCCCAACGTCGACTACCCCAGCGTTGCCGTCGTCTCGAGCGACCGCGCCGACGACCACGGCACCGACGCCTACGCCGTCTCGGACGTCCGGTCGATCACGGGCCACGGCGCGGCACTGGTCGAGGCCGTCGTCGAGGCCCGCGAGGCGATTCCCACGGACACTGCACTCTACTTCTCGGGCGTCGCCACGCCGCGCAACGTCGCCGTGCTCGCCTACGCCGGCGTCGACCTGTTCGACGAAACCGCGGCCGTCGTGAGGGGCACAGAGGGACGGTACCTGACGACCGACGACGCCTACTTCCTCGAGGATCTCGAGGAACTGCCCTGTGCCTGTCCCGCCTGCCGGAAGCCACGCGAGGAGTTCACGCGCGAGGACTGCGTCGAGCACAACGTCAACGCCCTGGAAGCGGAGCTGGGGATCGTCCGCCGACGGATCCGTGACGGCCGGCTCCGGGACTACGTCGAGGGCCAGGCCCGCCAGGACCAGTGGCTCACCGCCGCAATGCGCGAACTCGACTCGCAGTGGGGCTACCTCGAGGAACGGACACCCATCCTGCGAGATGCGCAGATCGATGCCGCGAGCAGCGACACGATTCGCCGGGTCGAGATCCAGCGCTACGCCGATCGGGTGACGACCCGGTACCGCAACCGCTTCGACAATCCGCTCGTCCTCGTCCCCTGTTCGGCAGCGAAACCCTACAGCGAGTCACAGAGCCACCGCCAGTTCCACGACGCGATCCAGTTCCGGGGCCACCTCGTCTCGATGACCAGCCCCATCGGCGTCGTCCCGCAGGAGCTCGAGACGACCTACCCGGCCCAGCACTACGACACCGTCGTCACGGGTCGCTGGTCGGAAGACGAGAAGCGGTTCGTGAGCACGGTCTTAGAGCGCTACCTCGAGCGCAACACCTACCCGGAGATCATCGCCCACGTCCCCGACGAGGGCTACCGCGACATCGTCGGACGGGTCGAGGACGAACTCGACCTCGAGGTCACCTACACCGTCGAGGAGCACCCGACAGAAACCGAGTCGCTGGCGAACCTCCAGCGAGCGCTGTCGGGCGAACTCAAATACTCCAAACGCGAGCGCGAGCACAACACCGTCCGCGCCATCGCGGACTACCTGCTCGGCGACGGCGCTGGCGACGACCTCTTCGAGGATATCCAGACCACGAGTCGGTACCCGAAAATCCAGGTTCGGGATCGGGAGGACACCCAGCTTGCGACGATGGTGCCTCAGTACGGGACGCTGTCGTTCACGCTCGAGGGCGCCAGGATGTGGGTCGACAGCGAGGCGCCGACGAAACGGGTCGAGATCGACGGCTTCGTCCCCCACGGCAGCGTCCTCGCGCCGGGGGTCGTCGACGCCGACGAGGAGATTCGAGTGGGCGACGAGGTCGTCGTCGAGGGGCCGAAGGCCTTCGGCGTCGGCCGCGCCGAGATGTTCGGCCGCGAGATGGCCGAGAGCACGCGCGGCATCGCCTGCGAGATCCGCCACGTAGAGGAAAAGTAGCGGTCATCGCCTTCTCACGTTCGTTACCGATGACTCACGGTACGGTTCGGTCACTGCGTTCCTGTGATCCGAGTCGATCCACGCTCCGGTGGGGCGCGCAGTGTCGATCGGGCTCGAGCGATAGCAAAGTGCGAGCCGTCGTTCAGCGCGCGCTCTACCGCAGTACAGTCCAGGCAGCCCGAACCGGAAGCTCAGATCCCTACCCGGCGAAGAAGCTCCGGTATTACAGCGGTCCAGTAGAAAGTCCATGACTCGAGTCGTGGGAGTCGTCACCCGCCGTCAGCATCCGGACACTCCTTCAACAAGTGCTCTCGATAGATCGGTCCAGGAACCTTCGAGCCGCAGTACTCGCACTCGAGTCGATCCGCATCTGAGCGATCGGACACACTCTACGGTACCCTCCACAGCGGAGTAGCCGTCTCGAAGAATTCGACCGGCACTCACTCGCGGATCGACGGCACGAGATCAAGCGCGACCACGGCGATCACGACACCAAGGGCGACGAGGACGAGACTGACGGCCGCACCGGCTGTCCCGGCCGCCTCGAGCAGCCCACGAACCCCGGTCGCGACGAACAGCAAGGCGAACCCAAGCAGCGCGACGGTGCCGACGACGTCGAGCAGTGCGTCTCTGACGGCGGCACGGACGACCGCGTACAGTTCCTCGCGGTCCGCCTCGAGCGACGTTCCGCCGTCGGATTTCGTTCCCATACGAACCAGTACGATTTCATACACGTAAATAGTCGCCCGTTCGCCCGCCGAACGGTTCTCGGCTCGAGCCGAACGGTTATTCAGCCCGCATCCCGACCGTCCGCCGTGAACCTCTCGATCGTCGATCTGGCGCCCGTCCGGGACGGGGAGAGCGCGACCGAGGCCTACGAGCACACGACCGAGCTCGCTCGAGTCGCCGAGGAACTGGGCTACGAGCGGTTCTGGGTGGCCGAACACCACGGACTGGCCGACTCGATCGCCAGCACCACGCCGGAGGTGTTGATCGCCCACCTCGCCGCGAAAACCGACGACATCCGCGTCGGTTCGGGAACCGTCCTGCTGAACCACTACAGCCCGTTCAAGGTCGCCGAGACGTTCAGTTCGTTGGACGGGCTGGCTCCCGGCCGGGTCGACCTCGGACTCGGTCGCGCGACGGGGATGTCCGAAGTCGACCGCGCGCTCGGTACCGAGCGACGCAAGCGCAACCCCGACCGGGACCACCGAGAGAAGGTCGAGGCCGCCGCGAGCCACCTCTACGACGGGTTCGAGGAGGGCCACCCCTACGCGGATATCAAGATCCCGCGTTCGGCCGACGACGTCCCCGAGATCTGGGTGCTCGGCTCGAGTCCCTCGAGCGCCGAGATCGCCGGGGAGCTGGGGCTCCGGTACTGCTTCGCGGCGTTCATCCGCCCACAGCTCGCCGAACGGGCGTTCGAAGCCTATCGAAACAGCTTCGCCCCCTCCGAGTTCGGTGCCGGCCCCGACGAGCCGACGGGAATGCTTGCGGTAAACGCCGTCTGTGCAGAAACCGACGAGGGGGCGGCTCGGCTCCGCTCAACCGCGGAAGCCTCGTACAAGCGGATGCAGCGCGGGGTCGTCGGCTCGCTGCCGCCGGTGGAGGAGGCGATCGACGAACTCGGCGGCGTCCCGGAGCCGACGCCGAACCCGCTTCCGGAGGGCCAGTGGCCCCGTTCGATCTCGGGCAGTCCGGAGGCCCTGGGCGACCTGCTCGAGCAGCTTACCGACCGGGTCGGCGTCGACGACATGATCGTCCAGAACCTGATCGCCGATCACGACGACGTGATCCGATCGCACGAACTGCTCGCGGAGGCGGCCGATCTCACGGTCGCGCGCTGACCCGGCTCGGGTAGGGTCGAAACCGCGCCGTTACCAGTGGGCCGCCAGGTTGGCCAGATCGGCGCCGATCGCGAACGGAAGCAACACGACCACCGCCGCGTACACGAGGCCGACCAGGAAGGTATCGCGGACGCTTCGGTCTGGGAAGTCCTCCGACGTCAGCGAGTGACGCACCGCGCCGAGCAGCGTCTTCGTTTCTCCGAACACCTGTCCGGTTCTGTTCATCGTCAATGCTCACCCCCGTGACGGGATCTCATAGCAATACTCACCCTGATCTGTGGGATGGACACCAATAATTGTACTCATTGTAGTGCGAAGCTGTTCGGCTGGGTGGGATCGAGCTAGTCGACGGATCGGATCACTCGCCAAGCACTGAATCGAAGAACTTCCGCTCCGAGGTCCGCAGATGCTGGTTGAACGTCGCGGGCGAGATACCGAGTCGGTCGGCGATCTCCTCGCCGGTACTCTCGCGGGGCCAGTCGAAGTAGCCCGCGAAGTAGGCCGTCTCGAGGGCGGCCCGCTGCTTTTCCGTGAGGTCGCTCTCGAGGACCGACTCCGAGCCCGACTCCGAACGGTCGCCTCGCTCGGTCGTCCGCTGGGCGAGGTAGGTGACGTCCGGGCGCTGTTCCTTGAGCAGTTCGATCATCTGACGGGTGTCCCGACCCCGCGGCAGTTCGACGACGAACCGGAACTCGCCGTCGGCGATCGTCGCGGAGGCGACCCGACCGCCGTGGGTCGCGATCGTCTCGAACAGCGAGACCGCCGTCGGCGCGACGAGCTCGAACTCGAAGTAGTCCTTCCGGGCCGAGAGGATCCGCGCCTCGCCGAGCCCGTCGGTCTCCTCGATCGTCTCGAGGAACGTCTCCTGCTCGAGGTCGGACGCGGAGCCGTAGACCAGCAGCGTCTCGTCGCCGTGGATCATCTGGTCGAACCGGATCGTACACGACTCCTCGGTGGAGAGGGAGATCAGCTCCGGGGCCATCTCCCCGATCCGGAACTCGAGTTCGATGACGGCGTCGCTAACCAGCGCGTCCTTGCGCTCGATGGCGGTGATCGCGTGGGCGATGACGTCGCCGATCCGCGAGAGTATCGTCGCCTCGGCGTCGGTGAACGACCGGGCTGCTGCCGAGTAGACGTTCAACACGCCGTAGACGAGGTCCTCGTGGACGATCGGGATCGCGACCGTCGATCGGTAGCCGCGGTCGCCCGCGGCCTCTTGCCACGGGCCGAACGTCTCGTCGGTCTGCGTATCCTGGGCGATCTGGACCTCGCCGGTTCGGATCGCCGTCCCCGACGGACCCTGGCCCCGATCGTCGTCCGGATCTGCGGTGACCTCGACTTCGTCGAGATAGCCGTCCTCGGCGCCGGCGGCCGCCGTCGGTTCGATCCGGTCGCTTCCGGGGTTGACGCTGCCGAGCCAGGCGAACCGGTAGCCGTCCGACTCGACGAGTCGGTCACAGACCTCCTGCTCGAGCTCCGCGCGGGTCTCCGTCGTGATCACCGCGTGGGTGATGTCGTGGCCGATCCGGTTGAGGCGGTTGAGCGCCTCGAGCTGTTCGCGCTGGCGCCGGCGCTGGCGTTCCTGGTGGGCCCGCTCGATCGCGTGGTGGATCGTCCGGATCAGCAACTCGTCGGTGACCTCGTCTTTGACGAGGAAGTCCTGGGCGCCGCTCTGGATCGCCTGAACGCCGACCTCCTGGTCGCTGACGCCGGTAAAGACGACGATCGGCGTCTCGTCGGCGACGTCGCCGACCGTCTCGAGGGTGTCGAGCCCGCGACTGTCCGGAAGGTTCAGGTCGAGCAACACGAGATCCGGCGGCGACGACGACAGCGTCTCGAGGCCCTCCTCGAGGCGGTCCTCGTGGATCACCGTCGGCGCCTGGTTCGTCGACTCGTCGGGGTTGACCCGCTGGGTGAGTTCGGTCGCGTCCCGAAGCATTTCCTGGATCAGCCGCGCGTCACCGGGGTTGTCCTCGATCAGCAGCAACTCGAGCGTGCCGCCGATATCGGCGTCGCCGCTGGCTCCGGAGACGGCGTCGTTCATTGAACGTCCTCCTCGGGTGGCAGTCGGACCACGGAGAACCAGAACTTCTCGAACGCGCGGACGGTCTCGATGAACTCGTCGGGATCGACCGGTTTCGTCAGGTAGGCGTTCGCGTGGAGCTCGTACGATCTGGCGATGTCCTCTTCAGCTCGCGAACTCGTCAGGATGATTACCGGAATCGACTGGAGCTCCGAATCGTCCTTGAGGTCTGCGAGCACCTCTTCGCCGTGCTTGCGCGGGAGATTGAGGTCGAGTAACACGAGATCGGGTCGCGGTGCGTCCTCGTACTCGCCTCGCTGGTGAAGAAAATCCAACGCGTCGCTGCCGTCCGAGACGGTGTGCAGGTCGTTGTCGATCCGACCCTGCTTGAACGCCTCTCGAGTTAGACGGACGTCACCCGGATTGTCCTCGACCAGGAGCAGCTGTGCGGGTTCGGGGGAGTGCTGTCCTGATTCGCTCATTGGTCCTCGGTTAGTACTCGACGGTCGTTTCTGCTTCGGTTTCGTAGGGGGAGGGAAAGCACCGACGCGGTCCTCGAGTCGCGTACCGCGACCGAACTCGCGGAATCCGTCTCGAACCCGCAGCGAGCGCAACTGTTCGGAGACAAGGTTATCTTCTATTGTCGACGAGGACGGATATACGTGCGGTCTTCGCGTGCGAATACTGGCCGGGCGCGTCCTCGAGCCCACCGGTACGGGTGGAAGAACCGCTCAGCGGGGACTTCGTCTTCGTTTCGCACGTGGTTCCGTATCGTGGCATGAGCTGTATCGATAAAACGGGTCCGGGGTGGCGACGAACGCGAGTCTCCGGACTCGCGCACGGCAAACGGCCCGGGCGAGCCGTCGTTCGAGGGAGCCCGAATCGTGGCGGTTCGGTTATCGGTGGACGACGGGTCTCGCTCCCTCGAGACGGGATCGCGCGGTTCGTTACGTGAAAGCACCGCGAAACTCACGACCGAAGTCCTGGAATCAGACGGCTAAGCGTGAAACGTCGGTAATACGGTCGTACTGGTACGACCCACAACGCGGGTCGCTCTCGGGCGCGGAGAGACTCCGCACACGAATCTCCTCGTTCGGGGGACCCACATCCGTGAGGAGACCCCCGCGGATTTAGCCGTGAGAGAAGATCAGCGGACCGTTTCCGACGGGGACGCGGTTCCGTTCGCAGTCCCGTTGCCCACCCAGTGTCGTCGCCGACGAGACGGCCGAGCGAGTGCGGTGCGACTCGGCGAACGACGCTGGCGACTGTCCGCGGGGAGTCCGACGCCATGGGCGAGTTTCGAATCGCTGAGGCCGATTCTTCCTCGAGCGCGTGCGAGCGGCCTCGGAGTCGACATGCTCACACTGGTCTCCACGATGGAACGACGCGGTGCCGCGAGGACGGAGGGGATCCAAAATAAACCAAGTATCGCGATAGAGAACCGGTTGCGACGGTGCGGTTCGAACCGTTCCGCGACTACACGCCAGGACGTTAGTCGCGATCCCAGCAGTCCGATCCGGAGTGCGTCCCGTCGGTCTCGTCGAACAGCAACGACTCCGTACACCTCGGGACGAGCTCTATCGTGACCCAGTACTCCTCGTCGGACTGCTCGACGAAATACGCGCTGAGAGGGGGTTCGGAGCCCGCATCGGCGTCGTACGGTACTGTGACAGCGTCGTACTGAGCTTCCCGTACTCGTCTTCGCTAACCTCGAGCGGGGTTCCGAGATCGTCGATCGCCTCCCGGATGCGTTCGTGTTCGAGCGTGGATTCGCTTTCGTCGATCACTGCTGCGTCGTCGGGAACCCGCTCGATTCCCTGTGCGTAGAGATATCCACCTTCGTGTCCCTCCCGGCTGATACAGCCGGCTATCGACACAGCGCCGACACCGGCGACCGAGGCCACCAATTGCCTTCTATTCACATTATGAATAGGTTTTGATATGTAATGAGGTTTTTGCCTCGTTTATGGCCTCGAGCGGGGATGGCTCTCGGTTTCACGGTTTCCGAGTTCGTAGCTGTACTTCCTGTGGCTCCCTCGAGTCCTTCGGACGGAGCCACCGCGTGGCTGGCTAGTGGTTTCATACCGGTCCCGTTCGTACGGTCACCCATGAACGAGATCTCACTCGGCGTTCCGGAACCGCTGCTCGAGCGACTGCCCGAGGACGACACCACCGCCGCGACCGACATGCAGGAGGCGGTCGGCGGCTGGGAACGACAGCTCAACCGCGTGATCGAGGAGTCCGAGGACGAGCGCGAGGCGGCCGGTCGGATCCTCGAGGCGGTCGAGCGCTTCGAGGACCGATATCAGACCTACGACGAACTGGTCCCGGAGCTGCGGGCGTGGGGCCAGTCCCCGATCTACGCGATCGCGTGGCGGACGCTGTATGCCGACGTCGTCGCCCAGCTGTACGAACACGACGACCTCGGTGAGCACTTAGAACGGGAGCGAAACGCCCAACTGGTCGAGGACGGAATCCGGCTGCAGGATCTCTGATCGGATCTCGAGGCGACCGCCTGCGGGACGCCGGTCGTCGGCGCCGACGCGGGCGCGTTAGTCGAACGGCCTCATCGAAGGCGAGACCGGCTACCGCTACGAGCCGGGCGACCTCGAGCAACTGGCCCAGGTGTACGACGAACTCCACCGACGATCGGTACGCGAACGCACCCCAAGCGTTCAAATCCCGTGACTCGTTAGAACGGGTATGGAATTCGCCGTCTCGCGCGAGGGTACGACGCTCGTCACACTGCACGGAGGAAGCGACACGACCGCATGCGAGGACGCCGTTGCGGAACTCGAGGGCGCACTCGACTCCCTCGCGGCCGAGGGAACGCTCGTCGACTGGGCGATACCCGACGCCGAGGTCCACGAACCCCCGTCGGCGCCGTTCGATCCGTACACGATCGCGGTCGAGTTCGACGTCGTCGTCACCGTCGAGGCCGACGACTCCGAAGAGGCCGGCAAGCGCGGCGCCGAGGCGATCGACGCGGCGCTGGCCGAGGCTGGCATCGACTCGATCACGTACCGATCCTCGCCAACGGCGTCGGCCTGATACGGACTACGGTACCGATTTCGCGGCGCACTACAGTCCGACGCGGTTGCGCCGGAACTGGCGTACGGCGGTCCGTATGAGAGCCGGACTTATGGTCCCGGCCTCCGACCTCCCGGTATGGAACTCGACCTACGATTCTTCGCCACCTTTCGCGAGGCGGTCGGACAGAAGGAGCTGACGTCCTCGTTCGAGGAGGACACGACCGTCGGCGACGTCCTGGGCACGCTCGAGGCCGAGTACGGCGACCTCGAGGAGGAGCTGCTCGAGGACGGCGAGATCCGGCCCCAGCTGAGCGTGCTGAAGAACGGCCGCGACGTGGTCCACATGGAGGGTCCCGACACGGCTCTCGAGGACGGCGACACGCTGTCGGTGTTTCCCCCGGTCGCGGGTGGGTAATCGGGGCGACGGCCGTGACCCGTTTCGAGAGGAACTTATAGGTCGTTCCCGGAGTCTCGGGTGGTAATGGAGAACGATCCGGAGACGAACGCGAGCGACGGCGACGGGGCCGAGCCGGTGACCTTCAGCCGGCGGGGGATCCGTGCAGGACTGGTCACCTGCGTCCCGGTCGCGTTCGGCGTCGCCGGCTACGGCGTCGCCTTCGGCGTCCTCGCGAATCAGGTCGGACTGAGCGTCGCAGAGGCGGCGCTGATGAGCGCGCTGGTGGTCGCCGGGGCCTCCCAGATCGTCGCCGTCGAGCTGTGGGCCGATCCGATCCCGGTCGCTGCCATCGTCGTCACGACGTTCGCGATCAACCTGCGGTACTCGCTGATGGGGGCGGCGCTCCAGCCCTGGTTCAAACGTCTCTCGGCCTCGAGGGCCTACGGCAGCCTGTTTTTCATGGCCGACGAGAACTGGGCGCTGACGATGCGGGACTTCCGGGCGGGCAATAGACGCGGCGCCTTTCTGCTCGGCAGCGGGATCGCGATCTGGACGTTCTGGGTTGCGTCGACGATTATCGGCGCGCTCGCGGGAGAGACGATCGGCGATCCCGCACAGTACGGGGTCGACTTCGTCCTCGCGGCGGTGTTTCTCGCGCTGGCGGCCGAGCTCTGGGAAGGTCGATCCTCGCTTGCCCCGTGGATGGCGTCGCTGGGAACCGCAGTGATCGCCGCAGAGGCGCTTCCCGGTCGGTGGTACATCCTGCTGGGCGGGCTCGCCGCGGCGGTCGTCGAGGTGATCCGCCATGATCGGTGACGGGGCGCTCTCGCTCGAGCCGGTCGTCGTCGGCGTCGTCCTCGCGATGGCCGTCGTCACCTACGCCACGAAGACTGGCGGGCTCTGGCTGCTCAACCGGATCGAGACGAGCGAGCGCCTCGAGGCCGCTCTCTCGGTGCTGCCGGGCGCGATCGTGATCGCCGTCCTCGGCCCCGAACTGGCGGCCGGCGGACCCGCCGAGTGGGGTGCGGGGGTCGTCGTCGTCGCCGTGATGTGGCGCACCGAGAGCATCCTGCTAGCGCTCTGTGCCGGGGTCGTCTCGGTCGTCGCGCTGCGGGCGGTCGTCTGAGGGGAGTTTATTTCTCCGGCGGTCGAACGAGGGGTATGACAGAACGGACGCAGATCGAGCGCTCCTTTCGGGGCATCTCCGAACGACTCGCGAGGCGGTACCTGACGAACCTGGGCGGGGAACGCGTCGACGACGAGACGGTCACGGGCGAGGACTGGACGGCGACGCTCTCCTCCGAGACGGTCGGGATCGGCCCGTCGTTGACGCTGACGGAGGTGACAGTCGTCTTCGAGGGCGATCCCGACGTGCTCGAGCCGCTGATCGAGGACTTCGCCCAGAAGGCGATGCGCGCGGGTGGCTGATGGCCGGCGACCCCATCGAGGGGCAGATCCTGCTGCTCACCGCCGCGAAGGCGAGCGTCACGCCGACCCAGCTGCCGGATCTCGTCGATCTTGCCCAGGAACGGCTGGCGGCCGACCGCGAGCGCTACCGCCGCGAGTACGAACGCCTCTACGAGGGCGACGGCCTCGAGGCGTTCGCCGTCGAGACGGACCACTGGGCGGAGCTGGGCGCCGAGCTGGGGATGAGCGACCGCGAGCTGTCGGCGGTCGAGCGGGCCCACGAGGAGCAGCTGCTGCGGATCGGCCGGCGCACCGACCGCGAGGACGAGTTCGAGACCGCCCTCGAGATCCGCGAGCCGGTGTTGATCGGAACCGACGAGTAGGTTCGGTCTTCACGAAAGCCGATTCGGCTCGAGATCAGCATGCGGATACGGGACGATGCTCGTCGGTCGGCAACTGCGAAAGAACGGACGGCGATCGACGATTTGGATTCGCGGTGGCCATGGACTCTCCGACTCGTCGTGCCGACGGGGCCGCGATCCCGCCGGTGGCGCGACCGCCGACTACAACAGGAGCGCGATCACCGCGAGCACGATGAAGATCAGCACGAAGATGCGCGCGATCTCCATCGAGACACCCGCGACCCCGCCGGCGCCGACCGCGGCGGCGACGAGCGCGAGGACCATGAAGATGACTGCCCAGTAGAGGAAGTCGACGCCGCCGAGCTGGAGCGGGACCGCGGTTGCGAGTTCGTACATGCCAACTCCTCCCACGTCGACGATCATAAACGCCGGTGTCCGTCCGTGGGCGTTCGATTCGGTACGCGGAGGGTACGGGTCCGATCAGTCGTCGCCGAAGAACGCCCGGCACAGTTTCGCCTCCGCACCGCGGAGGTGTTCGTGGAACGTCGGTCGCGAGACGTCCATCGTCTGTGCGAGCTCCTCTCCGGTCGTCGGTCGGGGCCACTCGAAGTAGCCCGCGAGGTAGGCCCGCTGTAACGCCGTGAACTGCCGGTCGGTGAGCGACGCCTCGAGCCGGGAGGCGAACTCGTGGCGCGAGCGGCCCTCGCTCTCGCGCTGGCGGAACGAAACGACGTCGGTCCCGGCGTACCGGTCCTCGATCGCCTCGATGACCGAGCGGACGTTTGCCGACCGCGGAATCTCCAGGGAGAGTCGGGCGCTGCCGCTCTCGCTCTCGATCGTCTGGGTCCGAACGCCTCGGTCGGAGAGCCAGCCGACCGGGTCGTCGTCATCGCTCAGCTCGATCAGACAGCTCCCCTCGTGTTCGACCAGTACCTCGAGGGAGACGCTCGGAAGCTCGGCCGCGGCTGCCCGAAGCTCCTCCCCGCTTGCCCCCTCGGCGGTGAACAGCGATGCCGTCCCGTCGCCGGTGCGGTGGACCGAACGGCGGTACTCGAGGCGGGCTTCGGTCGCCGCAGACAGCGCGACCGCGGCGAGCGCGGGATCGGTGAGCTCGATGTCGACCGCGACGACGGCGTCGGTCGCGAGCGTGCGGCTGGTTTCGCGGGCGTTGACGCCGCTTGCGACCGCTCGGGCCAACGCCGAGAGGATCACCGACTCGCGGTCGTCGATCGAGCGGTCGCGATCGGTACAGACCGTCAAGACGCCGTAGTCGATCCCGTTGTACCGAAGCGGGAACGAGGCGTGGGTGGTGTCGTCGTCGCTGTCGACGGCGACGGCGTGCGCGTCGAGGGCCGCCACCGCCGGGTGGTCGTCGCCGATCGAGGATCCGTCGACGGGAACCCCCGCCCGTTCTCGAACGTCGATACGTTCGGTCGCCGGATCGCGCTCGCCGATCCAGGCGCCGTCGTAGGCCTCCTCCGCGGCGATACGCTCGCAGACGGCGGCCTCGAGCTCCGGCCGAGAGGTCGAGCCCGCGACGACGTCGGTGACGTCCTGGATTAGCCCCTGGACTCGGTCGAGGATGAACTCCAGCTCCTCGGTTTGGCGCTCGAGCTCGAGTTCGGCTTCCTTGCGGGCGGTGACATCGTTCTGGAAGCCGACGTAGTGGGTAACCTCGCTATCGTCGTTTCGCACGGGCGCGATCGTCACCTCGTTCCAGAACGGCGTGCCGTCCTTCTGGTAGTTGACGAGCTCGACCGTTACGGGATAGTCTCCCTCGATCGCCTCCCGCATCTCCGCGACCGCGTCGGGGTCGGAGTCCTCGCCCTGCAGGAGCCGACAGTTGCGCCCGACGACGTCCTCGTAGCTGTAGCCCGTGATTTCCTCGTAGGCCTCGTTGACGTAGACCAGCGGATTGTCATCGCGGTTCGGGTCGGAGATGGTGATCCCCACCGGGGCCTCGTTGATCGCCCGATCCTTGACCGATCGGTCGCTCGCCGGCGGTTCCTGCTCGCCGAGGCGTTCGAACGCGATCGTTGCCCCCACCTCTCCGCGGTGGATTCGAACGTCGTACGCTGCGGTCTCGAGGGGAACGTGGCGGGCTGTCCCGACCGTCGTCTCGGTCAGGGCGGTCTCGATGCGCTCCCAGTGCGAGTCGAGAACCGGTTCCGGATCTCTCGGGAGCGATTTCTCTTGAAGGTCGAACTCCGTCCGAGCGGCCTCGTTCGCGAACGTAATCACCCCGTCCGTCACGGCCAGGACGGGATCGACGAACCACTCAAGGGCGGCCGCCGCGGTTCCGCCTCCGGGCTCGTGTGTCTCGCTGACGCTGTCCATATACCCCGTACGAAGGCAACGCCTAAGAACCATGCTGGTAGGATCGACCTATCAACGAAATCGTAATGAACGTTATAACTTATCACGGTATATGCTATCACATGTCCGTCTACCAGTCTCCGTTCGAACGGCTGCGGGAGAAGTTCGACGACTCCGAACTCGAGTGTCGACACTGCGGCTACCGCGACGACAGCGGCTGGAACGTCTCGACGAGCGGGAGCCGCGTCCAGTACCGGTTCGTCTGTTCGTCCTGTGACGGCGTCGAGACGAGAGAGATGCGGCTCTGATCGCGAACTCGAGGCGTTCTGGCGAAGCAGTCACTCGTCGAGAGAGTCATCGCTCGCCGAATCCACTTCGTCGACGTACGTCTCGCGTTCGGCGATCGTCACCTCGGTGTCGTCGGTCCCGACGACGACTCGCTCGCGGTCGTCGACGGTCGAAACCCGGAGTCCCTCGACCGTCGTCGACTCGTTCGCGTCCGGAATCGTCGTCTCGCCGACTTCGGCACCGTCCTCGGTAACCCGGAGCAAGAACGCATCCTCGGCGGGCACGACCGACACCTCGTAGCCGTCGACGGTCGCGTCGGCCTCGACGGGATCAGTGACGAACGTTCTGGTCGTCTCGTCTTCGGTCTCGAGATCGACGGCGTAGGCCGTCTCGTTGCCGACGACCTCCCAGCCGGTTCGTTCGACGTCGACCGACTCCCGCCAGCCGAGCCCGCCGACGTGGACCGTCTCCTCGCCGGCGTACGCGAGAACGTCGTCCCTGACGGCTACGGTCGCGAGCTCGCGCTCATCACTGACCAGTAGCAGGCCGTCCTGTTGAGACTCGATCGCCCTCTCGCCGAAGTCGATCGGTGACCCCTGTTCGACGGTCGCGTTCTGCTCGTAGGTCAGGGTGTACTCCTCGACGTCGAGTTCGTTCGAGCCGTCGACGGTGTCGTCGTCAACGACGGTCAGCCCGAGCGGGAGGCTCGGCGCGGCGACGAGCACCGTCGCGACCAACAGAACGATGAGAGCCGCCCGTCGACGCGGCGTCGGACTCGAGAGCCACCGATCGGGCGCCATCGCCACCAGCGCCGGCAGTGCGGCGAGTCCGGTGACGAGGACCAACGCGCCGACCGAGAGCACAAGCGGCGCGCCCTCGCTGACGACGAGGGCGATCCCCGCGAGGAGGCCGAGCGAGAGGACGGCGAGCCACCCGAGCGCGAGCAGTCGCCGGGTCCGCCTCGAGAGCGACACCGGCGACGGGAGCGGACGATCGCTCCCCGCGACGGCGACCGAGAGTACCGCGGCCAGTAGGATCACGAGGACGACGCCGGGGGCCCGGTAGAGCACGAACGTGTCGTCGCCGACGGTACCGACGAGCAGCCAGAGCGACTGAGCGGACCCGAACAGCAGCGTCGCGGCGAACACCCGATCGGCCGCCGGTCGACGGTTACGCCGCCGGAGAAGTGCGATCCCGACGAGCGCGCCGAGGAGGAAGCCGAGCAGGTGCGCCTGGAAACCGATCCCGGCCCACTCGGGGGGCGCCGGCGGTCCGCGCTCGATCGCTTCGCGCACGATCGGCTGGGTTAGCGCCTGGTAGCTCAGCTGGAGCCCGCTGGCGGCGACCACGCCGACGACGGTCGCCAGCGGGTAGGTGACGAGGGCGAACCCGGCGATAGCGAAGACGGCGCCCGAGAAGCCGAGCCCCGGCCCCAGCGAGAAGAAGGCCGTCGCGTAGGCGGCGCCGAGCAGCGCCGCCGGAAAGACGACGATCGCCCGAATCCAGGGGCGGGTGAGAAAGCCGTCGGCCTCCCGGTCGCGCCCGCTCGGGGCGTAGTGACTCCAGGCGTACTCCGCGATCGGGGCGAACGCGAGCGTCCCGGCGACGTTCGAGACCAAATGTTCGGGCGAGCCGTGGGCGATCCCCGCGGTGAGCCACCCGGTCGGGTAGAGAAACGACCACGTGATGAACGGGTAGGTGAGCGGCTCGCTCCAGTGGCGAAACCCGCCTTGAACCAGCAGGTAGAACACGATGACGAGACTCACGGTAACGAGCGTCCCCCAGGGGACGCCGTAGACGAACCGCGACTCGAGGAGCGAGCGCCAGCGCCGGCGGTTGCCGACGGCCAACGCGAAGCCGACCGCGGCGACGAGCGCCGCGACGAGAGCGATCTGGACGGGATCGATAGGCATCGTTCGTCCGTTGTGCCACAGGGGGCCTAACGATTCGGGAACCGCGTCGCATCAGACGAAGGCGCTTTAGGTACCCGCCCGTTTTCCTCTCCTAATGAGTCACCCCACGCCCGACGTCTACGAGCAGGGCAAGGGCATGGACGCCCACAACCAGGTCATGCGCGAGATCCGCTCGCGCAAAGAGGCCAGCTACGACCCCCACGAGCCGACCCGCGTCTGGCTCGACGAGGACAACACGCCAAACGGCGTCAAGCGAAGCCTGACGATCATTCTCAACACCGGTGGCTGCCGGTGGGCCCGCGCCGGCGGCTGTACGATGTGTGGCTACGTCGCCGAAAGCGTCGACGGTGGTAGCGTGAGCCACGAGGCCCTGATGGACCAGATCGACGTCTGTCTCACACACGAGGCGGAGAACGGGGACGAGCCCGCCGACCTCATCAAGATCTACACCTCCGGTTCCTTTCTCGACGAGCGCGAGGTCGGCGCGAAGAGTCGACGGGCGATCGCCGACACCTTCGCCGACCGCGAGCGGATGGTCGTCGAGTCGCTGCCCGACTTCGTCGACCGCGAGAAGATCGCCGACTTCACCCGACACGGCGTGGATACGGACGTCGCGATCGGGCTCGAGACGGCGACCGACCGGGTCCGTCACGACTGCGTGAACAAGTACTTCGACTTCGCGGACTTCGAGGACGCCTGCGCGGAGGCCGCGGCGGCCGACGAGGACGCCGGCGAAACGGCCGACGCCGGCATCAAGGCGTACCTGCTGATGAAGCCGCCGTTCCTTACGGAGTCCGAGGCCGTCGAGGACATGATCTCCTCGGTCGAACGCTGTGCCGACGTCGACGGCTGTCACACGGTCTCGATGAACCCCTGTAACGTCCAGCGCTACACGATGGTCGACGACCTCTACTTCGAAGACGGCTACCGGCCGCCGTGGCTGTGGTCGGTCGCACACGTCCTCCGCGAGACGGTCGACGTCGACGCCATCGTCGTCTCCGATCCCGTCGGCCACGGCTCGGACCGCGGCCCGCACAACTGCCAGGAGTGTGACGACCTCGTCCAGAAGGCGATCAAGGACTTCGATCTGCGCCAGGACCCCACCGTCTTCGAGCAGGTCTCCTGTGGCTGCGAGCTGACCTGGGAGGCCGTCATGGAACGCGAGCGGAGCTTCAACCAGCCCCTGACTCGGTAGGGCGGGTCGACTCAGTCTTGCTCCGTATCGACGGCGTCGGAATCCGCCCGCGGTAGCTCGAGCGTGACGACGGTTCCACGGGGCTCGTTGTCGGCGATCGTCAGCCGGCCGCCCGACTGCGAGACGGCCCAGTTGACCAGCCAGAGACCGAGACCGTTCGTGTGCCGGAGCTGGGTGATCTCTCGTTCCTCCCGGAGCAGCTCCCGCTCCTCTGGCGGAATACCGGGACCGTCGTCGGCGACCGACAGCATCACCAGATCGTCGGACGGCCGATCCCGGACCGCGACCTCGATCGAGGGCTGGCCGTCGTGGTGTTCGACCGCGTTCTCGAGGAGCTGTTCGAACGCCGTCTCCAGGCACTCCCCGCCGGGAACCGGGGCCGGTCCTGAGATCGAACGCTCGATCTCGACCTCCTGGTCGGCGTTCTCGAGTCGGGTCGTCGCCCGGTCGGCGAGCGCGGCGACGTCGACCGGACGGGGGTCAGCGCCGTCCCGGCTGAGGGTACACTCGACGGTTCTCGATTTCTCGGCCAGCGAGACGAGTTCGCTCGCGCGCTCCCGGATCGTCCGGACGTGGGCCGCGTCCGTCTCGTCGACTCGATCGGCGAGCAGGTCGGCACAGCCGTCGATGACGTTCATCCCGTTTCGCAGATCGTGTCGCAACACCCGGTTGAGGATCTCGAGGCGTTTTCGTCGCCGCTTTTGCTCGGTCACGTCCGTGTAGACCGCAAACGACCGATTGCCTGTCTCGCCGACTTCGATCGGGACGAGCCGCAGCATGAACTCGCGGAAGCCGTCCGCGGTTCGGCGTCTCACCTCGGCCTCGACGACCGATCCCTCGTCACTGCATCGGTTGATCGTCTCCGCTGCGTCGCGGTCTTCGAACGGGACGATGCGTGCGTCCAGCGAGTCGCCAATCAGTTCCGCCTCGTCGTAGCCGAAGGTTCGCTCGAAAGCGGGGTTGACCGCCTCGACGATCGGGTCGCCGTCCCGGTGTCGGACGCTGGCGACGGCGTCCGGCACGTTCTCGAACAGCGCCGCGAACCGATCGCGCTCGGCCCTGAGCTCCGACTCCGACTCGAGCTGATCCAGTCTGTCGGTAGCGTGAGAGAGCAGCAGTTCGACCAGCTCCTCGTCGTGGCGGTCGAACGCGCTCGGTTCCTTCGCGGCCGCCTGGAAGACGCCGTGGTCGCCGATCGGGGCGCTCAACACCGACGCGTAGGCGCCGGCGTCCGCCGCCGCGTCCTCGCAGCGCTCGACGTCGTCGATCCGGTACGTTCGCCCGGTCCGGTAGGTCTTCCCCGCGATCCCGGTCTCGATCGGTATCCGGTCGACGTAGTCAGCGTCGTCGAGGTGCGAGGAGAGTGCGACCTTTACGAGCGAGTCGCCGACCGCCCGATCGACGACGCAGACGTCGAACTCGAGGACGTCCTCGGCCGTCTCGACGATCAGCTCATAGATCTCCTCGGGACGGCGACGGTCGTCTAAGCAGGAGGCGACCTCGTGGAGGCTCTCGATCTTCGCTCGGCGCTCCCGGAGCTCGCGCTCCATCCGCTTGCGGTCGCTGATGTCGCGGACGACGCCGACCGATCCCTCGAGGTCGCCGTCCGAACACAGCAGTCGCGTGGTCGCCTCGCAGGGAATCCGTTCGCCCGACCGAGTCACCACGGTCACCTCGTAGGTCGCGGCGTCGCCGGCTCCCGGCTCGAGCTTGCGAACCCGGTCACGGGCTCGTTCGGCGCTCTCGGCGGTCAACACCGTCGAGAACTGCTCGCCGACGAGCGCCTCCTGATCGTATCCGGTTACCGACTCGAGCATGTCGTTGACGGTGACGAACCGTCCCTCACGATCGACCGCGTACACGCTATCGCCGACGGCTTCGACGATCGTCTTCGCGCGCTCGAGTTCGCGCTGGCGCGCCGTCCGGTCGAGAGCCGCCTCGGCGGTCGCGGCGAGCACCCGTACCAGATTCATGTCGGCGGCATCGAGTTCGCGTCCCGCGACCGAACAGACCGACAGCACGCCGTGCTCGCCCAGCGGGTAGACGATCGCGTTCCCGAGGGGATACTCGAGGTAGTAGGGGAGGCGTTCGGTCGAGGCGTCCTCGATCACCATCGGTCCCCGCCGTTCGTAGATCTCCCAGAGGAGGTCGTCACCGGGCGTGACCGGGGATCGGTCGACGCTGTCGTCTGCCAGCCGCGAGGCCGTCGCCGCGAGATCGAGCGCCTCGTCGTCCTCGTCGGCGAACCAGACTCCGGCCAGCGACCGATCGAGGGCGCTCCCGGTCGCGTCCATGACGACCTCGGCGATCGTCTCGGCCGAGGACGCACTCACGAGCCGACGGGTCGTCTCCTGGAGTGCCTCGAGGGCGTTCGCCCGCTCGAGATCGTCCGTGATATCGCGGGCAAAGGAGAGCACGCGCACGACCTCGCCGTCCGCCATCAGCGGCGTGTTGACCCACTCGCAGGTGACTTCGGTGCCGTCCTTGCGAACGTTTCGGGTGACGGTCCGAGACGATTCCTCGAGGTCGGCCTCGACGAGCAGCTCCCAGTGGGCCGCGACGTCGGCCCGTTCGCGCTCGCCGACGACCAGATCGAATGCCGTTTTTCCGAGCGCCTCCGCCCGTTCGTAGCCGAACAGCTCCGTCGCCGCGGGGTTCCAGCTCGTCGCCTCGAACGACCGGTTCCACTCGATGATCGCGAGCGGAGACTGTTCGACGAGCAACTCGAACCGGCTCGAGCGCCCATCTGATCGCGACTCGAAATCGGAAAGCAACGCCGCGAGGCGCGAGCGAAGGATGTCGAGACCCTGAGACTGAGGCACGTAGCCGTCGGCGCCGGCAGCGATCACCTCGCCGGCCAACTCCTCGCTGCCGGCCGAGGGAAAGGCCACCAGCGGAAGGTCAGGTCGGCGGCTCCGGATCAGCGAGCAGAGTTCGCGACAGGTCGTTTCGGGAACGGTATCGGTCGCCACGACGCAGTCGGCGCTCTCGAGTCCCGCCAGGCAGTCGGCGACCGTCTCGACGATCTCGTCGAAGACGTCGTCGACGTTCGGCGGAACCTCCGATCCGACACAAACGACGTGCGTTGCCGTATCCATAGCCCATTTTTCGCGATAGTCGGGATCGTCCGCTCGATCGCCCCGAACGAACTGATATGCAGATTCGGTTAACTGTATGGATGATGTACAGGTAAACAAATAAATATATCGGCCGCGTTTAGAATCCGTCGGTCGTCGACTCGAATCCGCGGAGGATCCCCTGCCCATCCGTCGGGCCGACGTCCGGCAGCGTGGCTCGCTCGGGGTGGGGCATCAACACCGCGACCGTCTCGCGCTCGCCGAGCAGCCCGGCGACCGCCGCCTTCGATCCGTTAGGGTTCGCGTCCCCGTCGACCGCGCCGTCGGCATCGCAGTACCGAAAGAGGATCCGGTCGTCGGCCTCGAGCTCCGCCAGTCGACCGTCGTCGATCTCGTAGCGGCCCTCGCCGTGGGCGATGGGCACCTCGATGACCTCCCCCTCCTCGTAGGCATCAGTCCAGGGCGTGTCGGCGCGCTCGACCCGGAGGTAGACGGGTTCGCACTGGAACCGGGCGCTCTCGTTGGTCGTAAACGCGCCCTCGGTCAGTCCGGATTCACAGCCCACCTGGGCGCCGTTACAGATCCCAAGTACCGGAACGCCGGCGGCGGCCGCCTCGCGTACCTCGGCCATAACCGGCGAGCGCGCGGCCATCGCTCCCGCGCGCAGGTAGTCGCCGTAGGAGAACCCGCCCGGCAGGACGATTCCGGAGGTATCGGCCGGGAGGCCATCCTCGTGCCAGACGATCTCGGCGTCGATTCCCAGGTGCTCGAGGGCCTGCTCGGCGTCGCGGTCGCAGTTCGAGCCGCCGAATCTGACGATAGTAACCGTCATCTACCGCTCGTCGACCTCCACGTCGTAATCGTGGATGGTCGGGTTCGCGAGCAGTCGCTCGGCCATCTCGTCCGCGCGCTCGCGAGCGCCGTCGGCGGAGTCCGCCTCGAGGTCGATCTCGAAGCGGTCGGCCGAGCGCAGCGCCTCGAGTTCGAAGCCCAGTCGCTCGAGGGCCTGTTTCGTGGTCTCGGCCTCGGGGTCGAGGACGCCGCGTTTGAGTCGAACCGTCACCGTCGCGGTGTAGGCCGTCATTATCTGATACCCCGTAACCGTGCTCAAAAACGCTTTCGGCTTTCGTCTGGAATCCACGTTCGTGAATACCGTCGGAACGTCCTCAGGGAAGCAGTCGGCCGATCGCCGACCGCAATCGGTAGCCGACCGATCCGTTCTGGTAGCCGTTCCAGCCTCGCATCCCGCCGGCCAGGGTCGCGGCGTCGTACCCCTCCTTCTCGAGGACGGACGTCGCCTTTCGGGCGACGATTCCGGCCTTACAGACGGTGACGACCGTCCGGTCGTCTGGAAGCTCCGCGAGCGACCGGCGAAGCTCGCCCTCGTCGCCGCGTCGCAGGTCGCCGTAGACGGGAACGTTGTGGCTCCCCTCGATGTGCTCGCGCCGGTAGCTCTCGGACGGTCTGATATCGAGAACGTAGTAGTCGCCGCTCGACCGACGTTCGTCCAGTTCCGGCGGACTGATCTTGCTCACACAACACAATACCGCCCGGTGCATAAAACGCCACGGATGCGACCCGAGTCGTTTCCGTAACGCGTTCGGCTACGCCGACGGCTCGTAGACGTAGGAGCGACGGATGTCCACGTCGTACAGCAGCGTTCCCTCCGGCAGCCGCCAAAGTCGCCAGGTCGCATAGAGGTCTCCGATCGCCCCGGCCGTGTTCAGAACCAGTACGAACGCAGCCGTAAGGGCGACGATCGGAACCGGAACGAACAACAGCGGGATACAGACGGCCGTGATACCGACCAGCGGCGCGAGGCCGACACGGAGCAGTTCCGCCCGCTTTTGAAACTGGCCGAACGCCGCCGCGTAGAACGCGCCCATCGCCGGAGCGACGCCGTACGACACGTCGTAGCCGTAGAAGCGAAAGACGATACCGTGAAGCAGTTCGTGGACGACCGTCGTAACGACCAGTGCGGCGAGAAACGGGACGGCGATAGCTGTCAGATCCATCGCGAACGTCGTCGTTTCCCCGTCGACGGTCACCTCGTAAAACGTGAACACCTCGGGACCGTGGACTACCGTTAAAAGGGCTACGAGCGCCACTGACGACACGATTCCCAGGATACCGGAGCCGATCAGCAGAGCGACCACCGGATACCTGAACACGTACGGCTCGTCGTATTCATCGGGTTTTGACGGCAGCTCGGGCGATTTCGCGACCTCCGAACCGATCGTCTCGCGTTCCGACACAGCGGTAGCTACCGAGGCGGCGTACAAGTAACGGCCGCTTCGACCGACCCGAAGGCGTCCGGCACCCGGTCCGGAGTCGAAATCGAATCGAACGTCGCTCGAGAACTTCGACCGCCCGTCCCGCGCTCGTGCGGCTCAGTCGGCCGGCGCCATCGGCTTTCTGCGACTCGAGATCGGTTCGACCAGTCGGTCGGCCGCCCGTCTCGCGCCGGCGACGTTTCCCGCGAACGGACCGACGGTCCCGGCCGCCAGCGCGCCGGTGACGAACACGGAGGATCGAGTGCCGTCCCGACGGCACCACGCCAGCGTCTCGTCCTCGAGTACCGGCATCCCGCGGTAGCCGCGCTCGAGTCCCAACTCCTCGGCGACCCGGTCGACGAACGGATGGTCAAACACCGGGGAGAAGCCGGTCGCGAGCACGACCCGCTCGGCCGAACAGCAGCCGCCGTCCTCGAGCAGCAGTCGCACGCTGCCGTCGACCGCGCGAGCGGACTCGACCTCGTCGATCCGGGTTCGGAGGTCTCCCGCTTCGACCGCCGAGTCGAGCCGATCGAGCAGCGTCGGCGGGACCGTGGCGTCGTTGCGCGCCTCGCGGACGACCTCGAGACGGCTCTTCGAACCAGACGGGTGACGGTGGAGATGGCGCTCGACGTGCGACCAGTTGATCCAGCGAGGATCGGCCTCGATGGCCGCCTCCTCGAGGTCGTGCCGCGAGAGCAGCGTCACGGGTTCCCGATCAGCGAAGCAGGTCGCTAGCTGGGCTGCGGTAACCCCGCCGCCGACGACGACCGTCTCCTCGGCCCGACGGTCGGGGTCGAACCCGTCCCAGACGTGGGTGATCCCGTCGACGCCGTTCGCCCAGTCAGGGGTTCGGTACCGCCCGCCGCGTCCGATCGCCAGCACGCACGTCCGGGTTCGGATCGCGCCGTCGTCGGTCTCGAGGACGAGTCCGCCGTCCTCGCGCTCGCTCACGGCGTCGACCGCCGTCTGCCGGTGCAGCGCCTCGAGGTTCTCCCGGTCGATAACCCGGTCGGCGTAGTCGAGAAACAGCGACAGCGACGGCCGACGGGGGTAGCCCGGCGTCGGGAGGAGCTCGTCCTCGCGGCCGCGGGCCTCCGCGAAGCTCTCGAGACCGAACGGCTCGGTGCCGACGTGGTGGACGAACGTCGATCGCATCGCGTCCATCTCGCAGGCCCGTGCCTTTCGCCGGAACGAGGCCAGCAGCCGCTCGTTCGGATCGACGATCAGAACGTCCTCGCGCTCGAGGTCGGTGTCCTCGAGCAGCCGCTGAACGAGGTAGGTCCCGTGAACACCCCCACCGACGATGACGCAGTCGTACATACAACAGCTTACGTCACATTATTACTTTACGTCTTTGGTTTAATAACTATTGCCTAAAAGTTCGTGGTGGGTAGCAATCAGTTGCGGATCGGTCGCCGCCCCCAACCGTTGCTAGGGGGTTTTCGTCCGTGCAGCGCGTAGTTCCGCAGCGAGTGTTATGTCGGAAGAATCCTTCGCCGACCGGTTTGGGGCCTACCAGCGGCGGTTCGACAGGCTCGATGCAACGATCGCCACGCACATGGATCAGTGGGGCATGCCGGTGTTGCGGGCCGCGGTCGCCGTCGTGTTCATTTGGTTCGGCGCGCTCAAGGTGTTCGGCGTCTCGCCAGCCGGCGAACTCGTCGCGGCGACCGTCTACGTCGTTCCGCCGGAGCTGTTCGTTCCGGTGCTGGGCGTCTGGGAGGTCCTTATCGGAATCAGTCTGCTCTATCGTCCCCTCATCCGGATCGGCATCTTCCTGCTGTTCTTGCAGCTTCCGGGCACCTTCCTCCCGTTGATCCTCGTCCCGGAAGCGGTCTACGTCACGTTCCCGTACGCGCTCACGGTCGAGGGGCAGTACATCATCAAGAACCTCGTCATCATCGGCGCCGCGCTCGTGATCGGGGGGACCGTCAGAGAAGATACGTAGTCGCCAGACGCCCGATCCACGCGAGCACGAGCGCAAACCCGATCGCCGCGGCGGCCTGACGGGCGAGCATCCTCGCCACGAACCGGGCCGACACCTCGCGAGCAACCGTGATCGCGGTGACAAGACAGGGCAGGAGCACACCTGCGAGGTAGACACCCACCAGTACCTGAATCGGCGATAGCGCGGCGATCCCGCTCGCGTCAGCGGTCAGCAGCGCGATCCCGTCCTTGCGGATCGAGGCGAGGACGATCGGCAGGGCAGCCTCGGCCGGCAGTCCGAAGGCGCCCATCGTCGGCGCCAGGGCGCCGCCCAGTCGCTCGAGAGCGCCGACGTACTCGAGCAGTGCCGCGACGGCGCAGATGCCGACAAAGACGGGCAAAGCGGTGGTCAGGAAGCTCGCGAGCGAAGATCTGGCTTCTCGCCAGATCGCACGCGGGCGGGGCCACTCCAGGAAGGTTCGACGATCGACCGCGAGCGACGCCGTCCGCGCTTCCGGCGGAGCGATCAGGCGGACGTAGAGCAGGGTCGTCGCGACGAGCACGACTAGGTACGGGACGACGAGCCAGGACATCCCGACGGCAGCGAAGACCGCCAGCGTGGCCGGGAACTGGTAGGAGCAGGCCGCACCGAAGGAGATCGCCGAAATCGTGGTACAGCGCGTACAGTCCGAGCAACTCCGGGTACTCGTCACGGCGGGGACGTTACAGCCGAAGCCCATCACGACGCGAACGAGATCCCGACCGGTCAAACCGACACGGCGCATGACCGGGTGGAGTGCGGTCGTCACCCGCGTAACGAGCCCGCTGGCCTTGTACGCACCCATGAACAGGGCGAAGATGAGCATCGTCGGCAGCGCCCAGACGAACAGAAACGGCCCCATCGCGAGCAGTCCGTAGTCGCTGACGAACACGGCCGCTACCGGCTCCGGCAGCGGCGCTGCCTCGACCCACGCGACGGCGGGCTCGAGTGCCGCGCCGACGACCGGGTCGAGTTCGCCCGCGACGGTGTTGGCGAACCAGACGGCGACGACGGCGGGGAGCAAAAGAACGAGCGCGCTCGCGACCGGTCCCAGGTACGGACGGTCGAGAATCGTCTCGGACGGTTCGATCTCCCAGCCCGTGTGGGCCGTCGTCTCTCCGGGAAACGAGCCCGCGTAGCGGAGCGCCTCGAGGACCGACCCGGCATCGGCTCCCGCCGCTGGATCCGCGTCGGGAGCGACCCCGCCATCCGCGGCCACCCGCGTCAGCCGTCGGGCATCGACGGGGACGACCGGGACGCCGAGATCCGACTCGAGTTCGGCGATCGTCTCCTCGGGGGCGTCGTCGTCAACCTTGTCCCAGTGGGTGACGATCACTGAGCCCGTCCGTCCCCGGACGAGCGGTAACAGCGCGTCGAGGTCCCGATCGAGATCCGTCGCCGGAACGACGAGAACGACCCGGTCCGTCGCCTCGAGTTCAGCTAGGGCCTCGCGGGTCGTCTCGGTATCGGCCTCGAGGGTGATCCCCGGCGTGTCGACCAGCTCGAACCCGTCGGTCCGGTAGACCTCGCTCGAGACGGTCGATCCGCCGACGTTCTCGTCGACCGGCTGCGAACCGGTGAGGCCGGCCGCGAGCGCCGACTTGCCGACGCTCTCCTTGCCGATCAGGACGAGGCGCTCGCGGTCCGCACTCATCCGCCTCCCCCCTGTCCCTCGAGTCCACGGGCTGCCCTGACAGCGCGACGGAGTGGGTGTCTCACTGCCCCGTCACTCGGCAGCCGAGGTTAATAATAGTACTGCTTAAGATAATAACTACTATTATCTTCGAGTTCATATTCATAATCGAATGCGCGACAACTCGACACCCGTTACGGTACTGTCCGGAACGCTCGGCGCCGGCAAGACGACCGTTCTGAACAACCTCCTGCGGGAAACCGACGACCGGATCGCCGTGCTGGTCAACGACATGGGCGAGGTCAACGTCGACGCCGAACACGTCGCCGAATCGTCGGACATCGCAGACGAGGACGAGGAGCTGATCGAGCTCTCGGACGGCTGTATCTGCTGTGAACTCCGGGGCGATCTGCTCGAGGCCATCGACGAACTCACCCGCGAGCGAGCGTTCGACGCCGTCGTCGTCGAGTCGACCGGCGTCGCCGAACCGCTGCCGGTCGCCCAGACGCTGACGATCGGGTTCGACCAGAGCGACCTCGAGCCCACCGAGTTCTACGAGGAGACCGGGATGGAACCGCTCGAGGACTGCCACCTCGATACGACCGTCACCGTCGTCGACGCCCACCAGTTCGACGAGGCGATGCGCTCGGACGAACTCCTCGACGACGACGGCACCGAGAAACACCTCGGCGACCTGCTCGTCGAGCAGGTCGAGTTCTGCGACGTCCTCCTGCTCAACAAGTGCGACCTCGTCGACGAGGAGACCCTCGAGCGGATCGAGTCGACCCTCGAGGTGCTCCAGCCACGTGCGGAGATCGTTCGCACCGAACACGGTCGGGTCGAGCCCGACGCGATCGTCGACACCGGCCGGTTCGATTTCGAGGACGCGAGCCAGTCGGCAGGCTGGATCCGGGAGCTCCAGGAACCCCACCAGTCCGCCGAGGAGGAAC
>PWMF01000055.1 GCA_003559215.1 Natrialbaceae archaeon
AGGGCCCGCAACCGGGTGGGCTGGGGGAACTTCGGTCCGCCGGAGCCGAAGCCGCCGTTCTGGCGGTCCGCGCTCCGGAGGGCGGCGTCGGCGGCCCGCTCGAGGACGTCGCTCGAGGGCGGTTCCGCGGCGCCGACCGACTCGGGCGTCTCCTCGAGCTGATCCCGAGCCGCTTCGGTCCACTGGTCGGCCCGGTTCTCGATCTCCTCGCGGTCGGTCTCCCAGGAGTCGGCCAGGCCCTCCAGCAGGTCGAGAAAACCCGGCTGGCCCCGCTTCGAGCGCTTCGGGAAATACGTGCCGACGTAGAACGGTTTTCCCTCGGGCGTGAGCCACGCCGACAGCGGCCAGCCGCCCCCGCCGCTGACCAGCTGGCAGACGGTCATGTAGATGCTGTCGACGTCGGGGCGCTCCTCGCGGTCGACCTTGATCGGGACGAACTCCTCGTTGAGGAGTTCGGCGACCTCCTCGTCCGCGAAGCTCTCCTCCTCCATGACGTGACACCAGTGACACGCCGAGTAGCCGATCGAGAGGAAGATCGGTTTGTCGTGTTCGCGCGCGGTCTCGAGGGCCTGTTCGTCCCAGGGCTGCCAGTTGACGGGATTGTCCGCGTGCTGGCGCAGGTAGGGGCTCTCCTCCTCGTCGAGCCGGTTGCGTTCGGTTGGTTGGTCCATGGCCCCGGCTACGGCCGGCAATAATAAAAGTCCGGTGTATGTTAATAGAAACGGACGTTCCGAACTGGAAACCGATCCAGGTCGGCGACGGTGTGGGGCGCCGAAACTGTCGGTCTGTCAGACCGTTTCTTTCTGTAGCAGGCGTCGAAGCACGAGATGGAGGACGCCGCCGTTCTCGACGTACTCGACGGCCATCGGCGTGTCGACCTGCGCGGTCACCGTGAACTCGGTCGTCTCGCCCTCGTCGTCTTTCGCGGTGACTGTCAGCTCGGCGTTGGGCTCGAGCCCGTCCTCCAGCCCCTCGATCGTGTACTGTTCGTCGCCTGCGAGGCCGAGCTCCGCCCAGCCCTCGCCGTCGTCGAACTGCAGGGGAAGGACGCCCATGCCGATGAGGTTGTCGCGGTAGATTCGCTCGTAGCTCTTGCCGATGGTCGCGCGGATCCCGAGCAGGTCGGTCCCCTTGGCGGCCCAGTCCCGACTCGAGCCGGTGCCGAGTTCGATCCCGGCCATGACGATCAACGGAGTCCCCTCCTCTCGGTAGCGTTCGGAAGTCTCGAAGACAGTGGTTTCCTCGCCGGTCGGATGATGGATCGTGTACCCGCCCTCCTTTCCGTCGAGCATCTCGTTTTCGATCCGGACGTTGGCGAACGTCCCTCGCATCATGACCTCGTGGTTCCCACGGCGGGAGCCGTAGGTGTTGAACTCGTAGGGTTCGACGCCCTGTGCGGCGAGCCAGCGGCCCGCGGGCAGTCCCTCGCTGAACGGGCCGGCGGGGCTGATGTGGTCGGTCGTGACCGTGTCGCCAAGGGTCAACAGCGCGCGAGCACCGTCGACGTTACCGACGCCGGGCTTCTCGAGCGGGAAGTCCTGGAAGAACGGCGGCTCGCGGATGTAGGTCGACTCCTCGTCCCAGTCGTAGACGTCGCCCTCGGGGGCGTCCAGTGCCTCCCAGCGCTCGTCGCCCTCGTAGACGCTGGCGTACTTCTCCGCGAACATCTCGGGGGAGACGGCGTCGTGGATCGTCTCGCGGATCTCTTCGGCGTCCGGCCAGACGTCCTCGAGGTACACCTCCTCGCCGTCGTCGTTCGTGCCGAGCGGCTCGGTCTCGAGGTCGATGTCCATCTTCCCGGCGAGCCCGTAGGCGACGACCAGCGGCGGGCTGGCGAGGTAGTTGGCTCTGATCTTCGGGTGGATGCGGGCCTCGAAGTTCCGGTTCCCCGAGAGGACGCTCGTCGTCCAGAGATCGTGCTCGTCGATCGCCTTCTCGATGGGCTCTGGCAGCGGCCCGGAGTTGCCGATACAGGTCGTACAGCCGTAGCCGACGACGTGGTATCCCAGCTCCTCGAGGTCGTCGAGCAGGTCCGCACGCTTCAGGTACTCCGTGACGACGCGGCTGCCGGGCGCGAGGCTCGTCTTGACGTACTCGGGCACCTCGAGTCCTCGCTCGGCCGCGTTGCGGGCCAGCAGGCCGGCGGCGACCATCACCGACGGGTTCGAGGTGTTCGTACAGCTGGTGATCGCGCTGACGAGGACGTCGCCGTGGCCGATCTCGACCTCACGGCCGTCCTCGAGTTCGACGGGAACTTTTTCGTCTAACGCGAGGCCGGGGCCGGCGTCGGTCGCCTCTGCGGCGGCCGCGCCGCTACCGTCACTGATGGCGGGCTCGCCGCCCGCACCCAGGACGCCCTCCTCCCGTAGCAGGTTCGGGAAGTGCTCGTCGAGATTGCCCATCGGGATGCGCTGGTGGGGCTTCTTGTGACCCGCGAGGCTCGGCTCAACGTCGCCGAGGTCGAAGTCTACGGTTTCGGTGTACTCCGGCTCCTGTTCGCCGAACAGGCCCTGGGCCTCGAGGTACTCCCGAATCAGCTCGATGTGGTCCTCGTCGCGGCCCGTGAGCTCGAGGTACTCGAGGGTCTTCTCGTCGACGGGGAACATGCTGATCGTCGACCCCTGCTCGGGAGCCATGTTCGAGATGGTCGCCCGATCCGCGACGGAGAGTTCGGCGACGCCGGGGCCGAAGAACTCGACGAACTTGTCGACGACGCCGACCTCGCGCAGTTTCTCGGTGATGTGGAGTACGAGGTCGGTGGCGGTCGCGCCCTCGGGGAGTTCGCCCTCGAGGCGGACGCCGACGACTTCGGGTAGGCTCATGTTGATCGGCTGGCCGAGCAGGGCAGCCTCGGCCTCGATCCCGCCGACACCCCAGCCGACGACGCCGATGCCGCCGATCATCGGGGTATGGCTGTCGGTGCCAACGAGCGTGTCGGGGACGAGCCACTGCTCGCCGTTCTCCTCGCGCTCGTGGACGACCCGCCCGAGGTGCTCCAAGTTGACCTGGTGGACGATCCCCGTCCCTGGCGGGACGACGTTGAACTCGTCGAACGCCTGCTGGGCCCACTTGATCGCGCGATAGCGCTCCTCGTTTCGCTCGTACTCGATCTCGACGTTCTTCTCGTAGGCGTCCTCGCTACCGAAGTGATCGACCTGCACGCTGTGGTCGATCACGAGGTCGCAGGGCACCTCGGGCTCGACAACCGTCGGGTCGACGCCCTTGCGGTCCGCGGCCGAGCGCAGCGCCGCGAGGTCCACCACTGCCGGAACGCCGGTCAGGTCCTGCAGGACGACCCGCGACACCGTAAACGGTACCTCGGCGTCCGGCACGTCCGGCTCCCAGGAGGCCGCGGCGCGGATCGACTCGGCGTCGATCTGGTCGCCGTCCGCGTTTCGAAGCACCGACTCCAGCAGGATTCGGATGCTCACCGGCAGCTTCTCGAGGTCGCAGAGGCCCCGCTCCTCTAAGACCGTAAGGTCCGCCATCTTGTACCCCTCGCAGTCGTGTTCGAACTCCCGGATCGCCTCCGAGAACTCATCAACTACCATGCTCGAGCTGCGAACCCGTGGTATTTGAATCTCTCGAGAATATTCCCTAGAGAACATATACACCCTATATTCGGCGGTTCGGAGAGCGCTTCAGGCGGTCGAGGCGTCCCGGGAACGGGCGGAGCTCGGGGATCGCCCGAGAAGTCACTCTCCTGGGTCGGAATTAGTACCCCAACCGCTCGAGCGTCGCCTCGAGCCGCCCGGGGTACCGACCGCCGAAGAGGTGAACGTGGACGAGGAGCGGATAGAGTCGGTAGACGTGCCGTCGGCGTTCGAAGAAGCCAGCCTCGATCCCGCGGCGCTCCCGGTACCGCGTAAAGAAGGGCTCGCCGAAGGTCCCGGTCCAGTCGACGTAGGCCAGTTCGACCTCGGGATGGGCGTAGTACGTCGCGGGGTCGAGAAACGCCGTCACCTCGCCGTTTCGCGAGAGGACGTTCGTTGTCCAGACGTCGCCGTGGATCAGCGCGGGCGCCGCGGGCTCGGAGAGCAGTTCCTCGAGGTCGGTTGCGAGGGTCCCGAGCCGTTTCGCGAGCGAGGGCGACAGCGACCCCGACTCGAGCGCGAGTCCGGCGACGTGTGCGAGGCGCTGCTCCCGGTAGAACTCGATCCAGGAGTCGGTCCACGGATTCGGCTGGCGAACGGGACCGGTGAGGGTGTCGCGTTCGAACCCGAACGCGTCCGCGCCGTTTCCGTGGAGACGGGCGAGATGGTCCGCCGCGTCGCGCGCGACGGCCGGACTGTGGTCGGTCGTCCCGGGGACGTACTCGATCACCAGTAGGTCGTCGTCACCGTCGCAAACGGCGGGTACCGGAAGTTCGCTCTCCGTCGCGAGCGTCTCGAGCATGCACGCCTCGACCTCGAGGGGCGTCTCGCCGGTTTTCGCGACGACCGACGAGCCGTCGGCCAGGTCGACGCGATGGACGGTGCCGATCTGGCCGCCCTCGAGCGCGGTCGTATCGACAACGTCGCACTCGAGGGCGCGAGCGACGGCGTCGGCGATCGTCCCCTCCATCGGCTACTCCTCGCGGACGTACTCGACGAACGCGAACCCGTCGCGTTCGTCTCGATCGACCTCGGTCCAGGCGTCGCGGTTCCGGTCGGGAAACTCGGTGTCGCCCGACGGCTCGCGGTGGACTTCCGTGACGATCAGTCGATCGAGCGCGGGAAGGAACTGTTCGTAGACGGTCGCGCCGCCGGCGACGAACGCGGTGTCGACCCCGCCGTGGCGTTTCTCGGCCGCAGCTTCGGCCTTTCGAAGCGCCTCCTCGAGACTCCCCGCAATCACGGCGTTCTCGGGTGTCTCGAGCTCCCGGCTCGTCAGCACGACCGTCGTCCGGCCCGGCAGCGGTTCGCCGATCGCCTCGAGGATACCCTCGTAGGTCACCCGCCCCATGATCACCGGGTGATCCATCGTCGTCTCCTTGAAGTGCTGCAGATCCTCGGGGAGGTGCCAGGGCATCTCGCCATCCCGCCCGATGACGCCGTTGTCGGCGACGGCGACGATCGCGGCGAGGTCGAGGGCGCTCTCGAGTTCGGGCGCGGTGCCGGTCATTCGGCCACCGCGAACCGAAGGCCCTCGTGGGAGTCGTACTCTCGAAGCTCGAGGTCCGCAACCGAGACGTCGTCGATCGAGGCGTCGCCGATCTCGAGGGTCGGCCGGTCGAGGGGCTCTCGTGAGCACTGCTCGAGCAGGCCGGGGACGTGATCGAGGCGCTCGTCGCCGTCGGCCTCGGCCGGTGCTTCGGCCTCGAGCCACTCCCTGACCGCGAGGTAGTCCTCGCGCTCGTCGACGTCGGCGAGCCGCGACTGGAGGGCCTCGAGGTTGTCGGCGTACCACTCGCCGCGCTCGCCGCGGCCGCAGTAGACGTGGGCGTCGACGACGGTGTGAGCGAAGGTGCCGGGCTCGAACCCGGTCTGTCTGGCGACGACCTTCGTCAGGAGCGCGTAGGCCGCGATGTTGAACGGAATTCCGAGCGCGACGTCGCCCGAGCGCTGCGTGAGATGGCAGTTCAGCCGGTCGCCCTGGACGTTGAAGACGAACGAATAATGGCAGGGCGGCAGCGTCGAGACGGCGGCGTTCGCGGGGTGCCAGGCGTTGACCACGAGCCGCCGGGAGTTCGGCGAGTCCGAGAGCGTGTCGACGACGTACTGCAGCTGATCGAACGTGCGGCGGCCGTCGCCCTCCTCCGTGACCCACCGGTGGCTCTCGTTGGGCCAGGACTCCCCCTCGAGCTGGCTCTCGTCGTCGGGAACCGGATAGCGCCGCCAGAACCGCCCGTAGGCGGTATCGAGGCGCCCCTCCTCGTCGGCCCAGGCGTCCCAGATTTTCGTCTCCTCGCGCAGCTCCCGGATGTGTTCCTCCCCCGAGAGGTACCAGGCGACCTCGTGGAGCATCGAGTTCCAGCGGTAGCCGTCCATCTTCTTGGTCGTCAACAGGGGAAACCCCTCCCGGAGGTCGATCTCGTAGTGTTCGCTGAACGACGAGATCGTGTCCACCCCGGTCCGGTTGGGTTTGTGGGTCCCCGTCGCGAGCACCGAGTCGACGAGCTCGAGGTACTGTCGCATTAGAGCGCCTTTTGTAGCGGTCGAATAATTTGTTTGTGTTTCGTGCGGCTCGATCGAACCTACTGACACGTCTATTGGGCCGGCTGAGAGACCGTCATTCGAGGGCGACACATCCCTCGTCGAGACGGTTTTCGTCGATCGACGAATCTTCCGAGAGAAAAATATGAGTTATACGTCTGGACCGAAGTGGGGCACATAGCGGCCACTATAACAATGTCTGGCAAGTACGACCTCGTTATCGTCGGCGGCGGTATAAGCGGTGCCTCGCTGCTGTACACGACCGCGACGTTCACCGATATCGACTCTATCGCACTGATCGAGAAGGAAGACGAGATCGCGGCGATCAACTCCGATCACACGAACAACTCCCAGACTCTACACTTCGGGGATATCGAGACCAACTACACCCTCGAGAAGGCCCGGGAGGTAAAGGAGGGCGCGGAGATGCTCGCGGGCTACCTCGAGAACCACGACCCCGACCGCGAGATGCACGACAAGCGCAGCAAGATGGTGCTGGGCGTGGGCAACGAGGAGGTCGCGGAGCTCGAGCGACGCTACGAGGGCGACGGCTTCGGCGACCTGTTCCCGAAGCTGCGTTCGATCGGCCGCGAGGAGATCGCCGAGATCGAGCCGAAGGTCGTCGAAGGTCGGGATCCAGACAAAGAGCTTCGCGCACTGCAGACGCCGGACGGCTACGTCGTCGACTACGGCGCGACGACCCAGTCGTTCGTCGAACTCGCCCGCGAGGAAGCAGGCGTCGACGTCTACACCGGGACGAAGGTCGAGGACATCACGCCGACGCTCGACGGCTACACGATCGAGACGACCGACGGCCGATTCGACTGCGAGGCGACCGTCGTCGCCGCCGGCTCCCACAGCCTCCAGATCGCCAAGGAGCTGGGCTACGGCGAGAACAAGGTCCTGCTCCCGGTTGCGGGCAGCTTCTTCCTCGCGGACGACCTGCTCAACGGGAAGGTCTACACCCTCCAGATGAAGAAGCTCCCCTTCGCCGCGGTCCACGGCGACGCCGACGTTCACGACCCCTCCATCACGCGCTTCGGCCCGACCGCAAAGCTCGTCCCGACCCTCGAGCGCGGACGCATCTCCACCGTCACCGACTTCCTCGACGTCTTCGGGCTCAACGCCGCGGCGTTTCTCAGCTACGCGAACGTCCTTTCGGATCGCATCCTCCTGCCGTACGTGTTGCGGAACCTCGTCTACGACGTCCCGAACGTCGGTCCGAAGCAGTTCCTCCCCCACGTCCAGAAGGTCGTCCCGAGCGTCGAACTCGACGACATCGAGCGCGCGAAGGGGTACGGCGGCGTCCGTCCCCAGATCGTCGACACGGAGAAGAAGTCCCTGGATATGGGCGAGGCCAAGATCGTCGGCGACGACATCATCTTCAACATCACCCCCTCGCCGGGCGCCTCGACCTGCCTGAAGAACGCGCGGCGCGACACCCTCGAGGTCCTCGAGTTCCTCGAGGGCGAGTACGAGTTCGACGAAGAGGCGTTCCGCGAACGGACGATCGAACAGTTCCCGCGGCCGGACGGGATCGATGAGGGCGACACCGACGAGGACGCCGGCGCCCCCCTCGAGCCCTCGCCCGGCGCCGACGACTGAAGCTCGGGAGCGACCGACCGTCACGGCGGACTCGAGCGAAGCATGCCCGTACTCGTGCATACTTTTCACTCGAACAAAGGGCAACGCTTACAGGTTCGTGCGTTTCGCTATCGAGCATGGCAGAGCACGTGCTCCTGATCGGCGGCGGCGGGCGCGAACACGCGATCGCACGGGCGCTCGAGGCGAGTGAGGCCGACCTCTACGCCTGCGCCGGCAACCGAAATCCGGGGATCGCCCGGCTTGCGACCGAGTTCGAGACGCTTGAGACGACCAACCCGAAGGCGGTCCGCGAGTACGCCGAGGAGGTCGGGGCGACGCTGGCGGTCGTCGGCCCCGAGGCACCCCTCGAGGCCGGCGTCGTCGACGAGCTCGAGGACGCAGGGATCTACGCGTTCGGCCCGAAGGCCGACGAAGCCCGTATCGAGACGGACAAGGCGTTCCAGCGGCGCTTTATGGCCGAACACGACGTGCCGGGCTGTCCGGAGTTCGAGACCTTCGACGACATGGACGCGGCCTGTGACCACATCGACGAGTACGACGGCGACCTCGCGATCAAACCCGCCGGGCTCACCGGCGGGAAGGGCGTGAAGGTCATCGGCGACCAGGTCACCGCCGAGGAGGGCAAAGCGTACATCCGTGACTCGGACTACGACCGGATCGTCCTCGAGGAGCGGCTGGTCGGCGAGGAGTTCACCGTCCAGGCGTTCGTCGCCGACGGCGAAATCCGAACCGCACCCGCCGTCCAGGACCACAAACGGGCCTACGAGGGCGACGAGGGCCCGAACACCGGCGGGATGGGATCCTACAGCGACGCCACGTTCGAACTGCCGTTCATGACCGAGGCCGACTACGAGTAGGCCGTCTCGATCATGGAGGCGACCGTCGATGCCCTCGAGGGCTACCGCGGGATCCTCTACGGCCAGTTCATGCTTACCAGCGAGGGGCCGAAGGTGATCGAGTTCAACGCCCGTTTCGGTGACCCCGAGGCGATGAACACCCTGCCGGTCCTCGAGACGGCGTTCCTCGACGTCCTCACGGCCGCCCGCGACGGCGACGAGCTACCGGAGCTCGAGTTCACCTCGCAGGCGACGGTCTGTAAGTACGCCGTCCCCGAGGGGTATCCGACCGACCCGGAGGCGGGTGCGAAAGTGCAGGTCGACGAGGAAAGCGCGGGTGAGGCCCTGCTGTACTACGCCAGTGTGGACGAGCGCGACGACGGAATCTACACGACGACCTCGCGGGCGTTCGCCGTCGTCGGCGTCGCCGACTCGATCACCGCAGCCGAGG